>NZ_QTUA01000001.1:705539-1411079 GCF_003386865.1 Calidifontibacter indicus | reverse complement strand
ATCGGTCGACCTCAGGCGCGAGTTCACTCGGTGGCATGTCGTAGTGAGCCGCCAGGTCACGGATCAGACCTTCGCGCGACGTCCCTGCCTGACATGCCCCCCAAATCGCCGCCGCGGTCTCGTTCATCGCCATCAACGGGCCGTCCGGCAGCTTCGCAACGTAAAGAGTGTCGTCGGTGCATACCCAGCCGACACGTTCACCAATCACAAGGTCAGCCACGTCGTGACCGCCCCCGCCACCATCTCCAACTCTCCTGCCCTGCTTTCGATGCGCGCCGGATGGTCTCCGCAACAATGTCCGACCGTGTCGGCTGCCGTCCCAACTTATGAGACAAATCATCGATATTGACGCGGGGCGCACGTGCGAGGATCCGAATCCGCTGCCGCCACGAGTGCGCTGCACGGTACCGTCCCAACCACTCGGCAGTGCGGCTCCCGCCCTGCGTCACCGCGCTCCAGAGGGTGTAGTCAGGCTCCCCGCTGAAATCAGCGAGATGTCCCGTGGCTGCTGCGAAGGCCACCTGAGCCTGAAGTTGCCCAACACAGCGGTCGATGACCGCCGGATCGATGCCCGGCTCTACGATCCAGCGCTGCACGGGGTCGGCGACGCCCGACCTGGCGGCATTCAGGATCAGAATCGTGGCCTGCATCGGCAAGGACGGAACAGAACCGGTCGCCCCCGCGAGTTGGCGGGGTTGCCGTTCCTTCCACAGCAGCTCGAACGCTTCGTCGGCGGGGAGGTTGATGCCGGGAAACCAGCGATGTAGATCGAAGTAACCCCACAAGTCGTGCACGTACGTCTGTGCATGCTCGAACGGCGACCCATTCGCGAAGGTGCTGTGGATCCGCCAGCCACGGGCACGTAGCGCCGTGTCGAGCCGGCTGACGTGGGCCGGGCGGACCAACGCATCGACGTCTGAGCCAGGTGCTTGTCTCGGGCTGAGGCGAGAATCGACAGCCTCGCCTTTGATGTGCAGCAAGTGAGCGCCGGCATCATCTGCGATGAGCTGCACCGCCGCTCTGCCGAGGACCACACGGACGCCGGAAGGCGCCTCCACCCGCTGTACACCGGTCCCACTCTGCATCGTCATCAGATGCAGCCTAACCCCGGTGGACAGCGACGCGTCTGGTTTCCGTTCTGCCCACTTCGTGCTGTTCCGTTGCCTAGTCCCTACCAGGGGTCTACTATCGGGCTCGGAGAGTCGAAGTCCCGGGGGGCCACCGATCCGACTCGGCACGACCAACGTCGACTCTGAAGGTGGGAATCATGAGTAGAAGCAAGACCGACGGCACCGTCACTCGGCGCAATGTAGCGACATCCGCAGCGTGGGCAGTGCCCGCCGTCGCGCTCGTGTCAGCTGCGCCCAATGCCGCCGCGTCGGTGCCGTGTGTGCCGACCTTCAGTTTCGGTGGCAACAGTTGTAAGTGCCCTGGGCAGTCGACCGACCAGTCGTGGGGGTATTACCTGCAGATCTGCGCGACCGTGAACGGGTGTACTGGTCCGGGCGGCGCGACCAAACTTTATATCTGGGACGTGACGAACAACGCTAAGAAGAAGCTGATACCGAGTGGGGCCAGTTTCCCGCTGGTTCTCGACATCGGAACCGGCAGTGCCTGCAGTACTGGATACCTCCTCTTCAACAGTGAGAGCAGCGCATCGAAGATCCGCTTTCAGTACAGCTTCGCTGCCAACGGAAGCGGCGCTCAATGGAGCAGCGACATCGATGCTCCGCCCAACTGCGGAACTAACGCCAGCGGCGGCTGCCTGCCGCCACGTTAGGTGAGTCGGCGCAGCGAGAGACGCGCCACAGCAGGTAAGCGGCCCCACCGACAGGTCGGGGCCGCTTACCTGTGTCAGCGAAATCAGGCTGCGCTCATCGCCTTCTGCAGGTTCTCGTCGATCGCCGCGAGGAACTCCTCGGTGGTGAGGAACGGCTGGTCCTTGCCGACGAGCAGCGCGAGGTCCTTGGTCATCTTGCCTTCCTCGACCGTCTCGATGCAGACGCGCTCGAGAGTCTCGGCGAACTTGGTGACCTCGGGGGTCTCGTCGAGTTCGCCGCGCTTGGCGATGCCGCGGGTCCACGCGAAGATCGAGGCGATCGGGTTGGTGGACGTCGCCTTGCCCTGCTGGTGCTGGCGGTAGTGACGGGTCACCGTGCCGTGTGCGGCCTCGGCCTCGACGGTCTTGCCGTCGGGCGTCATCAGCACGGAGGTCATCAGGCCGAGCGAGCCGAAGCCCTGGGCCACGATGTCCGACTGCACGTCGCCGTCGTAGTTCTTGCAGGCCCAGACGTAGCCGCCCTCCCACTTCAGCGCGGAGGCGACCATGTCGTCGATCAGACGGTGCTCGTAGGTGAGGCCGAGCTCGTCGAACTGCGCCTTGAACTCGGTGTCGAAGATGCGCTGGAAGATGTCCTTGAACGCACCGTCGTACGCTTTGAGGATGGTGTTCTTGGTCGACAGGTACACCGGCACCTGGCGCTGTAGGCCGTAGTTGAACGACGCGCGGGCGAAGTCCTCGATCGACTTGTTGTAGTTGTACATGCCCATCGCCACGCCGCCGTCTTCGCCGAACTCGGCGACTTCCAGCTCGGTCGGGGCGCTGCCGTCGGCCGGGGTGTAGGTGATCGTCACCTTGCCCTTACCAGGCACTTTGAAGTTCTGCGCCTTGTACTGGTCACCGTGGGCGTGGCGCCCGATGATGATCGGCTTGGTCCAGCCCGGCACCAGACGCGGGATGTTGCTGATGATGATCGGCTCGCGGAAGATCACGCCGCCGAGGATGTTGCGGATCGTGCCGTTGGGGCTCTTCCACATCTCCTTGAGGCCGAACTCCTCGACGCGGGCCTCGTCCGGGGTGATCGTCGCGCACTTGACGCCGACGCCGTACTGCTTGATCGCGTTGGCTGCGTCGACGGTGATCTGGTCGTCGGTCGCGTCGCGCGACTCCATGCCCAGGTCGTAGTACTTCAGATCGATGTCGAGGTACGGGTGGATCAGGCGGTCCTTGATGAACGCCCAGATGATGCGCGTCATCTCGTCACCGTCGAGTTCGACGATGGGGTTCTTGACCTTGATCTTCTCCATGCGGTGGCAGGCTCCTGAGTCGGCGTGGTGACGGCGTTGTTCGCTCGCAACAGGTTATCCCTGACCGGCAGCGAGCGAACAACCCGGCCGCTACCGGCCGGTCAGGTACGCAACGACAACGGCACTCCAAGCGCCTTGGAGTGCCGTTGTCGTTGTATACGTCGGTTAGGAGGCAGCGGCGCTGACGGCAGTGCCTGCCGTGCCCACACTGTCGCTGCCCGACGCACTCCGCGCCTGCGGCGCGCGGCTGCCGGTGTAAGGACCCAGCGTTCCATTGCGTCGCTCGAAGGTCAGGTCCGCAGCAGGCTGCGACCCAACGCCATCCTGGTCGATCGTGATTGACCGTTGCGTCCAATACGTGACGTTGTTACAGAGGTTGTCCGGTTGGGTGAAGGTTGCCGTCACGTTGAAACCACCCAGGCGAAGTCTGCCGTCGGCGCTGACACTCGCCGGGTTGATCGGGCACGTGTAGGTAAAAACATAGGGCGTGTACACGAGGCCGTCCGCCTTAGTCGCCGGAGTGCCGCGGACCGGGCCGGACCAACACGTCGAGTGCCCGCTGTTCGTGGCCCAGGTAGCGGTCTGGTTGCCGATAATCCAATATGTGAGGACCGCGTTCGAGATCACAGCGGACGACTGCACGTCGTACAGGTATAGGCCGAAGGGAGCACCATCTGGCCCGTTGCCGTTGACCGTTGAGTCCACCTTGAGGGTGTACTTGCAGCTACCTAGAGACGTGGGCGAATTCAGCACCCAGCCGTTGATTCCCGGATCCTTCCGGAGTGAGGCCGCTGCGGGGGGCGCGGCACTTGCGAGTGCCACAACTGGCGCAGCCCAACCCATCCCCTTGGCCACCGTCCGACGCTTCACACTGCTTTCCGAAGTCATACTTTCCCCACTAGGTCGTGCCCGCTACATCGTGCGCAGTCGCGCACTCCCGAATCTGCCAGGCGGCAGGTCCGACGCGATTATCGCACAAACATGGAAATGCGTCTCGCGGTCGATGAACTAACGGGCACTCTCCACACCCACGGATGGCGCCGCCGTCGTCGTCAGGCCCGGATCGGTCGAGGCCGACTCCTGTTCAGTGGTCGAGCTCGGCGTCCACTGGCGGCTCGAGCTCGGTGTCCATTGCCTGTTCGAGCTCGGTGTCCATTGCCTGGTCGAGCTCGGTGTCCATTGCCTGGTCGAGCTCGGTGTCCATTGCCTGGTCGAGCTCGGGGTCCATTGCTCGGTCGAGCTCGGCGCCACGTAGGGGTTGGAGGTCGAACTCGGCTCCGCTGCGGAGTTGCTCGCCGCGGCATCGGTCGAGTTCGCGGACTCCTGGGTCGAGCTCTGCGTGGTGGTCGACGAGTGTGCCGCAACGGGATTGGACATCGGAACGACCCACGCCTTGCTCTGGTCGGCCGCCCAGATGGTGCGACCCCAGATCGCGATGTCGGCCGCCTTGACGCCGGTGGTGCCCTCGACGCACCCGTCGGCGGAGCCGTTCGCCTCTTCGGCGAGCGCGGCCACCCGAATGCCGCAGTTCTGTCTGCTGGCGACGTAGACCCGGTAGCCCTGCCCCGAGCCGGCGGTCGAGATGCCGGTGGCGTTCTTCACCGTGCCGACCGTCGACCAGGTGGCGCCTGAGTCGGTGGTGCGGCGCACCACGCCGCCGTCGCACAACACATTGGCGCGTTCGGCGGTGTCGGTGGCGAGGTCCTTGATCGTGCCGGTCGCGCAGGCTTTCGCCGTCGCCTTGCCGGTGTGCAGCAGCGTCGACACGTCCGCCGGGTTGATCGCCCAGCCGGGCCGCGTCTCGGTCGCCTTCGCACCGGTGTCCTCGAGCACGAGGGTCGCCGGCTTGCAGGCCTCGTTGAGACCGGTCAGCACCGGCCGTCCGTTGTCGTCGGTGCTGACCGACGACACCATGCGCAGATCGACCTTCGGGCCGGCCTTCCAGGTGGCACCGGAGTCTTGACTGCTCGCCACGGTGACCGAGCCACCGCACGCGGAACCGGTGATCACCCGCCACGCGCTCGCCGCGCCGGTCGGCACCACGATCACCCGGTCGGGCGCGGCCGCAGCGGTCGAACTGCTCGCGGTCGTCGTCGCCGACGAGGGGGTCGATGACGTCGCCGTCACATCGGCGCCCGGCGCCGTCTGGTCACCGGGACGCAGCGCCCACGCGACGAGCGCAGCGTCGATGATGACAAGCAGCCCCAGAGCGAGCCCCCACAAGCTTCGACGCACGGCGACGTCCTTCCCAGAAGTCGAAATTCCTCGGACAGTATGCCCGTCTTGTCACATACGTCCCGCCCCTACCGCGTGTCAAGGCTGCCGCACGCGGCCTCGCGGGCCGCTGATACTTTCGACCGGTACCCACCCGTAGTCGTCCTGAGGGGATGAACGTGAGCAACACGCCTGTCAAGGTTGCCGTCACCGGCGCCGCCGGCCAGATCGGTTACAGCCTTCTTTTCCGCATCGCCAGCGGTGCGCTCCTGGGCCCGGAGACCCCGGTCGCCCTCCAGCTGCTCGAGGTCACCCCGGCGCTGAAGGCGCTCGAGGGCGTCGTCATGGAACTCGACGACTGTGCCTTCCCGCTGCTGCACTCCGTCGAGATCGGCGACGACGCCGAGAAGATGTTCGACGGCGCCAACGCGGCCCTGCTGGTCGGCGCCATGCCGCGCAAGGAGGGTATGGACCGCTCCGACCTGCTCTCCGCCAACGGCAAGATCTTCACCGGCCAGGGCGCCGCGCTGAACAAGGTCGCCGCCGACGACATCAAGATCCTCGTCACCGGCAACCCGGCCAACACCAACGCGCTCATCGCGAAGGAGAACGCTCCCGACATCCCGGCCGAGCGCTTCAACGCCCTCACCCGCCTCGACCACAACCGTGCGAAGGCGATGCTCGCCAAGAAGCTCGAGGTGTCGGTCAGCGAGATCAAGGACCTCGCGATCTGGGGTAACCACGACGACTCGATGTACCCCGACCTCTACAACACCAAGGTGGGCGACAACATCGCCGCCGACCTGGTCGACGAGGCCTGGATCAAGGACGAGTACATCCCGACCGTCGCCACCCGCGGCGGCGCGATCATCAAGGCCCGCGGCGCCTCCTCGGCCGCCTCGGCCGCGTCCGCGACCATCGACCACATGCACGACTGGCTGCTCGGCAGCGACGAGATCGTGTCGATGTCGGTGCCTTCCGACGGCTCGTACGGCGTCCCGGAGGGCATCATCTCCTCCTTCCCGTGCCGGGTGAAGGACGGCAAGTACGAGATCGTGCAGGGCCTGGAGCTGAACGAGTTCAGCAAGGAGCGCATCCTCGCCTCCGCCAAGCGCCTGCAGGACGAGCGCGCCGCAGTGGAGAAGCTCGGCCTCATCTGAGCCACCCCACGACGACGAAGGGCCCCGGGATCTCCCGGGGCCCTTCGTCGTCGATCTGTGCGGTCAGAGTTTGACCAGCGTGAACACCACGATCAGCGCGATGGTGACCAGGCCGTAGAGCACGACGTCGGTGCCCCTACGGCGCACCGCCACGGCGCCGGCGAATCGGTCCGGCGCGACCGCCCGCATCAGCGCACCCAGACCGGTGGTGGCGGCCAGCAGGTAGCCACCGGTGCGCACGTCGAGCACCATCGCGAACAGCGCGACGAGCGCTCCGGCGACCAGCACCCACCAGGCCGGCCCCAGTGGCGGACGCCTCACGAGGCCTGCTGCTCGGCGATCGCCACCAGGTTGCTCAGCAACATGGCGCGCGTCATCGGCCCCACGCCACCGGGGTTGGGGGTGATCCAGCCGGCCACCTCAACGACGTCGGCTGCGACGTCGCCGGCGATCTTGCCGTCGCGCCGGCTGACACCGACGTCCATCACCGCGGCCCCCGGCTTCACCATGTCCTTGGTCACCAGGTCGGGCACGCCGGCGGCGGCGATGACGATGTCGGCCTCACGCACCTGGTCGGCCAGGTTGCGGGTGCCGGTGTGGCACAAGGTGGTGGTGGCGTTCTCGGAGCGGCGGGTCAGCAGGAGTCCGAGGGGTCTGCCGACGGTGAGCCCACGGCCGATGACCACGACGTGGGCACCGTCGATCGGCACCTCGTAACGCCGCAGCAGTTCGATCGCGCCGAGCGGCGTGCACGGCAATGGACCGTCCTTGCCCAGCACCAGCTTGCCGAGGTTCATCGGGTGCAGACCGTCGATGTCCTTGTCCGGCGAAACCCTTGACAGCAACGCGAATTCGTCGAGTCCGGTCGGCTGCTGCACGATGAATCCGGTGCACTCGGGGTTGGCATTGAGGTTGTCGATCACCTGCTCGACCTCGGCTTGGCTCGCGGTGGCCGGCAGGTCGTGCCGGAAACCACGCACCCCGATCGAGGCGCAGTCCTTGTGCTTCGCGCCGACGTACCAGTGCGACGCCGGGTCGTCGCCGACGAGCACCGTGCCCAGGCCGGGAACGACACCCTTGTCGGCCAGTGCCGCGACGCGGGTGCGCAGTTCGTCCTTGATTGCTCGCAGGGTCGCCTTGCCGTCCATCACGATCGCCGTCACGGTGCCCCATCCTGCCAGGTCGGCCGTGCTTGCGTTCGACCCGATCGCCTACGGCGAACGGTTGCCCGCCACGCGGCCCTGGCGGCTGCGACGTGCCGTGATCATCGGCCCGACTCCTGCCGCGACGGCCGCCAGGAGGGTGATGGCGAGCCCGACGATCAACTGGGGTCCGACGAGGTCGCGGGACGACGCGAGATCGAGCACGAGGGCGGCAAGGAGTTGCCCGGCGATCGACAGCAGCCCGAACACCAGGACGCCGGTGACCCGCACACCCCACGCGGTGAGCGCGATGAAGACGATGCCCAGGAGGCCGCCCGGCAGCGCCCAGAGCGGCACGTCGTGCGGGATGCTCCAGTCGTCGGTGCCGTTGCGCGCCACCGACACGATGCTCACGACGACAAGGGTGATCGTTCCGACCAGGAAGTTCTGCCAGGTGGTCGCCATCGGGCTGCCGTTGGCGACCGAGACCCGGCCGTTGAGTGCTTGCTGGACGGCGAGCCCGATGCCGACCGCGAAGGTTGCGAGCGCCGGCAGCAGGTGCAGTTCGCCGCCGCCACGTCCGGTCGCCGACACGACCACGCCGGCCACCGCGACCAACGCCGCGACCACCCGCAACCCGGTCACCGTCTGGACACCCACCGGGCCGAGGCCGAACCGGTCGACGGCGAGCGCGCTGAGAGTCTGCCCGCCGACGACGGCAACACTGAAGATGGTCACGCCGATCAGCGGCACCGACCAGGCCTGCACGGCCACCAGCGTGCCGCCGACGACACCGCCCAGACACTGCCACCAGGCCAACCTCCGCTCGCGCAGCGCCCGACCGATGCCCGCGACGCCGCGACGCACACTCGGCACGAATAGCACGGCGAGACAGAGCACTACGAGGCCCGACGCGAAGCTCCACAGAGCAGCGATCAGGGGCTGAGAGGTGTGCTCGCTGATGGCGCCGTTCATCCGCGACTGCACCGCCAGCAGCGCCCCCGACACAACTACGGCGGCAAGGGCGAGCGGTCGCGCGGCGATGGTCGAACGGGTGGAAGTCATCGAAGCCATCATTGCGTCATCCGTCCGACCTGCGGACAACCGGTCCATGAGCTGAGCCGGACTGGGGTCTTGTCAGCGCAGTTGACTCACCAGTAGAGTCGCCGGCCGTGTGACTTCGGACACATGAAATGCGTTATCCCCCACCGTTTCTCGGACCCCCGAAGGATCCTCATGCGACGTCTCCCCCTGATCACGGCGGCAGCGCTCGCGGTCACCGCAGCCCTCGGTGCCGCGCCGTCCGCGACCGCTGCCCAGCTCGACTACGTCGCCATGGGCGACAGCTACAGCGCAGGCTCCGGCATCCTGCCCTTGGCCTCCGGATCCAACCCGTTGTGCACCCAGAGTGCGGTCAATGCCGCCCACGTGATCAGCTCGGCGAAGGGGTTCACCCTCAAGGACGTCACGTGCGGCGGCGCGCAGACGAAGGACTTCGCGGGCAACCAGTTCGGTGTCGTCGCTCCGCAGTACAACGCCCTGTCGGCCGACACCGACCTGGTGACGCTGACCATCGGCGGCAACGACGGCAACGTCTTCGTCAACAACGTGCTGACCTGCGGCACGCTCGGCACTCTCACCCTCGGCATCGGCAAGCCCTGCACGAACCACTTCGGTAGCTCGCAGTTCGATCTCATCAACAACGAGACCTACCCCGCGATCGTCCAGACGTTGCAGGGCATCAAGGCGCGGGCACCGAAGGCGCGCATCGCGATTGCCGGTTACCCGCAGATCATGCCGCAGGACGGCACGAGCTGCTTCTTCACCATGCCGATCGCGAAGGGCGACGTCCCCTACCTCAACCAGTTGGAGAAGACGCTCAACTCGGCCGTCTCCCGGGCAGCGGCGGCGATGGGCGTGACGTACGTCGACATGTGGACGGCGAGCACCGGCCGCGACGCGTGCAAGCCCGCGGGCACCCGCTGGGTCGAGCCCGCACTCTGGGGCACCAACTACGTGCCGGTTCACCCGAACGCCGCAGGCGAGCGCGCCTACGCCAATCAGTACATCGTGACGCTGGGTCTGTAAACCCAACTGGCGCGGACACGGTGAACCCCCGGCGAATGCCGGGGGTTCACCTGCTTCGTCCACGGCCTCAGCAGAACGGGAAGCCCTCAGACCTGCAAAGCAAGTGGTGGCACCCAACGGTGACCACGATGGAAGGCTCACGGCGTCGGGACGGCTCGTCCGGGTAGCGACAAAGGAGCCCCCGGACGAACGCCGAAGGAGGCGCCAAAAGGCAGCGCCGTAGGAGGCGCCAAAGGCATCGCCGAAGGAAACGCCAGAAGGAATCAGTGTGCGAAATGCCTCGTGCCAGTGAAGTACATCGTCACGCCGGCCGCCTCCGCAGCATCGACGACTTCCTGGTCACGCATCGAACCGCCCGGTGCGACAACGGCTTTCACGCCGGCGTCGATGAGCACCTGCAGTCCGTCGGCGAACGGGAAGAACGCATCCGAGGCGCCGACGGCTCCCTGCGCACGCTCCGCCCCGGCGCGGTTGACCGCGAGGTGGGAGGAGTCGACCCGGTTGACCTGACCCATGCCGACCCCGACGGACGCGCCGTCCTTGGCGAGCAGGATCGCGTTCGACTTCACGGCGCGCACGGCACGCCAGGCGAAGTGCAGGTCGGCCAGCGTGGCCGCGTCGGCGGCGGCACCGGACACCAGCTTCCAGTCGGCGACGTCGTCACCACCGGTGATGTTGCCGTCGGCGTCCTTCACCTGGGCCTTGAGGTCGTCGGCGTCCTGCAGCAGCATGCCGCCGAAGATGTGCCGCATGTCGCCGCCCTGACGGCGGGCGGGCACCTTCAGCAGCCGAATGTTCTTCTTGCCCTGGAGAATTCGCAGCGCTTCCGGTTCGAAGTCGGGGGCGATGACGACCTCGGTGAAGATGTCCTTGACGGTGTCGGCCATCTGGGCGGTGACGGTGCGGTTGGCCGCGATGACGCCGCCGAACGCGGAGACCGGGTCGCAGGCGTGCGCCTTGCGGTGGGCGTCGGCGATGTCGGTACCGACGGCGATGCCGCAGGGGTTGGCGTGCTTGATGATCGCGACGGTCGGCTGGTCACCGTGGTCGTACGCGGCGCGGTGCGCGGCGTCGGCGTCGGTGTAGTTGTTGAAACTCATCGGCTTGCCGTGCAGCAGCTCGCCTTGAGCAAGGCCGGGTCCGCCGGGCCGGAAACCGTCGTCGTACAACGCAGCCGTCTGGTGCGGGTTCTCGCCGTAGCGCAGCGTCTGCGACTTGGTCCAGGTGGCGCCGATCCACGCCGGGTAACCGTCGCCGTCCGAACTGTCGGTGAGCACATTGCCCATCCACGACGCGACGTGCACGTCGTAGGTGGCGGTGCGCACGAACGCCTGTGCCGCCAGGGCCTTGCGCTGCTCGAGGGTGAAGCCTCCGGAGCGCACCGCGTCGAGCACCTCGGCGTAGGTCGCCGGGTCGGTGACGATCGCGACACTCGGGTGGTTCTTGGCGGCGGCGCGCACCATCGACGGGCCGCCGATGTCGATCTGCTCGACGCACTCGTCGGGCGAGGCGCCCGAGGCGACGGTCTGGGTGAACGGGTAGAGGTTGCTGACGACGAGGTCGAAGGGTTCGACACCGAGTTCGCCAAGTTGCGCGAGGTGCTCGGGCTTCCGCGTGTCGGCGAGGATTCCGGCGTGCACTCGCGGGTGCAGGGTCTTCACCCGTCCGTCGAGGCATTCGGGGAAACCGGTGAGGTCTTCGACCTTGGTGACCGGCAGACCGAGCGAGGTGATGAGCGCGGCCGAGCCACCGGTGGACACCAACTCGACCCCGGCGTCAGCCAGGCCCCGGGCGAGATCCTCGAGCCCGGTCTTGTCGTAGACGGAGATGAGGGCGCGCTTGATCGGGCGCTGATCGACGGACATGACACTCCTACGGTCGCAAGGTTCCGCGTGGACCCAGGCGATCGATCCACGCACTGTCACTCCCTGGTGGTCACCCACCTGCGCCAGTCGTGTGCCACCAGCGTACCGATTCGCGCGAGTGGTGCCGACCGGTAGCCTTCCGACGTGAACTCCCCCGCCCGTGTTGTCGTGCTCCTGTCCGGTTCCGGTTCGCTGCTCCAGGCGTTGCTCGACGCGTGTGCCGACGAGGCGTACGGCGTGCAGATCGTGGCCGTCGGCGCCGACCGGCCAGGCGTGGTCGGCCTCGAACGGGCCGAGCAGGCGGGCGTGCCGACGTTCGTGCTGCGCACCAAGGACTTCCCCGACCGGCAGGCATGGGACCGGGCGCTCGGCGAGGAGGTCGCCACCCACCGGCCCGACCTGGTGGTCTCGGCCGGCTTCCTGAAGCTGGTCGGCCCCGATTTCCTGGCCCGCTTCGGCGGCCGCTACCTGAACAGCCACAACGCGCTGTTGCCCTCCTTCCCGGGCATCCACGGCCCGGCCGACGCGCTGGCGTACGGCGTGAAGGTCACGGGGGCAACGCTGTTCGTCGTCGACGAAGGCGTCGACACCGGTGTGATCGTTGCCCAGTGCGTCGTGCCGGTGGAAAATGGCGACGATGTCGACACGCTCACCGAGCGGATCAAGCAGGCGGAGCGCCCACAACTCGTCGAGTACGTCGGTCGGATGGCCCGCGAGGGTTACCGGATCGACGGGCGCCGAGTGCTTCTGGGTGACGAACCACAGGGCCGCTGACCCCGGTCGACCCCTCGAATTTCGTAGGCTCACCACGGAGTCCCGCCGGTCCCGAACGGCGGGCACGTCGCACAGCGGGGAGGGACGATGACCAACCGGCACCGATCGGCGGACAGCGACCCCGTCGAGCTGCGCGCCCAGGCCGTGATCCTGGAGCATTCCGCATCGGTGCTCTCCGCGACCGCCGAGACCTTCACCCGGTCGCGCCCCCACCTGAACGACAGCGCGTTGGAGGATTCCACCCGGCGCACCTTCACCGTCTACGGCGCTGCAACCGCGGGCCTCGGGGACGCGGTCGGTGAACTCGGCGAGTTCGTGCGGCTGATCGCCGATCGCGCCGACCCCGCCGGGGTCACCGGCTCGGAGGACGCCGAGGCGACCCACCCGCGGCGAGACCCGACGCCGCCGAGCGTGCCGTCGACCGCGCTGAGCGAGTTGCACGAGCTCGCGACCGTGATGTCCGAAGCCGTCACTCCGATCTCGCGTCAGCGGGTCAACCTCCTGTCGGCGGCGGCCGCGCTCGTCACCCAACTGCCTGCCGAGCAGCTACCCCGGTTCGTCTACCTGAGTTCCAGCCTGGCTACCCGGATGCTGCAGTTGACCGAGGGCCTCACGGCGTCCGGTCGGGCGTTGCTCGACTACTCCGCGGCGCTGGAACGTCAGGCCGAGGCCTCGGACGACAAGCCCGAGACCGATCAGGGCGGTCCGCGCACCTTCGACGGCGGCGCGCATCCGCACACCCCGCTTCCCGGTGAAGCAGTGCGTGATCAGTTGGTCGGCGCCCCGAGCCGCGACCTCGACGGCACGACGTCCGTCGACCACGAGGTCGACTTCCTGCGTGCCCGCAATCTGGAGTTGCTCGACGACCAGGTCTTGCGGTGGTTGCCGTCGCAGGCCCAGCATTCGGACGACGTCGCGGCCGCCGTGCGTGCCCACGTGTCCCGCCCCGAACACACCGGCGCGCACCACCCGGGCACCATCAACGTGCTCGACACCGTGGTGCCGGTGGAACTCCCGTCCGACCGCTGACCGCCGCGCGGGCTCAGCGGAAGCGTCGCCAGAAGTGCAGCGCGGTCGCCGCCAGGCAGGCGCCCAACGCCAGTTCGACCGCCCCGTAGACCACTGACGTCCAGGCCGGACCGATCAGGTCGAGCTGCCCCGGGCTCATTCCGGCGCGGCTGAACCACAGCAGCACCGCCAACCCGATCGTGGCCACGCCGGCCGCCGATGCGGCAACCTGCACCTTGCGGCCGATGTGGGTCAGCGTCGGCATTGACGCGGTCGCGCGCCAGCCGATGAAGGCACCCACGAGCACCGGGACGAGCAGCACGGCGTGGAAGAACGCGGCCAGCGGTCCGGGCTCCGGCAACGCGCCGAGCAGCGGCACACTCGGCAGGATCGTTGCTTCGGCCGAGCCCGTCGACAGGTTGCCGGCGCCCAGCGCGAGTGGTGCGCCGGTCATCCAACCCACGCCGAAGAGAATCAGGTTCGGCACGATGAGCAGTTGCGCGAACCACAGCAGGGCGACCCCGCTGCCGCTGACGTCGAGCAGCGCGGCGACCTTGCCGACACGGTCGAGACGCATCATGACCAGCAGGAAGACGAGCAGGGCGCCGGTCGTGAACAGCACACCGAGACCCTCGGCGGCCGGACGGACCGCGCGGCGGACATTCAGGTGCAGTCGCTCGGCGGCCGCTTCCAGCCACGGCAGCCGGACGCCTTCGCCGTCCCGGCGGATCGACCAGGCGACGCCGGCGAGCACCACCACGACCACTCCCGGCAGCAGCGTCCAGAGCCGCACCGGGGCGGGCCCGATGTGCGACACCGCGCCCGCCGCCAACGTGGAGACGAGGAAGCCGAGCCCGAAGGCGATCGAGGTGCGTTGCTGCTCCTCGCCGGCTGCGTCGCTGTCGTCGAGGGCGTGCTGCACGGGCCGATACGCGAACCGGGTGATCACCACCAACAGCGCGGTGGCCACCATCGGCGCGAAGTGAAGTGCTTCGATGCCGTTGTGCGGCACCGAGATCGAGCCGCGCAGACTCAGCCCGAAGGCGCTCGACGCGATGGCCAGAGCGTTCGACCATTCGGTCGAGGTCCGCGGGTCGAGCGTCCACGACGCCAGCACCGGCACGAACAGCACGAGCGTGAACGCGACAGGAGCCAACGCACCCGACCCGAAGGCGATCGCGTACGGCGGGGTGCCGCGATCGTCGGAGGTGCGTTGGCTGGTGGGGGCGATCCGATCGAGCAGGCTCATTGCCCAGTCATGGTGACCCGAACGGGCGTCGACATGCGGCAGGCGCGCCGTCGCCCGGGCAATCCCCGGCAATCCTCACGAAGGACGAAGGCCCCCGAGCATTGCTCGGGGGCCTTCGTCAGAACCTGCTGCTCAGAGCGACTGCATGATCTCGCGCATCAGAGCGGCGGTCTCGGACGGCGTCTTGCCGACCTTCACACCGGCGGCCTCGAGGGCCTCCTTCTTCGCCGCCGCGGTGCCGGACGAACCCGACACGATCGCACCGGCGTGGCCCATCGTCTTGCCCTCGGGGGCGGTGAAGCCCGCGACGTAGCCGACGACCGGCTTGGTGACGTGCTCCTTGATGTAGGCCGCGGCGCGCTCCTCCGCGTCGCCACCGATCTCGCCGATCATCACGATCGCGGCGGTCTCGGGGTCGGCCTCGAAGGCCTCGAGCGCGTCGATGTGGGTGGTGCCGATGATCGGGTCACCACCGATACCGATGGCGGTCGAGAAGCCGAAGTCCTTCAGCTCGTACATCATCTGGTAAGTCAGCGTGCCCGACTTCGACACCAGACCGACCTTGCCCGGGCCGGCGATGTCGGCCGGGATGATGCCGGCGTTCGACTGTCCGGGGCTGATGATTCCCGGGCAGTTCGGACCGATGATCCGAGTGGTGCCCTTGTCCTTGCTGTAGTTGTAGAACTCGGCGGAGTCCTTGACCGCGATGCCCTCGGTGATGACGACCACCAGCGGCATCTCGGCGTCGACGGCCTCGATGACGGCGGCCTTGGAGAAAGCCGGCGGCACGAAGACGACCGACACGTCGGCACCGGTCTCGTCCATCGCTTCCTTGACGGAACCGAAGACCTTGACCTGCTTGCCCTCGGGGAAGTCGACCGTCTGGCCGGCCTTCTTCGGGTTGACACCGCCGACGATGTTGGTGCCGGAGGCGAGCATGCGCGTGGTGTGCTTCATGCCCTCCGAGCCGGTCATGCCCTGGACGATGACCTTGGAGTCAGCGTTGAGAAAAATCGACACGAGTCTTCTGTCCTTTTCAGTTCGCGGCGGCGGCCAGCTCAGCGGCCTTGCGCGCGGCGCCGTCCATGGTCTCTTCGATGGTGACCAGCGGGTGGTTGAAGTCGGCGAGGATCTGACGGCCCTCCACGACGTTGTTGCCGTCGAGGCGGACGACCAGCGGTTTGGTGGCCGAGTCGCCGAGGGTCTTGAGCGCACCGACGATGCCGTTGGCGACCGCGTCACACGCGGTGATGCCACCGAAGACGTTCACGAAGACCGACTTGACCTGCTCGTCGTTCAGGATGACGTCGAGGCCGTTGGCCATGACCTCGGCGGAGGCTCCACCACCGATGTCGAGGAAGTTGGCCGGCTTCGCCTTGCCGCCGGTGTGGTCTTCGCCGGCGTAGGCGACGACGTCGAGGGTCGACATGACCAGGCCCGCGCCGTTGCCGATGATGCCGACGTTGCCGTCGAGCTTGACGTAGTTGAGGTTCATCGCCTTGGCCTTGGCCTCGAGCGGGTCGGCAGCGGCCTTGTCCTCCAGCGCCTCGTGGGCCGGCTGGCGGAAGGCGGCGTTCTCGTCGAGCGAGACCTTGCCGTCGAGCGCGACGATGTCGCCGTCCTCGGTCTTCACCAGCGGGTTGACCTCGACCAGCGTCGCGTCCTCGTCGCGGTAGACCTCCCACAGCTTCTGCAGAACCGGGATGATCTTGGCGCCGGTCTCGTCGTCGAAGCCGGCCTCGGCGACTATCTCCTTGGCCTTGGCCTCGTCGATGCCGACGTTCGGGTCGACGGCCACGCGAGCCAGAGCCTCCGGGCGCTCCACGGCGAGCTGCTCGATCTCCATGCCGCCCTCCTTGGAGCACATGGCGAGGTAGCTGCGGTTGGCGCGGTCGAGCAGGATCGAGAAGTAGTACTCCTCGGCGATTTTCGCCCCCTGCGCGATCATGACGGTGCCGACGGTGTGGCCCTTGATGTCCATGCCGAGGATCTGCTCGGCGAACTGCTCGGCCTCGTCGGCGGTCTTGGCGACCTTGACGCCGCCGGCCTTGCCGCGGCCACCGGTCTTGACCTGCGCCTTGACGACGGTCACACCGCCGGACTTGGGGCCGATCTCCTCGGCGGCGGCCTTGGCTTCGGCGGGCGTCGTGGCGGTCTTACCGGCCAAAACGGGAACGCCGTGCGCTTCGAACATGTCGCGCGCTTGGTACTCGAAAAGATCCACGCGGAATCCATCCTCTTCTTGTGGTCAAAGGGATTGTCCGCCTCGGAGCCTAGCCCTCCGCAGTGACCGCCTCGGCTCCGGTCCCCACATGGGTGTGCACCCACTCGACGACGCTGGTGGTCCTTGTGCCGGGAGTGAAAATCGTGGCGACGCCGAGCTGAAGCAACTGCGGAATGTCCTCCTCCGGGATGATTCCGCCACCGAACACCACGATGTCCTCGGCGTCCTTCTCCCCCAGAAGCTTCATGACATCGGCGAACAACGTCATGTGCGCACCGGACAGCACGGACATGCCGATCGCGTCGGCGTCCTCCTGGATCGCGACCTCGACGATCTGCGCCGGGGTCTGGTGCAACCCGGTGTAGATGACCTCGAAACCGGCATCGCGCAACGCGCGGGCGATGACCTTCGCACCCCGGTCGTGTCCGTCGAGGCCCGGCTTGGCGACAACGACGCGCAAGGGGGCGGCAGACCCGGAGGTCTCGGGCGTCTCGGCGTTGGGTGCACCAGCGGGATCACTCATGGTCCCAAGGGTAGACCGGCCCGTTCAGTACTGGCGGCTGTGGTGTTGTTCACAGGTTCCCACGATCGAGTCGCAGGTCACGGGAAGGTCACGGTAGGGTTTGTCGCGCTCTGCCCCCCGAACAAAGACAAGTTGGTTCCCCCTGTGACTCGATACAAAGGCCGCCATCGGCATGCACCGTCACCCTCGCTGCTCAAGCGGGGCAAGGTGATCCTGCCGACGACCGCGGTCGTTGCCGGCGCGGTGGCTGTGGGGGCAGTCTCCACCGCGAACGGCGCGACGCTCGGCTCGGCGTCGATGCTGCTGCAGACGACCGACGCCAAGACTGCCTGGGCTGTCGCCGGCACCGCCACCAGGGCCGACACCCAGGCGTCCCGGTCGCAGACCCGCGCTTCGGCCGCCGTCGACGCCAAGGTGAAGGCGGCTGTCGACGCCCGCGCCAAGGCGCGCACCGCCGCGATCTCGCGCGCCGACACGTTGCGTGCTGCCGCCAAGAAGAAGGCCGTGCTGGCCGCGATCAACACCGCGACCCCGGCCCAGGACCACGTCGAGGCCACCGACGCCTCGTCGACCTCGTCTAGCAGCACCCAGTCGCTGCCCACCCAGGGCGGCATGTCGGCGTCGACGCGCACTCCGGCAGCCCAGACCGGCACCCAGGGCGGTGGCGGCTACCTCTGCCCGATCGCCGGCTGCGGCGGTCACTTCACCTCCGGCTACGGCTTCCGCTCCTCCCCCGGCGGTATCGGCTCCACCAACCACGGCGGCATCGACCTGTCCATCCCGGTCGGCACGCCCCTGCGGGCGATGCGTGCCGGCACCGTCACCGACGCCGGCTGGTACGGCGGGTGTGGCATGCGCATCGTCGTCGACTACGGCAACGGTGTGAGCTCCTGGTACTGCCACCTCAGCGGCTTCGCCGCCAGCCCCGGCCAGCAGGTCGGCGCCGGCGAGGTCGTCGCGTGGTCGGGCAACACCGGCAACTCCACCGGCCCGCACCTGCACCTCGAGATCCACCTCGGTGGCGTGCGCGTCAACCCCTACCCCTGGCTCGCTGCCCGCGGACTTGTTTAGCGTGAGCCTTCCAGCGTGGTCGCCCAGGAGCCACCACCGGCATTGACAAACCCGACAGGGAAGCCCGCCGCAACGTGCGGCGGGCTTCCTTGTTGCTCAAAGCTTTTCGACCTTTCCGTAGCGCAGCGCGAGGCGCTTGACGCCGTAGTCGCCACCGAAGTCGATGTGCGCGATGGTGCGGTCGCCGGTGCCTTCCAACCGGACGACGGTGCCGAGACCGAACGAGTCGCTGGTGACCCGGTCGCCCGCGTCGAGCGAGGGAATCGGGTGGTTGCCCGGGCTCTTGACTCCCGGTCGCGCCGCCAGCCGCGCCACCGCAGGAGTCGACGACGGCCGCATGCTCGTGGTCGTCACCCGCTGCCAGTCGATCAAGTGACTCGGGATCTCGTCGAGGAATCGTGACGGCGGGTTGTACTGCGGCGCGCCCCAGGCAGATCGCACCTCGGCCCGGGAGATGTGCAGCCGCTCGCGGGCGCGCGTGATGCCGACGTACGCCAGCCGGCGCTCCTCCTCCAACTCCTTCGGATCCCCGAGCGCACGCACGTGCGGGAAGGTGCCGTCCTCCAGACCGGTGAGGAAGACGACCGGGAACTCCAGCCCCTTCGCCGTGTGCAAGGTCATCAGCGTGACGACGCCCCGGTCGTTCTCGTCGCCGTCGGGGATCTGGTCAGCGTCGGCGACCAGCGAGACCTGCTCGAGGAAGTCCTCGAGCGAACCCTCCGGGTATGCCTCATCGAATTCCCTTGCCACTGCGACGAGTTCAGCGAGGTTCTCGATGCGGGTCTCGTCCTGCGGGTCGTGGCTGGCACGCAACTCGGTGAGGTAACCCGACCGGTCGAGGATGACCTCGAGCAGCCCACCGACTCCACTGCCTTCCTCCTCACGGGCGACGCGGAACGACTCGAGCATCGAGGTGAACCCCTCGATGGCCGCGACGGAGCGGGTGGCGATGCCCGGAGCATCGGCCGCCTGCCCGAGCGCGGCGACGAACGGGATCCGCTCGCGCTCGGCGAGCGCCGACACGCAGGCCTCGGCGCGGTCGCCGATGCCTCGCTTCGGGGTGTTGAGGATGCGCCGCAGGTTCACGGTGTCGAGCGGGTTGGAGACGACGCGCAGGTAGGCGAGCGCGTCCTTCACTTCCTTGCGCTCGTAGAACCGGGTGCCGCCGACCACCTTGTAGGGCAGACCGACGCGCACGAAGACCTCTTCCAGTGCTCGCGACTGCGCGTTGGTGCGGTAGAAGACCGCGACGTCGCCGGGTTTGACGCCGTGCTCGTCGCCAAGTTGGTCGATCGCGCGGGCGACGAACGCCGCCTCGTCGTGTTCGGAGTCGCCGACATAGCCCACGATCGGCGCGCCGTCGCCGGAGTCGGTCCAGAGGTTCTTCGGACGCCGGTCGGGGTTGCGCTCGATCACCGCGTTCGCGGCCTGCAGGATCGTCTGGGTCGAGCGATAGTTCTGTTCGAGCAGGATGGTGCGAGCGTTCGGGTAGTCCTGCTCGAACTCGATGATGTTGCGGATCGTGGCGCCGCGGAAGGCGTAGATCGACTGGTCGGCGTCACCCACCACACACAGTTCGGCCGGCGGCACCTGCCCGACGGCCGGGTCGTCGGTGCCGCTGCCGACGAGTTCCTTCACCAGTTGGTACTGCGCGTGGTTGGTGTCCTGGTACTCGTCGACCAGCACATGCCGGAACCTGCGGTGGTAGTACTCCGCAACGTCCGGGAACGCCTGCAGGATGTTGACGGTCGTCATGATGAGGTCGTCGAAGTCGAGCGCGTTGGCCTGGCGCAGACGGCGCTGGTATCCGGTGTAGGCCTCGGCGAGCATCCGCTCCTGGTCGGTGCCCTCGACGACCCTGCTGGCGTAGGTCTCCTCGTCGACGAGTTCGTTCTTGAGGTTGCTCACCTGGTGGCTGAACGATCGCGGCGGGTAGCGCTTCGGGTCGAGGTCGAGGTCGCGCATCACCATCGCCATGAGCCGCTGACTGTCGGCGGCGTCGTAGATCGAGAAGGTCGACTTCAGCCCGACCTTCGTGGCCTCGCGGCGCAGGATGCGCACGCACGCCGAGTGGAAGGTCGACACCCACATCGCCCGGGCGGGAGGCCCGACGAGTGCCTCGACCCGCTCGCGCATCTCGGCGGCGGCCTTGTTGGTGAAGGTGATCGCGAGGATCTGACCGGGCTGCACCCCGCGGGCACCCATCAGATAGGCGATGCGGTGGGTCAGCACGCGGGTCTTGCCCGAGCCGGCGCCGGCCACGATGAGCAGGGGTGCCCCCTGGTGCAGCACGGCTTCCTTCTGCTGCGGGTTGAGCCCTTCGAGCAACGACTCCGGGTCGCGCATCGACGGCCGGCGCGGCCCGTCGCCCGCGGCGGCCCCGCCAGGTGCGTCGTGGCCGAGGCTCGCCCAGGTGGGGACGCCGTGTTCGTCGACCTCGGTGGAGGCGGACGGCGTGCTGGGCGCACGGTGCGGGGACGCCGATTCAGGGCTCAGGCCGGGCAGGGGAAGGTCGTCGAACAGGCTGCTCATCTCGCCCACCAGGGTACGTCGGGGCACCGACAACGCCCCTCCCGCGCCTCGCACCACCGACCGACGGAATATTCCGGACCGTTCGGAGTTGTTGTTGATGAGTCAACTACAAAGGAGAGCTCATGAAGATCCTCGTTCTCGGCGGCACCGGCATGGTCGGATCGGACATCGCCAAGGAGGCCGCGCGCCGCGGCCACGACGTCACGATCGCCTCGCGCTCGGGCAGCACCGTCGGCGACCTCCCGTCCGCAACGATCGACCTCCAGGACACCGACGCCCTGGTCAGCGCCGCTACCGCCTACGACGCACTCGTCCTTGCCGTGCCGTCCGACCGCACCGGCGGTGACACGGCCCCGACGATCGAGGCGCACCGCCGCCTGATCGCTGCCGCACCGCAGACCCGCCTGTTCGTCGTCGGTGGTGCCGGCGCCCTGTCCGTCGGTGACGTCCTGCTCAAGGACACGCCTGAGTTCCCCGCCGCCTACAAGCCCGAGTCCGACGCCTTCGCAGCGGTGCTCGACCTCTACCGCGCCGCCGAGGGGCTCGACTGGACGATGCTCGCGCCGTCGCCGATGATCGCGCCCGGCCCGGCCGGCGAGCCCGTGCTCGGCACCGACAGCCCGGTCGGCGACTCGGTCACCACCGGCACCTTCGCGGTCGCCGCGCTCGACGAGCTGGAGCAGCCGGCCCACCGCGGCACCCGCTTCACCGTCGCCGACACGGCCTGACGCGGCACGACACAGAGCAGTTTCCAACGCTGCCCGACGTCGACGGGCCACGACCTGAACCGGTCGTGGCCCGTCGCCGCATCCGCACTAACGTGCGGAGGATGATCACCCTCGTCGAACCGTCCGAACAACTGCGCGACTCCTGGCGGGAGTCGCGAGATGAGTTCCGCGACAGCCACATTCACGGCTACTCGATCTTCGGGTTCACCGAGGAGGAGCTCGCGACAGATGACGGCTTCGACCGCTGGCTCGCCCAGCAACGCCGCAACCTCACCGACCCGCCGGAGGGCTACGTGCCGTCGGCGCTGTACTGGATCGTCGACGACGAGGAGCCGGCGCGGGTGCTCGGCTCGCTCAACCTGCGGTTCGCGCTCAACGACTTCCTGCGTGAGCAGGGCGGTCACATCGGCTACGGCGTGCGCGCCTCGGCCCGCCGGCGCGGGGTGGCGACGGCGGCGCTGATGGCGTCGCTCGACAAGGCCCGCGAGCGCGGCATGGATCGGGTGCTCGTCACCTGCGAGACGACCAATCTGGCGTCCGCTCGCACCATCGAGCGCTGCGGCGGCGTGCTGGAGGACGTGCGCGGCGACAAACGCCGTTACTGGATCACCCTCTGACGTATCACTTCCGATACGCAGGGATGGGGAGATTCGACACTGCGAGCACGCGCAGCAGCGGCTGGTTGGATGGCCCGATGGACGTCTCGCAACGACTTCACGCCGCGCTCCTGCAGCAGCAACGCGAACACCGGGCGCCGTCGGTCTCGTGCGCACTGCTGCGCGACGGCGACGTCGCGTGGTCTGACGCCGTCGGGCACCTCGACGGCCGCCCGGGCTCGGCACTCGCCACGACCGACACGCCGTACCGGATCGGATCGCTGACCAAGACCTTCGTCGCCGTCGCCGTGCTGCAACTCGTCGCCGAAGGACTCATCGACCTCGACGACCCGGTGACCGACCACCTGCCCGAGCTCGGCGACTCCATGCGCCGCGTGCCGGTGGCCGCGCTGCTCAACCACTCCAGCGGCCTGCACGCCGAGACCGAAGGGCCGTGGTGGGAACGCAGCGACGGCGTCACCTGGGAGGAAGTGCTGCCCAGCATCCGGCGGGCGCACCGCATCGGCGCGCGCTTCCACTACTCCAACGTGGGCTACGCAGTTGCCGGGGAAGTCGTTGCCCGCCAACGAAATTGTTCGTGGTTCGAGACGGTGCAGCAACGCATTCTCGCACCGCTCGGCATGACTCGCACCAGCTACGACCGGCCCGACGACGCCGCTCCCGGCTGGGCCGTGCACCCGCACACCGACCTCCTGCACGCCGAACCCACCCACGACTCACGGGCGATGGCACCCGCCGGACAGCTCTGGTCGACGGTGCTCGACCTGGCCGTCTGGGCGCGCTTCCTGGCCCGCGGCGACGCCCGCGTGCTGCCCGACGACCTGCGCCTCGACATGCAGGTGCCCGGCGCCATCGACGACACCGCCGGCGGACGGTGGGTGCGCGCCTACGGGCTCGGGCTCGACATCTTCAACATCGACCGGCGCCGATTCATCGGTCATGGCGGCTCGATGCCCGGTTACCTCGCCGCGCTCCGCATCGACCCGACGAACGGCGACGGTTTCGTCGTGCAGGCGAACACCACCGGCAACTTCGACCTCGACCTCGGCTACGACCTGTTGGAGATGCTCGACGAGTCGCTCCCCCGCGACGTACAGCCTTGGACGGCAACGGGTTCGGCCACCGAACTCGACGTCACCGGCACGTGGTTCTGGGGCCCGCGGGAGCATGTCGCGACCGTGCACGAGGGCGTGCTCGACCTGCGTCCGACGAGGTCGGGGCGCGGGTCGCGCTTCGTCACCCATCCGGACGGTGGCTGGGTCGGCCTCGACGAGTACTACGCCGGCGAGCGACTGCACCTGCACGAGGTCGAGGGCACGCAGTACCTCGATCTCGGCAGCTTCCGCTTCAGTCGCACGCCGTACCATCCGGAGTCGGACATTCCCGGCGGCACCGACCCCGCCGGTTGGCACTGACGAAGTAGAGGCACCACCGGATGATCAACTCGATCGAGCACCTGCTGCTCGGGGTGCCGCTGTTGCTGGTCTACCTCGGCGTGACCCTGGTGGTCGGCGTCGAAAGTCTGGGCATCCCGCTGCCCGGCGAGGTCGTGCTCGTCGCCGCCGCGATGCTGTCGGCCCACTCCGGCTCCGACCTGAGCCCGCACTTCGTCGCGCTGGCCGTGGTGCTCGGAGCAACCACCGGTGACTCGATCGGCTACGGCATCGGCCGGCGATACGGCGATCGGATGTTCCGCAAGCTGTCGACGAAGTTCCCGAAACACATCAACGACGACGTCACGGCGAACTCACCATCGTCGCCGACGACGACGCGATCGTCGGGGCCTACTTCCCCGGACACTGGGTCAAACCGGCGCAGGACGACTTCGGACCGCAGGTCGAGCCGACCTCGGATGATGTGCTCGGGCTCGCCACGACGCAATTCGCGCAGTACTTCCGCCGCGAGCGCACCACCTTCGACCTGCCGCTGCGCACCCACGGCGATCCGCTGTCGGAGCGGGTCTGGGATCTGCTGATGGCGATCCCGTACGGTGCGAAGACCACCTACGGCGCGATCGCGCGCGAACTCGGCAACCCGAACATGGCGCAGGCCGTGGGGCGCAGCGTCGGACACAACCCGATCAGCATCGTCATCCCCTGCCACCGCGTCGTCGGGTCGGACGGTTCGCTCACCGGTTACGCCGGGGGGCTCGACCGCAAACGGTTCCTGCTCGACCCCAAGGAACCGGCAGAGGCCAAGGCGGCCCGGCTGTTCTGACTCAGCTCTCGCGCATCTGGTCGATGGCGCGGGCGTACTCCGCCTCGACCATCAGCACGACGCTGTCCCACGACTCCTTGGGCAGCACCTCGGTGTTGTGTCGGATCATCCCCTCGCGCAGTTCGCGATCGGACGCCAATCGGGCGAGCGCATCGGCCATGCCGGCGTCGTCGCCGGCGAGCAGTCCGTTGACGCGGTGCTCGATGAACTCCGACACACCGCTCTTACGCGGCGCCACCACCGGCAACCCGGTCGTCCGCGCCTCCAGCGCCGCGATGCCGAACGCCTCCAGCTCGGCCGGCGCGATGTAGATGTCGCTCAGCCGGTAACGCTCCTGCACCTGGGTGCGGGTCATCCGCCCCGGAGCGCTGAACCACTCCTGCGCGCCCAGTTCACGGGCGCGATGCTCGACCTTCGGTCGCAGCGGCCCCTCTCCCAGCACCTCCAGCCGCAGGTCGATGTCAGGCACCTGGCGGCGCGCCTCGTGCACGATGTCGAGCAGTTCCAGCGGCCGTTTGCGCCCCATCAACCGCATGGCCGAGACGATCCGCACCGGTTCGCCGTCCGCCTTGGGTGCGCGCGCGAGCGGCGCCCACTGCTCGGTGTCGATGCCGTTCGGCAGGATCGCCACCTTGTGCTGCAGACCGGCGAGCGACATCACCGATTGCGCCGCGACACCTGACACCGCCGACAACGCCGCGCCCGACTTCGCCCAGCGCGCCACATAGCCGGCGAGGCGGATCGGGCCCTCCATCCGGGCGTGCAGCGAGTGCCAGGTGACGGCGGTCGGCAGATCGAGACCGAGCGCGACCCGGGCACAGTCCATCGAGAACGGCGCCACCACACCCATGTGCACGTGCGCGACGTCGAACTCACCGGCCCGCAGCAAGCGGCGCAGCGTGGGCGGGGCGAGGGGGTTGATCGGTAGGCCGTGCGGCATCGGGATCGCGAGACGGTGCACCGGGATGCCGTCGATGATCTCGACCTCGTTGCGCTGCTGACCCGGTTCGCGGGTGGCGGTGAAGGCGACGACCTCGTGACCTGCCCTGCGTAGGTTGCGGGCCAGGTCGTGCACCTGGACCTCGATACCGCCCAGCCTGGGCAGGTAGCAGTCCGACAAAAGGGCCACCTTCACGGGCGTAAGCATGTCATGCGCGAGAATGTCGGCGATGTCGCACACACTGGTCGCGTTCCATGCGCACCCCGACGACGAAGCCCTGCTCACCAGCGGAACGATGGCCAAGGCCGCGGCGGCGGGGCATCGTGTGGTGCTCGTGACGGCGACCGACGGGGGTTTGGGTTTGGCAGCGGGTGAGTTCCGGGACGACGGCGGGCTGGGTGCGCGTCGCCTCGGTGAGTTGCGTCGCAGCGCGGACGCGCTGGGCGTCGCCCGCGTGGTGCACCTCGGCTATGCCGACTCCGGCATGGACGGTGACCCTCCCACGAACTCGCTGGTGGCCGCGTCGGTCGAGGATGCCGCCGACAGGCTCGCTGCGGTGCTCGACGAGGAACACGCCGAGGTGCTCACCAGCTACGACCCACAAGGGGGCTACGGCCACCGCGACCACGTGCGGGTGCACCACGTCGCGGCCCGCGCCGCCGAACTCGCCGGCACCCGACGGGTACTGCAGGCGACGGTGCCGCGCGACCTGCTCGTCAATGCCCTAAAAGCCACCTCGAAGGTGTACAAGTTCCCCGACGCGTTCGACATGGAGGTCTACGAGCGCGCGTTCAGCGCCCGCGCACAGATCACCCACCGCATCGACGTCCATCGCCACATCGCGGCCAAGCGGGCGTCGATGGCGGCACACGCTTCGCAGGCGACGGCCGACGACGGCGACCGCACGCTGGCCGCGTTCCTGCGCATCCCGCGTCCGCTCTACGACCTCGTCTTCGGTCGCGAGTGGTTCGTCGACCCGCAGCACGACGGCCCGGTCGCGCGTGACATCTTCGCGGGACTGCCATGACCGAACCCACTGGCGACGCATCCGTCGACATCGAACTCGCGGAGGACACCCAGGACCTCCAGCCCGAGATGCCCAAGCTCACCTGGAAGAGCGTGCTCAACGTGGTGCTCGGCATGGCGCTGGCCGCCGCCCTGATCATCTGGGGTCTGCCGTGGCTGGCGAAGACCACTTGGACAGACATCGGCCACCACCTGCGGTCGGTCGGTGTTCTCTCGTCGCTCGGCTTCGCCGGCCTGATGCTGCTGGGCCTGTGGATCTACACGTTCACCCTCACCGCAGCCTGGCCCGGCATCAGCCACACTAAGGCCGCGATCGTCAACGTCACCGGATCGGCCGTGGCCAACACGATGCCCGGGGGCGGCGCCACCGCGCTCGCCGCGAGTTGGATGATCCTGCGTTCGTGGGGGTTCAAGCGGCGCGCCATCTCCACCGGCCTGATCGTCAGCGGCATCTGGAACGTCCTCGCCCGAATCGCCTTGCCGCTCATCGGCATCGCAATGGTCTCGCGAAACTCACAGGCGCTGCCGTCGGCCGTCAGCACCGGCGCGTGGTGGGGCGCCGTGCTCGGCCTCATCCTGCTCATCGCCTTCGTCGTCGCGCTCACCAGCCCCGTGCGCACCGCCACACTCGGCGCATGGCTCGACCTGCGGGTCAGCCCCTTGCTCGGCCGCCTGTGCAAGGGACGCCGTCCGCGCCTGGAGCACCTGCTCATCGACCAGCAATCGCGGATGTCGGCGCTCACCCGGCGCGGCTGGTTCCCGCTGACGATCGGTGTCATCGGGCAGCTCTTGGTGTGGTTCGTGTTGTTCTGGCAGATCATGCGGGCCGTCGGCGTCGACCTGCCGGTGAGCGACCTGTTCGCCGCATACGCCATCGGCAGCCTGTTGCGCGCCGTCGGCATCACCCCGGGCGGCCTCGGCGTCGCCGAAGCCGGAATCATCCTGGTGCTGTCCAGTTGGGGCGCCGATCAACCGGCGGCCGCCGCCGGAGCGTTGTTGTTCGCGATCTTCACCCACGTGGCCGAGATCCCGCTCGGCGCGATCGGCTGGTTCGCCTGGTGGGTCGGGCCGAAGGTGCCGCACGCCGCGTCCGACTGACCGCGTCCGACCGACTCCTACCACCCGGGCTCAGCGCAATTCGCGTTCGGCGTACCACGCCGTCCAGGCCACGGTGCCGGCGCAGGCACCCGCCACCGTCGCGAGCACCACGAACGCGCCGATCCGTTCGATCCCCTGCCCGGCAAGGGTGAAACCCAGCGCGAAGAAGACGGCGCACGACAGCGCCGTGCCAAGCACCGCAAGGCCAAGGTAGAGACCCCCGCGGCTGCGCGTCGGGCGGGGGCCGCGTTGTTGCAGCGCGGCCAACAACACCGCACCCGCGGCCCAGCCGAGACACACGCAGGCCGCCGCCACCACGTCGGACGGGCGGTGCCAGCGTCCGGCGATGGTGCCGACGCCGATCGTGCACGCGACGACCATGCCCACCAGGGTGACGGCCGGACGCCACGCGCGCGGCGCCACCAGCACAGCACCCAACGCCCACAGCAACGCTGCCGTGCTGTGGCCGCTCGGGAGGGCGTTCTGCATCGTGCCCACCCGGTCGAGCACCTGATACTTCAGCACCTGCGTCGTGAGCGTCGCGCCCACCACCAGCACGCCGGTCGCCGCCGCGATCGCGTACCTCCGCCTGGCCAGCGCGACCCCCATGCTCACCAGCAGCGTCACGGCCACCGTCATCGGTGACACCGTCTGCACGAACCGCATGATCCGGCCAAATGCCTCCGGCGGGCCGCCGAGGATCCCCATCAGCCGGGTGTCCCAGTCGGCGCCGGTCCAGGTGTGCAGGAAGATCCGCACCAACATCACGCCGACACCGAGAGCGAAGGTGATCGCGCCACCGGCCCACAGCGCGGACGACAACGGCACACGCCGCGCGTTGTGCTCCCGCTGCGGCGTGACGTGGATGGGTCGGGTCGTCATGGACATCGGTGGGTACAACGAACGACGGACCTTTTCCTATCCGGGCCTCGCGTCGGCCCGGCGTCGGCCCTGCGTCGGCCCGGCGAAGCCGACCCGGTGATTCGGCCCGCGAGCGACCCCGAAGGCGTAGCGTCGTGCCTTGCCTCAGCGGCACCATCGCCACCACGAGACACAACGTGGTCACCACGGATACCTCAGAACACCGGCGCGGGTCGCCCGCCCCGTCCGCACCCCAGGAGGCTCATCGATGAGCGAGCACGCACCCGTCCCTGACGGCGAATCCATCTACGACGACAGCGATACCAGCAGCGGTCGCAGCGCCGTCCGCATCGCCTCGGTCGCTGCTCTCGGCGGTTTCCTCTTCGGTTACGACAGCGCGGTGATCAACGGCGCGGTGTCGGCGATCGAGACGAGGTTCGAGGTCGGCTCCGCCTCCCTCGGGTTCGCCGTCGCGTCCGCGCTGCTCGGTGCGGCCGCAGGAGCGATCTACGCCGGCCGCCTCGCCGACCGGGTCGGCCGACTCGCCGTCATGAAGCTCGCCGCCGTCCTGTTCTTCGTCAGCGCCCTCGGCGCCGGTTTCGCCCAGTCGCTCTGGATGCTCGTGGTGTTCCGGATCGTCGGCGGCCTCGGCGTCGGCGCCGCCTCGGTGATCGCACCCGCGTACATCGCCGAGATCGCGCCCTCCGCCATCCGCGGCCGGCTCGGATCGCTCCAACAACTCGCGATCGTCACCGGCATCTTCTGTTCGCTGCTGGTCGACTACCTCTTCGCCAACGCCGCCGGATCGTCGCACGACACCCTGTGGTTCGGGCTCGAGGCATGGCGCTGGATGTTCCTCGCCATGGCAGTGCCTGCCGTCGCCTACGGTGTGCTGTCGCTCACCATCCCCGAGTCGCCGCGCTACCTGATCGCCACCCACAAGATCCCCGAGGCGCGCAGGGTGCTCTCGACCCTGCTCGGACAGCGCAACCTCGAAGTGCGGATCGACCGCATCCAGCGGTCGCTGCACAGCGAGAAGAAGCCGTCGATGGCCGATCTGAAGGGGCCGGCGCTCGGACTCATGCCGATCGTCTGGGTCGGCATCCTGCTGTCGGTCTTCCAACAGTTCGTCGGCATCAACGTGATCTTCTACTACTCGAACGTGCTGTGGGAGGCCGTCGGGTTCAGCGAGAGCGACTCGTTCAAGATCACCGTCATCACCTCGGTGGTCAACATCCTCACCACGCTCATCGCCATCGCGACCGTCGACAAGGTCGGTCGCAAACCGTTGCTGCTCATCGGTTCAGTGGGCATGACCATTTCGCTGGCCGTCATGGCGTTCGTGTTCCAGACCGCCGACGTCGTCACCGTCGACGGGGTCGCCACCCCGCAACTCGGCGACGCGGCGGGTGTCGCGGCGCTGATCGCCGCCAATGTGTTCGTCATCGCTTTCGGGATGTCCTGGGGTCCCATCGTCTGGGTGCTGCTCGGCGAGACATTCCCCAACCGGTTGCGTGCCGCCGCGCTGGCCCTCGCCGCCGGCGCCCAGTGGGTCGCCAACTGGATCGTCACCGTGACGTTCCCGTCGCTGCGCGACGTCTCGCTCGGCATGACCTACGGCATCTACGCGGTCTTCGCCGCCCTGTCGTTCGTGTTCGTGCTGAAGTGGGTGCGCGAGACCAAGGGCGTGGAACTGGAGGACATGCCCGAGTGACAGCCACACCCGTAGTAAAGGGATCCGGTCGCAATTGCGACCGGATCCCTTTACTACGGGTGTAGTTGTCTACTCCCACTCGATGGTGCCCGGCGGCTTTCACCCCACGAAGTTCTCCGCTCCTGCGTCGCTCCGATACTTCGCGGGGACCCCGAAAGGCTCGAGACCTACTCCCACTCAATAGTGCCCGGCGGCTTCGAGGTGACGTCGAGCACGACGCGGTTGACCTCGGACACCTCGTTGGTGATGCGGCCCGAGATCTTCGCGAGCACGTCGTAGGGCACGCGGGTCCAGTCGGCCGTCATCGCGTCCTCCGACGACACCGGACGCAGCACGATCGGGTGACCGTAGGTGCGGCCGTCGCCCTGCACGCCCACCGAGCGGACGTCGGCGAGCAGCACGACCGGGCACTGCCAGATGTCGCGGTCGAGACCGGCCGCGGTGAGTTCCTCGCGGGCGATCTTGTCGGCGCGGCGCAGGATGTCGAGGCGTTCGGCGTCGACCGACCCGACGATGCGGATGCCGAGTCCGGGGCCCGGGAACGGCTGGCGCCAGACGATCTCCTCGGGTACCCCGAGTTCGAGACCGACCTTGCGCACCTCGTCCTTGAACAGCGCGCGCAGCGGTTCGACCAGCTTGAACTGCATGTCGTCGGGCAACCCGCCCACGTTGTGGTGCGACTTGATGTTGGCGGCGCCGGTGCCTCCACCCGACTCGACCACGTCGGGGTAGAGCGTGCCCTGCACGAGCCACTTCACCGGGTGCTGTTCGTCGCCGCGGTCGGCCACGATGTCACGGGCGGCCTGCTCGAAGACGCGAATGAACTCGCGGCCGATGATCTTGCGCTTCTCCTCCGGGTCGCTGACCCCGGCGAGCGCCTCGAGGTAACGGTCCTTCGCGTCGACGACGACCAGGTCGACGCCGGTGGCGGCCACGAAGTCCTTCTCGACCTGCTCGGCTTCGCCCTCGCGCAGCAACCCGTGGTCGACGAACACGCAGGTGAGCTGGTCACCGATCGCCTTTTGCACCAACGCCGCTGCCACCGAGGAGTCGACGCCACCGGACAGCGCGCAGATCGCGCGATCGGAACCGATCGTTTCCTTCACCTGGGCGGCGAGTTCGTCGACCATCGCGCCCGGCGTCCAGTCGGCGTCGAGGCCGGCGCCGCGCCACAGGAAGTTCTCCAACACCCGCTGGCCGAAGGTCGAGTGCATCACCTCGGGGTGCCACTGCACTCCGTATAGCTTGCGCTCGTCGTCCTCGAAGGCGGCCACTGCGGCACCGGGCGTGGTCGCGGTGACGCGCACGCCGTCCGGCGCCTTGGACGCGGAGTCGCCGTGGCTCATCCACACCGACTGCTGGTCGGGCTGTCCGTTGAACAGGGTGGAGTTGGTGTCGGTGATGGTGGCCTCGGTCGCGCCGTACTCGCGCAGGCCGGTGTGTTCGACGGTGCCACCCATCGCCCCGACCATCGCCTGGAAGCCGTAGCAGATGCCGAAGACCGGAACACCGGCATCGAGCAGAGCCGGGTCGAGCGAGGGCGCGCCCTCGGCGTAGACCGACGAGGGGCCGCCGGACAGCACGATCGCCGACGGCTGCTTCGCCAACATCTCCTCGGCCGTCATGGTGTGGGGCACGACCTCGCTGTAGAGGCTGGCCTCGCGCACGCGGCGGGCGATGAGTTGTGCGTATTGGGCGCCGAAGTCGACGACGAGGACGGGGTGTTCCTGGAGCGGGGCAGTCACCCGGGGAGTCTATCGAGCGGCCGGTGCGGCGACTGCGAGCTGCCCCTGCACCTCACGGGTCACCTTGTGCTCGAGCCAGAACGACAGCAGCGGCACGAACGCGGTGAGCACGTAACCGACCATCCGGCCCATCGGCCAACGCAGCTTCGTGCCCAGGTTGTAGACCGACGCGACGAACCCCATGAACAGCAGACCGTGCACCGGCGACCACCACGACAGCGCGTCGTTGCCCATGCCGCGCTTCAGCACCATCTCCAGCACCAGCACCAGCAGCGCGACACCGGCGATGAGCGCCATGATGCGGAAGAACTTCAACGCGCCACGCACACGGGCGGGGTCTTCGATGGGCTGCTCGGACGGGTACTGCTCAGACATGGGTCTCCTCGGACGGTGCGGTGCTGCCATTGTCGTCCGGGCGCGCGGCGCCCCGACGGGCGGGTGGGCCGTAGACCTCGTCGCGCAGCATCCGCCAGAAGACGTACACGGCGAAGATCGCGAACGCCCACCACTGAAAGGCGTACATCAGGTTGACGAACCGGAAGCCGTGGCCCGGGTTGGGCGGTGGCGGCGGCACCCGGGTGATCGACTGGTCGGTGGCGTTCGGCTGCTCCGAGATCGCGAACAGGAACGCGTTGTAGAGGTCGCCGTCCCACTCGTTCAGCAGCCGGGAGAGATCGATCGACCCCAGTTGACCCGCCGGATAGGTTCCGGTGGACGGCGATTCGCCGGGGGCGAGGCTGCCGACGACGCTCACCCGGGTTGCGGTCGGCTTCGTCGCCTGCGCCGGATCGGTGACGAAGCCGCGCAGGATGACCAGCCGCGCGCCGGTGCTCTGCTCGATCATCGGGGTGACGACCCAGTAGCCGGTCTTGCCGTCGAGGCGGCGGTCTGCGACGAGGAACTGCTTGTCGGGTTCGTAGGTGCCGGTCGCCGTGACCCGGCGCGACGACTCGACGCCGGGGAACTCCTGGTGCGGCTTGATCAGCGTTGTGATCGGCACGACCGGCTTCGTCGGCGCCTTCGCGACCTCCTGGTTGACGCCGCGGTCCTTCGCGACGTTCAGCTGCCAGAGGCCGGCCACACCCATCGCCGCCATCGCCACGACCAACACGACCAACAGTGCGATCCAACGAGGAGTGAACAACCGACGTAGCACCCCGTCAGCCTATGTCTCTACATCCGTAGTAAGCGAAAGTGGTCACAACTGGAACCACTTTCACGCAGCGCCCAGCACCGCCAGGCCCTGCCGAACCTGGGCGATGAACCGCTCCGGATACAACCGCAGCCCCAACAAGGGCACCCGAAGCACCTTGTCGCTGCCGAGCGTGACCGCATTCTGGCGGAGTGCGTCGTCGACCGGCCCCATACCTTCGTGGTGCTGCACACCGTCGATCTCGACCACCAGCCCGCACGGCCAGCGCACGTCGAGGTAAACGCGTCCGGATGAACCCGTACGGACCACCTGCTGGCTCGGAAGCGGTAACCCCTCCTGCCGACACAACCCGATGAAGTCGAGTTCACCGAGCGATTCGGACCCCGCCCCGATGTCGAGCGCCGTCCGTCGGATGAACTCGCGACGCTCGCGCACCCCGACCCACAGCGATGCTGCGATCAAGGTCTCCCCACTGAGGAGTCGTTGTTGCACGGCCATCGTCATGATCAGCGCGGCCTGCCGGTCGGTGCGGGCCCACGCAGCCGCCCGGATCGTCGCCACGTCGGGCCGCACGCACCGAAGACAGCCGCCGTCCAGCTCGCCGTCGAGGCGCTTGTTGATGTTGTGGACGACGACCCCGGACTGTTGCCTGCGATGGTCGAAGCGCGGCACCGAGACGTGCACCGAGTCGTCGGTGAAGTTGCGCAGACCGGCGTGCTCGAGAGCGGAGGTGCCGTCGAGTGCTGACACTCGGCCGGTCTCGAGCACCGCCGTCCACCAGTCGGTCTCCGCGCAGACTGCGAACGGCGCGACGACCAGGGTGCGTGTGCCGCGCCGGTGCCAGCGGCCGGCAGCAATTTCTGCCCGCATCGCCGCTCGTGACACCCCGAGTGCGCCCAGCTGGGAAACCGACACGACGCCCGCTTGGCGCAGGGCAACCTCATGGACTCCGGCGCGTCGCTCGCGACGCTCGCTCGACAGGGTCATCGGCACAGCGTCGTCCAGATCGGCGGGCGACGCAGAGCGCCTTGTGGACAACAGGAAAGTGGTCGCTATAGCGACCACTTTCCTTTACTACGGGTGTAGTCAGGCCGAGCGGACGGCGGGCAGGCCCAAATCGACGCCCGGCACCCGGGCAGCGGCGACGTCGAGGCGGCGGTACGGCTCGTCCTGCGTCGGACGCTCGTCGCGCTCCCCCGCGCCCGGCCAGCAGGCCATCGCCCGCTCCGCCTGGGCGGTGATCGTCAGCGACGGGTTCGCCCCGAGGTTCGCCGAGATCGCCGAACCGTCGACGACGTGCAGGTCGGGGTGACCCCAGAGCCGGTGGTAGGCGTCGATGACCCCGCGCTCCGCAGAATCGCCGATGACCACCCCACCGAGGAAGTGCGCGGTCAACGGGATGCCGAAGACCTCTCCCCAGGTGCCGCCGGCCATCGTCTTCGCACCGGTGACCTCGGACAATCGAGCTGCCATGGCGCGAATCGACTTGTGCCCCTGCGGAATCCACTTCGGGTTGGGCTCGCCGTGACCCTGCGAACTGGTCAGTCGCACCTTGCCGAACCGACGCCGTCCGGACACCGTGATCGAGTTGTCGAGCGTCTGCATCACCAGTGCGATGACGGTGCGTTCGGACCAGCGCGGGCCCCACGCGGTGCGCGATGCGTTCAGCGGCTGCCGCAGGAACAGGCCGAGGAACTCCTTCGCCTTGCCCGCCGCACTGTTGTCGCCGTTGACCAGCAGGGTGGTGAGCAGACCCATCGCGTTCGACCCGGCGCCGTAGCGCACATTCTCGACGTGGGTCGTCTCGTCGACGTGGAACGACGTCGTGATCGCGACGCCCTTCGACAGGTCGACGTTGTCAGGTGCCTTCACGGTCGCGGCGCCGCCGAGTTCCTCGGAGTTGGTGCGGGTCAGCACCCCGAGCGTGTCCGACATCCGCGGCAGGCGACCGGCGGCCTTCACCCGGTGCAACAGCGTCTGGGTGCCCCAGGTGCCGGCGGCGAGCACGACCTGAGCGGCGGTCGCCGTGCGGCGGTCCTTCTTCACCCACGCACCCGAGCGCTCTGTCGTGACCCGATATCCACCGTCCGGCAGTTGCTCGAGGTCGACCACGGTGCGCAACGGCTCGAAGACCACGCCGAGCTTCTCGGCGAACGCGATGTAGTTCTTCATCAGGGTGTTCTTGGCCCCCACCCGGCAGCCGACCATGCAGTTGCCGCACTCGGTGCACCCCGTGCGGGCGGGGCCCTCGCCGCCGAAGTACGGGTCGTCGACGGTCTTGCCCGACTCCCCGAAGAACACCCCGACCGGGGTCTTGCGGAAGCTCGCACCGACGCCCAGGTCGTTCGCGACGTCTCGCATCAACTGCTCGACGGGGCCTTCGCAGGGGTTCTCCTCGACGACACCGAGCATCCGCTTCGCGGTCTCGTAGTGCGGGCTGAGTTCGGCGTCCCAATCGGTGATGCCGGCCCACTGGGTGTCACCGAAGAAGGCCGGCCCGGGCTTGTACAGCGTGTTCGCGTAGTTGAGCGAGCCGCCGCCGACGCCCGCCCCCGCGAGGATCATCACGTCGGGCAGCTTGTGGATGCGCTGCACCCCGAAGCACTTGAGCGCGGGCGCCCAGATGTAGCGGCGGGCGTCCCAGGACGTCTTGGCGAAGTCGTCGTCCTCGAACCGGCGGCCCGCCTCGAAGACGTGCACCCGGTAACCCTTCTCGGCCAGCCGCAGGGCGCTCACCGAGCCGCCGAAACCGGAGCCGACGACGATCACGTCGTGGTCGAACCGCGTCATGACAGACCCGCCTTCTTCATCACCTTCAGGCCGGCGGTCATCGCCCGCGCCCAGGTCTTCTGCGAGATGCCCTTCGGGATCGCGAAGCCGGGGCCGTGCTGGACGGTGACGTTCTGCGACTCGGTGTACTTCTGGATGCCCTCGGCGCCGTGCCGGCGGCCCAGGCCCGACTGCTTCATGCCGCCCATTGGGGCACCGTTGCTGGCCCACGCGGCGGCGTAACCTTCGTTGACATTGACTGTGCCGCAACGAATCCGGTTGCCGATGCGGCGGCCGCGGGCCGTGTCGCGAGTCCAGACGGACGCGTTGAGGCCGTATTCGGTGTCGTTCGCCATCGCGATCGCCTCGGCGTCGGACGACACCCGGTAGACCGACACGACCGGACCGAAGGTCTCGTTGCGGCAGACCTGCATCGACTCCTGCACACCGTCGAGCACGGTGGGTTCGTAGAAGTACGGCCCGAGGTCGGGCCGGGCCTTGCCACCGGCCAGCACGGTGGCGCCGTGTGCGACAGCGTCGTCGACATGCTCGGTCACCTTGGCGAGTTGCTCGGCCGAGATCAGCGAGCCCATGTCGTTGCCCCAGTCGAGGTCGGCGCCGAGCTTCATCGCCTTGACCCGCGGCACGAAGACCTTCAGGAACTCATCGGCCACGCGCTCGTGCAGGATCAGCCGCTCGATCGAGATGCACAGCTGCCCCGCCGAGGAGAACATCGCCCGCACCGCACACTCGGCCGCGGCCTCGACGTCGGCGTCGTCGGCGACGTACATCGGGTTCTTGCCACCCAACTCCAGCGATGCGCCCACCAGCCGCTCGCCGGCCCGTGCCGCGACGGTGCGGCCGGTCGCGGTCGACCCGGTGAACATCACGTAGTCGGCGCGTTCGAGCACGGCGTTGCCGACCGCCGGTCCGTCGCCGAGCACCACCTGAAGCACACCCTCGGGCAGCCCGGCACGGTCGATGAGTTCGATCGCCCGCAAGGCGGTCAGGGCGCTGCGGTTGTCGGGTCGCAACACCACTGCGTTGCCGGCGACCAACGCCGGCAGGGCGTCGGTGATCGACATCGACAGCGGGTAGTTCCACGGCGCCACGATCCCGACGACACCCTTCGGGTGGCGCAGTTCGCGCGACTGGCTCAGCAGCGGCAGTGCGCCCAGGCGACGGTGGGTGGCGAGGTAGGACGGCCCCTTACGGGCGTAGTGCCGGCTCACCCCGGCGACGTCGAGCACCTCCTCGAAGGCCTGGACGCGGGTCTTGCCCGACTCGAGCTGGATGAGGTCCATGAGTTCGGTTTGCTGGTCGAGCACGAGGTCGTGCAACCGGCGCAGGAACACCACGCGTCGCTCCGGCGGCAGGCCCGCCCACCGCGACTGCGCGATGCGCGCCGCCTTGTACGCCGTCTCGACGTCGCTGACCGTGCTCTGGGGCAGGCTGCCCAGCACTCCCCCGGTCAGTGGCGTGACGCAGTCGTACGTCTGCGCGCCCGGCGAGGTGATCGCCCGGCGGGCCAGGCGTCCGGCGAGCCCGGGAGCGATGACGTGCGGAGGCGTGCTCTGCGGCAGGGCGCTCGAAGACGTGTCGGACGGCAGCAGATCGGTCATTACTCCACAGTAGGCATTGAACGTGTCCTACGTCACGCGAGACCGCCGAATGAAATCGGCGTGACTCCCACGGCTTCGCCGGATGCGGCGAAACGCGCGGCATCACGCCGATTCTCCGGTGGTCAGCTCTTCTGGTGCGGTGCCACGACGACCTCGACCCGCTGGAACTCCTTGAGGTCGAGGTAGCCGGTGGTGGCCATCGCCCGCTTGAGCGCGCCGATCACATTGGTGGTGCCGTCGGCGCCCAGGCCGGGGCCGACCAGGATCTCCTCGAGCGAACCGACCGTGCCGACCTCGACCCGCTCACCGCGCGGGAGGTCGGAGTGGTGCGCCTCCGAACCCCAGTGGAACCCGCGTCCGGGCGCCTCGGTGGCGCGGGCCAGGGCCGCGCCGAGCATCACGGCGTCGGCGCCGCAGGCGACCGCCTTCACGATGTCGCCGCTGGTGCCCATGCCGCCGTCGGCGATGACGTGCACATAGCGTCCGCCGGTCTCGTCCATGTAGTCGCGGCGCGCGGCGGCGACATCGGCGATGGCCGACGGCAACGGCACCTGGATGCCGAGGGTCTGGCGGGTCGTGTGCGCGGCGCCACCACCGAAACCGACGAGCACGCCCGCCGCGCCGGTGCGCATGAGGTGCAACGTGGCGGTGTAGGTCGCGACGCCGCCGACGATCACCGGCACGTCGAGTTCGTAGATGAACCGCTTGAGGTTGAGCGGTTCGGCCCGCCCGCTGACGTGCTCGGCCGACACGGTCGTGCCGCGGATGACGAACAGGTCGACGCCCGCGTCGACGACCGCCTTCCAGAACTCCTGCGTGCGCTGCGGCGAGAGCGCCCCGGCGACCGTGCACCCGGAGTCGCGGATCTGCTTCAGTCGCAGGCGGATCAGGTCTTCGCGGATCGGCTCGCTGTAGATCTCACGCATCCGCGCGGTGGCGTTGGCCGGGTCGAGCGCAGCGATCTCGGCGAGCAGGGGTTCGGGCGACTCGTACCTGGTCCAGAGGCCCTCGAGGTCGAGCACCGGAAGGCCGCCGAGCTTACCGAAGGCGATCGCGGAGTCTGGCGACATGACGGAGTCCATCGGCGCCGCCATCACCGGCAGGTCGAAGTGGTAGGCGTCGATCTGCCACCCGACCGACACCTCGTGCGGGTCGCGGGTTCGCCGCGAAGGCACCACGGCGATGTCGTCGAAGGAGTATGCGCGGCGTCCGCGCTTTCCACGGCCGATCTCGATCTCAGTCACCGGGCGAGCTTATCGGGGCGGCCCCTCGTCCCGGCTGCACACCACGGTCACACCACGGGTCAGGCTCCGCACTCACCCACGGCTGCGCGCGGTCCGCAATAGTTCGTGCCCCCGGTCGGGCCGCTGAACACCTGGTTGCCGCTCATCCGCAGCATGCCGCGTTGGCCGACACGCACGTTGCCGACGGTGACCGCCGTGACCTCCAGCGAAATGCTGCGGCCGCCGGCGGTGACCCTCTCGGTCGTCGGCAGGAGGCGGTAGCGCACGTCGGCGTAGAGCTGACAGCAACCGGACGAGATGAGCTCGTGCACGCGACCGTCGGCGGTGATCGTCAGGCGCCTGGTGTGGCCGTACCAGTCGCCGACCCAGACGGAGGCGAGTCTCGCGCCGGCGGTGCTGGCGGTGCTGGTCGCTGTTCGGGTTGTCGTCGAGGTCGTCGTTCGGGTTGTCGAGGTCTCGGACGGTTGGGTGCGCGTCGTCGTTGACCCAGTGGCCACGGGCGGGACCGACGTGGTCGTCACCTCGCCCGTTGCCGAACTGGTCACAGAACTGGTTTCCCAACTCGCGACAGAACTCGTCGTGGACGTGGTGTCAGCCGGACTCGTTGTCGGTGCGGTTGTATCGGACACAACCGACGATGTCGCCGACACGCCGGCCGCCGTGGAAGATCCGGTAGCCGGAACGTCACCGGAATTGCAGGCACTCAGCGCGAATGCTGCCGAAATTGCAACGATCAGTCCCCCGCGATGGCTCATGTGACGACGGTACGCCCGCGACCGCAATGAAGGGCATTGTTCGGCGGACAATGCTGCGCCGTAACGGATTTCGCTGGGATGATTCACTACTGGATATTTCTTGTACCTATCAGTAGTTCCAATCGGTGACCAATCCCGGCAAAAGTGCGACACGGCACTCCCGATTGCGCCATCATCGACGCGGTATGGCCGACAGATATCGGTCGTCGAACCACCTAGCCTCGATCTTTCATCGGGCGGACGTGTGCCGTCGTTGACGGCGTGATCGCCGGTTCTGGTGTCGGTTCTGCCTGATGGGTGTGACAAGTCCCCGCGATGTCGTTCGCGGTGGGCGCCGGTTTCCACGTGGCCGGTAGTCGTGCGGGGTCGTCGGGACGGGTGCCGGTGGTCACCCCGGCGCGGTCGCTGCCGGCGCGGGGTCGTGTAGTCGTTTCCAGGCAGTGATCACGAGGTCGGCGTTTGCTGCGGTTTCCTTGATGTGCAACAGGATTCGGCGACTGTGCCGAGCGATAGCGGCCGGGATCGTGAAGACCCGTAACCGTAGTTTCTTTGGTTCCCAGCGGCGTGCCTCGTGCTCGGCGTCGAACCCGATCAGCTGGGTCCAGGCGATCAGGTCGGCCGCGAGCATCACGATGGCGCACCAAATCTGGTTGGCGGTGAACCCTTTCAGCGGCAAGTTCCGCAGCCCGGTGTCCTTCGCGATCCGGATCCGGTCCTCACACCGCGCCCGCCGCCGGTGCCGCAACTCCAGGTTCGCCAGTTGCCCGCGGGTGGTGTTGGTCGCGAACGCGGTCAACCGGTACCCGTCGACGTCGTCGAACCGCAACTGCGCTCCGGGGTGGGGTCGTTCCCGGCGCACGATGACCCGCATCCCTGCCGGCCAGCCGGACAACAGACCGCGGAACGTGAGCAGGCCGGTCAGTTCGACCACGTCCGCGCCTTCGCGGACCTCGCCATCGGCGTTCAGTGCTGCCTGCCACGCCTTGGCCGGGATCAGCCGGTACAGCTCGGGCAGGCACGCGGGCAGGGTGAACCCGACCGAGTACGAAACACCCCGGCGGGCAAGCCACCTGGTGTACTCCTGGGTTCCGCCGCCGCCGTCGGTGCGGATCAGCACCTTGCGGCCCGGCCGGGCCGGGTTGATCCCGGGCAGCTGTTTGAGCGCGTCCCGGGTGACCTGGATGTGGTCGGCGGCGGTGTTGGAGCCGGCGTTACCCGGCCGCAACTGCATCGCCAATGGTTCACCGGTCCCGTCCGGGCCGTGGTCCACGAACGCACACAACGGGTGGAACCCGAAGCCTTTCTTGAACGTGGGCTTGGCTTCTTCCTTGTCCGAGTGCGCGGTGATCAGCGTGGCGTCCAGGTCCACGATCAACGGATCGGTGGCGGTCACACCGTGGGTCGGTGCGCGCTCACCGGCCAGCGCCCACGCGCGGGCACGGGCGGCACGTCGTGCGGCCGCCACCTGCTTCAACACGCGGTGGGCGTCCGCGGCCAACGCGGTAATCGTGCGAGAGATCGTTGCCTCGGATCCAACCGGTCCGTACACGTCGGCCTCGGACCGGATCACTGCCGCGTCCGCCAGGCAGTCACCGCCGAGCGCCAGCGTCACGGCCAGGTCGGTGAGCACCTTGGCCGGGTGATGCACCGCCGCCGGCTTGCGCCACCCATCCAGAGCCCGCGCCATCGCCGGGGACAGACCCGTCACCTCCGCGGCCGTGGTCAGCAACACCCCGCCCGCCGAACCAGCCGCCGACACCGGTGCCGTGTCGACCTGAACAGACGGGTAGAACCCGGTAGTCTTCTTCACCTGGAAGGTGCTCCTCGAACTGGTTCCGATAGTTGCTTCGCAACACCTATCGTCCCAGGTCAGGAGCACTTTTCAGTTCACAACACGGCCGTCGACACCGACACCCGATGAAATCTCGAGGCTAGGGGAAATCTTCATGCGCCGCTCCATGGCTCTGCTCGCCGTCACGACACTCACCGCACTCACTGGCACGGGCCTCGCCGGCCAGGCCACTGCCGACCCCGGCGGCGGCAAGGCGCCTTCGGTGCCGCATCGCGTCGCCGTTTCCGGTGGCAACTCGCTGCTGGGCATCAACACCGGCAGCGACGGGTTCTTCAACCTGGGCGCCAACCCCGGCTCGAGCAACGCCTACCGCCTGAGCTTCGCCTGGCCGAGTTCGCCGTGGTCGAGCCCGACAACGATCCGGGTCGACGGTGTGAACACGCGGTTCCAGGCAGCCTCCGTCGTCACCTCCGCAGTCGGCGGCGGCAGCCAGTCGGTCGCCACGATCAACGGCATCGAGGTCACCCAGCGCGTTACACCGATGGTGAGCCCGACGACGGGTCGTGCCAACACGGCGCTGATCAGCTACACCTTGAAGAACGTCAGCACCACCACGAAGTCTGTCGGCGCCCGCGCGCTGATGGACACGATGATCGGCGACAACGACGGCGCTCCGTTCCGGGTGCCGGGCGTCGGCCCGGTGACCAACGAGAACACCTGGTCTGGCGCCGCTGTGCCCTCCTCGTTCACCGTCTTCCGAAATCTTGCGAGCACCGACCAGGTCGGTGAGGCGCGTTTCTCCGGTGCCGGCCTCACCCGTCCGAATGTCGTCAAGAGTGCCGAATGGTCCTCCGCGGTCAACAGCGCCTGGGACTACACGACGTCCACCTCACGGCAGATGAACGACACCTCGTTCCTCGTCTACTTCGACCCGACGTCCCTTGCTCCGGGCGCCTCGCGCACCGTCGCCTACGCGTACGGCGTCGGCGATGCCACCGCCAACACCCAGGGCGCCTTGAACGTCGGCCTCACCGGCCCGACCCAGCTGTCGCTCCAGGATTCGAACTACACCCCGAACCCGTTCGATGTGGTGGGCACCATCGCCAACGCCGGCAGCACCAACCTGTCCAACGTGCGGGTGACACTCAATCTGCCGCCTGAGCTCACCTCGAGCTCACCCAACCCGGTCACGGTCGGCACCATCGCCTCCGGAGCCGCCGACCGGCAGGTCACCTGGAACGTGACCGCCGCACCGCAGGCGACGGCCCGCACCGTCACGTACTCGATCACCGTCACCGCCGACGGGGTGGCGGCCAAGACCGTGACCCGCACGGTCCTGCTTCCTGCTGTTCCGGGGGCCACCCAGTCGCCGACGAGCTCCCCGACGAGTTCCCCGACGAGCTCCCCGACGAGCTCCCCGACGAGTTCGACCACGGCAACCTCGACCAGCACGACCACCGGTGGCGTGACCAGCACCGTCACCGGTCCTCCTGTCGTGACGGACGGCCCGTCCGGTGACAACGGCTCGGCCCTCGGGCTGCTCGGTGGTGGCGCCGCCGCGCTGGCACTGGGTGCCGCATACGTCGCCGGACGACTGCGCCGCCGCGACTGAGCGAGGAACCCAGGCGAAGCCGGCCGGCGACCACTTGGTCACCGGCCGGCTTCGTGCGTGAGTCGGACGAACTCAGCGTCCGGCGTAGTTGGGGGCCTCGACGATGCCCTGCACGTCGTGCGGGTGCGATTCCTTCAGACCGGCCGCGGTGATCCGCACGAACCGGCCGCGCTCCTGCAGTTCGGGCACGGTGTTGGCGCCGACGTAGAACATCGACTGGTGCAGACCGCCGATCAGCTGGTGCACGACGGAGCCGAGCGGGCCGCGGTAGGGCACCCGTCCCTCGATGCCTTCGGGCACGAGCTCGTCGTCGGAGGCCACGTCGGCCTGGAAGTAGCGGTCCTTGGAGAACGACTTCTTGCCACGCGAGGCCATCGCGCCGAGCGAACCCATGCCGCGGTAGGTCTTGAACTGCTTGCCGTTGAGGAGCACGAGGTCGCCCGGCGACTCCTCACAACCGGCGAACAGCGAACCGATCATCACCGAGGACGCGCCTGCGACCAGCGCCTTGGCGATGTCGCCGGAGTACTGCAGCCCACCGTCGGCGATGATCGGCACGCCCGCCGCCTTGCCGGCCAGCGCCGCGTCGTAGATCGCGGTCACCTGCGGCACCCCGACCCCGGCGACCACACGGGTCGTGCAGATCGAACCCGGGCCGACACCGACCTTCACCGCGTCGACCCCGGCGTCGATGAGCGCCTGCGCGCCGGCGCGGGTGGCCACGTTGCCGCCGATGATCTGCACGTGTTTGGTGGCCGGGTCGGACTTCAGCTTGCGGATCATGTCGAGCATCAACCGGGCGTGGCCGTTGGCCACGTCGGGCACGAGCACGTCGACGCCGGCCTCGACCAGGCGGGTCGCGCGGTCCCAGGCGTCACCGAAGTAGCCGATCGCCGCGGCCACGAGCAGGCGGCCTTGGTCGTCCTTCGAGGCGTGCGGGAACTGCTCGGACTTCACGAAGTCCTTGACCGTGATCAGACCGGCCAGCCGACCCTCGTCGTCGAGCAACGGCAACCGCTCGCGCTTGTGCTGACGCAGCAACAAGGTGGCGTCCTCACGGCTGATGCCGACCGGGCCGGTGACCAACGGCATCGGCGTCATCATCTCGTGCACCCGCGTGGTCGCCCACAACGCGACGGGCGTGAACCGCAGGTCGCGGTTGGTGATGATGCCGACGAGCTTCTGGTCCTTCTCGACGACGGGCAGACCCGAGACGCGGTACCTGCCGCAGATCTGGTCGAGTTCCTCGAGGGTTGCGTCGGGGCCGATGGTGACCGGGTTGGTGATGATGCCGGTCTGGGTGCGCTTGACCAGGTCAACCTGCTCGGCCTGGTCGCCGATCGACAGGTTGCGGTGCAACACACCGATGCCGCCTTGTCGGGCCATCGCGATCGCCATCCGCGACTCGGTCACGGTGTCCATCGCGGCCGACACCAGCGGCGTGCGCAGACTGATCTCGCGGGTCAGGGCGGAGGTGGTGTCGACCTCGGACGGGATGACGTCGGTCTCGCCCGGCAGCAGGAGAACGTCGTCGTAGGTGAGGCCGAGTTGGCCGAATATCGCAGGTACTTCGTGAACGGTCGGCTCAGCAGGCGTCATTGCCCAATTCTAAAGCCGCCGAGGCAGTGCCTCAGCCCTGGTCCGTTTGGGTGGCCTCGGTGGTGCCGGGCAGGCTCGCGCCGGGGGGCAGCGGCAGCGTGGGCGCCGCAGAAGCAGTGCTGTCGGTGCTGGTGATGCCACTGCTCACGCTGCCGGTCACGCTGCCGACGCCGAGGGTGCTCGACGAGGGCTCGCCGGTGCGCGACGGCGTCTGCGTCGGGCGGTTGGTGTTCGTCGGGCGGTTGGTGTTCGTCGGGCGCGCACGGTGCGTCGTGGTGCTGGTCGACGCGTCCGTCGTCGCACGGGGCGTCGCCGTCGTCGGCTTGGTCGACGACGGATCGGACGTCGTCGGGGTCGTCGTGCGGGTGGTCGTCGTGGCGGACGGCGTCTTGGTCGTCTTCGTGCTCGACGCGTTGTCCTTGGTCGTGCCCGTGGCGGCGGGCGGCGTTGCCGACCGGGTGCTTGAGGGCACCGACCCGGTGCCGCGGGTCGTGGCGTCCGACGTGCTGTGCGGCGCCGGCACCCAACGGGTGCCGGTCCAGAGCCACTGGTTCGTGCTGCGCGTGGAGACCCGGGTCGGGTCGTCGCTGCGCGACGCCGAGCCGTCCCGCTCACGCGACGTCCGGTCGGGCCGCTCCGACAACCCCTCGGTGGAATCGGAGGAGTTCGCGGACGAGAAGGGCCGGTCGCCGGACGAGGTCGATCCGACACGGCTCGTGCTGCTGCTGGTGGCAATCTCGCCGGCGAGTCCGGACGCGGTGGTCGACTGCGGCAGGCCGCTGTTGCCGACGAGCCCCCGGGTGACAGTGCCGAGTTCGCGGAATCCCGGCACCGAGGTGCCGCTCACCGCGGCGGCGACGGAGCTGACCGAGATCGCGGCGATCGCGATACCCGACACGGAGGCGACGCGACGGACGCCCTTCAGCGACAGGCCGCGGCGGGCGTAGCGACCGGTTTGCGCGGCCGAGGGATGGGTCTGCGCCGACGCAGGCACGTGGTCGATCGCGTCGACCCACTGCGCGAGGAGCTTGATCGCCTCGTCGCCGTCGACATCTCGGCGGGAGCCGAGCCCATCGAGCCAGTCGTCGTCGCGTCGGATGTCATCGAGTCGAGGGGTCACGAGTCACGACCGTCCTCGCTCATGAGTTTGCGGAGTTTGGCGAGTGCGCGGTGCTGGGCGACCCGCACCGCGCCGGGAGTCATGTCGAGCGCCGCCGCGGTCTCCTCGGCCGACATGCCGACGGCCACACGCAGGGTGATGATCTCGCGCTGCTGGTCGTTGAGCCGGTCGAGGTAACTGTTGATCTCGGCGCTGCTGTGGGCCTCGAGCGCATGCTGCTCCGGGGTGAGGCCGGTGTCTTCCTGCTCAGGCACCTCGTCGGTCGGAACGGCTCCGCGCATCACGCCGCGCTGGGCGTCGGCGACCTTGTGGGAGGCGATGCGGTAGACGAACGCCTCGAACGGCGCACCCCTGTCGACATAGCGGGGTAGGGCGGCGAGAACGGCCACACACACCTCCTGGGCTACGTCGGCGGCGGCGTCCGAGGTCGCAGAGAATCGCCCGAGCCGCGCTCGGGCATATCGCAGTGCGATCTGATGGACACCGGCCATCAAGGTGGCTGCAGCCGCGTCGTTCCCGGCGCGTGCTTCGGCAGCCAGATCACGCAGGGGGATCTGCGCGTCCGATGGAGACATCGGGCGCTCAGCCCAATTCGTTACAGGTACATGGGCGGCGTTCGAGGAATCTCGCAAGTCGCCCTCCCCCGTATCGATCGTCGGATTTCGTGTCGTTCGTCGCGCTGGTTGCGCCACCGGACGCTCGCTCGCGAGCGCTCACCAGGTTCGTCCGGTGCGCTGTCCAGAGTAAGCACCCGCCCACCCCGACGGTCAAATGCGGCCGGAGCACCTTGTCGGACAGGCTGCCGGAAAGCTGCCGGAAACGCGCGGTGCCCCGGCTCCAGGAGGAACCGGGGCACCGTGCCATCTGGTGATGGTTCGGACGAGAACTCAGTGGGCGTGTCCGTGACCGGCGGCCGCGGGCTCTTCCTCTTCCTTCTTCTCCACTACGAGGGTGTCGGTGGTGAGCACCATCGACGCGATCGAGGCGGCGTTGCGCAGCGCCGAGCGGGTGACCTTGACCGGGTCGATGACACCGGCCTTGATCAGGTCGCCGTACTCACCGGTGGCGGCGTTGAGACCGTTGCCGGCCTCCAGCTCACCGACCTTCGACACCGCGACGTAGCCCTCGAGACCGGCGTTCTCGGCGATCCACCGCAGCGGCTCGGCAGCGGCCTTGCGCACGACGTTGGCACCGGTGGCCTCGTCACCGTCGAGCTCGAGCTTGTCGAGCACGGAGACGGCATGCACCAGCGCGGAACCACCGCCGGCGACGATGCCCTCCTCGATGGCGGCGCGGGTGGCGGAGATGGCGTCCTCGATGCGGTGCTTCTTCTCCTTCAGCTCCACCTCGGTGTGCGCGCCGACCTTGATCACGCAGACACCGCCGGCGAGCTTGGCGAGACGCTCCTGCAGCTTCTCGCGGTCCCAGTCGGACTCGGTGCGCTCGATCTCGGCCTTGAGCTCCTTGACGCGGCCCTCGACGTCGGCGGCCTCACCCTGACCGTCGATGATCGTGGTGTTGTCCTTGGTGACGACGACGCGGCGCGCCTGGCCGAGCACGTCGAGGTCGGCCTGGTCGAGCTTGAGGCCGACCTCCTCGGCGATGACCTGACCGCCGGTGAGGATCGCCATGTCCTGCAGCATCGCCTTGCGACGGTCGCCGAAGCCCGGCGCCTTCACGGCGACGACGTTGAAGGTGCCACGGATCTTGTTGACGACCAGCGTCGACAGGGCCTCACCGTCGATGTCCTCGGCGATGATGACCAGCGGCTTGCCGGCCTGCACGACCTTCTCCAGCAGCGGCAGCACGTCGGCGATGGCCGAGATCTTGCCCTGGTTGATGAGGATGTAGGCGTCCTCCAGGACGGCCTCCATGCGCTCGGGGTCGGTGACGAAGTAGGGCGAGATGTAGCCCTTGTCGAACTGCATGCCTTCGGTGAAGTCGAGCTCGGTGACCGCGGTCGACGACTCCTCGACCGTGATGACGCCGTCCTTGCCGACCTTGTCGAAGGCGTCGGCGATGAGGCCACCGATGGTCGTGTCCTGCGCCGAGAGGGAGGCGACCTGAGCGATCTCGTCCTTGCCGTCGACCTCGCGTGCGTTGGCCAGCAGCTGCTCGTTGACGGCCTCGACGGCCTTGTCCATGCCGCGCTTCACGCCGGCCGGGGAGGCGCCGGCGGCCACGTTGCGCAGGCCTTCCTTGACCATCGCCTGGGCGAGCACGGTCGCGGTGGTGGTGCCGTCACCGGCGATGTCGTTGGTCTTGGTGGCGACCTCCTTGGCGAGCTGCGCGCCGAGGTTCTCGTACGGGTCTTCCAGCTCGACCTCGCGGGCGATCGTCACACCGTCGTTGGTGATCGTGGGGGCGCCCCACTTCTTGTCGATGACGACGTTGCGGCCCTTCGGACCGAGCGTCACCTTGACGGCGTTCGCCAGCGCGTCGACACCGCGCTCGAGCGACTTACGCGCGTCGTCGTTGAACTCCAGGGTCTTTGCCATGGTGTGTGCGATTCCTTACGTCGGAATGTTCGTGAGATTGAACAAGTGCGCCCCGGACGCGGCCCGCGAGGGCGGCGAGCCGGGGCGCCTTGAAGTGGTGCGAGCGATCAGCGCTCGACGATGGCGAGCACGTCGCGCGCCGAGAGGATCAGCAGCTCCTGGCCGCCGTGCTTCACCTCGGTGCCGCCGTACTTGGAGTAGATGACCTTGTCACCGACCTTGATGTCCATGGGGACGCGCTCGTCGCCGTCCTCGTTGAAGCGGCCCGGACCGACGGCGATGACTTCGCCCTCCTGCGGCTTCTCCTTGGCGGTGTCCGGAATGACCAGACCCGAAGCGGTGGTCTGCTCGGCCTCGACGGCCTTCACCACGATGCGGTCCTCGAGCGGCTTGATGTTCACCGACACGGCGGATCCTTTCTTTTCGCCCGCCACCTTCGTGGGTGACGGAAAGTTCGACCCCGTGGCCGCCGGCGCCCTCGGTCTCGGCCGCCGTCGCGGGGGTCGACCAGACTTTCAGGAACCGGCACTGCCACAGGCTGAGTGCCACTGGCGAATCTAGCACTCGATGCGGGCGAGTGCTAACGGGTGTCCGGACCGGGTCTCGCACGCGCGTCGGATGCCGCGAGGTGTCACCCGGTGGGGCGCGCGGCAGGATGGTGTCATGCGCTTCGGACCCGAGCCGACCCACACCATCGCCCACCTCAGCGACCCGCACCTGTTGGCCGACGGACGCCTGCTGCACGCGGCCGTCGACGTCACCGACAACCTGCGCCGCACCCTCGCCCAGGTGGAGTGCACCGGACGTCGGATCGACGCGTTGGTGTTCACCGGCGACCTCACCGATCTGGGCGAACCCGAGGCCTACGCGGTGTTGCGCGACGTCGTCGGTGAGTGCGCCGCGCGCTTGGGTTGCGAGGTGGTCTGGGTGATGGGCAACCACGACGAGCGCGCGCCGTACGCCCGCGGGCTGTTCGACGTCGAGACCGCCGGCCAACCGCAGCCGCCACAAGACCGCGTGTACGACCTTCGGGGCCTGCGCGTGATCGCGCTCGACAGCACGGTCGACGGCTACCACCACGGCGGGCTCGACCCCGACCAGATCGCCTGGCTGCGCAACGAATTGGCGCAGTCGGCCGAGCACGGCTCCCTGCTCGCACTGCACCACCCGCCGCTGGTGAGCGCGGTCGACCTGATGAACGTCATCGGTCTGGACGACCAGGACGAGTTCGCCGACGCGATCGCCGGCACCGACGTGCGCGGCATCCTCGCCGGGCACCTGCACCACAGCAGCCACGGCACGTTCGCCGGCGTGCCGGTCTCGGTGGCTGCCGCGTCGTGCTACTCCCTCGACGGCGGTGCGCCCGACGGCACACTGATCGGCGTCGACGGCCGGCAGGGATTCGACCTGGTCGACGTGTACCCCCACGGCCTGGTGCACACGCACATCCCGCTCGGGTCTCCCCCGACGATCAGCGGGTTCGGCGTCGAGGTGGAGGACGCGCTGGCCGCGCTCGACCCGGTCGCGCGCCGGGAGGCGTTCTCCAGCAAGAGTTCCACCTGGAAGCCGCCCGCACAGTGAGAGGCGCCGAGACGAACGCCGAGACGAACGCCGGAGCCCCCGGAGCCGACAGCGTCCGTCGTCTGCTGTCCGACGACGGACGCCGGTTGCTCGCCCAGCTGCCGCCGTACGACCCCGATCGCGTGCTTTCGGTGACCGACAGACTCCGCGCGGACGGTCACGCCCCCGACCTCGTCGCCGCCGCACTCACCCAGTCGGCGCTGCGGGCGAAGGCCACCGCGAAGTTCGGTGCCGCTGCGGCCGGGATGTTCTTCACCGCCGACGGCCTGGAGCAGGCCACCCGTCCGCAGATCGCGGCCGGCCATGCGCAGCGGTTCGTCGACGCCGAGGTCGACACGGTCTTCGACCTGGGGTGCGGAATCGGTTCGGACGCCGAGGCGTTCGCGGCCGCCGGACTGCGAGTGCATGCGGTCGACCTCGACCCGGCGACCGCGGCGATCGCCGCCGCGAACGCGCCGTCCGCGGTGGTGGAGGTCGCCGATGCCACGACCGTTTCGATCCCGTCCGATGCTGCGGTGTGGCTCGATCCGGCGCGCCGCACCCGGGGTGTCGCCGATGTCACCGGCCGCACCCGGCGCACCTTCCGACTCGACGAACTGCTTCCTTCGTGGGAGTTCGTCACCGCGCTCGGTGCTTCCGGACGCGCGGTCGGCACCAAGCTCAGCCCGTCGTTCCCGCTGTCGGCGTTGCCGCCGGAGGCCAGCGCGCAGTGGGTGTCGTACGGCGGGGAGGTGTTGGAGTGCGCGGTGTGGTTCGGCCCGCTCGCCGACGCACACCGGGTCAGCGCGAGGCTCGTCGATGCCTCTTCTGCGAGCAATGACGTTGTCGTGCACACCGATTCCGTTGCGCCGTCGGCCGATTCGATCGACGACGTCGACACCTACCTCTACGAGGCCGACCGCGCCGTCGTGCGCGCCGGGGTCACCGCCGCGCTGACCGACGCGGTCGGTGGGGTCGAGTTGTCGCCCGGGTTGGGGCACGTCAGCACCGACCAGCGGATCGACGTCGGGTTCGCGCGGCGGTTCCGGGTGCTCGAAACCATGCCGTTCAACCAGAAGGCACTGCGGAGTTGGTTGCGGCTCAGGCGCATCGGACGGGTCACCGTCAAGAAGCGCGGCGTCACCTTCGACGATGCCACCTTCCGCCGCGACCTGAAGCTCAAGGGGTCAGACCACGCGCTGCTCCTGGTCACCCGTCTCGCCGAAACGCAGGTGGTGCTGGTGCTCGACCCCGACGACTGACCTGTCCCGAGTGTTCGGGACCGCCGCCCGGGCCGACGACGCCGCGGTGGCCGGCCGCGAGCGCTTAGCCTTGGTCGCGATGCGATTCCGTGCCGCTGCAGTCATGCTCACCGTCACCACCCTCGTCGGGTGCTCCGGCGGGTCCTCGTCGACCTCACAGACCTCCGGCCGTGCCGGAACGTCGGCGAGCTCGGCGAGCTCGGGAACGACCGGCGCGAGCCCGTCGGGCGGCACCAGCACCACCGGAGCGTCCTCGACGGCCTCGCCGAGCGGCTCCAGCGGGTCGAGCGGGTCCAACTCAGCCACCGGCACAACCTCCTCCACCGGCACAGATCCGACGACCGCCTCGTGCATCGATGCCCTGGCCGCCCGGATGACGCCTGCCCAGCGCGCCGGACAGTTGATCATGGTCGGTCTCGATCGCAGCATGTCGGCGTCGTCGCTCGACGCGATGATCGCGCAGCACCACATCGGCAACATGTTCTTCATCGGCGGCTGGCGCGATGCCGCGACGGTGCGGCAGGCCACCGCCCACGTGCAAGCGCAGGTGTCGCCCACCAGCACCGCCGGGGTGCGTTTCCTCGTCGCCGCCGACCAGGAGGGAGGGCAGGTGCAGCAACTGAAGGGGGCCGGGTTCACCCCGCTCCCGTCGGCCCTGCAGCAGGGTTCGATGTCTGCCGCCGACCGTGCCCGCATCGCCGCGACGATCGCCACCGAACTCAAGGCGGTCGGCGTCAACCTCGACCTCGCGCCGGTGGCCGACACGGTGCCGCCCGACAACCCCCGCTCCAACGAGCCGATCGGACGATGGGGCCGGCAGTACGCGAACGACCCGACCAAGGCGGCCACCGCGGTCTCCGAGGTCGTCCGCACCATGCAGGCCGGTGGCCTGCAGACCGCGCTGAAACACTTCCCGGGCCTCGGCCGGGTGACCGGCAACACCGACTTCACCTCCGCAGGCATCGTCGACTCGACGACGACCGCCGACGACCAGTACCTCGACCCGTTCGCTGCCGGCATCGCGTCCGGCAGCGGCGTGGTGATGATGTCGTCGGCGTACTACTCGCGGATGGACCCCGCGAACCAGGCCGTCTACTCCCCCACGATCATCGGCACCGTGCTGCGCGGCAAGCTCGGCTTCAGCGGTGTCGTCGTCAGTGACGACCTGAATGCCGTTGCGGTGCGGGGCGTCCCGGCCGGCGAGCGGGCGGTGCGTTTCGTGCGGGCGGGCGGCGACATCGCGCTCACCGGTCTCGCGTCGGCCGCACCCGTGATGGCCCGGGCTCTGGTCACGCAGGCCGCGAACGATCCCGCGTTCGCGGCGAAGGTCGACGCGTCGGTGAAGCGCGTGCTCACCATCAAGACCCGGGCCGGCCTGACGTCCTGCTCGGCGGGCTGACCGGGTCAGCGCGCCGGCACGTGCACCTGGGAGACCGGCAGTGAGGAGTCGGTGCCGAGCCGCAGGTCGGACGGCGCGAGGCCCCGGTCGACGACCTGCGCGCCGAGGGCGGCAACCATCGCACCGTTGTCGGTGCACAGTCGCACCTGCGGCACGCGCAGGCTGATTCCCGCTTCGGCACAACGCTCCCCAGCCATCTCGCGCAGCTGGGTGTTGGCCGTCACCCCGCCGCCGATCTGAAGGTCGTTGATGCCGTACTCCTGGCACGCGTCGATGGCCTTGGCGGTCAGCACGTCGGCCACGGCCGCCGAGAAGCTCGCCGCCACGTCGTTCAGCGGCACGTCGAGGCCGTCCTGCTGGCGCTGCTGCACCCAACGGACGACCGCCGTCTTCAGTCCGGAGAAGGAGAAGTCGAACCGGTGCTTGTCCATGTCCCGTGCCGAGGTGAGCCCGCGCGGGAAGCGGATGGCCGTCGGATCTCCTTGTTGGGCAAGCAGATCGAGGTGTTTGCCGCCCGGGTAGGGCAGACCGAGCACGCGGGCCACCTTGTCGTAGGCCTCACCCGCGGCGTCGTCGATGGTGCGGCCGAGGGCCGTGACATCGGTGGCGATGTCACGCACCAGCAACAGGTCGGTGTGTCCACCGGAGACGAGCAACGCGATGGTCGGCTCCGGCAACGGCCCGTGATCGAGCACGTCGGCGCACACGTGCGCGCACAGGTGGTTGACGCCGTACAGCGGCTTGTCGAGCGCCCACGCCACGGCCTTGGCGGCCGACACCCCGACCATCAGCGCTCCGGCGAGACCGGGCCCGCTGGTCACCGAGACCGCGTCGACGTCGCTCAGCCCGAGACCGGCGTCGTCGAGCGCGCGTTCGATGGTCGGGATGATCGCTTCGAGGTGGGCCCTGCTGGCCACCTCGGGCACCACCCCACCGAAGCGCACGTGCTCGTCGACGCTGCTGGCCAGGCTGTCGCCGAGCAGGGTCGTGCCACGCACCAGCGCCACACCGGTCTCGTCGCAGGAACTCTCGATGCCGAGCACCACGGGCTGGCTCATTGCGACTCCTCCTGCAACCTGGCACGCATGATCAGGGCGTCGACTCCCTCGGGTTGGTAGTAACCGCGACGCACACTAATCTGCTCGAAACCGTTGCGTTCGTAGAGTTTTCGGGCCGGGATGTTGTCGTCGCGCACCTCGAGCAGAAGCGCCTCCGCGCCCGCGTCGACGGCCTCCGCGCGCATCCAGCGCAGCAGTTGCCCGGCCAGTCCGGTGCCGCGCCCGCGGGGTTGGACGGCGATCGTCATGACGTCGGCGACGTCGCCCGGGCAGTCGACCCCGGCGTAGCCGAGGATGCCCTCGTCGTCGGTGACGACCCGGTAGCGGCGTTGTGGGCGCCCGGCGAGCTCGGACCACCAGGTGGCCTCGCTCCAGGCTTCGTGTCCGAACAGTTCGACATCGATGCGGGCCAACTCGGCGATATCGGTCCAGCGCATCTCGCGGGTCGCGCTCACGGGCGGCCCCGTCGCTTCCCCTGCAAGGACGTGAGGGCCGACTTCTGACCGGTCGACGGCACCGCGTCGGGCTGGCGCAGGTAGAGCGGTTGGAGCGGCAGCATCGCCTCGCCCGCGGTCAATCCGGCGGCGACGGCCAGACCGAGTTGGGCCGCGTCGACGTCGAGGGTGCCGAGAGCAGGCCCGAAGCTGTCCGGGTAGAGCTGCGCGCCACGTCCGGCGACGGGCAGGCCGCGCACCTCCTCGGGCAGGTCGGCGGGCTTGTGCACGGTGGGGCCGTCGATGCGGCGTCCGCCGGTGTAGCGCGCCCAGTAGACCTCCTTGCGCCGTGCATCCGTCGCAACGACGAAGTCGTCCGGGGCCTCGGCCCCTGCCATCACCTCGTGGGCGATGGCGTCCAGGCTGCACAGACCGTGGGCCGGCCGGCCGAGCACCAGTGCCAGGGTCTCGGCGGTGGCGATGCCGACCCGCAGCCCGGTGAAGGGGCCCGGCCCGACGCCGACCGCGAGGGCGTCGACATCGGAGCGGGCGGCGCCGGTCTCGTCGAAGAGCTCGGCGATGATCGGCATGAGGATCTCGGTGTGTCGGCGCGCATCGACCACCGAACGCGACGCCACCACCCGGTCACCGTCGACGAGGGCAGCCGTCACCGCGCTCGTGGCGGTGTCCATGGCGAGCAGCAGGCTCATCGAGTGACCTCACGGACGATCTCGTGCGCACGTGCTCCGTTGGCCATCAGGGTGATTCGACGCTCCTCGGTCTTCTGGTCGACGTCGATCAGGAGTTCCAGTCGGTCGTCGGTGAGTTCCTCGGCGAGCCCTGCACCCCACTCGACGATCGTCACGGCCGACTCGAGGTCGGAGTCGAGGTCGAGGTCGTCGAGCTCCAGGGCGCCGTCGAGCCGGTAGGCGTCGACGTGCACGAGTTCGGGACCCCCCACCAGCGAGGGATGCACCCGGGCGATGACGAACGTCGGCGAGGTGATCGGCCCGCGCACCTGCAGGCCGTCGGCGATGCCCTGGGTGAGCGTCGTCTTGCCCGCGCCGAGTCCACCGGTCAGGAGCAGCAGGTCACCCGCGCGCAGCAGCGAGCCGAGCCTGCGCCCCCAGTCCTGGGTCTCCTCGCGGGTGCGCAGCAGCACCGACTCGTTCACCGGGCCGCCTTCTGCCGCTCCAGCGGTCCACGCCTGCGCACCCGGAAGTCGGTGACCGTGCGCGGCACCGTCCGCCGCCGCTTCTTCGGCTCCTCGACCGCCCGGCAGGCGCGCTCGGCGAGCGCAACCACCTCGGTGTTGACGATCTCGGGGTGCTCGATCGGCAGCATGTGGCCGGCGTTCTCGACCACGAGGTACTCGGCGTGCGGCATCTTCGCGACCATCACGTCGGCGTGCTCACGCGGCACGATGCGGTCTTGCTCGCCGTGCATGACGAGGGTCTCGATGCCGTCGAAGTCGGCCAGCACGTCGGTGCGCTCGTGGCTGAGCAGGGTCGGCATGAAGGCCGAGATCACCGACATCGGCGTCTCGAAGATCATGTCGGCGGTGTAGCGCACGATCGACATCGGCACGTCGGAACCGAAGGAGTAGCGGTGCACCAGGTAGCTCTCGACGTCCTTGCCCGCTTTGAGGGCGCGGTCGACGACCGACTGACGCGTCGACAGCCTGGCGACCGTTCCGGGGCCGAGCCGGTGCACCGCGGCACCGACCTGCTTGCCCAACCCGAAGTCGATATTGCTGAGCGCACCGGAGCTGGTGCACAGGAAGCCGGCACCGACGACCCGATCCCGCACGAGTTCGGGGAACTGCTCGGCGAGCGCCATCATCGCCATGCCGCCCATCGAGTGGCCGATGAGCACGATCGAGCCTTCCGGCACGCAGTGCGAGATCACTTCGTGCAGGTCGCGGCCGAGCTTGGCGATCGTGTAGCTCGACTCGTCGGCCTGTTCCGACAGTCCGTGGCCGCGGTGGTCCCAGAGCACCACCCGAAAACCTGCTTCCCGCAAGGCTTTTCGCTGGAAGTGCCAGATTCCGTGGTTCTGGGTGTAACCGTGCGACAACACCACGGTGAGCCGCTCGCCGGCCTCGGCCCCCACCGGGTCGTCGATCTCGACGTGCAGCGGAATGGCGTCGCTGATCACGACGTCCTCGTGGTCGGCGACGTCGTCGTACTCGTCGTCCGATCCGAGCTCGATGGCAACCTGTCGGGCCCGCAGCAACCGGTCTGCGGTCACGCCGATGGCGGTGGCAGCACCGGCCGCCAGGATGCCGGCACCCAGGCCGAGCAGGCCTGCGTCATTCGCCATCGCGGTCACCTCCCAGGTAGACCCTCGGCAATCTCGAACTCATCCTGGCGATGATCTCGTAGCTGATCGTGCCGGCCGCCTCCGCCCAGTCCTGGGCGGTCGGGACCCCGGTGGCACTGTCGCCGAAAAGCACCACCTCGTCGCCTGCCGCCGCCTGCGCGTCGCCGATGTCCACGACGAACTGGTCCATGCAGACCCGTCCGGCCACCGCGTAGCGGGCGCCGTTCAGCTGCACCGGGCCGCTGTTCGACGCCGATCGAGGCACCCCGTCGACGTAACCGATCGGCACGTCGACCACCGTGGTGTCCTGCTGGGCGACGTACGTGTGGGCGTAGCTGACGCCCTGCCCGGCCGGGATGCGCTTGACGACCGTGGCGTCGGCCGAGACGGTCATGGCAGGGGTGAGGCCGAAGTCGGCCGGGCTGCCGAGGTCGGGCACCGGCGACAACCCGTAGACCGCGAGGCCCGGTCGCACCATGTCCCAGGCGGCCTGCGGCGTGGTGAGTGTCGCGGCGGAGTTGGACATGTGCCGCACCTCGAGGTCGAAACCGGCGCGCTCACAGTCGCGGACGGCGTCGGCAAAGATCTCCTGCTGCCGCAGCACAGTCGGGTGGGTCGGCGCGTCGGCGAACACGAAGTGGGTGAAGACGCCGGTCACCGCGACCGCGCCCTCGGCGACGTACGGCTTGGCCGCCTCGACCAGTGCGGTCCAGTCAGCGCCGTAGGCACCGTTGCGGGCCAGGCCGGTGTCGACCTTCAGTTGGATGCGGGCGGTGCGTCCGACCCGCCGGGCGGCCTCCGCGACCGCCTCGAGTTCCCAGATAGCCGGCACGCCGAGGTCGATCTGCTCGCGCACCGCCCGGTCGAAGTCGACCCCCGGCGCGTGCAACCAGGAGAGCACCGGCGCCTGCACACCCGCCGCGCGCAACTGGAAGGCCTCGTCGAGTTGGGCGACTCCGAGCCACGTGGCTCCCCCGCCGAGCGCGGCCTTCGCCGACGGCACCAGGCCGTGGCCGTAGGCGTCGCCCTTGACGACGGCCATCACCTGGGCGTTGCCGGCGAACCCCCTCAGCGCGTGGACGTTGGCGCCGATGGCGTCGAGATCGATGGTGACGCGCGCGGGTGCGGTGCCGGCTGAAGAAGAGTGCATAGGCTCCCCATCATCCCATTCCGGACGGTTGTTCAGGTGGAGGTGTCGCGCCGAGCCGCGCCGAGCAGGTCGGCGACCACCCGTCCGGCGCTGCGGGCGACGTCGAGCGCACGCACCGGACCGCCCGGGTTGGCAGCCTCGGCCGCGCCGCCGTGCACCAGCACGCCGAGCGCCGCGGCGATCGGGAGGTCGAGGCCGCCGGCCGCGACCGCCGCGATCAGGCCGGCGAGCACGTCGCCCGATCCGGCGGTGGCCAGCCACGCCGGGCCGGCCGTCTGGCTCACGATCGGAGCACCGCTGTGAGACGGCGGGACGATGACGGTGACCGCACCCTTGAGCAACACGTGCGCGTTCAGTTCGTCCGCGACCGCCCGCGCGCCGCTCACCCCGGTCGTGTCGTCCAGTTCGAGTCGCCGGGCCAGCCGCTGGAGTTCGCCGGCGTGCGGCGTCAGCAGGGTCGCTCCACTGCGAGGGTCGTCGAGCAGGTCGAGCGCACCCGCATCGAGCACGACCGGCAGGTCGCCGTCGAGGATCTCCCCCACCAGTTCCGGGGCCCCGCCGTGGCCGTCCCAGCCCGATCCGAGCAGCCACGCCTGCACCCGCCCGGGGCCGGTGACGATCTCCGGCACGTGCTGCAGCACCAGGTCGGTCGCCCGGGCCGGGCCGATGTAGCGCACCATGCCGACGCCGGCCGTGACCGCCGCGGTCACCCCGAGCACGGCGGCGCCGGGGTACGACTCGCTGCCGGTCACCACGCCCAGCACACCGCGGGAGTACTTGTCGTCGAACGGTCCGGGCACCGGCCACGACGCCGCGACATCGTCGCGCTCGTAGCGCACGACCGCCGGTGAATCGGGCTCGGGCACACCGATATCCACCACGGTCAGCAGTCCGCACGCAGCTTCGGCGGCGGGCAGCAGATGGCACGGTTTGAGCAGGCTGAAGGTCACGGTCTCGTCGGCGAACAGGCAGTCTGCGCCGACCTCCCCCGACGGGTCGACACCCGAGGGCAGGTCGACCGCGATGACGTAGGCGTCGGGTGCGATGAGGTCGGGCAGGTCGCGCAGATGGGCGGGCAGCCCGGGCTTGCCACCGATGCCGACGATGCCGTCGAGCACGAGGGACGCCTCGGCCAACGCTCCCACCGCCGCGTCGGGGGCTGCGCCGGTGCGCCACTCGACCGGCACCACGCCGTCCGCCAACGCCTGCTCGAGCCCGCCGGCGTGCGTGCGGGAGCCGACCAACAGTGCGATGACGTTCAGACCGGCGGACGCGAGCCGGGCGGCCGCGTAGAGCGCGTCACCGCCGTTGTCGCCCGATCCGGCCAGCACCACCACGCGTTCGGCGCCGTTGTCGTCCTCGTCGCCGGCGCCGTCCGCCGGCTGGGAACCCAGGCGCGCCTTGGCCACCTCGGCCAACCCGTACGCCGCCCGCTGCATGAGCTCACCGGGCTCCACCTGCTGCCTGACCGCGTCTTCGGCGGCGCGCACCTGCTCGATGGTGAATGCTCGGATCATGTCGTCCTCCTAGCGCAGTTGCTGCTCGTCCGGGTAAGGCGTCGGCACGTCGGGATGCGCCGGATGCTCCCCTTCGGCCACCACCATCGCAGTGACGAAGTCGCCGTCGTGCGAGATCGACAGGTGGAAGCGGTCCACCCCGAGCGCTTTCGCGCGGGCTGCAACGCTTCCGGTGACCTCGAAATACGGTTGTCCCGCAGCGGTATTGAGCACGCGAGCGTCGGTCCAGGCGAGGTTGCCGGGTGCGCCGAGCGCCTTCGCGATGGCTTCCTTCGCGGCGAACCGCGCGGCGACGGACGAGGGCGCGCCCTCGCGTTCGTCGACGTTGAACAACCGGCGGGCGAGCCCGGGCGTGCGTTCCATCGTGGCCGTGAACCGGCTCACGACCACCAGGTCGACCCCGACCCCGACGACGCTCACTGCCTCAGCCCCGTCCCCGCGCTCAACCCCATCCGTGGGTGGTCACTCGACCGTGACCGACTTCGCGAGGTTGCGCGGCTGGTCGACGTCGAGACCCTTCGCGGTCGACAGTTCGAGCGCGAACACCTGCAGCGGCACGACGGTGAGCAGCGGCTGCAGCAGCGGCGAGGTGTGCGGCACCCGGATGACCTCGTCGGCGAACGGCACGACCGCCTCGTCGCCCTCCTGCGCGATGACCAGGGTGCGCGCGCCGCGGGCCCGGATCTCCTGGATGTTGGAGACCACCTTGCCGTGCAGGCCGTGCGGGGTGTCGGGGCCGGGCACCACGATGAACACCGGCTGGCCGGCGTCGATCAGCGCGATCGGGCCGTGCTTGAGCTCGCCCGCGGCGAAGCCCTCGGCGTGGATGTACGCAAGCTCCTTGAGCTTCAGCGCACCCTCCATCGCGATCGGGAACCCGACCTGGCGGCCGAGGAAGAGCACCGAACGGGTGTCGGCCATGAACCGCGCGATCTCGCGGACGCGGTCCATGCTCCCGAGCAGCGCCTCGATCTTGGCCGGCACACCGTGCAGCTCCGACAGCACCGCCTTGGCGTCCTGCGCGTAGGTGCCGCCGCGCAACTGCGCGAGGTAGAGACCGAGCACGTAGCAGGCGGTGATCTGGGCGAGGAACGCCTTGGTCGACGCGACCGCGATCTCCGGGCCGGCGTGGGTGTAGAGCACGGCGTCCGACTCGCGCGGGATGGTCGATCCGTGCGTGTTGCAGATCGAGATCGTGCGCGCACCGAGTTCGCGGGCGTGCTTGACCGCCATGAGCGTGTCCATGGTCTCGCCCGACTGGCTGATCGAGACCACGAGTGTCTTGGCGTCGACGATCGGGTCGCAGTAACGGAACTCGTGGGCGAGGGCGACCTCGACCGGGATGCGGGTCCAGTGCTCGATCGCGTACTTCGCAACCATGCCGGCGTAGGCCGCGGTGCCGCAGGCGACGATCGTGATGCGGTCGATGCTCTTGAGCTCGTCCTCATCGATCCGCAGCTCGTCGAGCACCAGCTCACCGGCGTCGTTGGTGCGCCCGAGCAGGGTGTCGGCGACGGCGTGCGGCTGCTCGCTGATCTCCTTCTCCATGAAGGTGTCGTAGCCACCCTTCTCGGCGGCCGCGGCGTCCCAGGTGACCTCGAAACGCTTGCCCTCGGCGGCCGAGCCGTCGAAGTTGATGACCTCGACGGAGTCGGGGGTGATCGTGGCGATCTGGTCCTGCTCCATCTCCATCGCGTGCTTGGTGTGGCCGATGAACGCGGCGACGTCGGAACCGAGGAAGTTCTCGCCCTCACCCAGGCCGACGACGAGCGGGCTGTTGCGGCGGGCACCGACGACCACGCCGGGCTGGTCGGCGTGCACCGCGAGCAGGGTGAACGCACCCTCCAGCCGCTGCACGACGCGCCGCATCGACTCGGTGAGGTCGCCGTCGTACTCCTTGGCGAGCAGCTGCGCGACCACCTCGGTGTCGGTCTCGCTGGCGAACTCGACTCCCTCGCCGATGAGTTCGTTCTTCAGGCTGTGGAAGTTCTCGATGATGCCGTTGTGGATCAGTGCGAGCTTGCCGTCGGTGCCACCGCGGTGCGGGTGGGCGTTCTGGTCGGTCGGGCCGCCGTGGGTGGCCCAGCGGGTGTGCCCGATCGCGGTGCGGGACGGCGACATCGGGTGTGCCTCGATCTCGGCGAGCAGGTTGGCGAGCTTGCCCGAACGCTTGCGCACCTCGACCGACTCGCCACAGACCATCGCGACACCGGCGGAGTCGTAGCCGCGGTACTCCAGCCGGGCAAGGCCCTCGAGCGCGACATCGAGGGCCGTCCGGCCCTCGTTCTTACCGACGTATCCGACGATTCCACACATGGCCGACAGCCTAGAGCCTCCGGGCCGATGCCCAGGCCAACCACCGATCGGCCACAATGTCAGGCGTGTCACGCCCGACAGCTTCGGCAGAGTCGCCGTACCTCGAGTTCAGCCGCGCCCAATGGGCGCGGCTGCGCGATCAGCACCCGATGAGCCTCGGTCTGGACGACGTCCGCCGGTTGCGTGGCACCGGCGAGCGGTTGAACCTCGCGGAGGTCGAGGAGGTCTACCTGCCCCTCTCCCGCCTGCTCAACTTCTATGTCGGCGCGACCGCGCGGCTGCACCGGGTGACCTCCGACTTTCTCGGCGAACGCCCGGAGAAGACGCCGTTCATCATCGGGGTGGCCGGCTCGGTGGCTGTCGGGAAGTCGACGACGGCCCGCATCCTGCGCGAACTGCTCGCCCGGTGGGAGGGCACGCCCCGGGTCGAACTGGTGACGACCGACGGTTTCCTGTTCCCGAATGCCGAACTCGAACGGCGCGGCATCCTCAACCGCAAGGGCTTCCCCGAGTCGTACGACCGACGGTCCCTGGTGCGTTTCGTCTCCGAGGTGAAGTCGGGCAAGCCGGAGGTGACCGCCCCCGTCTACTCCCACCTCGTCTACGACATCGTGCCCGGCGACCGCATCGTGGTGCGCCAGCCCGACGTGTTGATCGTCGAGGGCCTCAACGTGCTGCAGCCCTCGCAGGCGTTGCCCGGACGCCGCAACACCCTGACCGTGTCCGACTTCTTCGACTTCTCGGTCTATGTCGACGCCCGCGAGCAGGACATCCGCAACTGGTACGTCGACCGGTTCCTCGGTCTACGCCGCACCGCGTTCGCCGACCCGGAGTCCTACTTCCACCGGTACGCCTCGCTCACCGACGACCAGGCGATCGAGCGGGCGAACCAGATCTGGGGCGACATCAACCGGCCGAACCTCGTGGAGAACGTCGCCCCCACGCGCAGCCGCGCCACCCTGGTTTTGACCAAGGACGCCGATCACAGCGTCAGCCGGGTGAGCCTGCGCAAGTTGTGACGTCAGGTTTGTGACGTCTCAGGGGTGCCGACGTCCGCCGACGGACTCGTCGCCGATGTCGGTCTCGTCGAACGCCTCGGCATCCTCGTAACCGTCGCCGTCGTAGTCGTCGGTGTCGTAACCGTCGTCGTAGGAGTCGTCGCCCGCACCGTCCTCGGCTGCGTCGCCGTGCTCGGCGTCCTCATCTTCGTCGTCTTCGTCATCGCCGAACTCGACGTGATCCATGAAGCCTGCGTCGGCCTCATAGTCGTCGTCGGTGCCGTGACCGCGCCGGCCGCGCAACCACAGCAGCATGAAGATGCCGGCGAACACGGCCAGCACCGCCGCCGCGGCGAGCAGCCCGCCGAACAGGCTGAACAGCAGCCGCGAAGCACCGGTCGCCGGGGTGCCACCGGTTTCGTCGTTGCCGAACGTCGGAGCCTGCGAGTTGCCCCACGAGGCACCCGCGACGCCGGCCAACACGGCCAGCACGAAGCCAATGACCCAATACAGCGCGGTCAGCGCGCGATTTCCCACCATGACCGGTCCAATCTATCGATTCGCCGGGCGGTCGGCACGCAGACCGCCACGCGCGGGTCGGACGGCGCTCAGTACCAGTTGGTTGCGACCGAGTGCGCCCAGGCGCCGCACGGCGAACCGTAGGATGCCTGGATGTAGCTGAGGCCCCAACGGATCTGGGTGGCCGGGTTGGTGCGCCAGTCGGCGCCGGCGCTGGCCATCTTGCCCGCCGGCAAGGACTGCGGGATGCCGTAGGCGCCGGACGAGGGGTTGGTGGCACCGACCTGCCAGCTCGACTCCTTGGTCCACAGGTTGTTGAGGCACCCGAACTGGCCCCGCCCCCAGCCGTAGGAGGCGAGCATGCTCTGGGCGATCGACCGCGGGTCGCCGCTGAACACCGGTGCCGGGTTGGCGGCCTTGGCCGTCCTGCCGGTGGACGCGGTCGAGGTGGTCCCCTGCTTCGAGTCGGACTTGGCAGCAGTGGGCTGCTGCGCGGGTGCTTCGCGCAGTTCGTTGGCCGACACCGAGGCCTGCAGGCGCTTCAACGCTGCGGCCGAGCGGGCCTGGGCCCGCAACGCCGCGGCTCGCTGGGCGTACCCGGTGCGCTGCGCCGAGCGGCTGGTGCTGCTCTGCGCCCGGTCGGCGATGGCTCGCTGCACGTCGGCCGGCGTGTCGCGCACGGCCGGGGCGAGTTCGAGTTGGTCGGTGGCGGCCTGCGGGCTGAGCCGCAGGGTTGCCGCGCCGACCGACTGGGCGCCGGCCATGTCGGTCGTGGCAACGGCGACAGCGCCGAGGGCGACGACGCCGGTTGCCGCGGCGGCAGGGCGCAACACGGGTTTACGGCGGGCGTAGTGACGTCCACGACGGGCCATCGAAGTTCCTTCCTCCGCGGCAACGGCCCCGACCTGAACTCACGCCCAGGTGGGGCCGTTACCGAAACGAGACACTTCGGGGCAGCCTGCCGCACTTCGGCCGATGTGACAAATCGGCCCTTTGTGCGCCGGGTCTCAGACCTCGCTGCCCTCCAGCAGATCGGTCACCAGCGCGGCGATCGGGCTGCGCTCCGAGCGAGTCAGCGTGACGTGCCCGAACAGCGGGTGCCCCTTCAACTTCTCGATCACCGCGGCGATGCCGTCGTGCCGTCCGACCCGCAGGTTGTCGCGCTGTGCGACGTCGTGCGTCAGCACGACCCGGGAGTTCTGCCCGATGCGCGACAGCACGGTCAGCAACACGTTGCGCTCGAGCGACTGCGCTTCGTCGACGATGACGAAGGCGTCGTGCAGCGAGCGTCCGCGGATGTGGGTCAGCGGCAGCACCTCGAGCAGTTCGCGGTCCATGACCTCCTCGACCACCTCACGCGAGACGACGGCGCTCAGGGTGTCGAAGACGGCCTGTGCCCATGGACCCATCTTTTCGTTCTCGGTGCCCGGCAGGTAGCCGAGTTCCTGACCGCCGACGGCATACAGCGGACGGAACACGATCACCTTGCGGTGCTGGCGCCGCTCCATCACGGCCTCGAGCCCGGCGCAGAGGGCGAGCGCCGACTTGCCGGTGCCGGCGCGGCCACCGAGGCTGACGATGCCCACGTCGGGGTCGAGCAGCAGGTCGAGCGCGATGCGCTGCTCGGCCGATCGCCCGTGGAGGCCGAACGCGTCGCGGTCGCCGCGCACGAGGCGCACGCTCTTGTCGGCCATCACCCGTCCGAGCGCGCTTCCCCGCGGGCCCAGCATGACGACGCCGGTGTTGCACGGCAGTTCGGCCGCGGTGACCGACTCCAGCCGCGACTCGTCGTAGAGGGTGTCCATCTCCTCGGCGGTGATGTCGAGTTCGCTGATGCCCGTCCACCCGCTCTCGACCGCGAGTTCGGCGCGGTACTCCTCGGCGTTCAGACCGACCGCGGACGCCTTGACCCGCATCGGGAGGTCTTTGCTGACGACGGTGACCACCCGGCCCTCGTTGGCCAGGTTGCGGGCCACCGCGAGGATGCGAGTGTCGTTGTCCCCCAGCCGGAATCCGGCCGGCAGCGAGTTGGGGTCGGTGTGGTTGAGCTCGACTCGCAGGGTGCCGCCGTCGCCCACCGGGACGGGCGAGTGGAGCGTGCCGTGAGCCACCCGCAGGTCGTCGAGGTAGCGCAGAGCCGAACGGGCGAAGTAGCCCAGCTCGGGGTGGTGCCGTTTTGCCTCCAGCTCGCTGATCACCACGACCGGAAGGACCACTTCGTGTTCGGCGAAGCGGTTCATCGCGCGCGGATCTGACAGCAACACCGACGTGTCCAGGACGTAGGTGCGAGGGCTGAGTTCAACGGTCATGCCGACTCCTCTTGCCGCGCGATCGGTATCGCGGCTAGTCGCGGATGGTGTTCCGGAACCGGGCCCAGAGTGGAGCCGGTGCCGGCCCCCTCCGCAGCGTGGGTCGCTGCATGAACTGGGCCTCCCGAACGACGAACGGGCGCTCGTCGTTGAGTGGAATCTACGTCCGGTTTCGAGCCGTTCCGGGGACACGCCGCGGCGTGTTCACGCATTTAACGAACTGTTCACACGACGCGTCGAAACGGGTGTGACTGGTGTGACGAACGGGTCGATTGGTGCCTGTGGGGCTACTTGCCCATCCTGCGATCACGGGTGGCGTAGTCGCGCAGGGCCCGCAGGAAGTCGACTCGTCGGAAATCGGGCCAGTACGCCTCGCAGAAGTAGAACTCCGAGTACGCGCTCTGCCACAACAGGAATCCGCCGAGCCGCTGCTCCCCCGAGGTGCGGATGACGAGGTCGGGGTCGGGTTGGCCCTTGGTGTAGAGGTGTTGGGCGATGTGTTCGGCGTCGATGATCTCGGCGAGTTCCTCGATCGACATGCCCTCGGCCGCCCGCGCACGCAGCAGCGACCGCACGGCCTCGGCGATCTCCTGCCGTCCGCCGTAGCCGACGGCGATGTTGACGATGAGCCCCTCGACGTCGGCGGTGTCGTCGGCTGCTTCGCGCAGCACCTGCTGGGTGCGCTCGGGCAGCATCGTCAGCGCTCCGACCGGGTTGATCCGCCAGCGTCGCCGTCCGGCGAGTTCGGCGACGACGCCCTCGATGATCGCGACCAACGGCTCGAGTTCGGCGGCGGGCCGGTTGAGGTTGTCGGTCGACAGCAGCCACAGGGTGACCACCTCGATGCCGGCCTCCTCGCACCACCCGAGGAAGGGGGCGATGTTGTCGGCGCCGGCCTTGTGACCCGACGCCGTGTCGGTGCCGCGCGCCTTGGCCCAGCGGCGGTTGCCGTCGAGCATCACGCCGACATGTCGCGGGAGGTTCTCGGTGTGCAGCGAACGCGCGAGGTGTCGCTCGTACGCCCCGTAGACGAGGTCACTCGGTCCGCGCATCGCACTCCGTTCCCGACTCAGTTTCCGGCTCCAGTTCCCGGTTCGGTCGCCACGTCCGTCGGTGCCGACCGTCCAACACTATGCCCACCGACAACGCGCGCGCCGGGCCGACCGTGGCCACGCTGCCCATCTGTCGGGAGCGGGTCGGGACGTTCAGGCCACCGTCCTACGATCGGTGCATGAGCCAGATCGGGCAGCGCGTCGAGGAACTCCAGGAGGACGCCGCTCGGATGCTGCGTCGGGTCAAGCCGAAGATGCGGGGCTGGCTGCACACCGGAATGTTCCCGGCGGCCATGGTGGCCGGACTCGCGCTCGTGGTGGTCGGACCGACACTGAAGGCGCGCATCGGCGCGGCGGTCTTCACCCTCACCGCCGGCCTGCTGTTCGGCATCTCCTCGCTCTACCACCGCGGCACCTGGTCACCAAACTACGAGGGGTTCCTCAAACGGTTCGACCACGCGAACATCTTCCTGATCATCGCCGGCACCTACACACCGTTCGCGCTGACGCTGCTGCCGCCGGATCAGGGCACGCAACTGCTCGTCATCGTCTGGACGGGTGCCATCGCCGGCGTGTTGTTCCGAGTGTTCTGGGTGGGCGCCCCGCGCTGGTTGTACGTGCCGATCTACATCGCACTCGGGTGGGTCGCGATCTTCTACCTCAACCCGATGTACGAGCACGGCGGACTGCTGATCGTGTCGCTCATCGGGCTCGGTGGCCTGCTCTACACGGCGGGCGCGGTGGTCTACGGCCTCAAGCGGCCCGACCCGTCACCGACCTGGTTCGGTTTCCACGAGATCTTCCACGCACTGACCCTGTTGGGGTTCGCGTCGCACTACACCGCGGCGATGCTCGCCGTGCTCCGGTTGCCCGCCGGCTGACCGCTGAGTCGTTCGGTCAGTCGTTCGGTCGGTCGTTGCCGGTGTCGGCACCGGCTGCGCTGTCTGCACCGTCCGCGCCGTTCGTGCGCTGCTCGGCCCGCTGGTTGCTGGTGAGGTCACCGGCCTGGTAGCGCACCTTGCGCAGGTGGCGATTCATGCTGCGGTAGAGGAACCAGCACGCCAGGGCGACGAAGAAGAGCACCAGGAAGCCGGGGAGTCCGGCGGTGACGTTGGTGGCAGGTTCGGCGGCGATCATGCCTTCAGTGTCCTCTCCCTGACGTCGTCGACGACCGGCGCCTGAGGCGGGTCGGTCGCGAGCGCATCGGCGGCGGCCAGGTCACCGATCCCGGCGAACAGATCGTCCTCGTCCGCCGGCACCGGCACGTACGACAACGCCAGCTCGAACTCCTCGGTGGGCCAGATGCTCTGCTGCTCCTGCGCCGACAGGGCGAAGAAGGAACCGTCTGGGTCGATCTGGGTGGCGTGCGCCAACAACGCACGCTCGCGGTGGCCGAAGAAGTCGCCGACGTCGACGCGGGTCGTGACCCGGTTGGGTTCGCGCTTCTCCCAGCGTTCGATCCAGTCGGCGAACGGCGACTCCTTGCCGAGCGCCAGCAGTCCCTCGTGCATCGCGGTGTACTTCTCCAGGGAGAACCCGCGGTCGTAGTACAGCTTCAGCGGCTGCCACGCCGGCCCGGCGTGCTCGAACCGGCTCGGGTCGGCAGCGGCCCGGAAAGCCGACATGGTGACGTCGTGACACATGATGTGGTCGGGGTGCGGGTAGCCGCCGTTCTCGTCGTACGTCGTGACGACGTGCGGGCGGAACGACCTGATCACCCGGACGAGCGCTTCGGTCGTGACCTCCAGCGGCTCGAGCGCGAAGCAGCCCTCGGGCAGCGGGGGCAGCGGATCCCCTTCGGGCAGACCGGAATCGACGAAGCCCAGCCAGGTGTGCTCGATGCCCAGAATCTCCTGCGCGGCGGCCATCTCGCGCCGACGGACCTCGGACAGGTTGCGCTTGATCTCGGGGTCGTCCCGCAGCCGGGGGTTGAGGATGTCGCCGCGCTCGCCACCGGTGCAGGTGGCGACCATCACGCGGTGGCCCTCCGCGACGTACTTCGCCATCGTCGCCGAACCCTTGCTCGACTCGTCGTCGGGGTGCGCGTGCACCGCCAGGAGTCGCAGCTGCCCTGTCACTGGTTCCACCTCGTCCTCGTCGTTCGTCGGCCGCGGAATAGTCTCTCATTCCATGAATGACCTCCCGGACGCGCCGCAGTCGCGCGAACCCGACCTCGACCTGAGCGACGAGGAAGAGGAAGCGGCCGGTTCGGACGGTTTCGCCCTGGGCGGGTCGCGCCGGTGGTGGTCGGTGGGCGGCGTGCTCATCGTCATCACCAGCCTGTTGGCCGTGTGGTGGGGCATCTCGGCCACCCGCGGCATTTCATGGAACGCCGCCGGGGTGAAGGTCGTGAGCGACCGTCAGATCGACGTGACCTTCGACGTGATCGATCAGAAGGACCGTCCGGTGCGCTGCACCCTGGTGGCCTACGACATCGATCACGCCACCGTCGGACGGGTCGATGTCGACCTGCCCGCGAGCACCTACCAGAGCACGCGATACACCCGTTCGGTGCGGACGGTGACGCAGGCCGTCACCGGCGAAGCGACCCACTGCGAGCTGCGCTGATCGGCGCGCCACCTGCGTCGATCGGTGTGACATTCGCCCCACGTCGGCGTAACATCGGTCTTTCACACATTCCGCAGGTCTGGGCCCCGCTGACGAGAGCGAGCCGCCCAGACCTCGGTTTTTGAACTACGCATGGTGGGACCGTCCCGCCACGAGGGAGATGACCGTGACCAGCACTGCCGACGCTTCGGCGACCTTCCTGACCCAGGAGTCGTTCGACCGCCTCAAGGCCGAGCGCGACCACCTTGTGGGCGCCGGCCGCACCGAGATCGCCAAGCGCATCGAAGAGGCCCGACTCGAGGGCGACCTGAAGGAGAACGGCGGCTACCACGCTGCCAAGGAGGAGCAGGGCAAGATGGAGGCCCGCATCCGCCAGCTCGACGCTCTCCTGCGCAACGCGGTCGTCGGCGAGAAGCCGGCCGACGACGGCATCGTCGAGCCCGGCATGGTCGTCACCGTCGAGATGTTCGGCGAGACCGAGAAGTTCCTGCTCGGCAACCGCGAGATCGGCGGAGACACCGACCTCGACGTCTACTCCGAGAAGTCCCCGCTCGGCGCCGCCCTGCTGGGCAAGGCCAAGGGCGACGAGGCGGAGTACGAGACCCCGAACGGCAAGGTCGTCAAGGTCAAGATCATCGACGCCGTGCCCTACGACGGATAACGCCTGCAGGCTCCTTCGGCGTTCTGCGTAAGCCTTCCAGCGTGGTGACCGAGGTGCCACCACCGGCTTTTGCGCAAGCGCCAGCCGCTCGTTTCCTCTCAGCACACACAAAACCGCCGTCCCGATCGGGGCGGCGGTTTTCGTTCTCGGTGGGCTTACTTCGCCACGGCCTTCTGATAGGCGCGGGTCGACAGCGGCACGAAGATCACGAGCAGCAGCACCGCCCAGATCGCGGTGTAGAGCACCGGGTGCTGCAGCGCCCAGGTGTACCGGGTGGCCTCGTCGACGACGGCGTGCCCCTGCCCGCCGCTGAGTGCGTACAGGTTGCCGAAGCCCTCACGGGCCGCCTGGGTGATGGTCGAGACCGGGTTCCATCCGGCGAAGGCCTTCAGCACGCTCGGCATGTTCTCGCTCGGCACGAAGGTGTTCGCGATGAAGGTCACCGGGAAGATCACCATGAACGAGGCGTTGTTGACCACCTCGGGTGAGCGAACCCGCAACCCGATGTAGGCGAAGACCCAGGACAGGGCGAAGGCGAAGGCGAGCATCAGCAGGTAGGCGACGGCCGCGTCCAGGAAACTGCCCCGGATGCGCCAACCGATGAGCAGGCCGGTCAACGACATGACGATCAACACCAGGACGTTGTTCAGCACGTCGGTGACGGTGCGACCGAACAGCACGGCGGACGGGTGCATCGGCAGGGTGCGGAACCGATCGATCACGCCCTTCTGCATGTCCTCGGCCATCATGTAACCGGTGATGGTGGCCCCGAAGATGATCGTCTGGGTGAAGATGCCGGCCATCATGAACTCGCGGTAGCCGCCCTGCACCGCGGCACCGGAGCCGGCCAACGAACCGAAGACGTACCCGAACAGCAGCACGAACATGATCGGTTGCAGGGTCGTGAAGACCAGCAGATCGGGCACCCGGCGAATCTTCAGCAGGTTGCGTTTGGCGACGGTCGCGGCGTCGCTGACGAACTCACTCATCTTGTGCTGGGCTCCAACTCGTCACTGGCTTCTTCTGTTCGGGTGTCTCGGCCGGTCAGCGACAGGAAGGCGTCGTCCAATGTCGGTCTGCGAATTCCGATGTCCTGCACCGCGATCGAATGCTCGTCGAATCGGCGCACCACCGCGAGCAGGGACTGGGTGCCACCGTCGACCGGCACGATCACGTGGCGTGCGGTCGCATCGACGGTCGGTTCGCCGCGTCCGACCTCGGCCATCAGCCGGGCCGCGTCCTGCAGTCGTGCCGGGTCGGCGACGGTGATCTCGAGGCGTTCACCGCCGACCTGGGCCTTGAGCTGGTCGGCGGTGCCCTCGGCGATGATCCGGCCGTGGTCGATGACGATGATGTTGTCGGCCAGCCGGTCGGCTTCTTCCAGGTACTGGGTGGTGAGCAACACCGAGGTTCCCTCGGCGACCAGCGAGACGATCACGTCCCACATGTCACCGCGGCTGCGCGGGTCGAGCCCGGTCGTCGGTTCGTCCAGAAAGATCACCGGAGGTCGAGCAACGAGCGAGCCGGCGAGGTCGAGGCGGCGACGCATACCACCGGAGTAGGTCTTGGCCGGACGGTCGGCGGCGTCGTCGAGCCGGAACTGAGCGAGCAGCTCGCGGGCCCGTGCCTTCGCCTCGGCCCTTCCGAGGTGGTAGAGCCGACCGACCATCTCGAGGTTCTCGTAGCCGGTGAGGTATTCGTCGACCGCGGCGTACTGCCCCGACACCCCGATCCTGCGGCGCACCTCCTGCGCCTGGCGAGCGACGTCGGCCCCGGCGACCGTGGCCCGCCCGGCATCGATCGGGATCAACGTGGTGAGCATGCGGACGGTGGTCGTCTTGCCGGCACCGTTCGGCCCGAGCACCCCGAGGACGCTCCCCTGCGGGACGGCGAGCGAGACACCGTCGACCGCTTTCACGTCCTTGAAGTGTTTGACCAGGCCATCTGCCTCAACCGCTAGCGACATGCTGCCCACTCTGCCAGCCGCAACCGACAACTCGAGCCCGCTCGGTCAGGATCTTGACCGAGTCTTGAAGGTTCGCCTATCCGAAGTGGGTCGCGAGGCCCGCCACGAGCACGAAGAGCGCGCACGCGCCGACCAATCCACCCCACAGGTACCGGGTCTGACCTGGCCGGTCCGGCAGGGGCGGCGGGTTGGGTCCCGTCGCGTACGGCGAGTCGACGTCCGGGCGCGGCTGCGCGGCCTGGTCGAAGGGGCGACCTGCTCGTGCCTGTTCCCAACGACGGACGAGCAGCACCTGTCGGCGGTGTTCCTCCCACGCGAGGATGTCGCGGCGGGCGGCGACGAACAGGTAGGCGGCGGCCCCGGCGAGCAGGGCCGCCACGACGAACAGCATCAGCGGAGCGCTTGGTCGAGGTCGGCGATCAGGTCGTCGACGTCCTCGATTCCCACCGAGAGTCGGATCAGGTCGGCCGGCACCTCGAGCTCGGTGCCGCGCACGCTGGCGTGGGTCATCCGGGCGGGGTGCTCGATGAGCGACTCGACGCCGCCGAGCGACTCGCCCAGGGTCCAGACCTTCGTGCGACCGATCGCGTCGACCGCATTCTGCTCCCCGCCGTCGAGCTGGAAACTGATCATGCCGCCGAACCGCTTCATCTGCTTCGCGGCGATGTCGTGACCCGGGTGGCTCTCCAGACCCGGGTAGTAGATGTTGGTGACGTCCTTGCGCGACTGCAGGTATTCGACGACCTTCTCGGCGTTGTTGCAGTGGGCTTCCATCCGCACGGCGAGGGTCTTCAGACCGCGCAGCACCAGCCACGAGTCCATCGGTCCGGCGACCGCGCCGAGCGAGTTCTGATGGAACGCAACGGTTTCGGCGAGTTCGTCCTTACCCTCACCGACGACGAGCGCGCCGCCGACGACGTCGCTGTGACCGCCCGCGTACTTCGTGGTGGAGTGCATGACGACGTCGGCGCCGAGCGCGAGGGGCTGCTGCAGGTAGGAGGAGGCGAAGGTGTTGTCGACGACCAGCAGCGCACCGACCTCGTGCGCCACCTGGGCCACCGCCGCGATGTCGGCGATGCCGAGCAACGGGTTGGTGGGGGTCTCGATCCAGATCAGCTTCGTGACGCCCGGACGGATCTCGCCGCGGATCGCGTCCGCCTGACCCACCTTGGCGAGCGAGTAGTCGACGCCCCACCGCTTGACCACCTTGTCGACGAGGCGGAAGGTGCCGCCGTATGCGTCGGTCGGGATGATCATGTGGTCACCGGGCTGCAGCACGGCCCGCATCAGGGTGTCCTCGGCGGCCAACCCCGAGGCGAACGCGAAGCCGCGCGAGCCGCCCTCGATCGCGGCGAGGCAGGTCTCGAGCGCGGTGCGGGTCGGGTTGGCGGAGCGGGAGTACTCGTACCCCTCGCGGAAGCCGCCCACACCGTCCTGCTTGTAGGTGGACGTCTGGTAGATCGCCGGGGTGACGGCGCCGGTGCGGGGGTCGGGTTCCGAACCGGCGTGGATGGCGCGGGTGGAGAAGCCGTGCTGCTCGTTGGTCATGGTCCCAACCCTACGACCGGAACTCGTGACAACCATCCGGCCCCGCTGTAGCGTCATTCCGACACAGGCAGGCCGCAATGGCCCGCCTCCGGCAAGGGGGTCAGACCATGTTCTGGATCATCGTTCTTTCGGTCATAGCCGTCGTCCTCATCGGCGCGGCCGTCTACGACCGGGTCAACTCCGGCAGCAACTGGAAGTCCCGCGGCTACCTGCGTCAGAACCTCCGTAGGGGCCCCCGCATCGACGGCGACCGTGACGGCGCACGGCTGGCGTCGGCCCACATGCACAAGGTGTATCAGAACAACACATTCGGCGGCTCCGGCTCGGGCGGCCCCGGCGTGTGATCGACACATGAGCAACAAAAGGCGGGCGGCCCGTTCGGGGCCGCCCGCTGTTCTTGCGTCCGGCGCGTCTCACAGCGCCGCGTGCAGCGCCTTCCAGTCGATGCCCTTCGGCGCACGGTCGACGATCGTCTGCAGCAGGCCGAGGCGGGCGGCCTTGAGCGCCTCGTCGTCGGCCATCACCAGGATCTCGTCGAAGAAGGTGTTCGCCGGGTCGACGATCGCCTTCGCATCGGCGAGCCAATCGACGAGGCCGTCGCCCGCGTGGTCGGGCAGGGCGTCGACCCGGTCGGCGAGCGCCTTCTCGGTGTCCTCGACGAGCACGGACCGGTCGTAGGCACCGGTGGTGCCGGCCGGCACGATCCGGGTGATGCGCTGGGTCACCTCGACCAGGGGCGCGAACCCGTCGGTCGCACGCACGGCCTCGATGTCCTTGAGCGCGAGCTCCGCCTTGCCGGGGGCGTCCGCGAGCGGTGCAACGGCGTCGACCAACCCGGCCGAGATGCCCTCGTCGCGCAACTGCTGGTGGAAGCGTCCTTCGACGAATTCCTGTGCTGCAGCGACCGATTCGTCACTGACGTCGACACCCTGGGTGCGCAGACGGGCAGCCGCGGCAGCGAGGCCGGCGCTGATCGTGATCGCACCGACGCCGTCGACTCCGCGCAGGATGCTCGCAACACCGAGTGCCGCACGACGCAACGCGAACGGGTCGGACGATCCGGTCGGCTTGGCGCCGATCGCGAACATGGCGGTGAGCAGGTCGAACCGGTCGGCGAGCGCCAGCAACGCTCCCGGCACCGAGGTGGGCAGCGGGCCGCCGGTGGTGCGCGGCAACTCCATCTCCCACAGCGCGGAGGCGACCTCGGGGGTCTCCCCTGCCTTCGCGGCGTACTCCTTGGCCATGAAGCCGGCGAGCGACGACAGCTCGACGACCATCTGCGACGAAAGGTCGAACTTCGCGAGTTCGCCTGCCCGGGAAAGCGTTTCGCGGCCCGAGGCGTCCAGGTCGATCGTCTCGGCGAGCGCCGCCGCGACGTCCTTGATGCGGTCGGAACGGTCGGCCATCGAGCCGAGGCGGTCTTCGAAGGTGAGCTTGGAGATGCCCGCGCGCAGTTCGGTGAGGTCGACCTGCAGGTCGGCGTCGTAGAAGAACGCCGCGTCTTCGTAGCGGGCCCGCAGCACCGACTCGTTACCGCCGCGCACCACGTCGTCGTCGCAGTCGCCGTTCGCCATCGTGATGAAGTACGGCATCAGGGCGCCCGACGCGTCCCGCACCGGCAGGTAGCGCTGGTGCTTGCGCATGACGGTGGTGAGGATCTGCTCGGGCACCCGCAGGTAGCGCTCCTCGAACCCACCGAGGATGCCGTGGGGCTGCTCGACCAGGTTGGTTATCTCGTCGACGAGCGCCGACTCCGCCTCGAAATCGACTGTTCCGCCGACAGATTCAGCAAGCCGGGTGGCCTGCTCGACGACCGACGCACGCCGGGCCTCCGGGTCGAGCACGATGCCCTTGTCGCCCAGCAGCGCGGTGAGTTCGTCGGCCGACGCGACCGGCACCAACGCATTGGGGTCGGTGCGGTGCACGTAGGTGGTGCGGCCGGTGCGCAGCTGCGAGATCTGTGCGGGCACCAGGTCGGCGCCCCACAGCGCGACGAGCCAACGCACCGGACGGCTGTAGGTGAGCTCCGGGTCGGCCCAGCGCATGTTCTTGTCGGCGCGCAGCGAGCCGACCACCGCCTCGACGATGCCGCCCAGCACCCCCAGCACGTCGCGTCCGGGCTGCTGCACCTTCACCGCGACGTGCTCGGCACCGTCGAACTCCGCGCGCACCAGGTCGGCGACGTCGACCTTCTGGCCACGCGCGAAGCCCTCGCAGGCCTTGGTCGGGTTGCCGTCCGCGTCGAACGCGGCGGCGACCTTCGGGCCCTTGCGCAGGGTCTCGGCGTCGGGCTCGTGCGCCGACACCGAGGCGACGGTGGCGACGATGCGGCGCGGGGTGCCGACGACGGTGATGTCGCCGTACTCCAGGCGGGAGGCTGCAAGACCGTCGGTGACACCGGTGCGCACCTGCTCGATCGCCTGGCCGACGACGTGCGGCGGGAGTTCCTCGACGCCGACCTCGAACGCGAAGGTCTGCGGCTGGTCGGAGCTGACCTTCGCCGCCGACGTCTCGCCCTCGCTCGGCGGCATCACTGCCTGGCCGATGACCATCTGCGGGGCCTCACCCTTCAGCAACGGGTGGCCGAGTTCGGCGCGGCGGTCGGTCCACAGGGCGCCGGCCTCGCGGGCGAGCTTGCGCATCAGCGAGAAGGAGCGGGCGCGCTCGGTGGTCGAGACGGCGCCGCGGCTGTCGAGCACGTTGAACGCGTGCGAACTCTTGAGCACGTATGTCCAGGCGGGCACGGGCAGCCGGGCCTCGATGAGCTTGCCGGCCTCGGCGGTGTAGCGCTCGAACAGGTCGCGATTGGTCTGCACGTCGGCGGTGTCGAGGTAGTACTTCGACATCTCGAACTCGTTCTGGCCGAACACCTCGCCGTAGCTGATGCCCGGGGCGTACTGCATGTCCTTGAAGTGGCTCACGCCTTGCAGCGCCATCATGATGCGCTCGATGCCGTAGGTCAGCTCGACGCTGATCGGCTCGAGGTTCTGGCCGACGACCTGCTGGAAGTAGGTGAACTGGGTGACCTCCATGCCGTCCAGCCACACCTCCCAGCCCAGACCCCAGGCGCCGATGGCCGGCTGCTGCCAGTTGTCCTCGACGAAGCGCACGTCGTGGGCGTCGAGGTCGATGCCCAGGGCACGCAGCGACTCCAGGTAGAGCTCCTGCGGGTTGCCCGGGTCGGGCTTGAGGATCACCTGGAACTGGGTGTGCGTCTGCAACCGGTTGGGGTTCTCGCCGTACCGGCTGTCGTCAGGGCGCACGGACGGCTCGACGTAGGCCACCCGCCACGGCTCGGGACCGAGCACCCGCATCACCGTGGCCGGGTTCATGGTTCCGGCGCCCACTTCGGTGTTGTAGGGCTGGACGACCATGCAGCCACGGTCGGTCCAGAACTTCTGCAGGGTGAGCAGGGCTTCTTGAACGGTCAGCACCGGGCAAGGTTATCGACTTCGGCGCGCCCGACCGAAACGCTCCACTCCCCCGCGAACGCTGCACCTCCCTCCGGTGGGCGGAGGGGGTGGCGTGACGGGGCGGCTCAGCCGAGCGTCTTCTCCCACACCTGGAGGACGCCGGTGCGCACGTAGCCGAGGTCGGCGTTCACCGCGAGCATGTGGCGATTGTCGTGGGCGTTCCAGGTGCGCACCGTCGTGACCTGAGGCAACTCGTCCATCAGCGCGAGCGCCGCGGTGGCCTTGAGCCGCAGGCCGAGGCCGTTGCCGCGCGCCTCGCGCAACACGAGGGTGTCCTGCTGGTAGCCGAGCGTCGGCGAGTTCGCGGACACCTCGATCTGGGTGAAGCCGACCAGCGCCTCACCCTCGAAGGCCACGGCCTGCACGATCCGCCGTCCGGCGTTGCGCGCCCAGTCGAGGTTCTCCTGCACCCGGTCGGCGGTCCAGTCCTCTTCTTCGACCGTCATGTCACCCTGCGGTGCGTCGGTGCTCATCCGCTGCTCCAGCACGGCCAGCCCGGGCAGCCACTCGTCCGGGATCTCGTCGAGGCGCCAATCGATGCGGAACGCCGCGGCATCCTCGACCCCCTCGCCCGCGGCGAAGCGTCGGAGCAGGTCGCGGTCGGCAGGGAGGGTCATGTCGCTGCGGAAAACGGTCTGGGCACATTTCGCACCGCACTTCATCGCGAACCTCGGACCCGCCGGTTCCTTTGCGGCAGCGGGAGTTTCGGTGTCGGCCTGCACGACGGTGCGCCCGCGTTCGCGAATGTGGCCGAGGGCGGCGTCCGCGAGCGCCGTCCCGACGCCTTGCCCTCGGTGATCCGGGTCGACGTGCAGCATCAGCAGCGCGAGGTGGGTGTTGTCGAGCAACGGCATCGCCACCGCGGCCATCCCGATCACCGAATCACCCTGCACCGCAGCGAGGTCGACGAAGGAGTAGCCCGTGCCCCGGCGCCGTCCCTGGATCTCCGCCAGCGCCCACGCGCAGTGGTCGTCGCCCCAGTCGGCCTCGCCGCTGCGCTTCTGCACCTCGATCCACTGCGTTGCGAGGTCTTCGTCGACGAGCGGATCAATGGGGATGATGTCGAAGGTCATGCACCCGATCCTTTCGGCTCGCTCTCGACCGCTTCAACCGCATTTCGTTTCGGGAAGGTTCCCGGCCGCGCGGACGTTGTGCAGGACATGGTCTTCGGATTCGGACGCACCCCCGAGATGGTCTCCCCCACCGACGCGCTGCCCGGGCGCGAGCAACCGCTGCCCGGCATTCCCGACACCCACGAGCTGCTCGGCACCTCGATGCACGGCCCCTGGCCCGAGGGCACCCAGGTGCTCTACGTCGCGATGGGATGTTTCTGGGGTTCGGAACGCATCTTCTGGAAGCTGCCCGGTGTGGTGACGACCGCCGTCGGTTACATGGGTGGTTACACACCCAACCCGACGTACGAGGAGACCTGCACCGGCCGCACCGGTCACGCCGAGGCCGTCCTCGTCGCCTACGACCCGACCCGCACCGCGCCCGACCTGCTGCTCAAGGCGTTCTGGGAGAACCACGACCCGACCACGGCGAACCGCCAGGGCAATGACGTCGGCACGCAGTACCGCTCGGCGATCTACTGGACCACCCCCGAGCAGCAGGAGTCGGCGGAGCGCACCCGTGATCTGTTCGCGAACGAGTTGCGCAGCAACGGTTACGGCGAGCCGACCACCGAGTTGCGATCGGCTGACGACGCCGGTCCGTTCTACTACGCCGAGGGCTACCACCAGCAGTACCTCCACAAGAACCCGATGGGCTACTGCAACCACGGGCCCAATGGGCTCACCTGCCCGGTCGGGGTCGCGAACCTGCCGGCCCAGATCGACATCCTTCCACCGTCCGAATGACCCACAGCGGCTCGGCGGCTGCATCCGTCCTGTGACGGGCGGCGACAGTCTGTACGAGGCCAATTGGCAGGCTTCCGACAGGGCAGATGTATCCATTCCCATCCGCCGACCACCGGCGCATCCTTGACTCAGCGACGAGATTTTCGCCGCTTGGTTCAGAGGGGGACAATCATGAAGAAGCAACTAGGTCTCGCCACAGCGGCGGCGACCTTGGCGGCGGGCATCGCGTTCGCGCCGCTGAACGGCGACTCCGCGCAGGCGGCCACCTGCTCCACGGTCTACTGGGGCTCGTCGGCGAAGACCTACTCGCCGATGAGCACGCGCACCGTGCAGAACCTCCGGGTCGGCAAGCACACCTGCTACGACCGGTTGGTCATCGACCTCTCGCGTGGCAGCAGGAACACCGGATACGACGTCCGGTACGTCTCGTCGGCGGTCGTCGACCCGAGCGGGCAGGTGCTGCGGCTGCGCGGCAACGCCGTGCTGCAGGTCGTCGCGAAGTCGCCGGCCTACACCAACAACGGCACCTCGACCTTCCGTCCGGCCAACCGGATGGAGGTCCGCAACGTCAGCGGTTTCAACAACTTCCGCCAGATCGCCTACGGCGCCTCGTTCGAGGGCCAGACGCAGTTCCTGGTGGGGGTGCGCAGCCGGCTGCCGATGCGGGTGTCCCTGCTCAACAACACCGACGGCGGGCAACGGCTGGTCGTCGACGTGTACAACCACTGGTGATCGGCCACGGGCCGAAAGCCACAGCGGACGGGTCGACCGGGCATTCCGGTCGACCCGTTCTCGGCGTCCGGAGGGTTGCTGAGGCAAGCCACTCCTGGGGTGTGAGCGCGGGCGAATCGGTCTAAAGTCGAAACATGAAGATGAGCGCAGCCCTGGAGAAGGCCTTCAACACACAGATCACCCTTGAGTTCGAGGCGTCCCTCGTCTACCGGCAGCTGGCCATCACGATGGACGAGATGGACCTCCCGGGCATGGCGGCGTGGTTGCGCCACCAGGCCGACGAGGAGATCGTCCACGCGAACAAGTTCATCGACCACGTGGCCGACCGTGACAACAAGGCGGTCATCGGCTCGATCCCGGCCCCGACGGTGATGGTGACATCGGTGCTCGACGCGTTCGAAGCGGCTTACGCCCACGAGCAGCGCGTGTCCGAGGCGATCCGCGAACTGTTCCGTGCGGCCGAGAAGGAAGGCGACCTCGACGCCCGTCCGCTGCTGAACTGGTTCCTGGAGGAGCAGATCGAAGAGGAAGCGACGGTCAGCGAGATCGTCGGACGCGTCAAGCTGATCAACGACGACGGTCCCGGCCTGCTGCGTCTCGACGACGAGCTCGCCCAGCGCCCGGCCCGCTCGACCGAGGCCTGAGCACGCACGTATGAAAGAAGCCGCCCGGGCAACCGGGCGGCTTCTTTCGCGTGTGGATCAGGCGATCTCGCCGGACGTCTGTGCGCGGGTGATCGGCGGCAGGCTCGACCACGGGAAGTCGATCCACTGGTCGGTGTACTTCCAGACGTAGTCGCAGTTGACGATCGTGCGCGACTTCTCGTAGATGCACGCGATCTTCGACTCGGCGACATGGTCGGCCAGGAACTCCTGCACCAACTTCAGGGTCTTGCCGGTGTCGGCGACGTCGTCGACCACCAACACCTTCATCCCGGACAGATCGACCGCGGCGGGAGTGGGCGGCAGCATGATCGGCACGTCGAGGCGTTCGTCGACGTCGGTGTAGAACTCCACGTTCACCACCGAGACGTTCTTCAGGTCGAGCGCGTAACCGAGGGCGCCGCCGAAGGGCAGTCCGCCGCGCGCGATCGACAACACGATGTCGGGCTCGAAGCCCGAGTCGACGACTTTCTGGGCCACCTCGCGCACCGCGCGTCCGAAATCGTCGTAAGTCAGTACTTCCCGTTCAGCCATGAGTCGATCCTGCCGCAGGTCGGCCGACGTGGATGCTCGGGGTCGAAGCCGCGTCATCGAGGCGCGTGCATCGAGGCCGACGATCCGATCGACCGCACTTGCAATCATCGAACGTTTGTTCGATTCTGGGTGAATGACGGCACTCGCTCCAGACGTCGCACTCGAGGAAAAGCTCGCCGGCCTGCGCGAGCTCGCCGACGCGGGCTCGCGCGCGAGCACGCTGCCCTCCCACCCGACCCTGCGCGACCTGCTCGCCCCCGGGCTGCGGCGCGGCAGCGTCCATGCCTTCATCGGCTCGACCACGCTCGGCATCGCACTGATGTCCGGAGCATCGACGGCTGGAAACTGGTGCGCCACAGTCGGATTACCCGATCTCGGAATCGAGAACATGAGCTCCTGGGGGGTCGACCTCGATCGCCTGGTGCTCGTCCCGCAGGTCACCGCCGAGCGGTGGCTCGACACGGTCTCCGCCCTTGCCGAGGCGATCGACATCATCCTCGCCTGCCCGCCGCCGACCCTCCCACCATCGCAGCGCAACAGGCTGCAGGCACGCCTTCGCCATCGCGGCGCCACCCTCCTGGTCGCCGGAGACTGGCCGCAGGCCGCGAGCACGCTGCGGGTCACCGAGGACCGCTGGATCGGACTCGAGCGCGGCGGCGGACATCTGCGTGGGCGAGAACTCACGATCACCCGCGAGGTCGGCCACCGGCGCCGCAGCACGACCCTGCACTGGCCACCACCACCGTCTTGATTTGTTCGTACACATGTTCGATCATTGAACAGTGGCCGCACCTCTCCCGCTCAGCTCCCGCCCTGCCCGGGCGCTGGTCGCGTGGTGCCCGAACTGGTCGATCGAGGCAGTCGGCAGAACGCTCGGCAGCAAGACCCCGGCGCTGCTCGCACTCACCCGTGCAGGACGAGTGGTCGCCGTCTCCCCGGCCGCCGCCGACGAGGCCGTGACGCCCGGTCTCCGCATTCGCGAAGCACAGGTGCGCTGCCCCGACCTGGTGGTGCTGCCGCACGACCCCGAGGTCGACGAACGCCACTTCGCACCGGTGCTGCGCGCGATCGAGAAGGTCGTACCCCATGTCCACGCGAGCCGGCCGGGCACGGCCGCACTGCGCATCACCGGCGCCGCCCGCTTCTACGGCGGCGAAGACGCCGTCGCAGAGGCGCTGTTCGACCAGTTGGGTGACGCGCAGGTGGCCGATGTCCGTATGGCGATCGCCGACGGACTCTTCGCCGCCGAGCAGGCGGCCTACGCGACGTCAGGCGGACGCCCCTACCTCAACCTGTCACCCCAACAGACGGCGCAGTTCCTGCGCACCCTTCCGGTCGATGCGGTCGCCACCTATGTCGAGCAACCAGAGCTGGCAAAGACTTTGCGCAGCATGGGAATTCGCCACCTCGGCAGCTTTGCCGAACTCCCCCGCGAACAGGTGCACGCCCGCTTCGGCCCGGCCGGACTGCGCGCCCACCGACTCGCCGGCGGCCACGACTCCCCGTTGTTGCGCTCGGCGCCGATCCCCGACGATCTGTCGGTGCGCGTCGCCTGCGACCCGACGTCCGACATCGGGTTGATCGCCCGAACCTGCCTGCGCGACTGCCGCGTGCTCACCGAAAGGCTGCGCCGCGCCGGTCAGGTGTGCCACGAGATCCGAGTCTCGATCCGCGCCGAGTCGGGCATGGTGCACGAACGTCGCTGGCGGCACACCTGGCCGTTCGGTGCGAGCGAGATGACCGAACGCGTCCGCTGGCAACTGGAAGACCTCGCCACCGAACACAGCGGCTCGGCCCACGACTTCGACGGCGTCACCTCGGTCACCATCTACGCCGAATCCCCCACAGCAGCAGGCGAACACGCGCAGGGCCTCTGGGGCGAGCGACCCGACGAACATATCGTCCACACCGTCACCGGGCTGCAGCACGAACTCGGGCATGCGGGCGTGTGCAGCGCGAGCCTGGTCGGCGGACGCCTGCTGCACGAACGCCAGGAGGTACGCCCGTGGGGCGAGGCGCCGCCCGAGCGCAGCCGGCTCGAACAGCCGTGGCCGGGCACCCTGCCGGGTCCGGCGCCGGCCACCGTCTTCAATCGCGCCCGACCGGCCGAGGTCTGCGCGCCGGACGGCGTACCGGTCACCGTCGATCCACGCGGCAACATCTCGGGCGTCCCGGCGCGCTGGCGACCGGCGCACGACAGGTCGCCGTGGCGGGCCATCACCCACTGGGGCGGCCCCTGGCCGGTGCGCCAGCACTGGTGGCAAAAGCCGTTGCAGGTCAACAGGTTCCAGGTTGTCGACGAGGCCGGTGAGGCATGGTTGCTCATCGTCTCGGCGCAGGGCTGGTGGATCGAAGCGCGGTACGACTGATGGGCTGGAACAACCCGCCGATCCCCTGGTCGCAACTGGAGCAGACGCTCTCGCGCGGCGTCCGGCCGCAGGTGCTCGGTGGCATGCCCGCCGACGGCGGCGACGGTCCGGCGTTCTCCCGCAAGCGGGCGAAGTTCCGCCCGGAGGAACTGGTGCGGCCCGAGCACACCGTGCCCTACGCCGAGTTGCACGCGCACTCCCACTACAGCTTCCTCGACGGCGCCTCCTCGCCGGAGGATCTCGTCACCGAGGCGGTGCGGCTCGGACTGCACGGGCTCGCGCTCACCGACCACGACGGTCTCTACGGCATCGTGCGGTTGGCCGAGGCGGCGGAGGGCTACGGCGACCTCATCACGATGTACGGCGCCGAGTTGTCGTTCGGGCTCTCCGCACCGCAGAACGGGGTGGCCGACCCGGAGGGTCACCACCTCTCGTTGATCGCCGACGGGGTCGACGGATACCGTCGGTTGGCGAGTGCGCTGACCGACGGACACCTCCATCCCGACGCGGAGAAGGGGCGTCCGGTGCACGACCTCGACAATGTCGCGGCGCTGACGAGCGGTTCGTGCTTCGTGCTCACCGGGTGTCGCAAAGGGCTTGTGCGCCAGGCCCTTTCCCGCGGTGACGAGCAGGCTGCGATGGCCGAGCTCGACCGGCTCGCGCACCTGTTCGGCGCCGACCGGGTGCTCGTCGAACTCACCGACCACGGCGACCCCGTCGACGGCCCCCGCAACGACCGACTCGCCGACCTCGCCGCGAGATCCGGGTTGGCGGTGGTGGCGACGAACGCCGTCCACTACGCCACCCCGCGCGACTACCCGCTCGCCACTGCGGTCGCGGCCGTGCGGGCGCGACGCAGCCTCGACGACCTCGACGGCTGGCTGCCCTCCACCGACCAGGCGCACCTGCGCAGCGGCGCGGAGATGCAGCAGCGGTTCGGCAGGTTTCCCGGCGCCCTGGAGCGCACGGTGGAGATCGCCGACCAGGCCGGCTTCCGGTTGCGTGCGGCCACTCCGCGACTGCCCAAGCAGGACGTGCCCGCCGGGCACACCTCGATGAGCTGGCTGCGCGAACTCGTGGAAACCGCTGCGGCACAGAAGTTCTCACCGATGTCGACGGAGGTTCGTCAGCGCCTCGACAAGGAGCTCGACGTCATCGAGGCCAAGGACTTCCCCGGCTACTTCCTCATCGTCCACGACATCGTCACCTTCGCCCGCGGTGAAGGCATCCTGTGCCAGGGGCGCGGATCGGCGGCTGCCTCACTGGTCTGTTACGTGCTCGGCATCACCGTGATCGATCCGATCTTCTACCGGCTCCCGTTCGAACGATTCCTGTCCGAACTGCGCGAGGAAGCACCCGACATCGACATCGACTTCGACTCCGGACGGCGCGAAGAGGTCATCCAGTACGTCTACCGCCGCTACGGTCGGCGCAACGCCGCCCAGGTCGCCAATGTCGTCACCTACCGGCCGAAGAACGCGGTCCGTGACATGGCAAAAGCGTTGGGGCACAGCCAGGGTCAGCAAGATGCGTGGTCGAAACAGGTCGAGCGGTGGGGCGCCGAGATCAGCAGCGCCGACCACGACATCCCCGCACCGGTGATCGACCTCGCCCAACAGGTGCTCACCTTCCCGCGGCACCTCGGCATCCACTCCGGCGGGATGGTGCTCACCGAGCGACCGGTCGGCGAGGTGTGTCCGATCGAGCCTGCGCGGATGGAGAACCGCACCGTGCTGCAGTGGGACAAGGACGACTGCGCGTGGATGGGGTTGGTGAAGTTCGACCTGCTCGGACTCGGCATGCTGGCCGCGTTGCAGTACACCTTCGACCTCACCCACGAGCACCTCGGCGAACAATGGCGCATCGAGACGCTCCCCAAAGGTGAGGCCGCGGTCTACGACATGCTCGGGCGGGCCGACTCGATCGGGGTCTTCCAGGTGGAGAGCCGGGCACAGATGGGCACTCTCCCCCGGCTGAAGCCGCGCAGTTTCTACGACCTCGCGGTCGAGATCGCGCTCATCCGGCCGGGCCCCATCCAGGGCGGCGCGGTGCACCCGTACATCCGCCGGCGGATGGGTCAGGAGGAGGTCACCTACGCTCACCCGCTGTTGGAGGACGTGCTCGAACGCACCCTCGGGGTGCCGTTGTTCCAGGAGCAACTCATGCAGATGGCGGTGAGCGTCGGCGGGTGCTCGCCGGCGGACGCCGATCTGCTGCGGCGCGCGATGGGTTCCAAGCGTGGGGTCGAACGGATCGACGCGCTGCGCGCCCGGCTGTACGAGGGCATGTACGCCAACGGCATCACCCCGCAGGTGGCCGACGAGATCTACAACAAGATCGAGGCGTTCGCGAACTTCGGGTTCGCCGAGTCGCACTCCCTCAGTTTCGCGGTGCTGGTCTATGCCAGTTCATGGCTGAAACTGCACTACCCGGCGGCTTTTCTCGCGGCACTGCTGCGTGCCCAGCCGATGGGGTTCTACTCCCCGCAGACGCTCGTCGGCGACGCGCGCCGGCACGGCGTGACCGTGCGTCCCCCACACCTGCACCTGTCAGGTGTGCATGCCGGTTTGGAGGCCGTCGACGAAAGCGGTTGTGTGACAGCCGAACCCACGGGTCTCTCCGAATGTCTTGCCGACCATGACGAACTCGACATCGGCGAGTTCGACCCGTCGGCCCCCGACGTGACCGCCGCGCACCGACGGGACGGTGCGTTCGCCGTCCGCCTCGGGTTGGACGAGATCAAGGGCTTGGGCGAAGCCGTTGCCGAGCGGATCGTGGTCGCTCGTGAACACGGCGGCCCGTTCAGCGATCTGGCCGATCTGTCCCGTCGAGCGACGCTCGACGCCGACGAACTGGAGGCACTCGCGCTCAGCGGCGCGCTCGACTGCATCGCCGGGTCGCGCCGGGAGGCGTTGTGGCGTTCGGCCGAGGCTGCTGCCGTCCGCGAGGGTCAGTTGGAGTTCACCGTGCCCTACCAGCCGCCACTGTTGCCGTTGCCCACCCCGGGCGAGATCCTGCAGCACGACCTGCGGTCGACCGGCATCAGCCCCGACGACCACCCGATCCGACACAACCGGGCTACGTTGAGCGCCAGGGGTGTTCGTCCGATCAGCAGTTGTCTGAGGGTCGAATCCGGACGCCGGGTGGAGGTGGCCGGTGTCGTGACCCACCGGCAGCGACCGGCGACGGCGAGCGGCATCACCTTCCTCAACCTGGAGGACGAGACCGGCCTGCTCAATGTCATCGTCAGCCGTGGTGTCTGGCATCGCTACCGGCGGATCGCCCGGTCGGCGCCGGCGATGGTGATCCGCGGCATTCTCGAGCGTTCGCCGGAGAACGTCGTCAACCTCCTCGCCGACCGGCTCGAACCGCTGGCGATCAGCGTGCGCACCGGGTCGCGCGACTTCCGCTGACCTACCGGCCAAGTTGTTCGTTGCCCGCTGGTCGCACGAACGGAAATGCCAACGTGCTGCGGATATTCGTGCCGAGCAGCATCATGATCAACCGGTCGACGCCGAACCCGAGACCGCCGGTGGGTGGCATGCCCAGCTCGAGCGCGGCGAGGAACGCTTCGTCGAGTTCCATCGCCTCCGGGTCGCCCGCCGCGGCCGCCAGCGACTGCCGGGTGAGGCGATCCCGCTGGTCGACCGGATCGATGAGTTCGCTGTAGGCGGTGCCGAGCTCGGTGCCGAAGGCGACGAGGTCCCACTGCTCGGCGACCAACGGATCGTTCCGGCCCGGGCGCGCCAGGGGCGATACCTCGACCGGGAAGTCCTGGTAGAAGGTCGGGAACGTCGTCTGCTTCTCCACGAGTGCTTCATAGAGCTCCATGACGAGCTTGCCCGAGCCGGCTCCGGCCGGCACACCGACCCCGTGGTCACGACAGATCCGCACCATCTCCGCCAGCGGCATGGAACTGGTGACCGTCTCCCCCACGGCCTTCGACACCGCGTCGTGCACGGTGACCACCGGCCACGGTCGGTCGAGGTCGATCTCGGTGCTGCCGCCCGAGCCGTCCGGACGGTAGGCGACGGGACGGCCGTTCACCGCGGTGGCGGTGCGCAGCACCACCTCACGCATGAGGTCACGCATCGTGTTGTAGTCGCCGTACGCCTGGTAGGCCTCGAGCGAGGTGAACTCGGGGTTGTGGGTGGCGTCGACGCCTTCGTTGCGGAAGTTGCGGTTGAGCTCGAACACCTTCTGCATGCCGCCGACGGCGAGCCGCTTCAGGTACAGCTCCGGTGCGATGCGCAGGTAGAGCCCCATGTTGTAAGCGTTGATGTGGGTCTTGAACGGACGGGCCGTGGCCCCGCCGTGCACCGACTGCAGCATCGGTGTCTCGACCTCGGTGAAGCCCTTCTCCGCGAACACCTCGCGCATCGTCCGCACCCCGACGAACCGGCGCTGCAACATCTGCAGCGACGTCGGATCGACAAGCAACTCCAGCGAACGACTACGTGCGCGCACCTCGTCGGACAGTTGCGACCCGGGGCCGGGCATCGGGCTGAGGCACTTGGAGGCCATCACCCACGACGCGACGAGCACCGACAACTCACCGTTCCGGGAGGTCGCAACACGCCCGGTCACGCTCACGAGGTCGCCGAGGTCGACGGCGCGGCGCCAGAGATCACGGGCCGGCGCGGGGGTGCCGTCGGCGGTGACCATCGACTGGATGCGGTGACCCTCGTCGTCCAACACCGCGAAGGTGACTCCGCCGAGGTCACGCCAGGCGTGGACGCGTCCGCTGACGGAAACCTCCTCGCCGGTCACCGTGTCGGCCGGCAGGTCGGGGTAGCGCTCGAGCAGTTCGCCGACGCGGTGGGTGCGCGGCACCGACACCGGGTAGCCCTCCTCCCCCGACGCGCGCAGCAGGTCGAGCTTCTCCCGGCGCACCCGCTGTTGGTCGCCGAGCACGACGCCGTCGGGCTCGGGCACGAGCAGCAACTCCTCCTGCGCCCGCACCGCCTCAACGAAACCCGGGTCGGTGCGCGGCGGCTGGATCTCCTCGGGGCGCGGCCCGATGAGGAAGCGCGGCCCGATCGGGCGCACGAAGCCCTCGGCGACCCCCATCGCAAGACCGGCGCGAGCAACCGTGAGCATCGGGTCGTAACACAGCATGCGCGGCACCCAGGTCGGGCGGTACTTGTCGTTGGACCGGTAAAGCGTCTCGAGTTGGTAGAACCGCGAGGCGAAGGAGAGCGCGGCATCGGTGAGCTTGGTGATCGGTCCCGCTCCAACCTGATCGGCCGTGCTGAACACATTGCGGAAGACCGCGAAGTTCAGCGACACGCGTCGGATTCCGAGTGCACCACCCAGCTCGAGCAACTTGGCGACCATGTACTCGTTCAGCCCGTTCTCGGCCGACCGGTCTCGACGCATCAGGTCGAGCGACACACCGCGCACACCCCAGGGGACGAAGGACAGAAACCCGCGAATGACACCGTGTGCATCACGCGCGGTGATCAGCACGCACCGGGCATCGGCGGGATCACCCAGTCGGTTGAGCGCCATCGAGAAACCACGCTCGGTCTCGTTGCCCCGCCATTCGGTGGCGAGCCGTTCGATCTCGGCGAGTTCATCCTGGTTCAGCTCGCCGTGCCGACGCACCTGCGCGGTGTATCCGGCGCGACTGATGCGGGTGACGGCTTGCCGCACCGGACGCATCGAGCGACCGCGCAGGCTGAACATCTCGGCGTCGATGATCGCTTCGTCACCCAGCGGAAAGGCGCGCAGTCCGGCAGCGACATACTGCTCCGTTGCTGCCTCACTGCTGGAAAGCACCGCACAGTACAGACCCCGCTCGCGGCTCTGCGCGCGCCACGCCTCGATGGCCGCCGGCCACGCGGCTCGATCACCGATCGGATCGGCGCTGGCCACGCTGACGCTGCCCTCGTTGCGGTAGGTCAGTACAGCCCGGCGGTCCGGGGAGAAGACGACTTCCTTGTCGCGTCGCGTCGCGAAGTAGCCGAGGGAGTCGTCCTCACCGTGCCGCAACAGCAGTTCACGGACGGCGAGTTCGTCGTCGGCACTCTGCCAGGCACCGGAGTGTCCGGCACGCCACATCGCAAGAAGCGCGAAGACCAGTGCGACCGCGGAGATCAGGCCGGCAATGACATAGACCCAGTGCGGACCGACATGACCGTGGAAACTGGGAGTGCCCGGCCCGGTCTCCACGCCGAATGCGGAGCGGATGCTCCACCGTGCCCGCTCGCCGATGCCCACCAGTCGGTGCGGGAAGGCCAATGTGAGGACGAACGCGACAGCCGCCGAGACGGCCAGGCCACCGACGAGCACACCGAAGGCAACGCGCAGGCTGCCCTTCTGCAGTTTCGCCGGGAAGGCGCGCCGACTCAGCAGGACGAGCACGAGCACCGCGACCTGCAGCACGAGTGCAACCACGTTGAACCGCACCCCGCTGCGGATCTCCAGGTAGTCCCGGGTCATTCCGTGCAGTCGGGCGCCGAGACCCGAGTCGGGGTCGTTCACTGCGGTGAGCGCCATTGCCGCGGATGACAACGCGGTCAGCGCCATGAAGATGACGACGACGGTATGTGCCGCCCGCAGCCGACGACGGACGGCGCCGGCCAGCACCAACGTCAGCACCGCAATGAACAAGCTGGGTTCGGCCGGCAGACCCAGCAACGACAGAACGTCGGACACGACGAGCCCGACAATCCGCAAGGGGAGGATGAGCGAGGCGAACGACCAGAGTGCGGCAATCAGCAGCAGCCGGCCGAGCCAGGTGGCCACGGCCTCCGGAAGGCCGACGCGCTCGCGCGTTGCGTCCGTGGGTCCGCCGTAGGAGTTGATCGACCCCTTGAGCAGCTTGCTCGCGATCACTCAGGTCGCCTTCCTTCGTTGGTCCCCGATTGGTCAGTTCCTCGAATCTATCGGTGCACTCTGGACGGTGCCGCGAAGCCGCGTCGCAGTTCGCTGCACGCCGGCTGAACGACTGCTGAAGTCGATTTCGCTCGACAACCATTCCAGGCCGCCCCATGGGCCACTCGTACGGAGAATGCACAAAGGGCCGCCCCGAAGGGCGACCCTTTGTTTAAAAGAAGTCCGGCGGTGTCCTACTCTCCCACACCCTACCGAGTGCAGTACCATCGGCGCTGAAGGGCTTAGCTTCCGGGTTCGGAATGTAACCGGGCGTTTCCCACTTCGCTATGACCGCCGTAACACTATGAAACTATCAGCCGACACCACCCACAACAGTGTGGTGTTGCGTGTTGTTTCAGATATTGCATAGTGAACGCGAAGACTCAAATTCTGCAGCACAAACCTGTAAGAAAGAGTTTTTGGTAAGTTATCGGTTTATTAGTACCGGTCAGCTACACACATTACTGTGCTTCCACATCCGGCCTATCAACCCAGTAGTCTACTGGGAACCTCCCCACCACAAAGGGTGATGGAAACCTCATCTTGAAGCGTGCTTCCCGCTTAGATGCTTTCAGCGGTTATCACTTCCGAACGTAGCTAATCAGCGGTGCCCTTGGCAGAACAACTGACACACCAGAGGTTCGTCCATCCCGGTCCTCTCGTACTAGGGACAGGTCTTCTCAAGTTTCCTACGCGCACAGCGGATAGGGACCGAACTGTCTCACGACGTTCTAAACCCAGCTCGCGTACCGCTTTAATGGGCGAACAGCCCAACCCTTGGGACCTACTCCAGCCCCAGGATGCGACGAGCCGACATCGAGGTGCCAAACCATGCCGTCGATATGAGCTCTTGGGCAAGATCAGCCTGTTATCCCCGGGGTACCTTTTATCCGTTGAGCGACGGCGCTTCCACAAGCCACCGCCGGGTCACTAGTCCCGACTTTCGTCTCTGCTCGACATGTCTGTCTCACAGTCAAGCTCCCTTGTGCACTTACACTCAAAACCTGATTGCCAACCAGGCTGAGGGAACCTTTGGGCGCCTCCGTTACCTTTTGGGAGGCAACCGCCCCAGTTAAACTACCCACCAGGCACTGTCCCTGATCCGGATCACGGACCGAGGTTAGGAGCCCAGAACGACCAGAGTGGTATTTCAACGATGACTCCACACACACTGGCGTGCATGCTTCACAGTCTCCCACCTATCCTACACAAGCCGTACCGAACACCAATACCAAGCTGTAGTAAAGGTCCCGGGGTCTTTCCGTCCTGCTGCGCGTAACGAGCATCTTTACTCGTAGTGCAATTTCGCCGAGTTCGCGGTTGAGACAGTGGAGAAGTCGTTACGCCATTCGTGCAGGTCGGAACTTACCCGACAAGGAATTTCGCTACCTTAGGATGGTTATAGTTACCACCGCCGTTTACTGGCGCTTAAGTTCTCAGCTTCGCCCAAAGGCTAACCGGTCCCCTTAACGTTCCAGCACCGGGCAGGCGTCAGTCCGTATACATCGAATTACTTCTTCGCACGGACCTGTGTTTTTAGTAAACAGTCGCTTCTCCCTGGTCTCTGCGGCCCTCACCCCTAGTGAGCAAGTCACTTCAAGGATTGGGCCCCCCTTCTCCCGAAGTTACGGGGGCATTTTGCCGAATTCCTTAACCACGATTCACTCGATCGCCTTAGTATTCTCTACCTAACCACCTGAGTCGGTTTAGGGTACGGGCGGCTCGAACCTCGCTAGAAGTTTTTCTCGGCAGCATAGGATCACCCTACTTCCCACATTCGTGGTCACCATCAACTCTCAGGCACATGACTGGCGGATTTGCCTACCAGTCGCCCTACAGTCTTGGACGGGGACAACCATCGCCCCGCGGAGGCTACCTTCCTGCGTCACTCCATCGCTTACCTACTACAAGATCGGGTCCCACGCTCCCCACAAACACGCCCACCCGAAGGTGAACAAACGTCATGGTTTGGGTGGTTAGCATCCCCTGATTCGATATGGGCGGTCCTTCGCCGGTTCCGGAATATCAACCGGATGTCCATCGACTACGCCTGTCGGCCTCGCCTTAGGTCCCGACTTACCCAGGGCAGATTAGCTTGACCCTGGAACCCTTGGTTATTCGGCGGACGGGTTTCTCACCCGTCATTCGCTACTCATGCCTGCATTCTCACTCGTGTGGCCTCCACGACTCGATCACTCGGCCGCTTCACCGCCCACACGACGCTCCCCTACCCAACCACACCCCTGGACACAAGGTCAGGGTGATGTGTGATTGCCACAGCTTCGGTGATGTGCTTGAGCCCCGCTACATTGTCGGCGCGGAATCACTTGACCAGTGAGCTATTACGCACTCTTTAAAGGGTGGCTGCTTCTAAGCCAACCTCCTGGTTGTCACAGCAACTCCACATCCTTTCCCACTTAGCACACGCTTAGGGACCTTAGCTGGTGATCTGGGCTGTTTCCCTCTCGACTATGAAGCTTATCCCCCACAGTCTCACTGCCACGCTCTCACGTACCGGCATTCGGAGTTTGGCTGACGTCAGTAACCTGGTGAGGCCCATCAGCCATCCAGTAGCTCTACCTCCGGCACGAAACACGCGACGCTGCACCTAAATGCATTTCGGGGAGAACCAGCTATCACGGAGTTTGATTGGCCTTTCACCCCTACCCACAGCTCATCCCCTCAGTTTTCAACCTAAGTGGGTTCGGTCCTCCACGACGTCTTACCGTCGCTTCAACCTGGCCATGGGTAGATCACTCCGCTTCGGGTCTAGACCCAGCGACTATAGGCGCCCTCTTCGGACTCGCTTTCGCTACGGCTACCCCACACGGGTTAACCTCGCCACTGAGCACTAACTCGCAGGCTCATTCTTCAAAAGGCACGCCATCACCCACCCAAAGGCAGGCTCTGACGGATTGTAAGCGCACGGTTTCAGGTACTATTTCACTCCCCTCCCGGGGTACTTTTCACCTTTCCCTCACGGTACTAGTCCGCTATCGGTCACCAGGGAATATTTAGGCTTAGCAGGTGGTCCTGCCAGATTCACACCGGATTTCACGGGCCCGGTGCTACTTGGGAACACATCCAAGACAGTGACACATGTTTCGACTACAGGACTTACACCCTCTACGGTCAACCATTCAAGATTGTTCGTCTACACGCGCCATTTCTAACTGCCCACCAGCATGTCAGCACTGGTAAGAACGGCCCCACAACCCCACGACTGCAACCCCTGACAGGTATCACACAACCGCGGTTTAGCCTCATCCGCTTTCGCTCGCCACTACTCACGGAATCACTGTTGTTTTCTCTTCCTGTGGGTACTGAGATGTTTCACTTTCCCACGTTCCCTCCACACACCCTATGAGTTCAGATGCGGGTCACACCACATGAATGGTGCGGGGTTCCCCCATTCGGAAATCCTCGGATCACAGTCTGGTTATCGACTCCCCGAGGCTTATCGCAGATTCCTACGTCCTTCATCGGTTCCTGGTGCCAAGGCATCCACCGTACGCTCTTAAAAACTTACACAAAATACTAAGAACAAATCTCAGAAATGCTACAGAGCACTACAGATGCTTCGCGTCCACTATGCAATTCTCAAACAACACACAGCAACCCCCACCAACCACACGAAACTCATGCAGCCGGCGCAAGGCCTGCCAACCCAGAAGAAACAAACCGTTCCCTCAGGACCCAACAACGTGCCGACACCCAACCAGACACCAACCCAACACTTTCCACAACCCCTTTCACAAGGTTCGTACTCACGCCGAGCCAGCACCCAACCAGGCACCATGATTGATGTTCCACCCTTGAGCAACCCCCACCACACACTCGGTGATGAAAAGGCATGCGCTCCTTAGAAAGGAGGTGATCCAGCCGCACCTTCCGGTACGGCTACCTTGTTACGACTTAGTCCCAATCGCCAATCCCACCTTCGACGGCTCCCCCCACAAGGGTTAGGCCACCGGCTTCGGGTGTTACCAACTTTCGTGACTTGACGGGCGGTGTGTACAAGGCCCGGGAACGTATTCACCGCAGCACTGCTGATCTGCGATTACTAGCGACTCCAACTTCATGGGGTCGAGTTGCAGACCCCAATCCGAACTGAGACCGGTTTTAAGGGATTCGCTCCACCTCACAGTATCGCTGCCCTCTGTACCGGCCATTGTAGCATGCGTGAAGCCCAAGACATAAGGGGCATGATGATTTGACGTCATCCCCACCTTCCTCCGAGTTGACCCCGGCAGTCTCCCATGAGTCCCCACCATCACGTGCTGGCAACATGGAACGAGGGTTGCGCTCGTTGCGGGACTTAACCCAACATCTCACGACACGAGCTGACGACAACCATGCACCACCTGTACACCAGCCAAAAGGCTGCACCATCTCTGGCACATTCCGGTGTATGTCAAGCCTTGGTAAGGTTCTTCGCGTTGCATCGAATTAATCCGCATGCTCCGCCGCTTGTGCGGGCCCCCGTCAATTCCTTTGAGTTTTAGCCTTGCGGCCGTACTCCCCAGGCGGGGCGCTTAATGCGTTAGCTGCGGCACGGAACTCGTGGAATGAGTCCCACACCTAGCGCCCAACGTTTACGGCATGGACTACCAGGGTATCTAATCCTGTTCGCTCCCCATGCTTTCGCTTCTCAGCGTCAGTAATGGCCCAGAGACCTGCCTTCGCCATCGGTGTTCCTCCTGATATCTGCGCATTTCACCGCTACACCAGGAATTCCAGTCTCCCCTACCATACTCTAGCCTGCCCGTACCCACTGCAGAACCGGAGTTAAGCCCCGGTCTTTCACAGCAGACGCGACAAACCGCCTACAAGCTCTTTACGCCCAATAATTCCGGACAACGCTCGCACCCTACGTATTACCGCGGCTGCTGGCACGTAGTTAGCCGGTGCTTCTTCTCCAGGTACCGTCACTTCCGCTTCGTCCCTGGTGAAAGAGGTTTACAACCCGAAGGCCGTCATCCCTCACGCGGCGTCGCTGCATCAGGCTTTCGCCCATTGTGCAATATTCCCCACTGCTGCCTCCCGTAGGAGTCTGGGCCGTGTCTCAGTCCCAGTGTGGCCGGTCACCCTCTCAGGCCGGCTACCCGTCAAAGCCTTGGTAAGCCACTACCTCACCAACAAGCTGATAGGCCGCGAGTCCATCCCCCACCAAAAAATCTTTCCACCCACAACCATGCGATCATGAATGAATATCCAGTATTAGACCTCGTTTCCAAGGCTTATCCCAGAGTGAAGGGCAGGTTACTCACGTGTTACTCACCCGTTCGCCACTAATCCACCACAGCAAGCTGCGGCTTCATCGTTCGACTTGCATGTGTTAAGCACGCCGCCAGCGTTCGTCCTGAGCCAGGATCAAACTCTCCGTAAAAAATCACAAAAACTATCCTGGCCAAAATCAACAAGAGCATTACTTGCTACATAGTCAATCTCAACCAAACAAACATTTGGCATCAATCACTCGACACGCTGTTGAGTTCTCAAGAAACGATCAGTCATCTCCACGACAGTTACCAAAGTAACCGCCACTTCGAGCTGTTCTAGGTTTTCCTCCGGCTCTTGGGCGTCAGATCCGCGTGGATCCTCGCGCACTTGGCTCCGGAAGGAGTTCCAGCTTAGCCTCACCCTTCGAGCGAGTCAAACTGGCCGGCCAGCCGTTCGGTGCGTCCCCACCTCTCGGTGTTTCCGCCTCCCTGTCGGGCTGACGTCGTAAACATTAGGTGACTCCTGCGCAAACTTCCAAATCCGCAGGTCAGAGGCGGTTTTGCCCGTTCGCGACCCTGTCCGTGCCCCGGCGCGAACCGGGGCACGGACACGGCTCAGGCAGGGTCCGCCACGGCTCAGACGGCCAGGATCGCGAGCAGGTCGGCCCTGGTCAGCACACCGATCGGCTTCCCGCCGTCCACGACCATCAGCGCGTCGTGCGTCGCCAGCTGTTCGCGCACCGACTCGACCGGCTCCCCCGCACCGACCAACGGCAGTCCCGGCTCCATGTGTTTCTCGACCGAGTCGGCCAGGTGGGCGTGACCGGTGTACAGCGCATCCAGCAGGGCACGCTCACTCACCGCGCCGGCGACCTCGCCGGCCATGATCGGGGGCTCGGCCTTCACGACCGGCATCTGCGAGACGCCGTACTCACGCAGGATCTCGATGGCGTCGCGCACCGTCTCGTTCGGGTGGGTGTGCACCAACGCGGGCATCGACCCACTCTTGGCGGCGAGCACGTCACCGACGGTGCGGGTCTCCTCCCCCCGCAGGAAGCCGTACGACGCCATCCAGGTGTCGTCGAAGATCTTGCTCATGTAGCCACGACCGGAGTCGGGCAGCAGGACGACCACTACCGCGTCGGCGGGCAAGGTACGTGCGTGCCGCAGCGCCGCGACCACGGCCATACCGCAGGAGCCACCGACGAGCAGTCCCTCCTCGCGGGCGAGCCGGCGTGTCATCTCGAACGACTCGGCGTCCGAAACGGCGATCACCTCGTCGACCACCTTCGGGTCGTAGGCACGCGGCCACATGTCCTCGCCCACACCTTCGACCAGGTAGGGACGACCGGTGCCTCCCGAGTAGACCGAACCCTCCGGGTCAGCCCCGATGATCTGCACCCGGCCGCCGTCGCGATCGGCCGAGATCTCCCGCAAGTAGCGTCCGGTGCCGGTGATGGTGCCGCCCGTGCCGATGCCGGCGACGAACGACGTGAGGCCGCCGTCGGTGTCCTGCCAGATCTCCGGTCCGGTGCTCTCGTAGTGCGAGGCGGGCCCGTTGGGGTTGGAGTACTGGTCGGGCTTCCAGCCACCCGGAGTCTCCCGGGCGATCCGGTCGGAGACCGAGTAGTAGGAGTCGGGGTGCTCGGGCGGCACCGACGTCGGCGTGACAACTACTTCGGCACCGTACGCGCGCAGCACGTTGCGCTTGTCCTCACTGACCTTGTCGGGGCACACGAAGATGCACTTGTAGCCCTTGCGCTGCGCGACCAGGGCGAGACCCACTCCGGTGTTGCCCGAGGTCGGCTCGACGATCGTGCCTCCCGGCTGCAACTCACCCGAGGCCTCGGCGGCCTCGATCATCTTCAGGGCGATGCGGTCCTTCACCGAGCCGCCCGGGTTGAGGTACTCGGCCTTGGCCAGCACCGTGCAGTCGATGCCTTCGGTGACTCGGTTCAGCTTGACCAACGGGGTGCCGCCGACGAGGTCGGCGATGTGCTCGGCGAACTTCATGCGCCGACTGTCTCACATCGTGAACGGACCGCGAAGTAGGAACGGGCTGACTCGTGCCCTGAGCGCCCACACCGGACGCACCGCGCCGACGGGTGAGAGGATTCGGGCACCAACGAACTCGAGGGACGAAGGTCGTAGCAATGCCGGGAGCACGCAAGATCGCATCGACGGCGGCTTACGCGGGATCGATCGGCGCCGCAGGACTCGCCGGCGTCGGCCTGGGCGCCTACGGCTTGTTGCGGATCGAAGCGTTGATCGCCCGCCGCGTCGTCGGCCAGCCGTTCGAAGGCGCACCCGAAGACTCCGGCACCTACGGGCACGCCCCCGGCCGGCCGATCGAGATGCTGGTCATCGGTGACTCGACGGCGAAGGGCATGGGCGCTGACCACGCCACCCAGACCGTCGGCGCGATCGTGGCCACCGCGGTCGCTGCCATCGCCGGACGCCCGGTGCACCTGACGAACGTGGCCGCGGTCGGCGCGATCTCCACCGACCTCGGCGATCAGGTCGAACGCGCCCTGGAACTCGTGGACAACCCGCAGGTCGCCGTGGTGATGGTGGGCGCGAACGACGTCACCAAGAGCGTCCAGCGCGCGACCTCCACCCGGCATCTCGCCGCCGCCGTCGCCGCCCTGCGGGCCGTCGGGTGCGAGGTCGTGGTCGGCACCTGCCCCGATCTCGGCGTCATCGAGCCGGTCCCCCAACCGCTGCGACTGCTGACCCGCAAGTGGTCCCGCGATCTTGCCGCGGCCCAGACCGTGGCCGTCGTCGAGCACGGCGGACGCACCGTGTCGCTGGGCGACCTGCTGGGTCACGAGTTCGAACAGACCCCGTCGGTGATGTTCAGCAAGGACCGCTTTCACCCGTCCGCCGCCGGCTATGCCCGCGCCGCCTCGGCGCTCATCCCGTCGGTGCTCGACGCACTCGGCATGACCTCGACCGACACCGGCCGCGCACCCGACCGGCGCCGCGGCGAGAGCATCGGCCCGGTGTCGGTCGCCGCCAACCGCGCCGTCCGCGACCCGGGCACCGAGGTGAGCGCGACCGAGATCGGCGGGCAGGAATCGGGCCATCGCGGACGCTGGGCCGTGCTGCTGCGGCGGCACCGCGAGCCCCTGCCCACCAGCGTCGAGCCGCCGGCTGCGCGCTCGGCGGAAACGGCCGTCCCGGACGGCGAGGGGTCCACGGACGTGACGCCCGGCACAGCCCGGAACAGCGACACGTAGACTCCGAAATCGACATCGGCCGGCCCATCGCACGGTGCCGGTCGACCACCGCACATCGGAGGATCCATGCCCGAAGCAGTCATCGTCTCCACCGCCCGTACGCCGATCGGCCGCGCCTTCAAGGGTTCGCTCAAGGACGTCCGCCCGGACGACCTCGCGACCCAGGTCGTCCAGGCCGCGCTGGCGAAGGTGCCGAACCTCGACCCGTCGCTCATCGACGACCTCTACCTCGGTTGCGCCGAGCCGTGGGGCGAGCACGGCAACAACATGGCCCGCGTCGTCGCGGTGCTCGCCGGTTTCGACAACCTGCCCGGTGCCACCGTCAACCGCTTCTGCGCGTCGTCGGTGCAGACCACCCGGATGGCCTACCACGCGATCAAGGCCGGTGAAGGTGACGTGTTCATCTCCGGTGGCGTCGAGTGCGTGAGCCGTTACCTCGACTTCGCCAGCGCCGGTTCCTCTCCCGAGGCGATCCAGAACCCGAAGTTCAAGGACGCCGTCGCCCGCACGGCGAAGATCGCAGCGGAGAACACCACCTGGACCGACCCGCGTGCCGAGGGCCTCCTGCCCGACGCCTACATCGCGATGGGCCAGACGGCCGAGAACGTCGCCACCTTCCGCGGCGTCAGCCGCGCCCGCCAGGACGAGTGGGGCGTCTCCAGCCAGAACCGCGCCGAGAAGGCGATCGCCGACGGCTTCTTCGCCCGTGAGATCGCGCCCGTCACCCTGGCCGACGGCACCGTCGTCTCCACCGACGACGGCCCGCGTCCCGGCGTCAGCCTGGAGAAGGTCTCGACCCTGCAGCCGGTCTTCCGCGAGAACGGCACCGTCACCGCCGGTAACTGCTGCCCACTGAACGACGGCGCCGCCGCTGTCGTCGTCATGAGCGACACGAAGGCCAAGGAGCTCGGCCTCACCCCGCTGGCCCGCGTCGTCTCGACCGGCGTGTCCGCGTTGTCGCCCGAGATCATGGGCCTCGGCCCGGTCGAGGCCTCGAAGCAGGCGCTCGCCCGCGCCGGCATGACCATCGACGACATGGACCTCTACGAGATCAACGAGGCCTTCGCCGCGCAGGTGCTGCCGTCGGCCGACGACCTCGGCATGGACTTCGAAAAGCTCAACAAGTTCGGCGGTGCGATCGCCCTCGGCCACCCCTTCGGTTCGACCGGCGCCCGCATCACCACCACGCTGCTCAACGGCCTGCAGACCGTCGACGGCACCTTCGGCCTCGAGACGATGTGCGTCGGTGGCGGCCAGGGCATGGCGATCATCTACGAGCGTCTGTCCTGACCCACTGCGGATGAACCTGATCGATCCTCGATCAGAGGCCGTACGCCTCGAACTCGGACGCGTGGTGCGCCGGTGGCAACAGCTGCCGCTGCACCACGCGTCCGCGCTCGTGCCGCAGGTGCGCGACAGCGCCACCCGGCTCGTCACGCTCACCGGGTGCACCGAGCCCCTGCCCGAGCTCTCCCCCGCCGCCACCATGGACCAATTGCGGGTGGCGGCGTACGACGCGTGTGCAGCCGGACACTGCGACACGACCGCCGCCGAGTTGACCGCCTTGCGTCGACTGATCGGCTGACGCACCCCGACGGCCACGACCACAGACACCCTCCAGGAATCATCCAGGAAGCTCGGTAATGCTGGACACGTCCACTACCCGACAGTGTCGAAAGCGAGCCGATGTCCGGCCTCAGTTACCTCGACTCGGTCATCCTCGGCGTCGTCGAGGGTCTCACCGAGTTCCTGCCCGTCTCCTCCACCGGCCACCTGACGATCGCCGAGAAGCTGCTCGGCTACGAGGTCGACAACAAGGCGATCACCTCGTTCACCGCCGTCATCCAGATCGGCGCGATCGTCGCCACCTTCGTGTACTTCTGGCGCAAGATCGTGACCCTGCTCGGCGCCTGGGTGCGCGGCCTTGCCAACAAGGACGCGCGCGCGAACCACGATTACCAACTCGCGTGGGCGGTCATCGTCGGGTCGATCCCGGTCGGCATCGTCGGCTTCCTCGCCAAAGACCTCGTCAGCGGCTCGCTCCGGTCACTGTGGGTCGTGGCCGGCGCCCTCATCCTCTGGTCGGGCGCCATGTGGTGGGCCGAGCGTGAGCACTCCCGTCGGGCCGCCGAAGGCACCGTGCGCGACGAGCACGACATCACGATCAAGGACGGCGTGATCATCGGCCTGGTGCAGTGTCTCGCGCTGATTCCAGGTGTTTCCCGCTCCGGCGCGACGATCTCCGCCGGACTCGTCCGCGGCCTCGACCGGGTCACCGCGACGAACCTGTCGTTCTTCATGGCGATCCCCGCGCTCACCGCCGCGGGCCTCTACGAGCTCAAGGACGTCGACACCAAGGTGGTCGGCTGGGGCCAGCTCGGGGTCGGCACGCTGGTGAGCTTCGTCGTCGCCTTCGCCTCCATCGCGTGGCTGTTGCGGTTCGTGCGCAACCACCCGATCACCGTGTTCGTGTCGTACCGCGTGGTGCTCGGCGTCGCGCTGATCGTGGCGTTGGGTGCCGGCTGGCTCTCGGCCACCTGATTCCGCGAAAGCTTGCACGATCGGGCACCTGTGTCGCGTGTCGCGCAAACTTTCGGGGAGGGTGCAAACGAGGCGGCCCGTACCTGGACTCCAGGTACGGGCCGCTTTGTCGGCTGCACCGCCGGTGGTGGCGCTCACCGGACCACAGCGGAAGGTCACGCAGGCGGGAGGCCTGCAGAAGACATCAGTCGCGGGAAATCGCGAACATGCGCAGCAGCTCGAGGTAGAGCCATGCGACCGAGACGATGAGGCCGTGCGCGAGCAGCCACGACGTCTTCTCCGGCACACCGACGTTGGCGGCGTACTGGATGGTGTCGAACGCAATCGCGAGCGAGTAGGACGCGAGCGCGACCGCGAACAGGCACAGGATCATGCCGAAGGTGCCCATGCTGAAGAAGCCGAAGTCACCGAGCACACCGGTCATCTGCAGCACGAGGTTGGCCATCGCGAACAGGAAGTAGCCGAGCGCGGCGAAACCGAAGATCTTGCGGGAGCGGTCGGTGACCTTGATCAGGCCGAACTTCCACCCGGCGAACATGCCGGCGAAAACGCACAGCGTGGCCAGCACGGCCTGCGCAACGATGCCGTTGAACTGGGTGTTGAAGAACTGGCTGATCGCGCCGAGGAACGCACCCTCGATGACCGAGTAGGCAACGATCAACGGCACCGAGATCGTTTTCTTGAAGCTGATCACGAAGCCGAGCACGATGCCGGCGATCATGCCGCCCATCCAGATCGCGAGACCCGCGGACTGGTTGTTCGCAGCGATCGCCCAGCCGGCTGCCGCGCTGATCAGCAGCACCGCGAACAGGCCGAGGGTCTTGGCGACGACGTCGTCGAGAGACATCCGGCGGCCGGTGTCCTGCGGCGCCATCGGCGCGCCGTAGTTCGGGTCTGCGAAGCCGGGCACCTGCTGGCCCTGGTAGGGGCCGGCCTGGCCCCACTGACCCTGCTGGCCGGCGCCGTACGCCTGCTGGTTGGTCTGCGGCGGCTGGTAGGGCTGTCCCTGCCCGTACTGGCCGTACTGCGGCTGCTGGCGGTTGCCGAAACCGGCATACTCACCGCGCTGCAGATCCTTCTCGAACCGGTCGAATACCGGGTTGGTTGCCATCGCTCTCCTCCGTCACGATCGGCGGCCCACGGGGTGCGGGCATGAGTTCACTACACAAGTAAAGCGTTCAACTCGGGGAAATCATCCCCGCGGCGTGCCCTCGACGGGATTCGAACCCGCACTTGGGCGCTTTTAAGGCGCCTGCCTCTGCCATTGGGCTACGAGGGCAGAGTCAGGGTAGGCGATCATGCGGGAGACGTGCCGTCGGTGGTGGCACCTCGGTGAGCACAGCGGAAGGCTCACGAAGGCGGGACGGCTCGCTCTGCGGACAACGCAATTCCGTCGAGGATGTCCTTTTCGCTGCTGACCGTCTGCTCGATGCCGGCTTCGGCGGTGACCCGCTGGACAATGGTGCGCCACACCAGCGCGCCGGCGCCGATCACGTCGACCCGGCCCGGGTGCATGAACGGCAGGGCGGCGCGCTGCGCACGGGTGGCGAGCAGCAGTTCGTCGCAGGAGTCGACGACGCGTTGCACGGGAAGTCGTGCGCCGTGGATGGCGTCCTTGTCGTAGTCGGTGAGGTGCAGGGCGTTGGCGGTGATGGTCGTGACAGAGCCGGCGAGGCCGACCAGGCTGCCGATGCCGGTGAAGTCGACGGTGCGCCCCGCCTCGTCGATCGCCGCGTTGATGTCGGCCAGTGCGGCGTCGATCTCCTGCGGCGTGGGCGGGTCGGAGCGCAGGTGTCGCTCGGTCATCCGCACGCAGCCGATGTTCATCGAGATCGCGGCCTCGACGGTGTCGGTGCCGCGCACGAACTCGGTGGAGCCGCCGCCGAGGTCGACGACCAGGTAGGGCTGCGGCGTGTCGGAACCGCGCAGGTCGATGGTGGCGCCGCGGAAGCTGAGTTGGGCCTCCTCGTCGCCGGAGATCACCTCGGGTGCGATGCCCCAGTGGGCGAACGCCTCGGCGACACCGTCGATGAAGGTATGTGCGTTGGAGGCATCGCGCGAAGCCGAGGTGGCGACGAATCGCACTGCCTCACAACCAAGTTGCTGACAGGTCGCCGCGTAGTCACGGGCCGCCTCGAGGGTGCGTGTCATCGCTTCGTCGGCGATGCGTCCGGTGACGTCGACCCCTTGCCCGAGACGCACGATGCGCATCGTGCGCTCGACGTCGGTCAACCGTCCCGCGTCGTCGACATCGGCGACCAGCAGACGGATCGAGTTCGTGCCACAGTCGACGGCGCCGACCCTCATGCCTGCCCCTCCTCGCCGGCGTCGAGCGCCGCACAGCAACCGTTCTCCCACCACTTCGGCAGCGCCGCGAGCGCGCGGTCACCGAGCGGGTTGATGCCGGGTCCGACCGCGATGGAGTGGGCGACCAGCACGTGCAGGCATTTCACCCGGTCGGGCATTCCGCCGGCGGAGATGCCGGCGATCTCCGCCACGTCACCGAGTTCGGCGCGCCGACGCAGGTAGTCGTCGTGGGCGGCCCGGTAGGCCGCGGCCAACTCCGGGTCGGACTTTAGCTCGGCGGTCATCTCGCGCATCATTCCGCCGGCCTCGAGGGTGCTGATCGCGCCGGTGAGACGCGGGCAGGTGGCGTAGAACGAGGTGGGGAACGGCGTGCCGTCGGGCAACCGCGGCAGGGTGCGGACGACGGTGGGGCAGCCGCACGGGCAGCGTCCGGCGATCTCCACGACACCGCGCGGGAGGCGTCCGAGCTGTCGTTCGACCGCGGCCAGGTCGGCCGGATCGATGTCCGGCGCGTTCACCTCGGTCACTTCTTGTCGCCCCGGTTCGCCGCGACGACCGACTGCCACACCTGGCCGTACCAGGGGTTGGTCGAGATCTTCTTGCCGGCGGGGTCGACGGTGCCGACCGCCTTTCCGTTCTCGTCGACGAGCACGGTGAGGGTCTGACCGGGCGTGACGAAACCGAGCCGGTCACGCGCCTGCTGCTTGACGAACGCAGAGTCGCTGTTCCACTTCTTCAGCTCGGTCTGCTTGGTGCTGACGTCGCCCTGCTGCTGCTTGACCTGGGCGCCGAGCTGCCCGATCTGGTGCTTCTGCTGCAGGTAGCTGTTCAGGGTCGGGGTGATGATCACCGCGAGGAAGATCAGCAGCACACCGAGGATCGTCATCCGCTTCATCGACTGCGGACGGCGCCGGCTGTGCGCGCGCAGCGCGGCGAGGCGTCCGGTGGCCGACTCGCGGGTCGAGCTCTCCCCCGCCGCCCGCGGACGCGTCGAGCCACGGCGCGCGGCCGCCGGGCGGGATGCCGCCTGAGCCTTGCTGCGTCCTGCAGGTCGCGAATCGCGAGTCATACCAACAACTTTCGATCGGGTTGTTCCGGCCCGGGCGCCGTGCGGCGCCCGGGCCGAGGGGTTACTTCTTGCCGAAGCGCGGGAAGGCCGACGCGCCGGCGTAGGCGGCGGCGTCGTCGAGCTCCTCCTCGATGCGCAGCAGCTGGTTGTACTTCGCGACCCGGTCGGAGCGGGCCGGTGCGCCGGTCTTGATCTGGCCGCAGTTCGTGGCGACGGCGAGGTCGGCGATCGTGACGTCCTCGGTCTCACCCGAACGGTGGCTCATCATGCAGCGGTAACCGTTGCGGTGGGCGAGGTCGACGGCGTCAAGGGTCTCGGTGAGCGAGCCGATCTGGTTGACCTTCACCAGCAGCGCGTTGGCGGTGCCGGAGTCGATGCCGCGCTGCAGCCGCTCGGGGTTGGTGACGAACAGGTCGTCGCCGACCAGCTGCACCTTGTCGCCCAGCTGTTCGGTCATCGCCTTCCAGCCGTCCCAGTCCTCCTCGTCCAGCGGGTCTTCGATGGAGACCAGCGGGTAGTTGGCGACCAGGTCGGCGTAGTAGTCGACCATCTCTGCAGACGACTTCGTCTTGCCCTCGAAGGTGTAACCCGACTTGTCGCCGAACTCGCTGGCCGCGACGTCGAGCGCCAGCGCGATGTCCTTGCCCGGCTCGTAACCGGCGGCCTTGATGGCCTCGAGGATGAGGTCGAGGGCGGCGCGGTTCGACTCCAGGTTGGGCGCGAACCCGCCCTCGTCGCCGAGGCCGGTGGCCAGCCCCTTGTCGTGCAGCACCTTCTTCAGCGCGTGGTAGACCTCTGCGCCCCAGCGCAGCGCCTCACGGAACGACTCGGCGCCGATCGGCGCGATCATGAACTCCTGGATGTCGACGTTGGAGTCGGCGTGCGCCCCACCGTTGAGGATGTTCATCATCGGCACCGGCAGCACGTGGGCGTTGGGTCCGCCGACGTAGCGGAACAGCGGCAGACCGGCGGAGTCGGCGGCGGCCTTGGCCACCGCGAGCGACACACCGAGGATCGCGTTGGCGCCGATCTTGCCCTTGTTGGCGGTGCCGTCGACGTCGATCATCTCCGTGTCGATGAGGCGTTGCTCGTCGGCGTCGTAGCCCAGCAGGGCCGGGGCGAGCTCCTCCATCACCGAGTCGACGGCGTCTTCGACCCCCTTGCCGAGGTAGCGCAACTTGTCGCCGTCGCGGCGCTCGACCGCCTCGAACTGACCGGTGGACGCGCCGGAGGGGACGGCCGCGCGGCCGACGGTGCCGTCGTCGAGCAGCACCTCCACCTCGACGGTCGGGTTGCCTCGGGAATCAAGGATCTCGCGGGCGATGATGGCGTCGATGCTGGCCACTGCAGGCTCCTGCTCAAGAGAAAACATGGATGGTTCCGGATACGGGCACCACCCTAACGGCGGCCGCAGCTACCTACAGGTAGCGACAGGCGATGCGAGACAGTGCGCGCTCGGTCAGGCCGAGGCGAGCCGGCGCACGGCGTCGCGCAGGGCCGCGTCGGCGTCGACGCCGGTGCGGCGTCCCTCGGCCACCAGCGCGAGCAGCCGGTCGCCGAGATCGGCGCCCGAGTTGTCGGCGTCCGTCTTGTCGTCGGGGAGCTCGGTGAGTCCGGAACGTTCACGCCGCGCCAACACCTTGTCGGCGATCAGCAGGGTCGACAGCGAGCGCGGAATGCCCTCGAGCAGTGGCGTCGCGCTCTCGGCGCGGTCGGCCTTCTCCGCGGCCTTGATCTGCTCCCAGCTCGCTTCGACCTCCTCGGGGGTCGAGGCGTCACCGTCGCCGAACACGTGCGGGTGGCGGCGCAGCAGCTTGTCGACCAACCCACCGGCGACGTCGTCGATGTCCCACGGGTCGTCCGGGTCGTCGGCTGCGACCCGGGCGTGGAACAGCACCTGGAGCAGCACGTCGCCGAGCTCTTCGCGCAGGTGGTCGCGGTCGCCGTTGTCGATCGCCTCGACCGTCTCGTGCGCCTCCTCGAGCAGATACTTCGCCAGCGACTCGTGAGTCTGCTTCGCGTCCCAGGGGCAGCCGCCCGGTGACCGCAACACATCCATCACGTTGACCGCGTCGGCGAGACGGGCGCCCGGGAGGTCCCAGCTGCCGACCAGCATCTCGACCGGCGCCGGGTCGGCCGCCCGAGTGAGTTCGGCGGCGAGGGCGTCGGTGAGTCCGGGGTCGCCGTCCGGCGAGACGATCCAGACGACGTGCCGGTCGGCCGCCGCCTCGGCGAGCGAACGCCCCAGCAGGGGCATCGACGAAGGATCCGAGATCTCCACCGCCACACCGGAACCGGCGATCGCCGCCGGGGTCGGGTGGTCGGCGTCCGCCGCCAGCACGAGGTCGGCGGTGTCGAGTGCGCGCCAGGCGTCGCGGGTGAGCACGCCCGCGGGCGTGCGAGGGCTGGTGACCAGCAGGGTCAGCGAACCGGCCATGGGCGCGGGGCGCTCAGTTCAGCGCCGGCTCCGCAGAGCCCTTGATCCAGTTGCTGGCGTTGTCGACCGGGCCCTTGCCCTTTTCCCACGTGCCGTAGCGCGGATTGAGTATGACGTCGGCGTCCTTGAACAGCTTCTGCAGGTCGGGGTTGCCCGCCGCGGAGTCGCGCAGCGAGGTGAAGTTGAAGCTGCCCTGCACCGACCGCACCGCGGCGTCGGTGGGGTTGGTGACCTTCTTGAAGGCCTGGCGGGCGACGTCGGCCGAGGTGTAGACCCGGTGCTTCTTCGCGAGGCTCTCCAGGTCGTTGCCGAGCACCATGAAGATCGCCGCGGACGTCGGGTCGAACTGGGACGTCGGCTGCTCGGTGGTGATGTCGCGGACGGCATCCTGCACCTGCTCGGTGCTGATCTTCTCGCCCTTGTAGGAAGCAGCGGTGCCACCGCTGGTGTCGCCGCAGCCGGACAGTGCGGTCGCGGCCACCAGGGCCGCAGCAACGGTGGTGACGCGCAGAGCGGGACGAGACATGGGTTCCTCTCGGGAGCTGTTGAGCGGGTTCATCTTGCCACGACCGGCTGTGCCATCGACGGCGGCCGTCACGCCGCGGCCGCGTCGTCGAGCAGGATGCTGCGGATCAGCTGGGCCGCCCACGTCAACACCTCGGTGTTGCGCACCGGCTTGCCGCCGACCGGGCTGGTCATCGGGGCCGGCACCAGGATGGTCTTGAGCGCCGGGTTGAGCTTGGCGCCCTTGTAGAGCCGCTCAAGTCGCAGCTGGCGGCTCTCGGGCAGCGACTCGACCGGACCGAAGCGGACGAACTTGCCCTGCGTGCCGATGTCGCCGATGCCGGCCTGGCGGGCGAGCACCCGCAGCCGGGCCACCTCGAGTAGGTGTTGCACCGGCTCCGGCGGCGCGCCGTAACGGTCGTTCAGCTCGTCGGCGATCTCTGCGAGCTCGTGCTCGGTCGCCACGGTGGCGAGCTTCTTGTAGGCCTCCAGGCGCAACCGCTCCCCCGGCACGTAGTCGTGCGGCAGGTGCGCGTCGACCGGCAGCTCGATCTTGATCTCGGCCGGCCCGCGGTCGGGCTCGTCGCCGCGGAAGTCGGCGACGGCCTCTCCCACCATGCGCACGTAGAGGTCGAACCCGACGCCTGCGATGTGGCCCGATTGCTCGCCGCCGAGCAGGTTGCCGGCGCCGCGGATCTCGAGGTCCTTCATCGCCACCTGCATGCCGGCACCGAGGTCGGTGTGCTGGGCGATGGTCTGCAACCGGTCGTGCGCGGTCTCGGTGAGCGGCTTCTCGGACGGGTACAGGAAGTAGGCGTACGCGCGCTCGCGGCCGCGTCCGACGCGTCCGCGCAGCTGGTGCAGCTGCGACAGACCGAGCACGTCGGAGCGCTCCACGATGAGCGTGTTGGCGTTGGAGATGTCGAGACCGGTCTCGACGATCGTGGTGCAGACGAGCACGTCGAGCCGCCGTTCCCAGAAGTCGACGACGACCTCCTCCAGGCGGTGTTCGCCCATCTTTCCGTGGGCGGTGCCGATGCGCGCCTCGGGCACGAGCTCACGCAACCTTGAGGCCGCCTTCTCGATGGTCTGCACCTTGTTGTGCACCAGGAAGACCTGGCCCTCACGCATCAGCTCGCGCCGGATCGCCGCCACGATCTGCTTCTCGTCGTAGGCACCGACGAAGGTGAGCACCGGGTGGCGCTCCTCGGGCGGCGTTGCGAGAGTCGACATTTCGCGAATGCCGGTGACCGCCATCTCCAGGGTGCGCGGGATCGGCGTCGCCGACATCGCGAGCACGTCGACCGCCGTGCGCATCTGCTTGAGCTGTTCCTTGTGCTCGACACCGAACCGCTGCTCCTCGTCGACGACGACCAATCCGAGGTCCTTGAACTGCACCTCCTTCGACAGCAGCCGGTGGGTGCCGATCACCAGATCGACCGCGCCGGTCGCGAGGCCGTCGATCACCTCGCGGGCCTCCTTGTCGCTCTGGAACCGGGACAACGCCTTCACCACCACCGGGAATCCGGCGTAGCGCTCGGAGAAGGTGCTGAAGTGCTGCTTGACCAGCAACGTCGTCGGCACCAGCACGGCGACCTGCTTGCCGTCCTGGATCGCCTTGAACGCGGCCCGGACCGCGATCTCGGTCTTGCCGTAACCGACGTCGCCACAGATGAGGCGGTCCATCGGCACCGTCTTCTCCATGTCGGCCTTGACCTCGTCGATCGACGACAGCTGGTCGGGAGTCTCGATGTAGGCGAACGCGTCCTCGAGCTCGCGCTGCCAGGGTGTGTCGGGCCCGAAGGCGTGGCCCGGGGTGGCCATGCGCGCCGAGTAGAGGCGGATGAGTTCGCCGGCGATCTGGCGCACGTGGCGGCGCGCCCGCGATTTGGTCGTCTGCCAGTCGGATCCGCCCATCTTGTTGAGTGACGGCGCTTCACCGCCGACATAGCGGGTGATCTGGTCGAGCTGATCGGTCGGCACGAACAGGCGGTCGCCCGGTTGGCCCCGCTTCGAGGCGGCGTACTCCAGCACGAGGTACTCGCGGGTGGCCCCGCCGACGGTGCGCTGCATCATCTCGACGAACTTGCCGACACCGTGCTGCTCGTGCACGACGAAGTCGCCCGGACGCAGTTCGAGCGGGTCGACCTGCTTGCGACGCCGCGACGGCATCTTGCGCATGTCCTTGGTCGAACCGCCGCCCGGCTGGTTGGAGCCGATCAGGTCTGACTCGGTGACGAGCACGAATTCACTTGTCGGCAGGGCGAATCCGTTGCCGAGCGTGCCGACGGCGGTGGTCACGCGGCCGGCGGTCAGCTGCTCGTCGAGCGGCACCTCGTGCTCGATGAGCAACTCCCGCACCCGCTTGGCGAGGCCTGGTCCGTCGGTGAGGATCAGCGTCCGCAGGCCGGCGGCCGTCCAGGCCCGGATGTCGGCGACGGCCGACTCGGTGTCGCTGCGGTACTGCGGCACCTCCTCGGTGCGGATCGTCACCCGCTCGCCCGGAAGCTCGTCCTCGCTGAACTCGGTGAGTTCCTCGTCGGTCGCGAACGACGACAACGACCACCACGGCAGCCCCTGATCGAGGGCGTGGTCGCGCAGCTCGAGCAGCGACCAGTAGGAGGCCGTGCCGAGCACGCCCCGCAGGTCGACCGGGATCGCGTTGCCGGCGGCGGCGTTCGACCAGCTCGCGTCGAGGAACTCGGCGCTGGTGGCGACCAGGTCGTGGGCTCGGGTGCGGATGCGTTCGGGGTCGGACAGCACGACGTGGGTGTGCTCGGGCAACACGTCGAGCAGGGTCTCCATCTTGTCGCCGAGCAGAATCGGCGACAGCGACTCCATGCCCTCGACGGCGATGCCCTCGCCGACCTTGTGCAGCATGTCGGCGACGCCTGGCAGCTGCTCGGCCAGCACCTTCGCCCGTTCACGCACCTCGTCGGTGATCAGCAGTTCGCGGCATGGCGGCGCCCACAGGCCGTGCTCCGCGATGTCGGTCGAGCGTTGGTCGGCCACCTTGAACCAGCGGATCTCGTCGACCTCGTCGCCGAAGAAGTCGACCCGCAACGGGTGCTGCTCGGTGGGCGGGAAGACATCGAGGATGCCACCGCGGACGGCGAACTCACCGCGCCGCTCGACCAGGTCGGTGCGGGTGTAGGCCGCTGCTGCCAACGCCGCGACGACGTCGTCCAACACGGCTTCCTGCCCCGTGCGCAGGCTCACCGGCGCGAGGTCGCCGAGCCCCTTGGCGATCGGCTGCATGACGGCGCGCACGCTCGCGACGAGCACCTCGATCGGGCCGTGGGTGGAATCGGCGGCGTCGGGGTGCGCCAGCCGGCGCAGCACCGCGAGGCGGCGGCCCACGGTGTCGGAGCGCGGGCTGAGCCGCTCGTGCGGGAGGGTCTCCCAGCTCGGGAACTCCGCGACCGCGTCGTCGCCGAGCAGGGTGCGCAGCGCGGTGACCAGGTCGCCGGCGTCGCGCCCGGTGGCCGTGACCACGAGCAGTGGCGTGCGCTCGCCCGTCGAGTCGCCGTCGGTGCCGCCGTTCATCAGGGCCAGCAGCGGGGCGCGCAGGCCCGGCGCCGAGGCGATGTCGACGAGGTTGGCGTTGCGACGGTGCGCGAGCACCCGCCGAACCGCCTCGTCGCGACCGAGCAGATCGAGCATCGGTTGCAGAGCACTCACGCGCGCAGACCCTTCGACAGACAACACAGAGCACCCCGGATCGGGATCGACCAGGGGTTACGAATGAGGATTCTACGCGCGGCGACCGACAACCGCCGTCCGCCGGAGTCGTTGCAGCCGAGCGGTTCGGTCAGCGGGCGTGCACCTTGTTCTGTGCGTCGGTGAGCCCGAGGTCGACGAGTGTCTGGACGGCGTCTGCGGCGTCGTCGACGAGGAACGGAAGGTCCTTCTTCTCGGTCGAGTTGAAGTCCTTCAGCACGAAGTCGGCTGCGTCCATGCGTCCGGGCGGGCGGCCGATGCCGACGCGCACCCGCAGGTAGTCCTTGCTACCCACCGACGACGTGATGGACCGCAGACCGTTGTGGCCGCCTTCGCCGCCGCCCCTCTTGAGCCGTACGTCGGCGAAGTCGATGTCGAGTTCGTCGTGCACGACGACCAGCTTGTCGAGCGGCACCTTGAAGAAATTCATCAGCGACTTCACCGGGCCACCGGAGACGTTCATGTAGGTGGTCGGGCGGGCGATGATCGCGGCCGGTCCACCGGGTGCGCCGGACGGCTGCGGCAGCCGCACCGACGCCGCGAGGGCCTGCGCCTTGTGCGCCTTGAGGGTCGATCCGGCGCGGCGGGCGATCTCCTCGACCACCATCACCCCGACGTTGTGCCGGTTGCCCGCATACCCGGGACCGGGGTTGCCGAGTCCGACGATGAGCCAAGGTTCCACGGGCAGTCAGTATGCCCGACGACCCGGTCAGCCGAGGACACGCATTTCGCCGCGCTCGCCCACCGCCACGCACCGTCCGACCGCCGGACAGGAGATCGCGTTCGCAGGGATCGCGTCGATCACCGACCAGTCGGCGCCGTCCCATTGGTAGCTCTGCCCGGACGCGTCGATCGCCACGCACCATTCGGCGCTCGCGCACGACAACCGGGTGAGGTCGACGGGTGCCGCAGACGGCTGCGACCAGCCGGCACCGGTCAACCGGGAGCTTCGACCGTCGCCCGTGACGAGCAGGCAGGCGTCTCGTGCGGTGCACTCGATGGCCTTTGCCGAGATGTTCGGCATCGCGGCGACCTGTTGGGTCCAGGAGCGCCCGTCCCACAGGTTGATTCGAGCTCCGTTGTTGCCATCGAGGTCATTGGCTCCGTTGGTGACGGCCAAGCACCAGTTGGGGTCGACGCAATCGACCAGGTGGGCGGTGGGGGTCAACGATCCTCCGACCTTCCGCCAACTCGTGCCGTCCCATGCATAGCTGCCGCGTTGACCGACGGTCATGCAGAAGGTGCTGGTCGCGCATGACACATCGCGGTCGAGGGCGTAGTCCGACGCTTCGCTCCAGACGCCACCGATCATCATCGTCCGGGTGATGATGCCTGTGGCCTGCCCGACGGTGGCGCAATGGTCGACCGATGAGCAGCTCAGCGCGACCGGTCCATCGGTACCGGAGAACACCGGTCCGACCATCGTTCCGTCCACGCGGAATCGGTGTCCCGTGGCATCAGCCATCAGACATGTCCCGACCACCGGACAGTCGACCTGGGTGATGGAGCCTTGGCCGACGTTGACGACATGCGTCAACGACACGGTGCCGTTGGTCTCGGTCGTCACTGCACCCCCCTTGCTGGCGCGAGCGCAGAAGGTGTCGGTTGGGCAGGAAATCGCGTTGAACCCACCAGCACGGGTGTCCGAGGCGGCGAACGTACCGGTCGCCGGCGAGAAGACGAGGCGGCGGTCATCGGCCACAATCGTGCACCGCTGCGGCGAACTGCACGATGCCCTGGGGTTCCAGGCGTAGGGCATGTTGTAGTGCGCCACGATCCGATCACCATTGATACTGACGACGCCATAGCCGGTACCGGTGATCAGGCACACGTCCACGCTCGCACACGACACGCTGGATACGGCGTCGTCGAGGTATTCGGGCGCGTAGCGCCAGCCTGCGTCGACGCCCGTCCACCGCACTGCACCCCCGGTCGTGCTGCCTGCGACGCAGTACTGCGCCGATACGCAGGAGACCACAGTGAGCCCGGCAACGTTCGGGCCAGGACGCTGCACCCACGTCTGCCCGTCGTAGCTGAGCACCACCGACCGACCGGCCTGGCTCCCGACCGCCAAACAGAAGTCCGTCGAGGGACACGACAGGCCGCCCATCGCCGCAGTGCCCGGCAAGGGGCGGCTCGTACTCCAGGTCGTTCCGTCGAACGTCGCGAACACCGCCGCGCGTGCCCCGCCGGTCGCCGGCTTCGTGCCTACGACCACGCAGGATGCAGGAGATGCGCAGGAGACGGCCGTCCATTGGGCGAGCGGATCCAACAGGCGATCGGCCCACCGACTTCCGTTCCGAACGGACACGCCGCCACTGTCGTCGACCGCGGCGCAGAACGACGCTGTCGGGCAGGAGAGGCCGGTGACCTCGGCCCTGCTGCCGAGCTGACTCGGCTCACTCCAGGCCGGCGATCCGGTCGAGACTCCGAACCCGGCGATGTCGACCAGCACGTGAGTGGCCGCCGACACCCGGACGCTGACCGTGCCGTCAGCGCCCACCTTCGCAGTGACGGAGTTGGCGATCGTGCCGCCCTTCACGAAATTGAGGTTGGAGGCAGTCGGGGCGGCGCCGCCGGGGTACACGGTGAGATAACCGCCCTGGGTCGGGGCCACCGCGGTCACCGTGAGCTCGACGACCGAGACACCCGACCGCGGCAACCACGCACGGCCGACGACAGGAACCTTCAAGGTGCTTCCGGCTGTGGGCACCGCCCCCGATCGGGTGTCGAGAAGGCGGGTCGGATAGATCGGCCGGATCGACGACTCGCTGGGGACCCACCCGAGCACGTCGACGATGAGGTGCGTCTTCGCCGCGGTGTAGACGGTGACAGTGCCGTCGGTCGCCACTTTGGCCACCACGAGACCGGCGATGTTCTGACCGGGCCGGTAGTTCACGTTCGAGGCACCCGGGCGATTGCCACCCGGGTAGACGGACAAGTAGCCGCTTGCCATCGGCGAGACCGCGGTGACGTTCAGCACCACGGCTTTGGCCGTGCGGGCCGGGACACCTGCGACACCGGCGACCTTCACCTGCGTCGTCGATCCGGCGGCCGGTGCGGCATCCGAGGAACGCGTGTCGAGGAGCCGGGTCGGTGTCACGCCGGCGAACGATCGCGTTGAGGGGGAGTACCCCGCGACGTCGACGATGATGTTCGACCTGGCCGATGTGTAGATCGCAATCGCACCCGTCGGCCCGAGGTCGACGATGACCTGGTTGGCGATCGTCTGGCCCGTGACGAAGTTGAGGTTCGACGCCGTGGGGCGCGCGCGCCCTGCAGGGAAGACCGTCACGTATCCCGGCGCGGTCGGGCTGACAGCAGTGACGTTGAGCACGACCGCACGTGCGGTCGCCGGCACACCCGACCGTCCGGCGAGCTGCAGTTGGGTGGTCGAGCCGCCCGCCGGTGTGGCGCCCGAGCGCGTGTCGAGCGCGCGCGTCGGGGCCATCGGCACGTAGGCGTCGCCGACGACGGCCGCAGACGCGGTCAGCACGGACGGCGCCACAACGAGCGGGCCAGAAAGCGCGATCAGAACAGCTGCCAGCAGCGACCAAGCCGTCACCTTGCGCACTCGCGCGCGGTCCCCGAGATTCATTCGTTCCCCTTGTACGGCCCGGGCGGGCACAACAGCGACCGGCAGAGAGTAGCGGCGCCGGACCCCGTCGGCAACCGTTGTCACCGGAACGTGATCCGGGGTCCTGCGAGCGAAACATCACCGGCAAACACGAAGGCCCGGCCACCCTCGACGGGTGACCGGGCCTCGCGGTGTAGCTCAGATGAGCGGGACTCAGCCCTCGGCGCCCTCGGCGTCGTCGGCCTTCGCCTCGCCCTCGGCGCTTTCGCCCTCGGCTTCCTCGTCCGACTCCTCGTGCTCGATGCCGGCCTCGGCCTCGGCCTCGGCGAGCTCGGCCTCGAGGGCGTCAGCCGACACCTGCTGGGCGATGTTGACGACGAGGAGCTCCTCGTCGGCGATGAGGGTGACACCCGACGGCAGGGTGACGTCCTTGGCCAGGATCTGCGAGCCGGCCTCGAGGCCCTCGACGGACACGGTGAACGACTCCGGGATCGACAGCGCGTCGGCCTCGACGGACAGCACGGCGTTCTCGACGATGACGTTGGTCTCCGGGCCGGCCTCGCCCTCGACGTGCACCGGCACGTCGATGGTGACCTTCTCGCCCTTGCGGACGATGATCAGGTCGATGTGCTCGATGAACGGACGCAGCACCTCGCGCTGGACGTCCTTGGCCAGGGCCAGCTGCTCCTCGCCACCGGGCATCACGATGGTGAGCACGGCGTTCGGGTTCTTCAGCGCCAGCATGGTGGCGTGGCCCGGGAGGGTCACGTGCACCGGGTCGGTGCCGTGGCCGTAGAGCACGGCCGGGATCTTGTTGTCGCGGCGGATGCGACGGGCGGCACCCTTGCCGAACTCGGTGCGGGTCTCGGCCTCGAGGCGGAGGTCAGCGGTCTGAGCCATGATCAATTCCTTTGCGTACAAACGGTTTTGAGGGCGTTCCCTCGGCACGGGAAACTCGCGCGGGATGCGGGTTTGGGTGACGTGACACGGACGCGTAGAAGGCTCGACCGTGGGCAGGGCCCACAGGAGCTGGTTCCACCGCGTCGATCACGGACCCGCACTGCATACGCACGCGACGTCCCTCGCCGAGGCAACGCCGTCCATCGTAGGGCAGCGGCGACGACCCGCCCAAATCGCGAAAGTTTGCGCGCCACGCGACACAAGTGCGCGATCGCGCAAACTTTCGCGGGAGGGCGTCAGGCGATGGCGTCGAACATCGACGTCACCGAGCCGTCCTCGAACACCTGGCGGATGGCCTCGGACAGCAGCGGTGCGATCGGCAGCGCGGTGAGCTTGTCGAACTGCTTCTCCGAGGCGATCGGCAGGGTGTCGGTCACGATGACCTCGCGGGCCACCGAGTCGCGCAGGCGCTCGGTCGCCGGGCCGGACAGGATCGCGTGCGTCGCCGCGATGATCACGCCGGCAGCGCCGTCGTTCATCAGTGCTTCGGCGGCGTTGCAGATGGTGCCACCGGAGTCGATCATGTCGTCGACGAGCACGCACAGGCGTCCCTCGACCTTGCCGATGACGCGGTTGGCGACGCTCTGGTTGGGACGGGTGACGTCGCGCGTCTTGTGGATGAAGGCCAGCGGCGCGCCGTCGAGCCTCTTGCTCCACTGCTCGGCCACCTTGATGCGACCGGCGTCGGGAGACACGACCGCGAGGTCTTCACCTTCGTACTTCTCCGCGACATAGGCGGCGAGGATCGGCAGGGCCTGCAGGTGGTCGACCGGGCCGTCGAAGAAGCCCTGGATCTGATCGGTGTGCAGGTCGACCGTGATGAGCCGGTCGGCGCCGGCGGTCTTGAACATGTCGGCCATCAACCGGGCGCTGATCGGCTCGCGCCCGCGCGACTTCTTGTCCTGACGGGCGTAGCCGTAGAACGGGATGATCGCGGTGATCCGCTTGGCCGACGCCCGCTTGAGCGCGTCGACCATGATCAGCTGCTCCATGATCCAGTGGTTCACCGGAGCCGTGTGCGACTGGATGACGAAGGCGTCGCAACCGCGCACCGACTCATCGAACCGCACGTAGGTCTCGGAGTTTGCGAAGTCGCGGGCCTCGGTCGGCACGAGGGTGGTGCCCAGTTCGTCGGCGACCGCCTGTGCGAGTGCCGGGTGGGCGCGACCCGAGAAGACCATGAGGTTCTTCTCTGTGGTGACCTTCATGCCGCTCATGCTGGTTCTCAGTTCCCTTCGGTGACGTCGGTGACGTCGGTGACGTCGTTGCTGTCAGTGCTGGAGGTGCCGTCGTCGCTGCTGCTCTGTGCGTCGCGAGCCGCGCGGGCGGCCTCGGCGGTGCGGGTGCCCTCACGGCGCCGCTCGACCCAACCGTCGATGTTGCGCTGCCGCGCGCGGGCCACCGCGATCTGACCGGGCTCGACATCCTTCTCGACGGCCGAGCCGGCACCCACGTAGGCGCCGTCGCCGATGTTGACCGGCGCGATGAGCACCGAGTCGGACCCGACGAACGAGTACGCGCCGACCGTGGTGTGGTTCTTGGTGACCCCGTCGTAGTTGGCGAAGATCGTGCCCGCGCCGATGTTGGCACCGGGGCCGATCGTGGCGTCGCCGCAGTAGGTGAGGTGGGGCACCTTCGCGCCGTCGCCGATGGTGGCGTTCTTGGTCTCGACGAACCCGCCGATCTTGCCACCGACCCCGAGTTCGGTGCCCGGGCGCAGGTAGGAGTACGGGCCTACGTTGGCGTCGGCGCCGATCACCGCGAGGTCGACGTGCGAGCGGACGACGGATGCGCCGTCGCCGACCTCGGCGTCCTTCAGGGTGCTGTCGGGCCCGATCACGCAGTTGTCACCGATGGTCGTGGCGCCGTGCAACTGGCAGCCCGGGTGGATCACGGTGTCGCGCCCGACGGTCACGTCGGCGTCGACCCAGGTGGTCTCGGGGTCGATGACGATCGCGCCCGACTCGCGCATCAGCTTGTCGAGCAGCCGACGGTTGAACTCGCGGCCGAGCTTGGCCAGCTGCGCCTTGTCGTTGACGCCCTCGGTCTGCACGAGGTCGTCGAGCACGTGCGCGACGACCCGACGTCCGCGCGCCACCGCGATCTCGACGACATCGGTGAGGTACTTCTCCCCCGCCGCCTCGTTGACACCTAGATCGGCGAGCACGTCACGCAGCAGGTCGGCGTCGAACGCGAAGATGCCCGAGTTGAACTCGCGGATCTCGCGCTGCTGCTCGGTGGCCTGCTTGTGCTCGACGATCGCGAGCACGTCGCCGGTGGTCTGGTCGCGCACGATGCGGCCGTAGCCGGTGGCGTCGGGAAGGATGCCGGTGATCACGGTGGCGGCCGCGTCGTTGTCGGCGTGGGTCTGGGCGAGGCGGCGCAGCGTGTCGGCCTCGAGCAACGGGGTATCGCCGGTGGTGACGATGACCGTGCCGTGCAGGTCGGCGGGCAGTGCCTGCAGACCGCACTCGGCCGCCCGGCCGGTGCCGTAGACGTCGTCCTGGTAGGCCACCACGATCTCGGGCAGAGCCTCGCGGGCCGCGGCGGCAACCGCGTCGCCCTGCGCACGGACGACGACGGCGACGTGCTCGGCGCCCGCACCCGAGGCAGCGCTCACCGCGTGACCGACCAGCGTCCGACCGCCGATGCGGTGGAGTGCCTTGTTCATGTTCGACTTCATCCGGGTGCCGTCACCGGCGGACATGACGATGACGGCTACGAGCGGTGCGCCCACGCAGAAGCTCCTGGTGCGATCGGGGAAGGCCTGTCGTTCCGGAGGCGATGTTACCGCCACCCACCGACGGCGCAGCCATGCGCGGACGCGACCGGGCCCGCCCTCCGCTGCGGAGGACGGGCCCGGTGGGCGCCGGCGAGGCGTCGCCGGCGTGAGCCTCAGGCGCGGGCCGGGGTCTCGACGCGCTTGGCGTGCCGCAGACCGAGCGCACCCAGCACCAGGAAGACGATGCCGCCGAGGAAGGCGCCGATCGCGGCCCACATCGCGACCGTCGCCATCGTGCCGAAGGCGTACGCGTTGAGCAGGAGGCCGCGCAGGGTGTTGCCCATGAACAGCGACTGACGCAGGTCACCCAGAGCCTTGGTCTCCGCGGCGTCCGGCGCCGTCTTGACCGCCTTCATGTACTCGCCGCTGACCTCCTCGTAGGTCTTGTTGTTCGACTGGGTGTTCATGTGCACGAGGATGTAGTGGTCGGCGAACGCCTTGGCCTGGTCGCCGGTCGTCATCTTCTGGCCGGCGTACTTGGTCAGCGCGTCCTTCTGCGCCTGCGTCGTCAGCTTGTCGGCAGTGGGCATCGTGATGTTCTGCTGGCTCAGCTGTTCCTTGACGTTGTCGCTGATGAACGACGACCCGTACGCGAGCAGCGCGCCCGCGACGATCAGGACGGCGGCGAGGGCGAAGCCGAACCAGGAGGTGAGTCGATCGAGCGCGCTGCGCATGGCAGTTTTCCTTTGCTTCCAGTGTGTTTCCCGGGGTTCCCGGGCCTGAGAACAAGTGAACTACTACCTGTCGTAGTTGACAAGCCAACTACTACGAACAGTAGTGAATTTTGGTCGACGCAAGGCTGCCGACACCGACATCCTCGCTCTCCTCACGAAATCGACTGTCGCCCAATGGTTTTCGCCACCCGGCTCGTCGCCCTTTCCTCGGAATTGGCCACCAGCATTCGAGACGGCCATCTCAATCCCCAGGACGACGCCTCCGGCCGGGCGGCGAAGGTCAGCGCGCTGCCGTCGGCCTCGATCGAACCGTCTGTGCAGCCCCTCGACACCGCCGCCGGTCAACCGGGCCAAACCCGCGATGCGACCCACACCAGCAGTAGGTAAAGATCAACCATCGATCCAGGCACTTCGGAGCGCGAGGTGCTCGGACTGATGGCCGACGGACGCAGCAACGCCGCGATCGCCGGCGCGCTGTTCGTCACCGAGAAGGCCGTGGTGAAACACACCAACTCGATCTTCACCGAGCTCGACCTGCCGGTGTCGGCCGACGACAACCGCCGGGTGCGCGTGGTGCTCGCGTTCCTCGGCGGTTGAGGCGACCGGCTGCCGACCACCGCCTCAGGACAGGTGGGCCACCACGGCGCCCGCCGCGTTCGCGCCCGCGGCGATCGCGTTGGTGACGGTCGCCATGGGCATCGGCAGCGCCGACTGGTGGGCCATGTCGCCTGCGGCGTGCACGCCGGGCAGGCTGGTGCGACCCATCACGTCGACCTCGACGCAGCCGGACGGGTTGAGTGCGAGACCCAACTGGTGCGCGAACGGAGCTCGCTGCCGTAGCCCCGTCGTGACGAACAGGCCCTTGACCTCCACTGTGTCACCGCCAGTGAGGTGCACGGTTGCCCCACCGCCGGCCGGAGTCACCTCGAGCACCTTCTCGGTGCGCACCACGACGTCGGCCGGCACCGCTGCGGTGAGTTCCTCGCCGTCGGTGAACACCGTGATGCCTGCCGCGAACGGCGCGACGATGCCCGGCAGGTGGCCGGCACCCGCGACACCGAGGATGCCGACGCGTCCGCCGGCGAACTCGTGGCCGTGGCAGAACGGGCAGTGAGCGATCACGGAGCCGAACAGTTCGGCGACGCCCGCAGTGGCGGGCAGCTCGTCGACCACACCGGTGGCGAGCACGATGCCCCGGGCCTCGATCTGCTCGTCGCCGATGCGCACGACGAACCCGTCGCCGCTGCGCTCCACCGCGGTGACCGCCGCATCGCGGACAGTGACCGTGTCGTACTGCTGCAGTTCGGCGCGCGCCGCGGTCCGGAACTGTGCGGGCGCGACGCCGTCGTTGGTCACGACGTTGTGCATGTGATCGGTCGGGTCGTTGCGGTAGCTGCCGGAGTCGATCATGAGCACGCGGCGGTGCACCCGCGCGAGGGTGAGGGTCGCCTGCAGTCCGGCGGGTCCACCGCCGATGACAACGACGTCCGGACGGGTGTGTTCTGGCTGGTACATGAGGGTGCCTCTCAAGGTCGGGGTTGCTTCCTGGGACCAGCCTGTGACTTCATGTCGACATGAAGTCAAGTGCGACCGACCTGTCGATCGGTGAACTCGCCGCACGGTTCGATCTGGAGACGCATGTGCTGCGTCACTGGGAGGACATGCAGCTGCTCGAGCCGGCCCGCGACGGTGCCGGACGTCGGCGCTACGACGCCGACGACGTCGTGCGGGTGGCGGTGATCCTGCGGAACAAGGCAGCCGGGATGAGCCTGGAACAGATCCGGGTGATGATCGACGCCGATGCGCCGGGCCGGCACGAGGTGCTCACGGCACACATCGCCGACCTCGACCGGCGTCTGCACGAGATGGCGATCGCGAAACAGATGGCCGAGCACGCGCTGCGCTGCCGGGCGCACGACGTGGGCACCTGCCCGCGGTTCAAGGCCGCGGTGAGTGACCTGCTGGACGGCTCGAGCGAGTCGTTCCGCAGTGGGCTGGTCGCAGAACAGCACATCGACCGCCACACCGGACACCACGACGACGCCTAGGCGGTGGCGGGGTCGTCGGCCTCGTCCTCCAACCCGGCGCAGGACTCGACGGTCTCGGTCTCAGCGGTGGTCGGGTCGGCCGCGATGAACGCGTTGGCCCACCGCGACTCCGGGTCGCCGTCGACGAGCAGCGACTTCACCAGCAGCGTCGCCGGCAGCGCGAGGATCGACCCGAGCGGGCCGAGTGCCCACGACCAGAACAGCAGCGAGAAGAACGACAGGCTGGCGGTGACTCCGACGGCGTCACCGGCCACCTTCGGCTGGATGATCGACTGCACCACGAAGTTGAGCACGCAGTAGGCGACGACCACGATCAGCGCCTGCGCCACACCCTTGTCGAGCAGGGCCATCAGCGCCGGTGGGATGAGCCCGAAGACGAACCCGATGTTCGGGATGTAGTTGGTGACGAAGGCGAGCACCCCCCACACGAGCGCCAGCGGCACGCCCAGCGCGAGCAGCACGCCGTAGTCGAGCACCGCCACGATGAGACCGAACACCGTCGACACGATCCAGTACTTGCGGACGCCGTGACTGAAGGCGTTGAACGCCCGCACCAGTCCGGAGTGGTGCTTGCCCGCGATCTCCATCCGGCGGCTGAAGCCCATCGAGTCCATCGCCAGGAAGAACAGCATGGTGACGACCACCGCGAGCAGCGAGAAGACCCCCGACAACACCGACGCCGCCTGCGTCACCCAACCCATGATCTTGCCGGAGTCGATGCTGCGTAACTGCTCGTCGATCGTGCTCTGGTCGACCCCGAACCGTTCGAGGTACTTCAACCCGTCGCGCTGCAGTTGGTCGAACTTCGAGCCGTAGTGCGGAAGTTCGTTGACCAGCGAGGTGACCGCCCAGACGATCGACCAGAAGAAGAGGATCAGCGCGACCAAGACGGCCAACGTCGCCAGCAGCGCACCGACCCATTGCGGCATGCCGCGTCGCACCAGCGCCGTCTTGATCGGGTAGGCAACGACGATCAGGTTGAGCGCCAGGAAGATCGGGCCGATGATGCTCGAGAGTTCCTTCATCCCGCTGACCGCGATCCAGCCGAACGCAAGACCCGCGAGCAGCAGGATCATTCGTGGCAGCGCCCCGCTCGGTAGCCGCCGTCCACTGGTTCCGGTGCCGGTGTCGGTTGTCACCGGGCCAGTCTGCACGAGGCCCGGCAACGGCCGGATGAACGGCGGTCCACTGTGGGGGTGATTTCGGCAGACCGCCGGCGCCGGTGAACGCGCTGCCCTAGCCTCGTGAGACGGACGGTGCGCCGACGAAGGGGGACACAGGTGGCGGTCGAGCTGGCTCCGATCACGGACGCCGATATGCCTGCGGTCGCACAGTTCCTGCACGAAAACCTCAACACGCGCGTGCCCGTGGCGGCATGGACCCGGGCGATGCGGATGCGATGGGCAGACGATGCACCGAACCACGGCTTCTTCCTGGCCGCCGACGGCCAGGTCGTCGGCGCAAACCTGGCTTTCTACTCGGACCGCACGATCGACGGGCGCACCGAACGGTTCTGCAACCTCGGTGCTTGGTGCGTGCTCGACGAGCACCGGGCCCAAGGCGTGAAACTCCCGCTTGCTCTGCTCCGACAGCGTGGCTACCACTTCACCGACCTGTCCCCCAGTGGCAACGTCGTGGCCCTGAACCGCAAGCTGAAGTTCGTCGACCTCGACACCACCACTGCGATCGTGCCCGCTACGCCTTGGCCGACAGCACACGGCAGCGTGCGAGTCAGTGCCGATGCCGAGGAGTTGGCTGCGTCGCTCACCGGTGCCGATCGGCAGATCTACGACGACCATCGCACGGCCGCCGCCGCCAACCATCTGTTGATCACCGCCGGCCGCGAGTCGTGTTACGTCATGTTCCGCAAGGACACCCGCAAACGGGTGCGCGCCTTCGCGACGGTTCTCCACGTCGGCAATCCCGATTTGTTCCGGCGCGCGGTGCGACCGCTCGGCAACCATCTGCTGCTGCACCACGCAGCGGTTGCGACGCTGGTGGAAACCCGCATCGCCGGCGGTCAGCCGACCGGGGCGACTCTTCTGAGCAACCCGCGTCCGAAAATGTTCCGCAGCGACAGCCTCGACGCCGACAACATCGACTACCTCTACAGCGAGCTCACCTGCCTGCCATGGTGAACGCACCACACCCTTGACTCGCCGGTAACCGGAGGGCACCCTCGAACCCGCACCGGCACGCCCTCGCAGCAAGGGAATCGATAAAACTCGACCTGACCGTCATGGCCATTCCCGCGTTCGTCGGCGCGATGGCGGCGGAGTACGTCTGGCAGCGCAAGCACCCGGTCGCACCGGGCACGCGGGCCGGTGCTGCACCGCATCACCGGGGCGGTCGCCGCGACGGCCGTCGCCTCGACGGCGCTGGTCGTCGCGACCGAGTGGGGCGCCCGGACAGCGGGCGAAAAGCTCTTCGGCGCAACGCCTTTCGATCTCGGCGACGCAGCCGCGGTCGCGGCGCTCGCGGTGCTCGGCTGGGACTTCATCTACTACTGGAACCACCGCCTTGACCACGAGGTGCGGTGGATGTGGGCGATGCACTCGGTGCATCACTCGAGCGAGCGTTACAACCTGTCGACGGCGCTGCGACAACCGTGGGGCGAGACGATCACCCTCTACGTGCCGTACAGCCTGCTCGCACTGATCGGGGTGCGCCCGAAGCACATCATGGACGCCCGCGCGATCAACCTGATCTACCAGTTCTGGATCCACACCGAGGCGGTGCGGTCGATCGGCAGCCTCGAGCGGGTGCTCAACACGCCGTCGCACCACCGGGTGCACCACGGCACCAACAGCGAGTACCTCGACCGCAACCACGGCAGCATCCTCATCGTCTGGGACAAGCTGTTCGGCACCTTCGAGGCCGAGGACGCCCAGCCGGTCTACGGCCTGACGACGAACATCGACACCTTCAACCCGGTGCGCATCGCGAGCCACGAATGGGTCGAGATGTTCAAGGACGTCGCGAGCGCTGACACCTGGGGCGACCGTTGGTCGTACCTGCTGCGCGGACCGGGCTGGGCGTACGACCGGCGCAACGCTCGGCTCGTCGCGGTCTGAGGTCGCCGGGAGGTGATCGCGCGAGCCGTCCGGCGGGCAGATGCGCGCGTTTGGACCCGGCCGGCTCCATGAGCGGTCCGGCCCTTGTGGCTCCCCGGGAAGGAATCGAACCTTCGTCGCTAATCCTGATTCAAAGTCAGGCGGCCCCTGCCAGCAGAGCAACCGGGGAATGCGCTCGGTTCGAGCGCGGCGTCCAGGGTATCCGACGGTGTCAGGCCTGCTGAATCTCGATGCGGTTGCCGCACGGATCGTCGGTGTGGAATCGGCGCACGCCCGGGATGTTCTCGTCGGGTCGCACCTCGCCGCCGGCGGTGCGCACTCGATCGGCGATCGCTTCGAGGTCGTCGACCAGGAGGCACGGGTGGGCCTTCTTCGCGGGGGCGAACCCTGCTTCGACGCCGCAGTGCAGTTCCTGCGGGCCGACTCGGAACCACACTCCCCCACGCACCGCGAGCGCCGGCGGCTTCGGGATCTCCGGCAGTCCGAGCAGCCCGCCGTAGAACGCCCGCAGATCGTCCTCCGCCCCTGCGGGACAAGCGATCTGGACGTGGTGCAGACCGAGCACTGTCATCGCGGGTCTCCCTTCACACCGTCGGCGAAGATGCGCCGGAACGGGAACTGGACGCCGTACGGACGCCGGGGGTAAGCCTCCGCGAGGCGGGCGCCCAACCCGCCGAGGAAGGGGTCGATCTCGTCGGGTTCGAGCCGGTCGAGAATCGGCCGCAGGGCGGTGCCCTTCACCCACTCGAGCACCGGGTTCTGTTGCGCCCCTTCTGGATCGAGGATCTGCACGTACGTCGTCTCCCACGCGTCGACGTGGCCGCACCGGCCGGCGAGCAGGTCGGCGTAGCCCTGTGGGCTGAGCACCGGGTCGTGCCGCAGCAATGGCACTAGGACGGAGGCGCGCGGGTGTTCGTGCACGACTTCGCGAATGATGCGGTGGGACTCGGCGGTGAAGTTGCCGGGCACCTGCATCGCGAAGGCTCCCCCGACCGGCAAGGCGTCCATCCAGCGCTCGATCATCGCCTCGTGGCCGGGCACCCATTGCAGCGTGGCGTTCGTGACGACCAGGTCGACCTCGGCCGTCGGAACCCATTGCGAGACATCCTGATTGACCCATTCAACCCGGCCGTCGGTGTCGTGGTCGCGGGCGGCGGCGAGCATCGGCTCGCTGGAATCGACCCCGGTGATCCGCGCGGCCGGCCAGCGGTCGAGCATCGACAGCGTGGCGAGGCCGTTGCCGCACCCGAGGTCGACGATGCGGGTCGGCGCCTGGAGTGGCACGCGGTTCAGCAGGTCGCCGAACGGCCTGGTGCGGTGATTGTCGAACTTCTCGTACTGCTTGGCATCCCAGCGCATTCCGACCCCTTCGCATTTATCTTGACATCAAGATACTTCACATCGAGTAGAGTTGTCGACATGGCCGAGGAGCGCACCGACGAGGTCGACCTGATCGTCGACGCCTGGCGTCGCGAGCGACCCGACCTCGACGTCGACCCCCTGCTGGTGCTCTCGCGCATCACCCGGCTGGCCCGCCGCCTCGACCAGACCCGCTCGAGCGCCTTCGCCACCCACCACCTCGAAGCGTGGGAGTTCGACGTGCTCTCCGCGCTGCGCCGCGTCGGCACGCCGTACGAACTGTCACCGGGCGCGCTCGGCCAGCAGACCCTGGTGACCAGCGGCACCATGACCAACCGGGTCGACCGGTTGGCCGCCCGCGGGTTCGTCGAGCGCCGTCCGGCGCCGAACGATCGCCGCGGGGTGCTGGTGCGGCTCACGGACGCCGGGAGACAGGTCGTCGACGCCGCGTTCGAAGACCTGTTGGCACAGGAACAGCGGCTGCTGGCGAGCCTGCCCGTGGCCGGCCGCCAGGCCCTGGCGGCCAACCTGCGCCGGCTGCTGACCACCCTCGAAGGCTGACGTCACGCGGGGCGGGTGACGACCGCGCCGATCCGGTCGGACACCCACGCCGCACTCACCGGTGCCGCCTCCTGCCCGTGACACGGGTCGACACCGATGATCGCTCCCCCGCCCAGGCGGCTCACCTCGTGCCGGGTCTGCGGGTCGGCCGAGGTGATGTGGATGACCGCCGCCGAACCCCGCAGCTCTCCGGTCTCCCAGTCGACGATCGAGCTGTGACCGTGCACCTGGCTGAACGGCATCCGGGTCTCGAACCAGCTCGGCACCAGCTCCCGTCCGGCCTCGGCCCACAGCGGTCCCGCAGCGATCGAGGGCCGCTTTCGGTTGACCATCGAGCCGGTGCGGAACAACGCGCCAGCGGTGCGGCCGGCCCACGCGTTCAACCGCGCGGCCGTCTGCGCGGCGGTCACCGGGGTGTCCAGCACGCTGCGCCAGAAACCTGCGGTGAGCCCCGCGTGCGTCACCAGGAAGTCACCGGACGGCGCACGGAACGCGGCCGCGACCACCATCGAGCCGTCCGACCACCATGCCCGTAGCCGGTCGGCCGCCGCGGCAGGCAGTTCCTCGGGCCACTCGAAGACGCGATCGGCGACGTGGTGAGCCTCGTGATTGCCGACGAGTTGCACCCAGCGCCCCTGACCGCCGCGCAGCATCACGTCGACCAGATCGACCACCGCCGCGGAGTCGGGCCCACGGTGCACGAGGTCGCCGAGTTGCACGATCACAAGGTCTTCGGGGATGCGGCCGGTGTCGGGATCGGCACCGAGCCGGACGAGTTCGGCGCGCAGCACCGCGACGTGGCCACCGACGTCGCCGATGACGGCGACCCGGTCAGGAGGTGAAGTCATCGCCGACGAAGTCCGGTCCATTCGTCCGACGATACGAAAGCCGACACGTTCGCCATCCGGCGCTGCACCCCGGTGATCTCCCGCACGGCCTGCGCCAGCAGCGAGCGGTCGATCAACGACATCTGCTGCATGGTCAGCGCGTCGCTGGGTTTCTCCCCTTGTTCGGTCTGCGCGAGTTGGTAGTGCAGGCGCAGCCGCTGCAACAGCCGGAACACCTCGGCCAGGGAGGTCGCCGCGTCGTCGGGCAGCATCGGGGTGCCCGACGCGGCCGCCAACCGTCCCGTGGTCGTCGTCGCGTCGGCACCGGCCGCGAGCGCCGCCCACCGGGCCAGATTGACGACCGGCAGGATGGCATCGCGCTTGATGTCGATGTGCGCCGACCGGCTGACGAACGGTCCGCGCTGCCCGCGATAGCGCGCCTTCGTCGACAACGCCGCACCCAACAGCAGCCGCAGGGTGCCGCTGTGCGTGCGCAGCGGGGTGAAGGCATCGGACAGGTCGGCCAACGTCGGGTCGCCGAGCACCGGACGGGAGTCGAGCAGCAACGAGATGAACATCGCCCCCTCGTTCGTGCCCGGTTGCTCGACCCACCGGTTCGCGGCGGCCAGCCACTCGGCGCGGGTGCGCGAGAACGGCGTGCGGCTGGCGGTCGCGCCGTGCGCGTCGCGATTGAGCCCGATGCGGGCCAGCAGCTCACCCGTCGCGCGCATCGCGGCGCGGGCGATCTGCATCTGCTGCGGTGTCGTGTCGTCGGGGAAGGTCACCGCCGTGTCGAGGTCGGACGACAGCACCGCTTCGCGGCGACCGTTGCTGCCGAGCATCATGAACGTGAGGTCCTCCAGCCGCACCTGCTCCACGTCGGCGAAGGACAGCTCGAGGGCCCGACGCGCGACACCGTCGACCATCGTGGAGTGCACCCGGATCACCCGCGCCGAGGAGATGCCGCCGCGCAACAGATTGCGCAGCAGTTCCGGCACTCGTCGCGACGCGTCGACCAGCGCATCCGCGGTGTCGGCGCGCCGGATCCGCTCGTGCAACGACACGTCGACCGGCAGCGCGGCGACGTCACGCAGATGGACGACGCGCTGCAGGTTGCGCTGCCGATCGGTGATCATTGCCAGCGACGACCCGCTGTCGAGCAGCGCGAGCAAGACCTCGGCCGGCGTCGCGGAGGCGCCCAGTCGGGGTGTTCGGGTATCGATCGCCTCGACCGCCGGTGCGGCCGCCGGGCGTCCGACCGCCAGCACCTCCCGTCGCAACGAGTGGTCGGTGACCAGCGCCGACGAACCGTCGGCCAACCGCACCACCGCGTAGTCGCGTCCGTGCTGCGACATCTGACGCGCGGCGTCCAGCGCACTCGCGCCCGCGGGCAGCGGCGCCGGCGCGGGCTCGACCCGGTCGAGCACCGACTCGGCGGCCACCAGCGCTGAGGTGTGCTCGGACTGCTGTCGCAGCCGGTCGGCCAGGAACCGCGCACCGATACGGGAGGTGAAGGCCACGCTGGCTTCGGCCCCCGGGATCAGCGCGATCCGGCTGTGCCGCGCGGCCACCGCACGCGGACCGATCGACTGCTCGGTGAGCATCGCGGAGAAGCCGAAGATGCCGCCCGTGGTCACTCGTTCGTCGGGCGCCTCGGTCGTCAGGCGCGCGTCGTTCCACAGGTCGACCGCACCCGAGATCACCACGAAGACGTCGACCGAGGGTTGCCGGAAGGCGTCCAACACCAGCTCGCCGACCTCGTACTCCGTCACATGGGCGGAGTCGGCCAACCGCGCCAGTTGCTCGGTGCCGAGCGCGGTGAACGGTTCGTGCCGTCCGAGGAAGGCGGCCAGCGACTCAACCAACGCTGGGCGGACTCGGAATCTTGTAGCCCGAAGGTGTCACCCATTTCTCCAGGGACTTCTTCCACTCGCCCGAGGAGATGAACTCCTTCAGGGCGGCGTTGACCTTGGTGACCATCGCGCTGTCACCCTTCTTGATGCCGACGCCGTAACGCTCGTCGGTCAGGCCCGACCCGGTGAGCTTCAGGACGCCCTTGTACTTCGACTGTGAGGCGAACCCGGCGAGCAGGACGTCGTCGGTGCTCACCGCGTCGACCGTGCCGTCGTGCAGGTTGCGCACGCACTCGCTCCAGGTCGGCACCTCACGCAACGTGATCTTGCCGGCGTAGTGCGACTTGATGTAGTCACCGGACGTCGTGCCGGCCGCCGAGCACAGGACCTTGCCGTCGAGCGTGGTGGCGCCGGTGATCGTGTCGTCGTTGCGCCGGGTGAGCAGCGTCTGGTGGGCCACGAAGTAGGGGCCGGCGAAGTCGACCACCTTTTGCCGCTCCGTCGTGATCGAGAAGGTGGAGACGACCAGGTCGACCGAGCCGTTGGTCAGCGCCTCGACACGTTGGGCCTGGTCGATCACCTTCCAGGTGATGTTGGCGGTGGGCACCTGCAACTTGCCCGCGACGTAGTTGGCGACGTCGATGTCGAACCCGACGTACGACGATCCGCTGGCCAGGCTGAGGCCGGGCTCGTCACCGGCGATGCCGATCGTCAGTTTCGCGGTGCCGCTCGCGCTGTTGGCGGTCGGCGACTTCTCGGAGCTCTGCTCCGACGACGCGCAGCCGGCGAGGCCCACCGCGACGGCCAGCGCTGACGCGGCCAGCAGCCGCCGGCGCCGAATCGGAAGTGCAGTCATCTTCACTCATCCCCCTCGGGGTCGGTCAGTGCTGCGGCCGCGCCGGCACGCGGACCCGAATCGGTCCACACGCTGCCGATCTGTCCACCCGTGTTGCGCAGCACTGCCGGGCGCACCGCCGTCCAACCGAGTTGCAGCAACACCGCCAGGATCGGAACCCCGAGCACCACGACGATGAACTGGGTCTTGTGCCAGAAGTAGGGCGAGGCCTGCCAACCGGAGATCGCCATCCCGACGAGCACCAGGCCGAGGAACACCAGGCCGATGTAGCTGGTCCACGGACTGCCGGGCATCTGGAAACTGCTGGGTGGGATCACTCCCTTGTCGCTGAGCCGGCGCAGCCGCAACTGGCAGGCGAAGATCGTGCCCCAGGTGAACAGCACGCCGATCGCGGCGGCCTCCAGCGCGATCTCGAAGGCCGTGCCCGGCGCGATCGCGTTGAGCACCGCACCGAGGACCAGCACGATCGCGGTCATCACGATGCCGGCCCAGGGCACACCCGACCTGCTCATCTTGAGGGTGAACTTCGGCGCCTGCTTCGCCATCCCGAGGCTGCGCAGCACGCGTCCGGTCGAATAGAGGCCGGAGTTGAGACTCGACATGGCGGCGATGATCAGCACCACCTGGATGAGGTTGCCCATCCAGTCCAGCCCCATCCGTCCGAAGACGGTGACGAACGGGCTGATGCCCGACTTGTACTCCTTGGTCGGCAACATCGAGACCAGCAACAGGATCGAGCCGCAGTAGAAGATCGCAATGCGGAAGATCACCGCGTTGACCGCCTTCGGCACTTCCTTCTTGGCGTCGGTCATCTCTCCGGCGGCCACACCGACCATCTCGATCGCGGCGTAGGCGAAGACGACACCGGACATCACCAGGATCGGTCCGTACCAGTTGTAATCACCGCTGGTCGGCCAGAAGCCGCCCGGGTTGCTCCACAGGTTGGAGAAGCCGGCCTTGTGGTCGCCGACGTTGCGGCCGAGCAGCACGACGAACAGGCCGACCGCGAGGAAGATCAGGATCGCCGCCACCTTCGCGATGGCCGCCCAGAACTCGAACTCACCGAACGCCTTCGCCGACATGAGGTTCACCCCGAGCACGACGGCCAGGGAGACCAGCACCGTCTGCCAGGTCGGCAGGTTGGGGTACCAGTGCTGCATGTAGAGACCGACCGCGGACAGTTCGGCGATGCCGGTCAGCGCCCAGTTGAGCCAGTACATCCAGCCGGTGATGAATGCCCACTTCTCGCCGTAGAACTCACGCATGTACGACACGAACGCACCCGAGGTCGCGCGGTGCAGCACCAGCTCGCCGAGCGCCCGCATCAGCAGGAACGCGATGACGCCGACGAAGGCGTAGCTGAACAGCAGGGCGGGGCCGGTGCTGTTGAGGCGGGAGGCACTTCCGAGGAAGAGGCCGGTGCCGATCGCGCCGCCGATGGCGATCATCTGCACCTGGCGGTTGCCGAGGGACTGCTTGTAGCCGACTTGTTCGGCGTCGAGGCCACCCGGCCCGGGGTCGTTCGCGTCCTTGTCGATGAGCGTGTCGGTCATGAGTTTGGCCCTACCTTCCGCCGCGACCCCCCTCACGGCCGGAAGAACCGCACCTGGGTCGGATCGGCACATAGTGCACCCGGCCGCACGGTGGCCGCAACGCTACTGACGAGTCCTTTGCCCGCTCTTTAAGGTGTGCCGGTCACTCGTCGAGCTGTTCGGCGGCCTCCAGCCACTCCGACTCGAACGCTTCGCGCTCGGCGTGCACCTCCCGCAACTCGGCGTCGAGTTCGGCGGCCTTCACGTGGTCGGTGGCGGCGGCGAGCAGTTGGTCGTGCAGCCGTTGCTCGCGCTCACTGTTGCGCGCCAACGCCTTCTCCAACCGGGCCACCGTCTTCTTCAACTCGCGCACCTCGGCGGCCGATCGCCCCGGCGCGGCCGGTGTGGGCGCAGATGACGAGGCAGTCGCCGGACGGGGCGCCGCCGCGGCGGCGGCACGCAGTTCGAGGTACTGGTCGACGCCCCCGGTGAGCTGTCGGATGGCGCCGTCGCCGAGCAGCGCCACCTGGCGGTTGCACATGCGCTCCAGCAGGTAGCGGTCGTGCGAGACCACGACGAGCGTGCCGGCCCAGCCGTCGAGCACGTCCTCCATCGAGGTGAGCGTCTCGATGTCGAGGTCGTTCGTCGGCTCGTCGAGCAGCAGCACATTCGGTTCCGTCATCAGCAACCGCAGGAACTGCAACCGGCGGCGTTCGCCACCGGAGAGGTCGGACACCCGCGACTGTTGGCGGGAACCGCTGAACCCCAAGCGTTTTGCCAACGACGACGCGGACGTCTCCTTGCCGTCGAGCATGATGTACGACTTCACCTCGGTGATCGCCGAGATCACCGACATGCCCTGCACCTCGTCGAGTTCGCGCAACTCCTGGGTGAGGAAGGCCAACTGGACGGTGCGCCCCTCCTTGCGCTTGCCGGACGACAGCGGCTGCAGCCCGGCGATCGCCCGCAGCAGGGTCGACTTGCCGGCGCCGTTCACCCCGACGATGCCGGTGCGCTCCCCTGGGGCGAGGCGCCAGGTCTGCTTGTGGATCAGTTCGCGGTCGCCCACCTCGATGGACGCGTCGAGCAGGTCGATGACGTCCTTGCCGAGCCGAGTGGTGGCGAAGCGGACGAGTTCGACCTCGTCACGCGGGTCGGGCACGTCGGCGATGAGTTCGTTGGCCGCCTCGATCCGGAACTTCGGTTTCGAGGTGCGGGCCGGGGCGCCCCGGCGCAGCCAGGCGAGCTCCTTGCGCAGCAGGTTCTGCCGGCGCTCCTCGGTGGCGGCCGCCACGCGGGCACGCTCCGCCTTCGCCAATACGTAAGCGGCGTAACCACCTTCGTATTGCTCCACGCGTCCGTCGACGACCTCCCAGGTGAGGGTGGCGACGGCGTCGAGGAACCACCGGTCGTGGGTGATGGTGACCAGCGCGTTGTTGCCGGTGGCCCGGCGGGTCGACAGGTAGGTGGCCAGCCATCGCACGCCCTCGACGTCGAGGTGGTTGGTCGGCTCGTCGAGCAGCAGCACGTCGGGATCGTCAATCAGTAGGCGTGCCAACGAGATTCGCCGTCGTTCGCCGCCCGAGAGCGGACCGACCAACGCGTCGTGACCGCCGACGGCCGACAGCGAGACCCCGCCGAGCAACCCGTCGAGGATCTCGCGGACGCGTGCTTCGCCGGCCCATTCGTGCTCGGCCCGGTCACCGAGCACGGCCTGGGCCACCGTGGTGTCGGCGGCCATGCCGTCCTGCTGGGTCAACAGACCGACGGTCAGACCGCCGGTGCGGGTCAACCGCCCGGTGTCGACGGACTGGTTGCCGGCGAGCACCGACAACAAGGTGGTCTTGCCGCCACCGTTGCGACCGACGATGCCGATGCGATCGCCGGTGCCGACACCGAGAGAAACTTCGTCGAGCAACTGACTTGTGCCGAGCGCCAGCGAAATGCGCTCAGCGGCAATGAGATTAGCCATCTATCCTTCAAACAGGGCGGATTGTGGAAATGACCCGGGCTCCCGGGTGCGGGCCGCTGGCCGACACGACGTCGTCGGCGACCCCGCTGGCGGTCAACGCGACCATGAGGTCGAGCGCCGCCGACCGATCGGCGGTGAGGAAGGCGACGGTCGGCCCGGAGCCCGAGACGATCGCACCGAGTGCGCCCTCGGCCAGACCGGTGTCGATGGTGTCCTGCAAGCGGGGCATCAACGAGACGGCCGCTTCCTGCAGGTCGTTCGAGAGCGCACCGGCGAGCTCACGCGGGTCGCCGCTGCGCAGGGCCGCCAGCAACTCCCCCGGCACCTGTGGGAACCCGATCTTGCGGTGGGCGTTCAGCCGGTCGAACTCGGCGTAGACCTTGGGCGTGGACAGTCCTTCGTGGTGGAGGGCGAAGACCCACTCGTAGCGGCCGGTGGTGAGCACCGGCGCGAGTTGATCGCCACGTCCGGAGCCGAAGGCCGTGCCGCCGGTCAGCGCGAACGGCACGTCGGAGCCGATCTCGGCGGCCAGGTCGGTGAAGTCGAGCTTGGTGAGTTGGAGGTTGAAGAGTTGGTCGACCGCGATCATCGCCGCGGCGGCGTCGGCCGATCCGCCGGCCATGCCGCCAGCGACCGGGATCGATTTGTCGATGGTCATCGACACGGGTCCGGCTTCGTAGCATTCGTCGGCCAGCCGCTGGGCGACCCGCATCGCCAGGTTGGCGTGGCCGGTGGGCACCTTGTCGGCGTAGGGGCCGGTGATCGTGCATTCCCAGTGGCGGGACGGGCGCACGGTGACATCGTCGGTGAGGTCCACGGCGTGAAAGACCGTAGCGAGCTGGTGGTAGCCGTCGCCGTCGGTCGGGCCCACATTGAGGCACAGGTTCACCTTCGCGGGGACGCGGACCGTCACCCCGGGTTGTTTGGCCGCCATGCCTGCACCCTATGCCGAACGGGCCGCCGCGAGCGCCGCGAAGTCGTCGACCGACAACCGCTCGCCGCGCAGGGTCGGGTCGATGCCTGCCGCCCGCAGGATCTCCTCGGCGTGTGCCGCCGAGCCGGCCCACCCGGCCAAGGCGGCGCGCAGCGTCTTGCGGCGTTGGGCGAATGCCGCGTCGACGCAGGCGAACACGTCGACGGCGGCGACGTCGTCGCGGGGCGGGTCGCGTCGCACCATCTTCACCAGGCCGGAGTCGACGTTGGGCGCGGGCCAGAACACGTTGCGTCCGACCTTGTCGGCCAGTCGCACGTCGGCGTACCACGACGCCTTGACGCTGGGCACCCCGTAGACCTTCGAGCCGGGCGTCGCCGCGAACCGCTCGGCGACCTCCAACTGCACCATCACCAGCACCCGGTCGATCGTCGGGAAGCGTTGCAGCAGCGACAGCACGACGGGCACCGACACGTTGTAGGGCAGGTTGGCCACGAGCGCGGTCGGCTGCGGGTCGGGCAGTTCTTCGAGCTTCAGCGCGTCCTGCTGGACGACGGTGAGCCGGTCGACGAGGTCTGGCGCCATGGTCTGCACGGTGATCGGCAGTTGGGCCGCCAGGCGCGGGTCGATCTCGACCGCGACGACCTGCCGCACCTGGGGCAGCAGCGCCAGCGTCAGCGACCCCAGACCCGGACCGACCTCGACCACCACGTCGTCGGCGCCGACCTCGGCCAGTCGCACGATCTTGCGGACGGTGCCCTTGTCGATGACGAAGTTCTGGCCCCACTGCTTGGTGGGCCGCACATCGAGGCCCGCAGCCAGCTCGCGGATCTCGGCCGGCCCGAGCAGCTGGTCGTCGCGGGCGGCACTCTCGTCGGTCACGAGATGACCTTAGTGAAATGCCGACGGGCGGGGCGACCGAGTGGTCGCCCCGCCCGTCCACAGGCGTTCGCTACGCTCACGCAGCTCCAACGCAGCCCCAGGGGGACAGGCCGCGGGAGTCGTAGACCTTGTTCGCGATGGTGATCTGCTGGGCGCGGGAGGCGAGGTCGGCGCGCGGCGCGAACTGGCCGCCACCGGCGCTGAGCCAGGTGCCGATGTCGAACTGCAGGCCACCGTAGTAACCGTTGCCGGTGTTGATCGACCAGTTGCCGGTCGACTCACACATGGCGATGCGGTCCCACATGCCGGCGCGGCGCAGGTCGAGGCCACCGGTGTTGGTCTTCGGCGCGGTGGTGGTGGTCGGGGTCGAGGTGACGCGCGGGGCGGCAGCCTTGGTGCCGACGACGACGATCTTGTTGACCGGCTGCGCGACGGTGACGCGCTTGGTCACGTTGACGTTGGTGATGCGGCCGTTGACGACGGTCTGGGTCACGGTGACGCGCTGCGATCCGGCGACGCCGGCCTGGGCGACACGGGTGGCGCCCTTGGCGAGGGTGGAGTCGGTGCGGGTCACCGTGTCGAACGGGAGCACGCGGGTCTCGGTGAGGGTCTTGAAGACCGGGCGGGCCTCGGAACGGGCCACGCGGGTGGTCTGCGCGGCGCGGGTCGCGGCGGAGGTCTTGGCCGAGCTCGACGGCGCGGAGGTCGCACTGGACGTCGTGCTGGAAGTCGTGGTGCTCGTGGCGGCCGGCGAAGTGGTCGTCGAGGACGACGTGCTCGGCGCGCTCTGCGAGGTGCTGGTAGCAGCGGTGGTGCTGGTGGCGATGGGGGTGTTCGCGGCGGTGTCGCCGGAGCCGGCACAAGCGGTCAGGGTGATCGCAGCCAGTGCGGAGGTCGCGGCGACGGCGGTCAGGCGTGAGTTACGGAAGGTCAAGGGTTCTCCAGATTTCGTACGGTCCCTCCGGCAACGGACGCGCGCGATCAGTGTGGCTGGGGAGCCGTACGTACTCACGCTCTGGGCCTCGTCGAACGAGGCTTTCGGTCACTCGTGACCGGGCGTCCACGGCTTGTCGCCGTCGGGCTGTGCTCATCCAAGGTGACCGACGGACCAAGAAAGGTCAAATTTTGATAACGACGGTTGCGTCACAACCGGTGGGTGTGCCTTGTCGTGACATGCCGACCTACCAGGGGCCGTAGACCTGCTCGCTGTTGTCCGAAACTGCCGCGCACAGCGTCGGCACCGACACGTTCAGAACGTCGGCCATGAGGCGCAGGGTGACCGGCGTCAGGTAGGGCGCGTTCGGTGCTCCGCGGTGTGGGGCGGGGGTGAGGTAGGGGGCGTCGGTTTCCACCAACACGTGCTCCAATGGCGTCACCGCGAGCGCGTTGCGCAGCGGGCGGGCGTTCTTGAAGGTGACGGTGCCGGAGTAGCTGAGGTAATAGCCGCGGTCGACGCATTCGCGGGCCATCGTGACGTCGCCGGAGAAGCAGTGCAGCACGACCTTCTCCGGTGCGCCTTCCTCCTGCAGGATGCGCAGCACGTCGTCGTGGGAGTCGCGGTCGTGGATCTGCAGCGCCTTGCCGGTGCGTTTGGCGAGGTCGATATGCCACCGGAAGGAATCCTGTTGCGCGGCAACCCCTTCGGGACCGGTGCGGAAGTAGTCGAGGCCGGTCTCGCCGATGGCCCGCACCCGCGGGTGCGCGGCGAGCGCCTCGATCTCGGCCAGCGCCTCGGCAAGGTCGCCGCGCTCGTGGTGCTTGGGCGCCTCGTTCGGGTGGATGGCGATGCCACCGAGCAGTTCGGCGTGCTCGTCGATCACCTGCACGGTCCACCGAGCGCCGTCCAGATCGCACCCGACTTGCACCATCCGGTTGACCCCGACCCGCTTGGCAGCGGCGATCGCGGCGGCGACATCGACCGGCTCGTGACCCTCCCGACTGATGTCGAGATGGGTGTGGTTGTCGACGATGGGCAGGGGCAGCGGGTCGGGCGCCGGTGGCGGTGCCGAATGCGTTCCGGAATGCTGCCCCTTGCTCATGCGCAGGTCCCTGCGAGACGCGCGTTCTCCTCCTCGATCACCGACGGATCGAGCTTGGCGAAGATCGGCGTGGGCTTGGCGATCGGTGTGCCGAGAATCACATCGCGCGACTGCCATTTCGGCGTCGCGGAATAGTCGCCGGTGATGATCGGGTAGCTGCGCGCCTCGTCGTCGAGATCGGTCACCTCGTCGACCCGCGGCATCGGCATGAAGTCGTCGATGCCGAAGACCGCGGCCACCTGGTTGGACGAGTGCGGCAGGAACGGCGCCATCATCGTGTTGAGGTCGACCACCGACTGGGCCAGCGTGTGCAGCACCGTCGCCAGCCGCTCGCGCTGGTCGTCGCCCTTGAGCTTGAACGGCTCGGTGTCGGAGACGTACTTGTTGGCCTCGCGCACCAGGCGCATCACCTCGGCGATGGCGGCCTTCTGCCGCTGGCCGACGAGCAGGTCGCCGACGGTGTCGAAGCCGGCGCGCACCTGGGCGAGGAGCGCCTCGTCGATCGGCTCGAGGGCGCCGGGGGTCGGGATCTCACCGAAGTTCTTGGCGATCATCGCGGCGGTGCGGTTGACCAGGTTGCCCCAGCCGGCGACGAGCTCGGAGTTGTTGCGCTGAACGAAGTCCTCCCAGGTGAACGGCGCGTCCTGCTGCTCGGGGCCCGCGGCGCAGATGAAGTAGCGGATCGCGTCGGGGCCGTACCGCTCCAGCACGTCCTTCACGTAGATGACGTTGCCGCGGCTGGTCGAGAACTGACCGGCGCCCAGGTTGAGGAAGCCGGAGGCGACGACCTCGGTCGGCAGCTGCAGGTCGCCGTACACCCCGGGCTCGCCGCCACGCGCGCCCTTGCCCATGTAGCCGAGGAGTTCGGCCGGCCAGATCTGGGCGTGGAAGGTGATGTTGTCCTTGCCCTGGAAGTAGTACGACTTCAGCTCCGGGTTGTTCCACCACTCGCGCCACCGCTCGGGGTCGCCGATGCGCCGGGCCCATTCGATCGCCGCGGACAGGTAACCGACGACCGCGTCGAACCACACGTACAACCGCTTGTCGTCCCACCCGTCGACCGGCACCGGGATGCCCCAGTCGATGTCGCGGGTCATCGCGCGCGGGTGCATGTCCTGGGCGATGCCCTTGGCGAAGTTGATGACCCCCGGACGCCAGGTGCCGGCGGAGTCGACCTCGTCGAGCCACGACTGCAGCGCCTCGGCGAGCGCGGGCAGGTCGAGGAAGAAGTGCTTGGAGTCGACGAACTTCGGGGTCTCGCCGTTGATCTTGCTGCGCGGGTCGATCAGGTCGGTCGGGTCGAGCTGGTTGCCGCAGTTGTCGCACTGGTCGCCGCGCGCGTCCTTGTAGCCGCAGATCGGGCAGGTGCCCTCGATGTAACGGTCGGGCAGGGTGCGGCCGGTGGTCGGGCTCACCGCGGTGCGGGTGGTCTGCTCGATCAGGTAACCGTTGCGCAGGTTGCCGAGGAACAGCTCCTGGGTGACCGCGTAGTGGTTGCGCGTCGTGGTGCGGGTGAACAGGTCGTAGGAGAGACCGAGGTCGGTGAGGTCTTCGACGATCACCCGGTTGTACTTGTCGACGACCTCCTGGACGCCGAGCCCCTCCTGATCGGCCAGCACCAGGATCGGGGTGCCGTGCTCGTCGGTGCCGCTGACCATGAGCACGTCGTGCCCGGCCATCCGCATGTAACGACTGAAGACGTCGGACGGGACACCGAAACCGGCCACGTGGCCGATGTGTCGGGGCCCGTTGGTGTACGGCCAGGCGACAGCGGACAGAACCTTCATGATCGGCAATCCTAGGAGAGTCACAATCCGGTCTCCGGCCCGGATTCCCGGAATGCCGACCCGGGGGGTCTACGTTGGCCGGAACGGTTGTCCGACCGGTGCGGTTTGCCGGTCACCTGATCCCGGGAGGGTCTGCGAGGATGTTCGCTGCACTCACCGGTGCCGGCCTGTCGGCCGCCGCCGGCCTGAACGCGTACGTGCCGTTCCTGTTGGTGGCGTTGATCGCACGTTTCACCGATGTCATCACGCTGCCGTCGAGCTTCGACTGGATCGAGTCGCCGTGGGCGATCGGCGGCGCAACCTTGCTGTTGGTCGCCGAGGTGGTGCTCGACAAGATCCCTGCGGTCGACAGCCTCAACGACATCGTCGGCACCGCCGTCCGCCCGACGATCGGCGGTGTGGTGGCTGCCGCGACGGCGTCGGCCGGAACGCTCGACAACTCCGGGTTCATGGCCGACAACCCGTGGATCTCCGCGATCGGCGGCGGACTCATCGCCGCCGTCGTGCACGCCGGCAAGGCCAGCGCACGCCCGGTGATCAACACCGCGTCCCTCGGCATGGGCGCACCGTTCGTCTCCACCGCCGAGGACATCGGATCGGTCGGGCTCTCGCTCGTCGCGATCTTCATCCCGGTGCTGGTGATCGTCGGTTTGGCGCTGCTCGCGTACTTGATGTGGCGGATGATCCGACGGGTGCGCCGGTTCGCCCGCAAACGCCGCGACTCCGAAGCCCTTGCGTAACCCGCGCCTGCCGCTCGCACTCCTGGCCGCGGGCATCGTGCTGCTCGCCTGGGGTGGGTTCCGGTGGTGGCAGCACTCGCAGCAGCCCGACTACCGATCGATGACCGAAGGCACCGTCACGTCCCGCGCCGCCGACGGCGGCGACCTGCAAATCACCGTGAACTATCGCGTCGGCTCCGGCACACACACGGTGAAGGGCACCGTCGACGCCGACGCCTTCGAGTTCCAGGGGCGCGCGGTGTGGGTGTGTTACTCCCCCGACGACCCCACCGACGCGAGCCTGCGGTTGCCCTACGACCCGTGGTGCAACCAGAAGTAGCCCGCACGACACCCGTAGTAAAGGGAAGTGGTCGCTGCAGCGACCACTTCCCTTTACTACGGGTGTCGTGCGGCAAGCGCCGCGTCGTACAGCTTCTTCTTCGACAGCCCGGTCTGCTGGGCCACCTGACCGACGGCGTCCTTGAGCCGGGTGCCCTGCGCGACCAGTTCGAGCACCCGCGGCAGGGAGTCGTCGACGGTGGCGGCCACCGCGGGCGCACCGGCGACGACGATCGTGATCTCACCGCGGGCGTGCTCCACCGCCCACTCGGCCAGCTCGGCGAGCCCGCCGCGCTTCACCTCTTCGTAGGTCTTGGTCAGCTCACGGCAGACCGCGGCCTTGCGGTCGCCGCCGAACCCCTCGGCGAGGGCGGCGAGCATGTCGGCCAGCCGGTGCGGCGCCTCGAAGAACACCATCGTGCGCCGTTCGTCGGCCAGGGCGGCCACCTGGCGTGACCGCTCCCCTGCCTTGCGGGACAGGAAGCCCTCGAAGCAGAACCGGTCGACCGGCAGCCCCGACACCGCGAGCGCCATGAGCACGGCCGACGGCCCGGGCACGCAGGTGATCCGCAGGTCGCGCGCGACGGCCTCGGCGACGACCCGGTAGCCGGGGTCGGAGACCGACGGCATCCCCGCGTCGGTCACCACCACCACGCGTCCGCCGCGGGCGACCGTGTCGACGAGTTCGGCCGACCGGGACGCCTCGTTGTGTTCGTGGTAGCTGACCACCTTGGCGGACGGCTCCACGCCGAGCGCGTCGAGCAGACGCCGCAACCGGCGCGTGTCCTCGGCGGCGACGATGTCGGCCGCGAGCAGTTCCTGCGCGAGCCGGGGTGCGGCATCGCGCGGGTCGCCGATCGGGGTCGCTGCCAGGATCAGGATTCCTTCGGCCATGCACGGCAGCGTATTGCGCGGGCGCTGTCGGCGCTCCAGCGAGCCGGACGGCGTTCCACCCATCCGCGCGTAATACCCTCACCGGGTGCCTTCCCTGACCGATGAGCGCGCGGCGCTGCGGCGTCGCCTGCTCGGGCGACCCCGCACGGCGCAGGAGAAGTTGTGGGCCTGGCTCGGCCCGGCGATCGTCACGGTGATCGGCGGGTTCCTGCGCTTCTGGCAGCTCGGCCGCCCGCACCAGCTGGTCTTCGACGAGACGTACTACGTCAAGCAGGGCTGGTCGATGATCGAGTACGGCTTCGAGATGAAGCCGACCCCCGCCGTGCAGGACGCCAAGGCGGCCGACTCGTTGTTCACGATGGGCCACTGGCAGCAGGGGGTCTACGGCAACGAGGCCGACTTCGTCGTGCACCCGCCGCTGGGCAAATGGGTGATCGGCGCCGGCGAGTGGTTGTTCGGCATCGACAACAGCATCGGGTGGCGGTTCGCGATCTGCCTGCTCGGCACCATCGCGATCTACCTGACCGGACGCGCCGCGTGGCACCTGTTCCGGTCGGCGCTCCTGGCCACCGTCGCGGCGATCCTGATGGCCGTCGAAGGCATGGAGTTCGTGCTCTCGCGCACGGCGATCCTCGACATCATGGTGATGTTCTGGGCGCTCGCCGCGTTCGTCGCCCTCCTCGCCGACCGGGAACGCACCCGGCGGATCCTCGCCGACAAGGTCGCGGCGTTGAAGGTCGAGGGCACGTGGGACGACGCGTCCTGGGCTGGGCCGTTCCTCGGGTTGCGTCCGTGGCGCTGGGTGGCGGGCCTGTGCATCGGCCTCGACATGGCCACCAAGTGGTCGGGCGGTTTCTTCCTGGTCTTCTTCGGCCTGATGAGCGTGTGGTGGGACCTCGGCGCGCGGCGCGCGGTCGGTGTGCGTCGCTGGATCAGCGCCACGGTCATCAAGGACTCCGTGCCGGCGATGATCTACATGGTGCCGATCGCGCTGATCAGCTACCTGGTCACCTGGTGGGGCTGGTTCGCCTCGAAGGACGCCTGGGGCCGGCAGTGGGCAACGCTCAACCCCGCCGACAAGGACACCGGTCTGTCGCCGGACAGTTCGCTCTTCTCCTGGATGCCCGACTCGCTGCGGTCGCTGTGGCACTACCACGTCGACATGTACAACTCCGCGGCCAGCATCAAGAGTCCGCACAACTGGGAGTCGAACCCCTGGTCGTGGATGATCCAGTCGCGGCCCACCCTGTTCTTCATGGAGTGGCCGACCAAGGGCACCGAGGGCTGCGAAGTCGCCAAGTGCGTCAAAACGATCAACCCGATCGGCAACCCGGCCATCTGGTGGCTCGGCACCATCGCACTGGTCGTGCTGATCTTCCACTGGGTGTTGCGCCGCGACTGGCGCGCACCGGCGATCCTCGCCGGCATCGCGGCGGCGTGGCTGCCCTGGTTCACCTACCAGGAGCGCACGATCTTCACCTTCTACGCCGTGGCGTTCTCGCCGTACGTCGTGCTGGCGGTGGTGTTCGTGCTCGGGCTCGTGCTCGGCCCACCGGACGCCGATCCGCGCCGCCGGCGGTTCGGGATGATCGCGGTGAGCACCTACGTGGTGTTGGCGGTGGCGCTCTTCGTGTTCTTCTGGCCGGTCTACACCGCCGAGGTCGTGCCCTACAACGTGTGGCACATGCGGATGTGGTTGCCGACCTGGTCGTGACCGAGCGGTCAGCGACGCAGGGCCCGCTCGAGGAGGTGACCGGCGAGCGCCTCGGCCTGCGGGTCGAGTAGGTCGATCACGGTGTAGCCCTGTGCCCCGGCACCCAGCGCGAGCTCGACCGTGGCGATGCCCGCGCGCCGCTGGAAGAAGCTGCGGCGCACGGTGACCGCCGCCGTCCCGTCGAGGGCGACAATGCTGCGCTGGGCGGCGAGCGACCCGCTCTGGGTGACGAGGTAATCGGGGGTCACCGCGTGTCCGAGCATGCGTGCCCGGGAACGGCCGAGCAGCACCGCGCCGACGAGCGGCACGACCGCGAGCACCACACCCGACAGCAGCAGGTCGAGCCACAGCCCGAGCGCGAGCCCGACGGCCGCGAGCACGGCCGCCGGCGCGACCGCGCGGGTGTAACGCCGCCGGGTGGCGGTGGCGCCGTGCGGCTGTACCGGTAGGTCGACGACCGCCGTCCGCAGCACCGCGTCGCCGGTGCGGGTCACCACCGGCAGCGGCGACGACGGCGCCAACAGCGTGCTGGCCGCGGTGCTGGGCTCGCCGCGCTGCACCCCGGTGACGATGGCGTTCAGCCGGGCGGCGCCGGCCGCGCGCAACAGCAGCGGACGGCGCACCTCCAGCCCGCGCAGCCGTCGCACCTCCAGCGAGATCGACCGGGTGGTCACCAGTCCGTGCCGCAGGTGCAGCGTGCGTCCCGCCCGGTCGCGGCCGAGGGTGAACCCGTAGTAGGTGAGGGCCGCTCCGGCGACCGAGAAGAACGACACCGCGACGATCGCCACGACACCGACGAGCGCGATCAGGAAGAGCACGCCGAGGCCCTCCACCCGGTTCAGTGCTCCCGGCAGGTCGGCGCGGCTCGGCCGAAGGCCGAGTTGGTCGACGGCCTGCACCGTGAATCCGAACACCACACCCGCGGTGGCGAGTCCGGCGAAGCCGAGCGGCGCGTAGCGCAACCACTTGCGCTCGAACCGGTAGAGCACATCGTCGACTGCCGCCACGTACTCCGGCTGGTCATCCCGACCGTCGGGGTTTGCTTGTGCCGCAGCGGTTTCGGTGGGGGCGCTGCGATGCAGCAGGTCGGCGCGCAACCGGGCCGCCTCGGCGGCACCGAGCCCGTCGAGCTTCACCGCCTTCTCCCCCGCGCCCGTTCCGATCTCGACCGCCGCAAGACCGAGCAGGCGGTGCAGCAAGGGCGCGGTCACGTCGACCGCACGCACCTTCTCGGTCGCGGCCGCGAGGGTGTTGCGCCGCACCAGCCCGGTGCGCAACTGCACCTGCTCGGAGGTGAATCGATAGGTGGTGGTGAACCAGCGCAGCACACTGAAGCCAATGACCGCGCCGGCACCGACCAACGGCCAGAGCCACTGCCGCTCACCGTCGCCGAAGCTGCTGCCGGCGATGAGCACACCGAACAACCACGGCACCGCTTGCACGATCTCGCGCACCGGATGGATGAGCAGCATCCGCGGGTCGAGGCGGTGCCACTGCGCGTCGGCGGGAGTCGGCTCGACCGGTGCCTGCGACCGCGCGGGCGGCTCGTCGGTCATGTGCCGTCGCCGCCGTCGGCCGCGGCGATCGTCGTCAGTTCCGCCACGATGCGGTCGGCGTCGGCGCGTTCCAGCCCGGCGATCCTGAGTTCGCCCCTCGACGACGCAGTCGTGATCGTGACCGTGGACAGCCGCAGGAGTTGGGCCAGTGGTCCGCGTTCGGTGTCGACGGTCTGGATCCGTGGGATCGGCGCCACCCGACGTTCCTGGCTGAGCCACCCGTGCTGGGTGTAGACGGCTTCGGGTGTGATCTCCCAGCGGTGCACCCGGAAGCGCCACTGCGGCACGACGACGATGCTCACGGCAGCTTCGACCACGGTGAGCACGAGCAGCACGGTGTCCCACGGCGCCGGGATCCAGTCGCGGGTCCACAGCCAGAACGCGAGTCCGGCGATGATCACGCCCCCGATCGCTTCGGAGATCGTCCACATCACCTTCGCCCGGGGTGACACACGATGGGCCGGCTCGCGCTGCAACAGCGCCGCCGGCCCGTCGGGGTAGCTCATTCCTACTTGTCGTTCCAGCGCTGGATCGACTCGTGGATGACCTCGATGGCCTCCGCGACGTCGCCCCAGTGCTCCACCTTGGTGGAGCCCGGCTTCTTCAGCGCCTTGTAGTTGTTGAAGTGGAACTCGATCTGCTTGATCAGCTGCGGCTGCACCTGGTCGAGCGAGGTGATCGCGTCGCCGGTGTTGCGGTCGTCGGACGGCACGACGACGACCTTGTCGTCGACCTCACCGTCGTCGACGAACTTCATGACGCCGATGACGCGGCCTTCCATCACCAGGCCGGTCGGCAGCGGCTCGTCGGTGAGGATCAGCACGTCGAGCTCGTCGCCGTCCTCGTCGAGGGTCTGCGGGATGAAGCCGTAGCTGGTCGGCTTGGCGAAGATCGCCGGTTCGACGCGGTCGAGCTTCATCACCTTGTTCTCGCGGTCCCACTCGATCTTGAGGCTGCTGCCCTTGCCGATCTCGACGACGACGTTGATGAGGCCGCCGTCGACATCGCCCGGTCCGAAGGCCTCGTTGAAGTCCACCACTTGTGTCTGCTCCTGGAATCGCGCCGAAAGTGCGGGCTGAGCGTATCAACCGCACGGGCCCGCCCGAACCACGTCAGGACGAGGCGAACCAGCCGTCCGGGCCGAGCGGTGAGTTCATCCGGGGCACGTACTGATCGAAGAAGATGCGGGCGATCAGCTCGCGACGACTGTGCACGCCGGCCTTCTCGAAGACCGACTTGAGGTGGTCCTGCACGGTGTAGGTCGACAGGAACATCGCGGCGGCGATCTCCTTGGTGTCCAGGCCCTGGATCACCCGTTGCACGACGTCCCGCTCGCGTTCGGTGAGGTCGAACGCCGAGATGACGAGCGGCACGATCTCGGGTGGGCTGGCCTCGTCGATGGTGATGGCGACCTGTCCGCGAGCGCCGTCGCGGCCCTGCATGGTGGTGGCGTAGAGCACCAGCCAGGTGCCACTCGCGCCGCGCACCCGGCACCGCGGCGGACGGTCGATCTCGCCGGCGGAGTACCGGCGCGCCGCGCCGATCAGGCCGGAGACGATGGCCGCCGAGCTGACACCGTCCGGCGACATCATGAGCTCGCCGAGCCGCACCTCGGCCGCCTCGCTGACCATCACCGGTTGGTCGTCGGCGTCGACGACGATGACGGCGGGCCCGGCGATGACCGCCGGAGCGTTGACGACCGCGGTGAGGATGCCGGAGCGGATGCCCCGCGCGAGCAGCGGCGACAGGGCGGCGCCCAGATCCACGTCGTCCTGCGTGAAGTGCGGTTCGCCGACGTCGCGGTGCAAGGCGATGCCACCCCAGGCGGCGTTGCCGTCGCGCGCGATGACCCGCAACTCGTCGCCGAACCCGTAGACCGGTCGCAGGAACCCCGCCAGCCGGCGCGAGTCGGGCGACTGCAACTGCACCGCCATCGCCGGCACCTCGGCGTGCGCGAGCGCCTCGAAGGACGACTCCTCCCGGGTGCCGAACTCCACCAGCCCCCACTGGTGGTCCTGCTCGTCGAACCCCTTGAGCCGTCCGGTCTTGAAGGTGCCGGTGAGCAGCAGGGTGCTCGGGTCGAGGGACGACTGGCAGGCGGCCGAGTGCGGGATGGCGCGCGCGATCGAGTCGGCTGCCTCGTCGAGGAAGGTCTCGAGATCGAGACCGGCGCGGGAGAGCACGTCAACGTCCCGCATGACGCGGGTGGCCATCAGGGCGGGCACCATACCCCCAGTGTGCGTCGATCGGGGCGTCGCCGCTATCCCAATGTTCTGGGGGTGCGTGTGCCCCCGCGCACGCGGTGCCGCAACCACCCGACCGCGCGGGATGGTGGCCGGTGGGTCACCGGCCGGATCGTTGACGATGTTCACCACTCACGAACCGAAAGGCAGCGGTCGGCACATGACCATCGCATCCGTCCATTCCTCGGCCTCCTCGTTGCAGGCCGAATTCCCCGGCGTCGTCCATCTACCGGGTGGCCCCGAGTACGACGCCCTGACCACCCCGTGGGACCTCGCGGTGCGGCAGGCCCCGGTGGCCGTCGCCGAACCCGGCGACGCCGCCGCGGTCGCCGCGATCGTGCGCGCCGTCGTCGGCCTCGGGCTGCGCATCGCGCCGCAGACCACGGGGCACGCCGCGGCTCCCCTGGTGCACCACCAGGACCTCTCCGACGTCGTGCTGCTGCGCACCGGTCGCCTGACCGAGGTGCACATCGACGCTCCGCGACGCCTGGCGCGCATCGGCGGCGGCGCCATCTGGGCCGACGTCATCGGCGCAGCGGCCGAGCACGGGCTCATGGTGCTGCACGGTTCGGCGGCCGACGTCGGCGTCGTGGGCTACACGCTCGCCGGTGGTCTCAGTTTCTACGGACGCCGGTACGGCCTGGCGGCCAACAGTGTGCGGGTGATCGAACTCGTCACTGCGGCAGGCGAACTCATGCGTGTCGACGCCGAGAGCGACCCCGAGCTGTTCTGGGCGCTGCGCGGCGGGGTCGGGGCGAACTTCGGCATCGTCACCGCGGTGGAGATGGAGTTGTTTCCGCTCGCGACCGTGCACGCCGGGATGATGCTCTGGGACATCGGGCACGCCGACCCGGTGCTGCGCACCTGGGCAACGTGGGCGAAGACCGCCCCGGAGGAGGTCACCACCTCGCTGCGGATCATGCGCTTTCCGCCGCTGCCCGAACTGCCGCCGTTCCTGTCCGGTCGCCGGATCGTGGTCATCGACGGGGCGGTGCTCGGCAGTTCCGAGGATGCCGCGGCGGTGCTCGCGCCGCTGCGGGCGGTCGCGCCGGAGATGGACACCTTCGCCGACATGCCGACGACCGTCCTGACCGACGTGCACATGGACCCGCCGGAACCCACGCCGAGTGTCGCGCAGGGGGCGATCCTCGACGAGCTCGGTGAGGAAGGGGTGCGCGCGTTGCTGCAGGAGGTGGGTCCGTCGGCCGAGTGCGCGCTGACCTTCCTGGAGTTGCGGCAGCTCGGCGGCGCGATCGGGCGTTCGCCCGAGCACGGCGGTGCGATCTCGGCGCTCCCCGGTTCGTTCGCGATGTTCGCCTGCGCGATCGCGCCCTTCCCCGAAGCGGCGGCCGCCGGCCAGGCTGCCGGGCAGTCGGTGCGCCGGGCCATGACCCCGTGGACCAACGAGCGCAGCTTCCCCAGCTTCAACCACGGGGAGAGCCAGGTGGGCACCGGCTACTCGGCCGGCGACTTCGCCCGGCTGCGGGCGGTGCGAGAGCGGGTCGACCCGGATCGGGTGCTCGCGGCGCACCACCCGATCTACTGAGGAAGGACTAGCGGACACCCGCGCTGCAACTCAGCACCCGTCGAGTCGAGATTCCCCGCAATTGCGCGGATCTCGACGGGGGCGACGGTCGAGTTGCAGCGCGGATGTCCGCTGCGCTGTTGCCTCAGATCCGGTGGACCCGCTCGGTCGTCACCGGCAGCGGCCCCGTACGGTCCGAGGCAACACTGATCGGCGCTCGGCTCCTCGACGCGACCGGCGCGTACCGGCGCGTCTGAAGGAGCGACGCAATGCGAGTGACCAAGGACATGCTCGACGAGGAACTGCGCGGCCGGTACTGGGTCGGCGAGCTCATCGGCGCCGCGGTCGCGCACGAGCCGACGTCGCGCCTGATCTCGCGTCTCGGGGCGAGCGCAGCGTTTGCGGGAGAGGTGTGGCAGGGAATGCAGCAGGGACCGGCACCAACGTGCCGGTCCCTGCTGCATCTTGTGGAGCTAAGGGGATTCGAACCCCTGACCTTCTCATTGCGAACGAGACGCGCTACCAACTGCGCCATAGCCCCAAGAGCGAGGAACACGATAACACTCGGCGTCGGTCGGCCACCAATCGGCCGGGATGCGAACGGCACCCGCCCCGAGGTGGGACGGACGCCGTCGGCGAAAGCTGTGAGTGGCTCAACCGGCGCGGTAGACCGCGGGCAGTTCCTCCAGGTCTTCGTCGAGCGCGAGGCCGTCGAACGGGAGGTCTTCGACCGTCGGGGCCGGGGCCACCTCGGTCTGCGGGGCCCGCTCCTTCATCGCGTAGGTCGGACGCGGCACCTGCGTCGGGCGCCAGCCGTCGGCGTCGTTGTCGCGGGCGTCGAACACCACGTCGGACTCGGCGACGACGGTCTCGGCAACCGGGGCCTCAGCCTGCTCCTCGAAACCGAACGGCGCTGCGGCGTGGACCGATTCGGTCGTCGCGGCTGCTTCCTCGGCCTCGAGGGCCTCGAACGCGGCGGTGTCGGCCGGGGCGGCGAACGACTCGGTGCGCACCGTGCGACGGGGCGCCCGGTGCACCGGAGCGGCGCTGCGTGCCCGCTGCTGGGCCACGACGCTGCTGCGCAGCCACGCGACCACGCCGACGGTGGCGAGCAGGCCGACCAGGGGCACGAACCAGGAGACGACACCGAACGGAGCCAGCACGAGACCGACAGCGGTGAGGGCGAGCGCGCCGAGCAGCGAGATGCCGCGCACCTGCCGCCCGTTCAACCCGCGCACCTTGGCCAGCGCCTGCTTGCCGCCGGTGGCGATGCCGGCGAACCGCTCGCGCGCGGGCGTCTGCTTCGGCGCCTGCGTCCCGGCCTGCTGTGCGTCGTTCATCTCGTCTCCCACGGTCGGTTGTCCGGCGCGCAACGAGGTGCGCGCGGTCTTCACACTGACCTGCGGCGGCGGAGCCGAGGTCGGACGCGACCGCACCATCGGGGCGATGCCCTGCGGCAGCGGGTCGCGCTTGGCGAGCACTCGCATCGCCTCGGAGAAGCGGTCGACCGACCGAGCGGTCGCCATCGCCTCCCGCCGACGAATCCAATGCTGCAACAGGTAGGCAGCCCAGATCGCGACGACGAGGAGGATGAGCAAGCTGGTGGTCGGCACGAACCCGACGGTAGTTGCGCGGTCGGCAACGATCGTGGACCTAATCGGTGTGTCGCGGAAGTGATTGCCCCGAAAGGCGATTGAGGCGGTCGACGACGCGCTCCCCGGCGAGGTCCTCGGTGGTGAGAGCGAACGTACGGTGGTCGCGCCAGGCGCCGTCGATGTGCAGGTAGGCGCGGCGCACTCCCTCGTCGCGCATCCCGAGCTTGGCGACCACCCGCAGGCTCGGCCCGTTGTCGGGCCGGATGTTGACCTCGACCCGGTGCAGCCCCTCCCGCTGGAAGGCGTGGTCCATGGCCATCGCCAGGGCGAACGGCATGATCCCTTGTCCCGCAACGCTTTCGGATATCCAATACCCGGCGGACGCCGACAGCAACGCACCGCGGGAGATGCCGAACAGATGCACCTGGCCGACGAGCGCCCCGTCGACCTCGAGCGCGAACGGGAGCAACCGGCCGGCCTTGCCCTCGCGATCCTGCTGGCGCACCATCTGCGCGAACGAGATGACGCCGGGTGTCGGATTCGGCGGCGAGGAGTCCCACGGACGGTTCCAGTCGGCGTTGGCCCGGCGCAGCGTGAGGTACTCCACCCGGTCGGCGCGAGTTCGCAACGGCCGCAACTTGATCCGATGTCCGTCGTTGCGTGCTTCGACCGCCGCCGGCCAGTGCCGGTCACTCATCGGGGGTGGTCACCACCACGGATCTGATCAAGGGCGTGGGCGATCACCGGTGCGAGCACGGCGAGCGCGTCCTTCACCCCGCCCGACGAGCCGGGCAGGTTGATCACCAGCGTGCGGTCGGCGACACCGGCGACGCCACGCGACAGCATCGCCCCGGGAATGCCCTTGGCCACCCCCGGCGCCCGGAGGGCTTCGGGGATGCCGGGCACGAGCCGGTCGAGCAGCGGTGCCGTCTCCTCCGGGGTGCGGTCGGTCGGGTTGAGCCCGGTGCCGCCGGTGGTCAACACCAGATCGACCCCTGAGGCAAGCGCGGCCCGCAACGCCTCCCCCACCGGTGCGCCGTCGGCGACGACAACCGGCTCGGCGACGGCAAAACCCCACTCCCGCAACGCACTTGCGAGCAGTTGGCCCGAGGTGTCCGGGTAGACCCCGGACGCCGCCCGGGTCGAGCAGGTGATCACGACGGCGTCAGGCATCCTCGCTCCAGTCGCCCGAGCGTCCGCCCGACTTGGCGGTCACCCGGATGTCGGTGATGCGCGCGTGCTTGTCGACGGCCTTGACCATGTCGACGAGGGCGAGCGCCGCGACGCTGACGCAGGTGAGCGCCTCCATCTCGATGCCGGTGCGGTCGGCGGTGCGCACGGTGGCCTCGATGTCGACCCGGTCGTCGCGCACCACGAGGTCGACGGCGACGGCGTGCACCGCCACCGGGTGGGCCAACGGCACCAGTTCCGGAGTGCGCTTGGCAGCCTGGATGCCGGCGATCCGGGCGACCGCGAGCGCGTCACCCTTGGGCACCGTGTCGGAGCGCAGTGCCTCGATCGCCGCGTCGCAGAGCCGCACCGACCCACGCGCCTGCGCCTGCCGTGCGGTGACCGGCTTGGCGCTCACGTCGACCATATGCGCCGTGCCGTCCGACCGCACGTGGGTCAGACCGGAACCCTTGTCGCTCACACGAACTCACCGTCCAGCCCGATGATCCGGATGCGGTCACCGGCGCGCACCTCGTCGACCTCGGCATCGATCCAGGCGAGTCCGTCGGCGGTCGAGAGTCCACCCATCAGGTGCGACCCCGGGCCTCCGCTGGCGGTGGCGAAGTGGCCGTCGCCGCGGTGCTCGAGCCGCACACGAGCCAGCTGGGTGCGCTCGTCGGGGGTGCGCCAGCCGTCGGCGACCGTTGCGGTCATCCAGCCGATCTGCGGCGAACGCCCCGCCATCACCCGCAGCGCCGGCGCGACGAACACGACGAACGACACCAGCGACGACACCGGATTGCCCGGCAGCGCGAACAGCGGGACGTCGGTGCGCACGAACCCGAAGCCCTGTGGCTTGCCCGGTTGCATGGCGATCTTGCTGAACTCGACCTCGGTGCCGCCCTCGAACGCCGCCTTCAACGGTTCGAACGCACCCGCGCTGACCCCGCCGGAGGTGATGATCGCGTCGGCGCCGGCAGCGAGCGCTGCGTCGACCGCGTCACGCACGGCGTCACCGGTGTCGCCGCAGCGGTCGACCCGGGCGACCTCGAAGCCGGCCTGGCGCACCAACGCGGCGAGCATCGGTCCGTTGGTGTCGATGATCTGCCCGTGGTCGAGTTCCTCGCCGGGAGAACGCAGTTCGTCACCGGTGCTGATGAGCGCGACCTTCGGCAGGGGCACCACGGGCACCTCCGCGCGTCCGGACGCGGCAAGCACCGGCACGTGCCGGGCACCGATCCGGGTGCCGGCCGGGAGCACCAGCGCACCGGCCTGCACGTCGCCACCCGCGGCGCGGATGGACCTGCCGGCGACGGCCGCGACTTCGAACCGCACCTGCTCGGTGCCGCCGTCGGTGTGTTCGACCTGCACGATCGCGTCGGCGCCGTCGGGCACCGCGGCGCCGGTCATGATCTGCCAGGCCGTGCCCGGTTCGAGCCGCACCTGCCGGGTGTCACCGGCCGGGATCACACCCGCCACCGGAAGGGTCGTGCCGGGCGCCGGCACGTCGGCGGCACGCACGGCGTAACCGTCCATCGCCGAGTTGTCGAACCCCGGCAGCGAATACCTGGCGGTGACGTCTTCGGCCAGCACGCGTCCGTGGGCGTCGCCGATGGCGATCGGGGTCGACGGCAACCGGTGGACGGCGCCGACGAGCCGGTCGGCGTAGTCCTGCGGGGGCAGCAGACGGGTCGCCGCCATCAGTGCCTCAGCTGGCGGTCCTCGAGCCGACCCGCCCCTTCGTCGGTGTCGACCCATTCGGCCAGCCAGGTGCGGAACTCGGCGCCGATGTCACGGTGACGCACCGCGAGGCGCACCACCGCCTTGAGGTAGTCGAGTCGGTCGCCGGTGTCGTACCGGTTGCCCCGGAAGACCACACCGACCACCCCGCCGCCCGGCGCGCCGCTCTGCGCCTGCGTGAGCAGCGCGTCGGTCAGCTGGATCTCGCCGCCGCGTCCGGGCGCCGTCTGCGCCAGCACCTCGAAGATCGACGGGTCGAGCACGTAACGCCCGATGACCGCGAGGTTCGAGGGCGCCTCGGCGGGGTCGGGCTTCTCGACCATCGACGTCACCCGCACCACGTCGTCCTCACCGTCGAGCGCCTCCACCGCGGCGCAGCCGTACAGGTTGATCTGGTCGCGCGGCACCTCCATCAGCGCCACGACCGAGCCGCCGTAGCGTCCGCGGGCGGCGATCATCTGCTGCAGGAGGGTCTCGGTCTCGTCGATGAGGTCGTCGCCCAACAACACCGCGAACGGCTGCTGCCCGACATGCGCCTTGGCCCGCAGCACCGCGTGACCGAGACCGAGCGGCTCGCCCTGACGCACGAAGTGCACGTTGCCGAGGTCGGCCGACTTGCGCACCCGGCGCAGCTTCTTGTCGTCGAGCTTGCGCTCGAGCGCCGCCTCCAACTCCCAGTGCCGGTCGAAGTGGTCCTCCAACGCGGCCTTGTTGCGTCCGGTGATCATCAAGACGTCGTCGATGCCGGCCCGTGCGGCCTCCTCGACGACGTACTGGATGGCCGGCTTGTCGACGACCGGCAGCATTTCCTTCGGGATCGCCTTGCTCGCCGGCAGGAAACGGGTGCCGAGACCGGCCGCCGGGATGACGGCCTTGACAACGTCACTGGGTGCGGACTCACTCATGGGTGTCAGGCTAGTGGAGCCGCATTGCATTCTGCCGTGGGTTGCGCCGGGCTCACCTGTGGCTCGCGCACTCGGCCCGTCACACTGGACGGATGAGCACGTCGCGCGCCCTGCCCGAACTTCCGGCCGACAAGCAGGCGGCGCGGGCGGCGGTGCGCGCGGCGCGTCGGCAGTGGCGCGACGACCCGGCCACCGATCGCGGCGCCACCGCGGCGGCCTTCCGCGACCGTCTGCTCACCTGGCTGGCACCCCGCACCCCCGGCACCATCACGGCGTACGAGTCGTGGGCGACCGAGCCGCCCACGCAGGCATTGATCGCCGGGCTGCAGGACGCCGGGTGGCGGGTGCTGGTGCCCGACACCCTTCCCGACCTGCGATTGTCATGGCACGATGTCGCCGGGCCCGGGGTCGACCTCGGCATCGACGCCGTCGCGTCCGCCGACGTGCTCCTCATCCCGGGCCTCGCCATCGATCGGGACGGATACCGGCTCGGGCAGGGCGGTGGGTGTTACGACCGCACTCTCCCGTTGCGCAGGCCCGGCACGCTCGTCGTCGCGATGGTGTTCGAGCAGGAGATCGTGCGACAGGTGCCCCGCGAACCGCACGATCTTCCGGTCGACGCGGTGCTCACGACGCAAGCGGTGCGCGAGCGCGATCCAGCAACTGGAAGAATCCAGCCCGGGGACAACTGAACCGGCCGCGCACGGCCTGACCGGAAGGAGCGCTCGATGCACCTGACGGACGTCGCTGCGTTCGCCGGTTCTCTCGGCGCCGTGCCCAAGTCGGGCGCCTACGACCTCGACGACCTCACCCGCACCCTGCTCATCGGCAGCGCGGTGCTGCTGGTTGCGGTCGCCGCGGTGCGCCTAGCGAACAAGTCGGGGCTGCCGACGCTGCTGCTCTATCTCGCGATGGGCGTCGTGCTCGGCGAGGCGGGGTTCGGCCTGGAGTTCTCCGATCCACTGATGACCGAGGTGCTCGGTTACTCGGCGCTCGTGCTGATCCTGGCCGAAGGTGGTTTGACCACGCAGTGGTCGGCGATCAGGCGCAGCGTGGTGCCGGCGATGTTGTTGTCCACCGTCGGTGTGCTGATATCGGTCGCGGTCGTCGGTGTCGCCGTCCATTACCTGCTCCACTTCGACTGGACCACGGCGTTCCTGCTCGGCGCCATCGTCTCCTCGACCGACGCCGCGGCCGTCTTCTCGGTGCTGCGCAAGGTGCCGCTGCCCCACCGTGTCACCGGTGTGCTGGAGGCGGAGTCGGGCTTCAACGACGCCCCCGTCGTGCTGCTGGTCTCGGCGCTCGCATCGGCGGCGGCACCCGGACGACCCGACCCGAACTGGCTGTCCGTGGGGTTCCACGCCGGCTTTGAACTCGCCGTCGGCGCCGCGATCGGCCTGGCGCTCGGTTATGTGCTCGGCACCCTGATGAAGCGCGCGGCCCCCGGGTCGTCGGGTCTGTTCTCGATCGGCGTGCTCGCCGCGTGTGTGCTGGCGTTCGCGGTGGCCGATGCCGTGCACACCAGCGGCTTCATCGCGGTCTACCTGTGCGCGCTGGTGCTCGGCAACCTGGGTCTCCCACACCGCCAAGCCGTGCGCGGCTTCGCCCAGTCGTTCGGTTGGTTGGCCCAGATCGGGCTGTTCGTGCTGCTCGGTCTGCTCGCCGCGCCGTCCCGTCTGCAGGACCAGCTGTTCCCGGCGCTCGTCGTCGGGTTGGTGCTGCTGCTGGTGGCCCGCCCCCTGTCGGTGTTCGGGTCGATGCCCGGGTTCGGCATCACCACCCCCGAGAAGCTGTTCCTGTCGTGGGCCGGCCTGCGCGGTGCGGTGCCGGTCGTGCTGGCCACGGTGCCGCTCACGCTCGGCAGCCAGGGCCTGGAGTGGATCTTCGACCTCGTGTTCGTGCTGGTCGTGGTGTTCACCCTCGTGCAGGCCCCGACGCTGCCCTGGGTGGCGCGCCGGCTCGGCATCGTCGACGAGTCGCACGTGGTCGACGTCGAGTTGGAATCGATGCCACTGGACGAATTGAACGCCGAGATGCTGCAGGTGCGGATCGGCCCGCACTCGCTGCTGCACGGGGTGGAGGTGCACGAGTTGCGGCTGCCCAAGGGCGCGAACGTCACGCTGGTCAAGCGCGACGACGAATCGTTCGTGCCGACCCGCCGCTCGGTGCTCCACCGCGGCGACCAACTGTTGATCGTCACCCCGTCGGCCGCGCGCTCCTGCGTGGTGCGCAGGGTGCGCGCGATCAGCGACCACGGACGGCTCGCCGGCTGGCGTCGGTCGGGCGCTCGGGACGCCGCGACGGACGTGCGACCGGGATGACCCGCGACCTGACCTAGAATCTGCGTCGTGCCCACCTACTCCTACGCCTGCAAGAACTGCGGCCATCAGTTCGACATCGTCCAGGCATTCAGCGACAACGCCCTGACCGACTGCCCCGAGTGCGGCGGCCGGTTGCGCAAGGTCTTCAACTCGGTCGGTGTCGTCTTCAAGGGGTCGGGCTTCTACCGCACCGACAGCCGTGGCGGCTCTTCCTCGAGCACGCCGGCCAGCACCACCTCGAACGACTCGAGCACCTCGAGCTCGAACGGCTCGGGCGACAGCGCCGCGAAGCCCGCGGCGAGCTCCGACTCCAAGCCGGCCGCCTCGACGGCGACCAAGTCGGCCGACTGACCACCCGCCTGACCACCCGGCTGTCCACAGCCCCCGCACGGCTGCGGACGGTCCACAGCGGCACCCGTTGCCGCCACGACCCGGTCGGTGCAGCGGACTAGTCTCACCGCCATGACCACCGCTGCCCACACCGCTGCACACGCCTTGTCGCCCACCGACTCCCCCCGTGCCGAGATCGGCGTGATCGGCGGCTCGGGGTTCTACACCTTCCTCGACAATGCGCGCGCGGTGCGCGTCGACACCCCGTTCGGCGCGCCGAGCGACGACCTCGTGATCGGCACGGTGGCCGGCCGGTCGGTGGCGTTCCTGGCGCGGCACGGTCAGGGGCACCGGTTCCCCCCGCACCGGGTCAATTACCGCGCCAACCTGTGGGCGCTGCGTTCGGTGGGGGTGCGTGAGGTGCTCGCCCCGTGCGCGGTCGGCGGGCTCGACCCACGCTTCTCCCCCGGCACCGTGGTGGTGCCCGATCAGGTCGTCGACCGCACCTGGGGCCGCGAGCACACCGTCTACGACGAGCCCGGCCCGGTGGTGCACGTCGGCTTCGCCGACCCCTACTGCCCGACCGGGCGCTCGGCCGTGCTCGGTGCCGCCGCCGGTCAGAGCGAGCTTCCCGCCGTCGACGGCGGCACGCTCGTCGTCATCAACGGCCCGCGCTTCTCCAGCCGCGCCGAGTCGCGCTGGCACCAGGCCGCCGGGTGGTCGGTCGTCGGCATGACCGGCATGCCGGAGGCGTCCATCGCCCGCGAGTTGGCGATGTGTTTCACCAGCATCTGCCTGGTGACCGATGCCGACGCCGGCGTCGAAGGCGACTCCGGCGTCACCCACGACGAGGTGTTGGCGGTGTTCGCGACGAAGGTCGAACACCTCAAGGACCTCGTCCGGGCGAGCATCGCCGCCCTGCCCACCGGGGCTGCGACCTGCGAGTGCCAGCACGCGCTCGACGGCATCACCCTCCCCTTCGAGTTGCCGTGACCGGCGCGCGGCGCGGCGGGTCGGCGCGCTTCGAGGCGTTGCGCGGCCCCGGCCGGCAGGCCCGGTGGCAGCGGGCCAGGCTGCGCCGCATCGCCGCCGCCGCGCTGGTCGCCGTCGCGGTGTGCGCGGCGTGGGGGCTGCTGCGTCCGGCACCGGAAGCGACGGTGGCCGTCACCGTGGCAGCCCGCCCGATCGCGGCCGGCGCCAAGATCTCGGCGGCCGACCTGCGCACCGCGCAGTGGCCGTCGAGCGTCGCTGTTCCCGGCGTGCTGCCGCTCTCGACCGCGGCGGGACGCACCGCGACCGCCGCCATCGCGGCCGGCGAACCGGTCACCCAGTCACGGGCGACCCGCTCCACCTGGGGTGTGCTGCGCGCCGACGAGCAGGCCTTCACGATCCCGCTCGCCGATCCGGCGCTGGCGGGATTGCTCTCCCCCGGTGACCTGCTCGATCTGTACGACCCGGGCGATCACCGGGTGGTGGTGAGTGCGGCTCGTGTCGTGATGTCCACCACCCCAAAGGTTGAACCAATGGGCGGCTCCGCGACGGCCGACGTGATGGTCGTGGTCGCCGTTCCGCGCCGCAATTCCGCGGAATTGGCGGGTTCGCTCGCCACGGCGGCGACGCTCGGCACCGGATTGGTGGCCGCCGCGCGTCCCCGCGGCTAGCACACAATTTGGGCGCTGTACGGCGTTTTCAGTTTTTGCTGATCCGCGCCCTCCGCTACTGTTTCGGCGATTCATGCAAGGTACGCAATCCCCCGAAAGAAGGAAACTGCCATGAGCGGCTTCAAGAAATTCCTCCTGCAGGGCAACGTCGTCGAGCTCGCTGTTGCGGTTGTCATCGCGGGCGTTTTCGGCGAGGTCGTCAAGGCATTCGTCACGATCATCATGGACCTCATCGGTAAGGCCGGAGGCACCCCGAACTTCTCCGGCTACACGCCGGGTGGCGTCCACGTCGGCGCATTCCTGACCGCGCTCGTTGCGTTCATCATCGTCGCCGCGATCGTCTACTTCGGTGTTGTGAAGCCGTACGAGGCCTTCAAGGCTCGCTTCGTCAAGCCGGAGGAGGAGAACGCCACCGAGCTCAGCGTTCTCACCGAGATCCGCGACGCGCTGCGCGCCGGTCGCTGATCCATCGCATGTTCGAAGGAGCGGGTGCCCCTCACGGGGCATCCGCTCCTTCGTTTTTGGGCTACTTCCGGCCTACTTTCCGGGACTCAGCCCCAGTGCGGCGGACGCTGCTCGTGCAGCCACCGCTCGTGATCGCGCTCCCCGCCGCCTTCGGCCGCGGTGTCCGGCGTGGCCGGCTCCTCGCGCGGCTCGGGGCCGTCGTCGCCGCCGGTCGCAGGTCGCACCACGCGGCGGTGCCGTCGCCCGCGACGCGGTGATGCATCGTCCGGTCGGTCGGCGGGCACTGACGTTGCTGACGTTTCGGACCCGGCTGACCGGCCATGTGCGTCCGAGCGATCAGACATCGTCGCCGTCACCGACCAGGTCGGCCAGGCGGGACACCTGTCTGGCCGGGTCGCGGAACATCTCGTCGAGACAGACCCGTTCGTAGCGCCAGCCCCGCTCGCGCAGCTGCTGCGGACGCACCAGGTCGCGATCACGCACCTCCGCCTCGGCCGCGAGGGTAGAACCGTCGGTGTCGAGGGCGACCAACTGGTCGGGGCCGTCCGGGTCACCGAGCACCAGATCGAGTCCGGGTTTCCCGAGGCCCGCGCCCGAACGCACCGTGACACCGCTGTCGCGCAGTCGGCGGGCCAGTTCGGCGACGAGCGGGTGTTGCGCCGCGGTCGGCTGCACCGGTGCGGGACGGTCGAGCACGCTGCCGGCCGAGGCGGTGCGCCGACGGCGCGCCTTGCGGCCGGGCTGTCCGGGCTGCTGCTCGGGCTGCACCGAGGAGTCGTCCTCGCCGCCCGGCCGGCCGGCCGTGCCGGTGCCGGCATGCACCAACAAGTCGCGGAACATGTGGGCGCCGCGGGTGCGCAACGACGACACCGCGATGTCTCCGGGGCGCAGCGAACTCACCACCACCGTGCGCAGGCGGGCCCGGGTCGAGGCCACGAGCAGAGCCTGCTCGCCGCGGTCGGCCAGGGCGGCGGCGGCAGCACCGACCAACTCGCCCTTCTCGTCAACGCGGGCGGCGACCGTCACCACGGCCACGTCGCGGGTGAACCCTTGTGCGCGGCGGGCGCTGCGCACAAGCAGCGGCTTGGGGTCGTCGGACTGCAAGTACCGCGTCAGCGCGGGGTCCGTGCTCGCCCGCCGGGCCAGCGCCGTCGAGACCCGCTCGGCGTGTTCGTCGGTGAGGGTCACCACCATCAGCGAGCCGCGGGCCGGGTCGGCGGCATGGGCGGCCACCAGGTCGACGACCCGATCGATCTCGTGGGCGACGCCGCCCTGCCCGCTGACGACGTCGAGACGGAACGGCCGCTCGTCGCCCGGACGCGGGAAGGTGCGGATGGCGCCGCCGTACGCCTGCGCGTTCGCGAAGTCGAACAGGCGCCCGTCGCTGGACCGGTAGTGCGTGCTCAGTTGCTGCCGCGGCACCAGCGGCCCGAGTTCGTCGACGATCGACGCCGGGCGCCGGGAGGTGTCGACGGCACGGCCGACGTCGACCACGAACGGGTGCGGGCCGGTCTGGCGCCGGTCGCCGAACAGCACCGTCTGTGCCGCGCGGCGGACGGCGGGCACGACCTCGGCGGTGCCGACCTGGGATGCCTCGTCGACGACGACCACGTCGAACCACACACCGGCGGGCACGTGCGAGGGCACCAGTAGCGGGCTCATCGCCCAGCACGGCATCAGCGCCATCATCAGCTCGGGTGCCACCGGCAGCAGGTCGCGCAGGCTCGCACCACGAGCGAGCCCCTGCTGCACCGCGCGCACCTGGTCGGGCAGGTTGCGCACCACGGACTGCAGTCGCGCATCGACGGCGGTGCGCACCGCCTGCACCCGCGCATCGCGGCGGTGCTGCTCGTCGTCGGCATACTGCGCGAGCAACTCCCGCACACTGTCACCGGTGGAGGTCGCGCCGGGAGCGCCGTCGTCCGACTGTTGGCAAAGGTGCTCGAAAACCGATGTCCACCAGACGAATTCGAGCTCAGGAACGACCTGCTCGGTGGGCACCTGACGGTTGGCCAGGTCGTCGACGAGGTCGCCGAGCCCCTTCGCTCGGAGCGCCTCGATGTCGTCGGCGACGGTCGGAATCACCTCGAGCCGGTCGGTCGCGCGGGCCAATCGGGTGAGGCGCGCCTGCAAGGAGTCGAAGGACTTGTCGAGCAGGTCACCTCCGGCAGCGGTGCCGGCCAACCGGTCACCGAGCCATTCGAGCTCGGAGCGCAGCCGTTCGTGTTCGGTGAGTGCCTCCGCCAGGCCCTTCGGGGCCGACGGGCGCGAACCCTTGCCGGCGATCCGGCGCCACTGGGTGCGCTGCCGGTGGGCCCGCACCAACACGCCGTGCAGGTCGGGACGCGGTCCCGGACGCAGGAGGTCCTGGGCCTGGGAGGTGAGTCGCCGCCGGTCGAGCAGGCCGAGGTGCACGTCGTTCTCGCGACGGTAGTCACGTCCGCCGGTGGCGCCGGCGAGCTCGCCGAGCGGCGCCTCGAACACTTCCGGCCGGAACACCTCCAAAGTGCCGGTGACCTGCTGGAGCAGTTCCAGCCCGTCTTCCTCCTCGCGCATGTCGACCGGCGAGGGCAGGCCGACGGAGTCGAACATCTCGTCGATCAACGACCGGTGCGCGGCGAGGCGGTCGGCCGCCAGTTCGCTCACGGTGGCCCGGGCGCGCTCGGCCTGCTGCTCGCCGACGATCGATGCGCCGTACCACGGGTCGTTCTCCCCCGTCGTGGTCCACCCGCCCTTGCGGGCGACGTCGAGCAGGCGTCCGGCGGCTTCGTCGCGCTGGGTCGGCGACAACGCCAGCAGGTCGGCGCTGTCGATGCGGGCGTGCGAGCGCGGCACCGGGCGCTGTTGGCCGAGGGCCGCGATCTGCTCGATCACCTGGGCCAGCGACACACCCCAGGGCTGGTGCAGTTGATGCACGGCCTCGTGATGCGCCTGCAGCGCGGTCGCGAAGGGCGACGGATTCTCTTGTGGTGCACCCGCATCGGTCGGTGCCGCGATCGCTTCCTGGATGCGCCGGTTGAACAGTTCCTCGAACTCCGGGCCGGGGCGTCCGTCGCTCATGTGCGCGACGAGGTCGCCGAGTCCGGCTTCTTCTAGCCGGTGCTGCACCGCGTCGATCGCGGCCCGCTTGTGGCTCACGAACAGCAGCGGACGTCCCTGTGCGGCGAGCGCCGCAGCCAGGTTGGCGACGGTCTGGGTCTTGCCGGTGCCGGGGGCGCCGTCGACGGTGAGGTGTGCCCCGGCGAGCACCGCGTCGATCACGGCCTCCTGGGAGCTGTCGGACGGCAGCACGCCCCGTGCGGGAGCGGTGTTCTGACGCTCCGGCGGGAGCGCGCCGACCGCGGTCGCGGCGTCCGGTGCGCCGGCGAGGGCGTCGAGCACCGGGTGGCCGTCGGCGTGCTCGTCCATCAGGTCGGCGACCAGGTCGGACTTGCTGAGGTTGAAGGTGCTGATGAACTGGCGCCGGGCGATCTCGAACCCGGGCACGTCGACACAGGCGCGGCGCAGTTCGTCGAACGCCTGGCGCGGGTCGGACGGCGCCCCGGCGCGGGCCAAAGCGGTGACTGCGTCGACGTCGAGTTCGATGCCGTGCGCTTGCCGCAGGTAGCTCGCCAGCACCGGGTTGAGGGTGGCGTCGCCGACGATCTCGATGAAGAGGTCGTCGGGGTGCCCGGGCACCCGATCGAGTCGTACGCGGCGCAGGAACACCGGCGCGTGCGGACGCTGTCCGTCACCGCGCAGCGTCCAGGTGGCCAGGCCGATGCCCATCCAGCAGGAGTCGATGCCGCGGTCCTGCTGCAGTTCCTCCACCTTCGCGTGGATGCCGCGCAGCCGACGCGACGCCTCCGCGTAGGCGTACGACTCGCGTACGACCTGCGACAGGTGCGCACTGCCGGCGGAGAACAACCGCGCGAAACCGGCGGGGTGCGCGGTAGTGAGCTCCAGCGAGCCGCGTCCGGACGAGTCGAACCAGAGCAGGGTGTTGGGACCGCCGATGCCGGTGAGCTCCTCGCGCCACCGGGCGATCGCGCGGGCGGTCAGGTCGTGTTCCTGTGTGTCCGTCATCGTCAGCTGCGGTGCAGGAAGGCGTCGATGAACACGGTGGCGATCTCGTCGGGGGTCTTCGTGACGTAGGAGAGACCGTCGGTGGTGGTCGCGATCCGCTTCATCGCGGCCGGGTCGGTGTCTTCGCCCATCGAGATCGCGACGATCTTGATCGGCTTGTCGGCCTTGTACGCACCCTTGAGGTTCGCCAACAACTGCTGCAGCGACAGGCCGCCGCCCGGGTCGTCGTTCTTGCCATCGGTCATGATGACGATCGAGTTGATGTAGTCGGGCTGGTAGCTCTTCGTCGCCGACTGATAGGCGGCCCAGATCGAGTCGTAGAGGCCGGTGTCACCGTTCTTGGCCACGAGCCCCGGCAACTGGTCGAGCTTGGTGATGAGGTCCTTCTTGTGGGCCTTGCCCTTGGCGGTGAACCCGATCGGTGCGATGTCCGGGGCCATCTCCAGGTAGTCCTTGCCCTTGCCGTCCAGGTCGGTGCTGAACCCCCAGGCACCGATCTGGGTGGTCGGCGGCAACGCGTCGAGCGCCAATTTGGCTGTGCCCGAGAGCAACTGGATGCGCGACTGGCCGGGCTTCACCTCGGCCGACATCGAGCCCGACACGTCGATGAGCACGAGCATGCGCGCGTCCTTCGCCAGGTCGGCCCACGACTTGACCGCGCTGACTTTCTCGGTGGCGCTGAGCGGTTCGACCGTCTTCAGGTCGGTCGGGAGCGGGCTGCCGGCGGGTGCCGAGCCGCCCGGCACCCGGAACCCCGCGGTCGACAGCGCCGACTTCGTGTCGGCCCCGCGCAGCGCGGTGAGCAGCGCCTGGATGACGGCGTCGGGTGCCGACCGTCCCTTGACCGGGCGGACGAACGGGTAGTCGAGTTGCGGGGCGCCTTCCTGCGGGACGAGCGCGTGCAACTGTCGGGTCGGGTTGGACTTGTTGAACGCCATCAGTTGCGCTTCGGACAGCGGGTAGGCACGTGCCACCTCGGCGTCCTGCACGGCGAACGACGCCAGCACGTCGGGTTGCAGCGTGGAACGGCTGAGCCGGACGATCGAGCGCAGCAGGTCGGTGCGGTCGCCGTGGTCGGTCGCGCTGCGGTTGGCGATGCCCATCGCCACCAGCGCGGACGAGGAGGAGTCGAGCGCCTGGACGCTGACCGGCAACTTGTCGGCGGTCAGGAAGTCGGCCCAGGTGGCGGTCTTGTCGAACCCGGTCACGCCCTCTTGTGCTTTCGGCACCCCGACCACGATCGGGCTGGAGGCGATCGAGCCGGAGTTCGTCGCCCAGTCCTTGCCGAGCTTGGAGTCGACGTCGTCGACCCAGATCGAGGAGTCGGGGATCCAGACGTCCGGGACGTCGCTGCTGCCCAGCTTGATGGCCTTGCCGACCGACTCGCCGGCGGAGCGCGTGACGGTGTAGTCGGCGCACAGGGCCGGGTTCTTCTCCAGCACGCTCACCTGTTGCGCCACGACGGGGTAGATCTCCGGCGCGACAGCGACCTGCACATTGGCCGGATCGGGGCAGCTCGCGGTGTCGTCGGACCCGCCGACCATCGCCTTGACGCCCACGCTCGTGCCGAGCAGGAGGGCGAGCAACCCCGCGCCGGCGGCGATGCGGCGGTTACGTGGGGTGGACGGGGTGGTGGTTACCGAGGAGTCACTCATCGTGCCGGTAGATTACCCGCCGCAGGCGCGCAGATTCCCGTTCGTCTCCGGAAGCTGGTTGAGTATGACGACGCCCGGGAGTGCCGGCGTCGCTCAGCCAAGGGAGAACAATGCTCAACCGTCTCGGCCTGTCGCGCCTGACCGACAAGATCGCGGGCACGAACAAGGAACCGACGCGTCCGCCCCGGGAGGACGAGGAGTCGGAGGAGACGCCCACCCCACCCAAGCGGAAGCGCGCACCCCGGGCCGAGGTGGCCAAGGCTCGCACCCCCAACGACGGTGTCGACCGCGCGATGGTCATCGGACGCGGGATGCGCTGGAGCGCCGGTTGGGCGTTGCGTGGCCTGCTGATCCTTGCGGGCCTCTGGGCATTCCTGAAGATCGTGGGCATCTTCTGGTCGGCGTTGCTGCCGGTCTTCCTGGCGCTCACGATGGCGACGGTGCTCTGGCCGCCGGCCCGTTGGCTCCGGTCGAAGGGGTTCGCTCCGGCGGCCGCCGCGGCGGCCAGCCTGCTCGGTGCCGTCGCGGTGATCGGTGGAGTGATCGCGCTCATGGCGCCGATGGTCACCTCGCAGTGGCCCGAGCTGACCGACAAGGCGATCGGCGGCGTCCGCAAGATTCAGGACTGGTTGCAAGGCCCGCCGTTCAACGTGCAGCCCGAGCAGATCGACAACGCGGTCAAGGCGATCACCGACAAGATGCAGGCGTCGGGCGACAAGATCGCCAGCGGCGTGTTCTCCGGTGTCACCACCGCGAGCCACATCCTCATCACGCTCGTCGTCGCGCTGATCCTGTGCTTCCTGATGGTCAAGGACGGCCCGCAGTTCCTGCCCTGGCTGCGGTCGGTGGCCGGCCGCAGCGCCGGCGCCCACCTCACCGAGATGCTGACCCGCGTGTGGCAGACCCTCGCCGGGTTCATCCGGACGCAGGCCATCGTGTCGGCGGTGGATGCCACCTTCATCGGCATCGGCCTGGTCGCGCTGCGCGTGCCACTGGCGGCCCCGCTGGCGGTGATCACTTTCTTCGGTGGCTTCATCCCGATCGTCGGTGCGTTCGTCGCGGGCACCCTCGCCGTGTTGGTGGCGCTTGTGACCAAGAGCGTCACGACCGCGTTGCTGGTGTTGCTCATCGTGCTGCTGGTGCAGCAGATCGAGGGTCACGTGCTGCAGCCGCTGCTGCAGAGCCGTTCGATGTCGTTGCACCCCGCGTTGGTGCTGCTCGGCATCGCGCTCGGTGGCGAGTTGTTCGGCATCGTCGGTGCGTTCTTCGCCGTCCCGGCGGTGGCGACGCTGGCGGTCGCGCTCCGATACATCGGCGAGCAGATCGACCTGCGCACCGGCGACCTCAAACCCTCGGACGTCAGCCCGCTCACCTCGGAGGGCCGGTATGCGGCGGAGCAGGCGGCCAAGGACGTCCATCCGGACACCGAACCCGACCTGGCCGACAAGCTGATGAAGCTCTGAGCGCCGACGGCCCGGCCGATTCGGCCGGGCTGTTGCCGCGAACTAGACTGCAGCGGCCGGGAAACCGGCCCCCGCCCTCGTAGCTCAGGGGATAGAGCACCGCTCTCCTAAAGCGGGTGTCGCAGGTTCGAATCCTGCCGGGGGCACCATCGTTGAGGCCCGTCATTCCGCCTGGAATCCGAGCCTCCATTCAGCAGACGCTCGCGACTCCCCCGAGTTCTTCCCAGGCGACCTTCGCGCCCTTGGCCGGTGAGCGACAGTCCCTTCCTGGTGGCGTTGCTGCAGAAGACGAAGTCGACCTCCACCCTGCTCAACCCGACGACGCTGACCGGCATCCTCAACGCCACCAAGGACAAGATGGTCATCGACTCCGGGCTCAGCCCGTTGGCCCTCGTGCGACTGGCGAGCAACATGAGCGGCTCGAAGATCCACTTCTACACATTGCCGGTGCAACGGTTCGGCACCGACCCGATCGGGCAATCGGTCAATATCGTCGACGTCCCGGCGGTGCGGGCAACCGTCCGCCGGGTGTTCGCCGGGCCGGCGACACCGTCCGTATCGCCTTCGCCGACCAGCAGCACCGCGGCGTCGAGCACGACGAGCGCCACGGCCGCGGGATCGAGCGGGGTCGCGGCCACGGGCGGTGGGCGGACGGGTCCCCCGCCGACCGTGCTCACCGATCTGCCGGCCGTCGGGGTGCCCTGCGTGAAGTGACCGCGGCGCTCAGTGCGCCGCAGCGCTCACAGTGAGCGCGCGACGAGCTCCTTCATGATCTCGTTGGTGCCGCCGTAGATCTTCTGCACGCGAGCGCCGGCGAAGATACGGGCGATCGGATACTCCGCCATGAAGCCGTAACCGCCGAAGATCTGGAGGCACTTGTCGGCCACCTTGTTCTGCACGTCGGTGCACCAGAACTTCGCCAGCGAGGCCCCGGCCGCGTCCAGCTCACCGGCCACGTGCCGCGTGATGCAGCTGTCGACGAGGGTGCGCGCGGCCAGCGCGTCACCGACGCACTCGGCGAGCACGAACCTGGTGTTCTGGAACGACATCAGGTTGTCGCCGAACGCCTCGCGGTCCTTCGCGTACGCCGTCGCCAGACGCACCGACGCCTCGGCGCTGGCCGCCGCGCCGACCGCGATGATGAGGCGCTCCTGCGGCAACTGCTGCATGAGTTGCACGAACCCCAGGCCCTCGCGGTTACCGAGCAGGTTCGCCGTCGGCACCCGCATGTCGACGAACGACAGCTCGCGGGTGTCCTGGCTGTGCTGCCCGATCTTCTGCAGCACCCTCCCCCGCTCGAAGCCGGGCAGGTCGGCCGTCTCCGCGACGATCAGCGAGAGCCCCTTACCGCCTGCCTCGTCACTGGTGCGCGCCACGATGATCACCACGTCGCAGTGAGTTCCGTTGGAAATGAACGTTTTCGACCCATTGATCACGTAGTCGTCACCGTCGCGGACGGCGCGGGTGCGCACGCGCTGCAGGTCAGACCCGGTCGTCGGCTCGGTCATCGCGATCGCCCCGACCAGCTCACCGGACGCCATCCCGGGCAACCAGCGCTGCTTCTGTTCCTCGCTGCCGAACGCGTTGATGTAGTGGGCGACGATCGTGCTGTGCACGCCGTTGGCCCAGCCGTCGTCGCCGACCAACGCCTGCTCGATCGCGATGACCGACTCGTGCTGGAAGGTGCCGCCACCGCCGCCGTACTCCTGCGGGATGCTGATGCACAGCAGCCCGGCGTCGCCGGCCTTGCGCCAGAAGTCACGGTCGACCATGTGCTGTTCGGCGAAGCGTTCCTGGTGTGGCACAAGCTCTTTGGCCAGGAACGTGCGAGTGAGCTTGCGCAGGTCTTCGAGTTCCTCGGTCATCCACGGCGAGCGGTGGTCGTCCAGAAGCATCGCGGTTCCTTGTCTACCGGCGGTGCCGGTCTTCGGGTGTCTGCAGGTCAAGGTTGCTATACATTCGTATAGCATCGATGGACGTTGTGCAATGGGTCACATCGGACACTCTTGGGACCGCAACGCAGAAGGAGGCCGAAGATGGCGAAGGCGCAACCGGTGTCATCCGTTACGGCACAGGAGGTTCCGGCCAAGCAACGCATCCGGGCGGCAGCGCTCGAGCTCTTCGCCACCCGCGGCGTCGACGCCGCACCGCTGCGCGCCGTCGCGACCTCGGCCGGTGTGACGGTCGGCCTGATCGTGCATCACTACGGCACCAAGGAAGCGCTGCGCGAAGCCGTCGAGATCGGCATCGTCGAGCGGTTCGAGAAGGCGATCGCGTCGGTGCCGCTCACCAGCCGCCCGCCACGCGACCTCGCCGCGGCGCGGGACGACGCCGTCGCCGACATGCTCGCGGCGAACCCGCTGGTCGTCGATTACCTGCGGCGCGCGCTGCTCGACAGCAGCACCGAGATGGGCAATGTGGTCGAACGGTTGAGCCGCCTGTCGGCGCAACAGGTGCGGGAGTTGCGCGACGCCGGTGTCGCCTCGATGAAGCACACCATCGGCGAGCAGGTGGTGACGATCATGGTGGGCCAGCTCGGCCGATTGTTCCTGCAGCCCTTGGTCGATCGCATCGCCGCCGAGTTCGCCGACGACATCGAGCCGTCCCGCAAGCCGCGGCTCGTTGTCGGAGTGAGCGGCTGACTCCACCAACGTCCGCCCACCTTCGGCGGAAGGCCCTCCCGCACAACGACCTTCGTCGGTACGGTGGCCATCACTGGGACAAAGGGGAGAACAAGATGGCCAAGCGCGGGTTTCTCGCGGAGATCAATCGCCAGAGGAAGTTGGCAGAGCAACGCGAGCGTCAGCGCCAAGCGCAGTCCGCGCGCGCGTATGCGCAGGCTCAGCGCGAGGCCGAGAAGGCGCGCCGCGCAGCCGAGCGGGCACAAGCCGAAGCAATTCGCTCTGCGAACGCGCATGCCCGCAGGGTCGATCGTGCGAATGCACAGGCGGAGAGGGCTCGGGCAGCGGAACTCAAGCGGGCCCAACGCGAAGCGGAGCGGTTGCACGTCGAGTCCCGACAAGCCGAAGTTGCCCTTCGCAACGCGAAGCTTGACGAACAGTTTGCGGAGATCGATGGAATCCTCGCCGCGACCCTCGACGTCGACGACTACATCGACCTCGACTCGCTGAAGACCAAGGTGAAGTTGACGGCGTTCGATGCCGGCCAACTCGGAGTCGCTGCTCCCCGCCCGACAAAACTGGCGGCGCCGGTGCAACCGACGTATCGGGAACCTGCGTTCGTGGAGCCGGTAGCCGGCACCGGCATCGCGGCTGCTTTCGGCGGTCGAAAAAAGCACGCGGCCGCGGTCGACGAGGCGCGCGCTCAACACCAGTTGGCGGTTCAGCGTGCGCGCCAGCAATACGAAGAAGCCGTCCGCAACTGGCAGGCCCACTGCCGCGACATCGACCAAGGTCACTCGATTGCGGTGGCGAAGTGGGAAGCCGACGAGAAGCAGCGGCTCGTTGGCCTGGACGCGGCGCGGGACGCGCACGATCGCCGGTTTCGCGAGGCACGCGCGGCCGCCGACGAACGAAACGCAGAGATCGAGGAATTCAAGAACAAGCTCGCATTCGACGTGCCAGAAGCAATTGAAGAGTACGTGGCGCTCGTCCTGTCGAACTCCGTCTACCCGGAGTCATTCTCGGTGACCCACTCGCACAGCTTCGAGCTGGCAACCCGCGAGCTGACGATTACCGTCACCGTGCCCGAGCCCTCAAGTCTGCCGACTGTCAAGGCGTACAAGTACGTCCGAAGCAGCGACGAGATCGCCCCGACTCCCCTGACAGCCACGGCGTTGAAAGCGCGCTATTCAGGCGCGGTCTGGCAGACAGCGGTGCGAACCATCCACGAGATCTTCGAAGCCGACCGGGCCGGAAAGATCCAACTTGTCGCGCTGACTGTGCAGACGAAGGCTGTCTCGGCTGCAACCGGGCGCCCGGAGTTGATCCCGCTTGTGCAGGTTGCCGCCGACCGAGGCGCGTTCGCAGACCTCGACCTGTCCAAGGTCGTGCCCGAAGAAACTCTGAAGCACCTCGGCGCCTCGTTGTCTAAGTCGCCGTACGAACTCAAGCCCGCGACCACGAACGGCGTTCGGACGCGGAGTACACAGTGAGGTTCAACTCGCCACCAGGCTGGCCAACCCCTCCGGATGGATGGAACCCGCCGGCTGATTGGACGCCTGATCCGTCCTGGCCGGCCCCACCCCCCGGCTGGAAGCTGTGGCTTGAGGAAGCCGACGATCAACCGTCCGCGCCGGTCGCCCCTCCGACGCCGGATGGTCCAGATGTCGCGGAAGAAGTACACGCGCTACGGCGGCGCGTGCGCGAACTCGAGAATCAGCTCGCGCAGTCGGAGAGCAGCCAGGTTGTCGACGTGAACGAGCAACGCGTGCTCCAGGACGTCGGCATCTACCGCTACAGCCACCCGCTGGATTCCTCACCCGCCTACAAGGAGCGCCTCGCCGAGCTCAACAGGCGGATGGACGACATGGTGAAGTCCGGCACCGCAATCGAATCCGCGGACATGTTCACCTGGAACGGGTCGCTCGCGAACGGCCGGAAGCTTGTCCGCGATCTCGGCAAGCTCATGCTCCGCGCGTACAACGCCGAGGCAGACAACTGCGTCCGCGCGTTGAGGAACGCCAATGTCCAGACAGCCTCGAAGCGTTTGGATCGCTCCGCGGCAGCGATCGAGAAACTCGGTTCGATGATGGAGATGCGGATCAATCCCGCGTTTCACATGTTGCGGATCGAGGAGTTGCTCCTCGTGGCCGACTACCAGGTGAAGGTGCAGGAGGAAAGGGAGCGCGCACGCGAAGAGCGTGAGATGTTGCGGGAGCAGCGAAGGGCCGAGGCCGAGTTGAAGGCCGAACGAGAACGACTCGACAAGGAGCGGGAGCACTACATCACGGTGCTCGCCCGGCTGCGGGAGGCCGGCGACGAGAGTGCCGCGCGCGACCTTGAATCCCGCCTCCAGGAGATTGACCAAGCCATCGAGAGCAACGACTACCGGATCGCCAACGTTCGGGCGGGATATGTCTACGTGATCTCCAACGTCGGTGCGTTCGGACCCGACATGGTGAAGATCGGGATGACGAGGCGCCTCGAACCCACTGACCGCATCCGTGAGTTGGGCGATGCGTCAGTGCCGTTCTTGTACGACACGCACGCACTGTTCTTCTCAGAAGACGCAGTGACACTGGAGAACGAGCTCCATCGAGCCTTTGCCGAGCGCCGCGTGAACTGGGTGAACTCACGCCGGGAGTTCTTCTTCGCGACTCCTGAGGAGGTGCGAACCGTGCTGTCGGAGAAGATAGGTGGGCTGCTCGAGTACCACGATGTTCCGGATGCTCTCGAATACGTTCAGAGCCGAAGCAGTTGGCCGCCAGACGTGCGACCGAAGAGTTTGTAAAGTCCACGCACGGCCGCGGCTTTGCGCAGGTCATCGAGACCTGCACGCGTCATGACCCGCGCGAATCTCGACAAGCCGCGCACCTGACTCGCCGCTCAGCTGCCCGACACACCGATGACGTCACGGATCACGTCGACCGCCCGGGCAAGGTGCGGCTCACTGCGGTCGGCTCGATACGCCAACGCCAGTTCGACGGTGGTGACCGGGCGCACCAGTCGCCGATAGACGACGCCGTCCAGTGCGAGGGCGGTCACCGGCTCGGGCACGATGGCCGCGCCCAAGCCACCGGCGACGAGGGTGATGAGCGTCGAGGTCTCCCCCACCTCGTGACGCACCTTCGCCGCGATGCCGGCGTCGCGCAGCAGTCGCTGGACGACGTCGTACATCACCGAACTGCGTCCGGCCGAGTGGACGATGAGCGCCTTGTCGGCAAGGTCGCGCACCCGGATCTGCGACTTCGCGGCGAGCGGATCGTCGGCCGGCAGTGCGACGACGAGGCGGTCGTGCCGCAACCGGGTGACGATGAGTTCGGCATCGGCGACCGGCGGCCGCAGCAACGCGATGTCGATCTGACCGGCTGCCAGCGCGCGCACCTGCGCGGGCACGAGCATCTCGCCGCGGAAGGAGAAGTCGACGCCCGGCAGCTCGACCGCCAGTGCGCGCGACAGGGAGGGCAGGTGACTGTAGGTGGCCGAGCCGACACAGCCGATGGTGAGGTGTCCGACCGCACCGGCAGCCACCCGACGGGCAAGGTCGCCGGCGTCATCGACCCCGGCGAGCAGTTCACGTGCCCGGTCGAGATAGGCGCGGCCGGCTTCGGAGAGCTCGACCTTGCGCGTGGTGCGGTGCAACAACTCGACCCCGAGCTCGGCTTCGAGTTGCCGAATCGCCTGCGAGAGCGGGGGCTGGGCCATGTGCAGGCGGGCGGCGGCACGTCCGAAGTGGGCCTCCTCGGCCACCGCCACGAAATAGCGCATCTGACGTAGATCAACCATCAAGACCTTCGAACTATTAATCGTGCGCAATATTGATACTTCACGATATCAACGCTCAGCCCTACGGTGGAAGGCATGGATTCCTTCGTCTACGCCGCGTCCCGCACGCCCTTCGGCCGCTACACCGGCGGCCTCGCCGGCATCCGCCCCGACGACCTCGCCGCCAGTGCGATCACCTCGTTGCTGGCGAAGGTGCCGAGCTTCGACCCGGCCGCCATCGACGACGTCGTGTGGGGCAACGCCAACGGGGCGGGCGAGGAGAACCGCAACGTCGGCCGGATGGCCGCCCTGCTCGCCGGGCTCCCGACGTCCGTCTCCGGCACCACCGTCAACCGGCTCTGCGGCTCGAGCCTCGACGCCGCGATGATGGGGTCGCGCGCGATCGAGACGGGCGACGCCGACGTCGTGCTCATCGGTGGCGTCGAGTCGATGACCCGGGCCCCGTGGGTGCTGCCGAAGTCGCCGAAGGCCTTCCCGGCCGGCGACATCACCGCGGTCTCCACCACGCTCGGCTGGCGTCTGGTCAATCCGAAGATGCCCGCCGAATGGACCGCCTCCCTCGGTGAGTGCAACGAGCAGCTCCAGGAGAAGTACGGCATCAGCCGTGAGCGCCAGGACGAGTTCGCCGCCCGTTCGCACCGCCTGTCGGCGGCGGCATGGGACGAGGGTTTCTACGACGACCTGGTCACCCCGGCCGCCGACACCGAACTCACCCGCGACGAGAACATCCGTCCCGACTCCACCCCGGAGAAGTTGGCGGGGCTGCGGCCGAGCTTCCGCAAGGACGGCACGATCACCGCAGGCAATGCCTCGCCGCTCAGCGACGGCGCATCGGCGGTGCTGCTCGGCTCGGAGGCGGCCGCCGACTCGATCGGCGCCCAGCCGATCGCTCGCATCGCCGGGCGCGCCGCGTTCGCGCTCGAGCCGCAACTGTTCGGTTACGCCCCGGTCGAAGCGGCGAACAAGGCGCTGCGCCGCGCCGGCATCGACTGGAACCAGGTGGGCGCGGTCGAGCTCAACGAGGCCTTCGCCGTGCAGTCGATCGTCTGCGTCGACGCCTGGTTGGAGCAGGGTCTGAAGGACCCCGAACTGGTCAACACCCGCGGCGGCGCGATCGCCCTCGGCCACCCGCTGGGCGCCAGCGGCGGACGCGTCCTCGGCACCTTGGCGAAGGTGCTGCAGGAGCGCGGCGAGCGCTACGGCGTGGCCGCCATCTGCATCGGTGTCGGCCAGGGCCTGGCCGTCGTGCTGGAGAACGTGGAGGCCGGAAAGTGAGCCGCACCCAGATCGTCGACACCGTCGACGAGGCAGTCGCCGGCATCGAGGACGGCAGCACCGTGCTCGTCGGAGGGTTCGCCGGCGACCTCGCCAACTGGAGCACCGACGCCGAAGGTGGGATCCCGGCCGTCGGCGGGGCGATGGACCTCGCCATCGCGCACGCGACGTCTACGTGATGATGACGCTCTTCGACAAGAAGGGCAGGCCGAAACTGGTGCCCGAATGCACCCTGCCGCTGACCGGCCTCGGCTGCGTCAGCCGCGCCTTACACCGACCTCGCTGTGATCGACGTGGGCGCAACCGGCGCGGTCGTGCGCGAGACCTTCGGGACGACCGTGGCCGAGTTGAGTGAGCGTCTCGGCGTGCCGTTGAGCGAGGGCGCGTCGCTCTAGCCTCCCGTTGTGCCTTGGGCCCCAGCCGCGACTCGTGCGCGGCTGGGGCCCTTCCTTGTCCGTGCCTGTGTCGTTGCCGCACCTGTGTCGGACGGCTTGTCCACAGCCCTCCCGTCGAGCGTGTGTTTGCCTGTGGATGAATCGACTGAACGAGGGGGCTGTGGATACCGACGGGTATCGAATTCTTGTGTGTTTCAGTTGAATTCGTGGCGCGAAGTCTTGTTTCGGGGTTCGAACGGGTGTACGCTTAGCGTATTCCGCACGGCACACCTGGGGAGGTGTCCCTATGGTCTTCGTCAAGCGGCGGCTGGGGTTTTCTGTTGGTAGAGGGTTCCGTCGCGAAGCATCGCGTACAGCACGTCGCAGCGTCGTCGGGCGAGGCAGATGAGGGCGGCGTTGTGCTTCTTGCCTTGGCCGCGTTTGCGGTCGTAGTACGCCCGCGAGGTCGGGTCGTGCAGTGCGGCGAACGCGGCGAGGAACATCGCTCGTTTGAGGTGCTTGTTGCCGCCTCGGGCGGGGTGCTCACCGCGGATCGAGGTGCCGGATCGGCGGGTGACGGGTGCGAGGCCGGCGTACGCGGCGAGGTGGCCGGAGGTGGGGAAGCTCGAACCGTCGCCGACTTCGAGCAGGATCCGTGCGCCGGTCCTGACGCCGATGCCGGGCATCGAGGTCAGGACCGCGGCAAGAGGGTGGGCATCGAGCATGTCCTCCAGTTGGGTTCCCAGCTCGTCCCGGTCGTGCAGCAGGCGCGCCAGTCCGGTCGCGAGTTTGGGCAGGACCAGCTCGGCGGCTCGGGTGCCAGGGACGGTGACGGTCTGCTCGGTGAGCGCTGTCTGGATGTCGTCGACGAGGCGTTGGTAGGAGCGGGGCGCGCGGGGTTTGGCGACGGCGAGCAGACGTCGCCGGCCGGCCGCGCGCAGGCCGGTCGGGCCACCGAAGCGGGTCAGGAGTTCGAGGACTGCCGGGTGTTGGATGCGTGGGCCGAGGACACGTTCGAGGGCTGGGTTCACTTGTGTCAGAAGGCCTCTGATCCGGTTTGCTTGCGCGGTGACCTGCCCGGCCAGGTCGTCATCGAAGCCGACGATGACTTCCAGGTCGGCCAGGGTGTCGTCGCCGACATCAACCCGTCGCAGGGCGTGCGGCATCGACCGGGCAGCTTCGGCGATGACGTACGCGTCCCTTGCGTCGGTCTTGGCGTTGCCGGGGTGCAGGTCGGCGATACGGCGCATCGCCAGCCCGGGCAGATAGGCCACATCGATACCCATGGCTCGGGCGACCGCGACGGGCAGCGCGCCGATCGTTGCGGGTTGATCGACCACGACCAGCAGGCGACCGTGCGTGCCGAGTTCGGTCAGCAGGCCACGCAGCGACGACTCGTCTTGGGGCAACGGTTTGTCGTGCAGCCGTGTGCCATCGACGTTCAGCGCGCAGGCGTGGTGCGCCTGTTTGCCGACATCGAGCCCGATGTACACCGCGTAGTCAGGTCGGGACATGGTCCCCTCCTCGTGCGTCCGAGCGGCTGGTCACCAGATCAGGCGCAGGAAGCCGACATCCACGTTACGAAGAGACCTACCCAGGCGTTCGGGCGGCCCGGTCCCTATCAGCGGTCCACCAGCGCCACCAGCACCCGGTGACAACACCTCCCGGATCATGCAAGCGACAGGGGTGATCAGTCATGCCGGGGCCGGCGACCAGGGGCCTTGCTTCAAGGCCCATCAAAGACGGTAACGGGTGAATCCGGACATGACCCCAGACGAAGGCAGCGATCAGCACGTCGACCAGCAGCGTGATCAGCACGCTGGCGAGGAGTCTCTCGACCAGCCTCGCGATCAGGCGTTGTACGACTCGTACCCGGGTGAAGCCGCCGCCTGTGCCGCGCTGGTGTCCGACGCGGTGGCCGCCGTATCCCGGTTGGCGCGGTTGACCGGCAACCTCACCGACACCGAATTGACTTCCGTCATGAGGTCGCTCGCGCTCGTTCATCAACAGTCGGAAGCGACGATGGTCGCCGTCACCAGTGACGCGATCGACCGCGGGGTCGTGTACCGGTCCACCGCTGCGGACGCGACCCAATGGGTGCGCCGACTGTCCACCGGTGAAAGTGCGGACGCGTTGCTCGGTGCCGAGTCCTGGTCCGTGGCCGGTCCGCTGGTGCCACTCGATGAACCCGCCACCAGTGAAGGCGCGGCTGAGGCGGGGGACAACGCCAGTGACGCGGCCGACGACCGGGCCGGCGACCCCACCACTGACGAAGCAGAGGCGTGGCGGTCGGGTCTGGAACCGTCGCACGCGTCCCGGATCGCGAAGCTCGCCGAAGCTGCCCGCTCCCCGTTGAACCAGGCATTGGCCGACGCGGTCACCTCCGGGCAGGTGAACACCACGATCGGGAAAACCTGCCTGGACACCATCGACAAGATCAAAGCGGTGCTGCCGAAAGCGAGCCGGGACGAAATCTACGGCTGGCTGCTCACGTTGGGCCCCGGCGCCGGCGCCAAAACGGTGCGGGAACTGACCAAGCGGATCCTGGCCCAGTACAGCGACGAGGTGCTCGACGAGAACGAAGACGCCCTCCAGAAAGTCGAATCGTTGTCCTGGTCGGATTTGCCGGGTGGGATGGTCCGGTTCACCGCCGACCTGTCACCCGACCACGCCGAAGCCCTCATCCACGGCGTCCAATCACTGGCGGCACCGTCCCCGAAATCCGCGTGTTGCGACGACCCGCACCACCGGCACACCCCCGACCAAGACGGCAACTCCCAGAAAACCGGGGAACCCGACCCCCGCACCCCCGGCAAACGCCGCGCCGATGCGTTCCTGCTCCTCCTCGGCCTCGGCGCCGCCGCCGTCGACAACGATCCAGAGGTCACACACCGCGGCAGTGCCACCCTGGTGGTGACGATCGACTTCCTCGTCCTCACCGGACTACTCGCCGGACTCGGCACCACCGATACCGGCACCGGCGTCACCCCCGACACCGTCCGGCAACTCGCCTGCGACGCAGGCATCCTGCCGATGGTCCTCGGATCGAAGAACCAACCCCTGAACGTCGGCCGCAAACGAAGACTCGTCGACAACGAACTACGACGCGCGGTCATCCACCGCGACAAACACTGCACCTACGCCGGCTGCGACCGACCACCCGTCATGTGCGAAGTGCATCACCTCGTCCCGTGGTTCCAAGGTGGCGAAACATCCCTCACCAACAGCGCCCTGTTGTGCGATACCCACCACCGCATCGCCCACCGCGACCACCTCACCGGCACCGCCACCAACACCAGCGTCACCTGGCACTACCAAGCCATCAGCACCCACGCCGCCTGACCCGCAGCCGGCTCCAGTGAAAGATCACTGCTGCTATCACAGCAGCAATCCTTCACTGGGCGGCCGCACGGGAGCCACTCCCCCAAGACCGCTCCGCGACGGGGCTGGCCGGCCCGGCCGAGGTCTACTCGGACTGTCCTTACCCGTCCAGCAGTCGCCGAACTACTTCGGCGCGACCGTGAACCTACGGTTCGCCAGGCTCGGGTTGCGCTTACGCACCGACGCCACCCGCTCCGGGTCGAGCACGGCCGATGCGACGCCCTTGGCCTCGCCCGCGTTCGCCACGACGACACCCATCGGGTCGACCACCATCGACAACCCGGTGCATTGCGGCCCGGTCTGGCCCGACGCCACGACGTAGACGGTGTTCTCGATCGCGCGCGCCCGCAGCAGCGTCGTCCAGTGGTCTTCCTTGGCGGATCCGACGACCCATGCCGCCGGCACGATGAGTGCGTCGGCGCCGGCGTCGACCAGCAGGCGCGCCATCTCCGGGAAGCGCAAGTCGTAACAGGTCATCGTGCCGAAGGTCATGCCGCCGAGCTCGAAGGTCACCGCGCGCGGGTCGCCGGCCCGCAGCCGGTCGGACTCCCGGAAACCGAACGCGTCGTAGAGGTGCACCTTCTCGTAGGTGTCGATGAGCTCGCCGTCCGCACCGACCACCAGCAGCGTGTTGATGCCCTTGTCGCTCTGCTCGTCGACCACGGTCATGCCGGCGACGATCGCGACCGAATGCTCCTTCGCGAGCGCCGAGACGAGCGAGCCGAACTCCCCGTCGACCGGCTCGAGTTGGTCGCGGTAGTCGACCTTCGGATCCTGCACCGCGTACATCGAGTACTCCGGCAGCACGACCAGTTCCGCACCGGTGGCGGCGGCCTGCGCCACCAGTTCCCGGACGGCGGCGCGGTTGGCGGCCTTGTCGGTGCTGCCACCGAACTGCGCGACGGCGACGTGCGGTCCCATGGGTCCTCCTCGGTCGACTCTGTGCGAAATCCACCTTCTCGCATCACACCCGTTGTTGGCGCGCGGGGTGGTTGGATCGGCCCATGACCCGTCGTCCGCACCGCCAGGCAGTGGCCGCGTACGCCGCGAACCACGCTGAGACCCAAGCCGCCACCGTGGAGTTCGTCGACCTCATCACCGCGATCATCGACGACGCCGGCATCAACTACCTGTCGATCACCGGGCGCGCGAAGAGCCCGAAGTCGTTCGCGGGCAAGGTGGCTCGGCGCGCCGACGAGCTGACCGACCCGCTGGTGGAGATCACCGACCAGGTCGGCGTGCGCGTGATCACGTACGTGCAGAGCGACGTCCAGGCGGTGGCGGCACTGCTCACCGAACAGTTCGGGGTGCTCGAGGATCGCGACCTCGGTCTCGAGGCCGCCAACGAGGGACGCTTCGGCTACGCCAGCCGGCACCTGCTGGTCTCCCGTGACAAGGACGCGCACGCGTACGACCCGGCGCGGTGCGCGTCGGTGCAGTTACGCACGGTGCTGCAGCACGCGTGGGCCGAGTTCGAGCACGATGCCCGGTACAAGGGCGATGTGCCGCCCGAGCACGCGTCCGACCTCGACCGTCGGTTCACGCTCGCGGCCGGCCTGCTCGAGCTCGCCGACCGTGAGTTCTCGATCATCCGCGACCGGCTGCAGTCGGGCCTGGGCGAGGTCACCGAGGTCATCAGCGGCGACGACACGCTCAGTGCCACCGATCTGGCGACCTTCCTCGCCGGCCGCTACACCGGTTCGGGCTTCTCCCGTGCCGAGCACTACGCCCTGTCGGCGCAACTGCTCGGCGAACTCGGCATCACCTCGATCGAGCAGCTCAGCGAGGTGCTCGCCACCACCGATTCGGACGGCACGATGCGGGCCATGGGTTACCGCTACCCGCCCGGCGCCGCCCGCCGGCTGGACGACGACCTGCTCGCGTCGTTCCGCGAACGCTATGTCGATCTGCCGGGCAATGCAGACCGCCGATCGACGCTGCGCGGACGCCTGCAACGGCTCCCCGACCGGCACCCGTCCGACGACGACTGAGCCGCGATTCGTGCCGGGCGGGTTGGGTCAGGCGGGCCAGACGCCGGAGGTGCCCCGGCGGTGCGAGCTCATCAGGTGGGTGTCGACGATGCCGATCGCTTCCATCAGCGCGTACATCGTGGTGGGGCCGACGAAGGAGAACCCGCGTCGGCGCAACTCCTTCGACAACGCGACCGACTCGGGCGAACTCGTCGGCACCTGCGAGAAGTCGGTCGGCATCGGGGTCGCTTCGGGCTTGAACGACCAGATCAGCGCCGACAACCCCATCTCCTCTCGCAGCGCGATGGTGGCGCGGGCGTTGCCGATCGTCGCGACGATCTTCTGCCGGTTGCGCACGATGCCTGCGTCGCCGAGCAACCGCTCGACGTCACCCTCGTCGTAGCCGGCGACGACGTCGGGGTCGAAGTCGTCGAACGCGGCACGGAACGCCGGACGCTTGCGCAGGATCGTCGCCCATGACAGCCCGGCCTGGAACGCCTCGAGGCTCACCCGCTCGAAGACGCCCCGTTCGTCGGTGACGGGCATCCCCCACTCGGTGTCGTAGTAGTCGCGCAGCAACGGGTCGGTCGCCGCCCAGACCGGGCGGCCCAGTCCGTCACCGCCGAGCACCACACCGTCGAGCAGGTCGTTCGTCACGTGGCACCTTCCAGTTCGAGCAGAGTGGTCTTCGCGGCGAGTCCGCCGAGGTAGCCGCCGAACGACCCGTCGGCCCGCAGCACCCGGTGGCAGGGCACCACGATCGGCAGCGGGTTGGTGGCACAGGCCGTGCCCACCGCGCGCACCGCCTTCGGGTTGCCGGCCAGCGCAGCCACCTCACCGTAGCTGCGGGTCTGTCCGTAGCCGATCGACGGCAGCAACCGCTGCACCTCCTGCCGGAACCCGGCGGACAAGGACAGGTCGAGCGCGAGATCGAACGTATGCCGCTTCCCGTCGAAGTACTCGTCCAATTCCTTTGCCGCCGTGTCGAGTTGGGCCGGCGAGCGCAGGATGCGCGGGCTCACCCGTCCGGCGAGGAACTCCAGCACCCGGTCGTGGTCCTCGCCCTCGAAGGCCACCCGCACCAGGCCCTTCGGGGTGGCTGCGAGCAACAGTCGTCCGACCGGGCTGTCGATGCTGGTGTAGGCCACCTCGAGCAGGCCCTCGGCACGGGCGGCGGCTTCCAGTCGTCGGTGCAAGGAGGCCATCGCCGCTGCATCGATGGGGGCGCCCATCGGGGCATCGATCGGGGCACCGCTGTCGTTCATCGCTGATCCTCCTGCGTCGTCTGATCCGTCGTCGAATCCGTCACCGAATCCATCGCCGGATGTTTCCTGCGCAGAGCCTTCAGGCCGTCGGCGTTCGCCCGCCGCGCGGCGTCCTCACTGCCACCGAGCACCGCCGCGATCTGCGCGTACGACAACCCACCGAGGTATCGGAACGCGATCGTGCGCCGCTGCTTGTCGGGCAGTTGCGCCACGAGTTGCCACAGCTCGTCGTCACCCTCGCCGGGCACCCCGAGCGCACTCGGAGCCTGCGGGAGCTGCGGCAACGGCACCGCGCGTCGCGCGGCACCACGATGGACGTCGATCGCCTTGCGCCGCGCGATCGTCACCAACCACGCCTCGACGTTCGCACCATCGGGCAGCTGCGGGTAGGCCCGCAGCGCCGCCAGGAAGGTCTCCGACCACGCGTCGTCGGCGTCGTGCGCCCCGAGCAGCGCTCGGCACACCCGCAACACGGTGGCGCTGTGCTGCTCGACGACCGACTCGAACGGAACCTGCATGTTTTCCTCTCGCTCTGCACCCGGTAGACGGGCGGCGGGCGACGAACGTGAGACGGCGGCCTAACAATTTCTCGAACGGTTTCGAGGGCCGGTTACGGCACGTACCACCCGCTGACGTCGGTGATCAGGTGGGTCGCACCGGCCGAGTTGTAGAACCGCACCACGCCGCCGGTGCCCAACTGGGTCGAGGCGAGGTTGGCGATCGTCATCCCGGGGCGCCAGTTGAGCACGGACGTCGACGGACGGGTGCCGCCCGGCCACAGCGTCAGGAACCCGTTCGCCGTGGTCTGGGTGACCGTGGTGTTGCCGACGAGCGCGGCCGCGTCGACCGGCACCCCGGACGCGGTCGTAGTGAGGTCGACCGCGAGTTCGCGGCCGGCCCCGATCTTCGCCGCGGTCGGCACCCCGATCGGCACCCGGGTGTCGATGACCCGCTTCGGGGCGCTCGAGCGGTAGACGAACGCGCCGTTCGGGGCGAACCAGCCGACGACATCGGCCAGCAGGTGCGTTGTCCCTCGACTGTTGAACATGCGCACCTGGCCGTTGGTGCCGACCGGGGTGTAGACGAGGTTCGCCACGGCCGGTGTGCCCGCCGCCCAGTTGAGGTTGGAGGTGGTCGGGCGGGCACGCCCGGCCGGGTAGACGGTGAGGTACGACGCGGCGGTCGCGTTCGCGGCGGTCACGTTCATCACGACCCCGGTGGCGTTGCTCGGCACCCCGCTGGCACCGCCGGCCACGGTCAGCACCCGCTCCGCGCCCGCGCCCAGCGCGGCCCCGCTGCGGGTGTCGAGGATCCGCTTCGGCGACATCGGCGAGAACCTGCTGCCCGGGGTGCCCGCCTTGCGGTAGTAACCCACCACGTCGACGAGGTAGTCGGTCGCTCCGGTCGACCCGTTGTAGATGTTCACCGTGCCGGTCGTTCCGACCCGCACCACGACCAGGTTGGGGGTGCCGCTGGTGTTTCCCGGGAAGTTGAGATTCGACGCGGACGGCAACGCGGTGCCGCCAGGGTAGACGGTGGCGTAACCGTTCGAACGTGACTGCACCGCAGTCGCATTGATCACGACGGAGTCGACCTGGTCGACCGCCAGCACGCCGCCGCGGCCGGTGATCTGCACCGTGCGGGTTCCCTTGGCCGGCACCGGTGCCCCCGACCGGGTGTCGAGCAGCCGGACGGGGGTCAGCGGGCTGTACGTGCCGGCGACCACCGTGGTGTTCGCCCCGGTGAGCGTGGGGGTCATCGTGGCCGCGCATCCGCCGGTCTGGGTGAGCGATGCAGGCGTGGCCGCCCCGCTGTACAGCTTGGAACTCGGCACCGTCGTGTTGTTGAACCGTTGCTGGTTGGCGACGCCGTGGAAGGCGTCACCCGGCGCGCCGTTGTACCACTGAGTGTCGAGGCCGGAGAGGCCGTCGGCCTCCTCGATGTCGACGAGCCGGTGGGCGTCGTCCCAGTTGCCGGCGACCGATTCGTCGACGTGGTAGACGATCAGCCCGCAGCCGGGCACGGCGTAGTCGAGTCCGTTCGGTTGGCGGTTCTCGACCAGGAAGTATTCGCCCGACCCGGTGCCGGGCTCGTCGACCCCGCCCGGGTTGGCCAACATCCGGTAGACGGACGGCGAGGTGGAGGCCTGGCCGATCGACGCGACCGTGCTCGAGGTGACCTCGATCGGGGTGGTCCAGCCCTGGTAGTACTTGCTCCACGCATCGGGCAGCACCGGCGAGTCGCCGAGCAGCGTGCGCGTGCCCCAACTGCCACCCGACATCAGGCTCCACCCGCCGATGCCGGAGGAAGATCCGTCGATGTCGTAGAGGTCTGGCCAGCCGAGGTCGTGGCCGAACTCGTGGGCGATGATGCCGAGCGTGGCGGTGTGGGCGCCGTCGGTGTCGCAGTGCGACTCGCCGAACATGGTGTATCCCTGACCCGCCACCTGCACGCCGTCGGGGTTCGCCACCGGCGCCAGCCAGGTTTGGTGGCCCCATACGCTCGGACCGCAGGTGTCGCCGTACGACGTCTCGTAACCGGCCACGATCACCGTGATGTGCAGTTCGCTCGGTGAGACGACACCGTCGCGGTTGGTGTCGTAGGCGGCGTAGTCGACGTAGGGGTTCGAGGCCGTGATCGCGGCGTAGGCGATGGTGTCGGCCTTCACGAAGTCGTCGCGCGGGTCGGGGTGGCGCATCGGCAGGGTCAGCCAGCCGACGACACCGTCGCTCGCGGTGCCGGACGTCTCGGCCGCAGGCACCACGTCGAGCTTGTCGTAGCTGGCGGTGCGGTAGTAGGACTGGAGACTGTTCGTCGCGCCGAAGAACTTCGAACTCCACTGTCCCGGAGTCGATCCCACCGGTCCACGGTCGGTGAAGGCGGCGAGCAGCACCAGCGTCTTCTGGGTGCCGGTGAACCGCACCGCCGGCGCGGCGACGGTGCGCGCCGGCATCTGGTCTTTGCTCGGGTGGAGGTCCTTCGACTTCGCCGGCGGCGCCGAGCGGCCGTTCGCCGGGGTGTCGCCGGCCACCGGTTGACCCGCCGCGTCGAGCGAGGTGGCGTAGCGCCAGTAGCCCGCGGAGTTCTTCGCGACGGTGTGCCCGGCCACCTCGTACCAGTTGCGGGCCGCGTCGCCCTTGCGCTGCGCCACGACCGTGGTGCCGTCGGGCTGCCGCAGGATGTGTTGCTGCGGACTGACCGGGGCGCCGCGCTGCTGCAACTTCTCCAGCTGCTTGGCCTTCGGCGCCTTGGCGTCCGCCGTGACCGACCGTGCCGGCGCAGCGGGGCCCGCCGATACAGCGGCTGCTGCCACGGCGGGCATCGGCATCGCGGCCGAGCCACCGGCCACCGCCGTCACTGCCGCCGCCACGACCGCGATCCGTCGTCGCCACCCTGTACGCATGCGTGAAGTCCCTTGATCGAGTCGGGTTGTCGAGCAGCACTCTGCCCGACCCGGCTGACAACCCACGACGCTGCCCTGTCAGGGACGCGGATCGTGTCCCGGCTGTGACCCGGAAAAGGGAGCTCAGGCGTGCGGCAACTGCTCCGCCGCGTCGAGCAGCGTGCGCAACTCCTGCGCCATCTGGTCGGCGATGCCCTGCGGATCGGGCACGAGGTCGGGGTCGGTGGTGATGCCGACGTGCAGGTTGCCCCGGTAGCCGAGCAGGGTCACGTTGAGCCCGAGCCCGTCGGTGAGCACCGACACCGGGTAGATCGCCTCGAGCTTCGCCCCGGCGACGTACGCCTGCTCGGACCCACCGGGCACGTTGGAGATCACCAGGTTGAACGGCCGCATCGCGCGGAACAGGCCGGTCTCGAAGACCGCCCGGGCGGCCCGACCGAAGATGACCGGCGGCGCGAACTCCATCGCCGACGTCAGCACGTCGGGCGGCACCGCCCCCTTCTTCTTCTTGGCCGACCGGCTGAACCCGCTGCTGCGCTTGAGTCGGGCGACCGGGTCGTCGAGATGGGTCGGCAGCGTGGTGAACATCGCGGTGACGAAGTTGCCCTGGTCGGAGCGCTCGGCCTGCACCGCGACCGGCACCATCGCGACCAGCGGCGCCGACAGGATGCCGCCGTCGTGCAACAGCCAGTGGCGCAGCGCGCCGGCGGTGACCGCCATGACGACGTCGTTGACCGAGGTGCCGAACGCGTTCTTCACGGCCCGCACGTCGGCCAACGGCAGGTCGGCGACACCCACCCGGCGACGACGCGAGATCTGCGCGTTGAACGAGGTGGTCGGCGGTCGCACCGGGAGCGCGTCTCCCCCGGCGGCGCTGCCGGTCTTCTTGGGCGCCAACGGATTACGCGGCTTCAGCGCGTCGAACGGCAGCACTGCCGGCGCCCACTTCGCGAGCCCGCTGACCACCGTCCACGCCTGCTCGGGCCGGCGCAGCATGCCGACCGCCGAACGGGCCAACAGACTCACTCCGGACGGCGCGGGTGCCGGTTCGAAGTCGTCGGACGCCGGCGGAGCGGGCGGGGTGGGCTGCAGGTCGATGAGTGCGGTGAGCACCTCCATCCCCGACACCCCGTCGATCACCACGTGGTGGGTCTTGTTGATGATCGCGACGCGGCCGCCCTCCAGCCCGGTGACCAGGTAGGCCTCCCAGAGCGGATGGGTCATGTCGAGCGGCCGTTCGTGCAGCCGCCCGGCGAGCTCGAGCAGCTGGGCCATCCCGCCCGGCCTCGGCAACGCCGACTCGCGCACGTGGTAGCGCAGGTCGAACCGGTCGTCGTCGACCCAGTAGGGCCGGTCAAGGCCCAACGGCACCTCCACCAGACGCTGCCGGAACGCACGCACCCGACCGATCCGACCGCCCAGGAACTCCAACAGGTGGGCCAGATCGAACGGCTCGTCCACCGCCGCCGGGTCGAGCACCAGGATGCTCGTGATGTTGCCGGTCATCGTGGAGTTGTCGAGCCCGAGGAACGCAGCGTCCAACGGCGACAGCTGCTTGACGGTCGAGCGCTTCATGCCGCGCTGCGTACGTGCGTGCCGACCCACTGCGCGATCGTCGACGCGGTGCGCTCGGGGTGTTCGAGCATCGGCACGTGGCCGGTGTCGTCCCACTCCTCGTAGCTCCAGCGCGGGTTCGCCCGCTTGGCCCAGCGCGCCGCCTCGACGCCGACGAGGCGGTCCTGCGCGCCGTTGATCAACAGCACCGGCGCCTCGATCGACCGGTAGCGCTTGAGCACCTGCCCGTGCGAGATGATCTCGCGGAACATCGTGCGGGTCGCCAGACCCATCGCCGCCATCACTTCCGGGTAGCCGCGGCGGATCTTCGCCAGATCGACGTGGGCCTCGAAGACGTCCAGGTCGAGGCTGTCGCGCTCGGCCAGGCACACCCGCATGGCCACCTCGACCTCCGCCTCCGGGGTCAACGGACGCTTGCGGACGCGTCCGACGATACCCGAGGCGGCCGGCGTGGCGAGCGTGCGCAGCGACGCCAACTGGCGCCCGGGGTAACGCTTCGGCACCGGCATCGCCGGGCCGAGCAACACGACGGCCTGCACCAGTTCGGGGTGCATCGAGGCGACCATCGCGGTGATCAGCCCGCCCATCGAGTTGCCCACCAGCACGACCGGCTCGCCGGCCACCTGGTCGATGAACCGGCTGACCAGCCCGGCGTTGCCGCGCACCGACGACGACAATTGCTGCGCCCGGGTCAGGCCGAACCCGGCGAGGTCGATCGCGTAGACGTGATGTCCCGCCTCACGCAGCAGCGGGGCCACCTGCATGAAGTTCAGCGCCGCACCGCCGAGGCCGTGCACGAACACGACCGGGGTGCCTTCGCCGCCGAAGTCGATGTAGTGCGCCTCACCCTTGAGATCGACCGTGCGGTACTCGCCGCCGCGTTCGGCCAGCATCGGGGCAAAGGGAAGGTCAAGCGACATGTTCGTCTCCAAGGAGAGTGTCGGGACGGGGAAAGAACGGTCGCAGGTGCAGCGGGGGGCGGTAGGGCTCCAGGACGTCCTCGGGCAGCGCGAGCCGGTCGGCCACCGCGTGGAAGACGTAGGGGTCGAAGCCGATCGACAGGTGCCCCGAGCGCACCCGGATGTTCTCGCTCAGCCCGGTCGCCGGTTCGAGGCAGTGCTGCCAGGCGACGATGCCGTCCTCCCGGGAGTAGATCGAGGTGGCCGGCACCGGTACCGGGTAGGCGCTGCGTCCGGTGACGGTCGGGATCTCCTCCTCCTTGGGTGCGTGCAGGTGAGCGAAGTGGGCGAACATCCCGCCGGCGTGGGTCTGTCGGTGGTGCTGCAGCCGGTAGGGCGAGGCCAGGGTGATCACGCGCCGCACGCAGTCGGGATGCAGGTGCGCGAGTTCGCGCGCGTAGATGCCGCCGAGACTCCACCCGATGATCGACACCTTCGCCCGGTTGCGGCGGGCGATCCGTTGGATGGTGGCCGGAAGTTCGGCGCGCACCGCCGCGGTCGGGCCGACGTTGCGGCCCAGGTGCCAGCCGTAGGGGCGCCATCCGCGCAGGCGCAGGAAGTTGCGCAGGGCGAGGGTCGACAGGTCGCCCGCGCCGAGACCGGGCAACACCAGCACGGGGTGCCCGTCGCCGCTCGCGGTGGTCGGCAGCAACGGCGTCGCCGACGCCATCAACTGCCAGCCGAGCGCCACCCGCGGCACCTCGGCCGCCAGCCACCAGCGTCCGGGTGCTTGTGCCGCGCGGGCGACGACAGACGCGTCGAGGGCCTTGACCGGGTCGACCCGGTTCGTCCTGCCTGCCATCGGCCTCAAGCCAGCGGCGTCGCGAGCTCGCGGAAGATGATCGAGCTGAGGCCGTTGAGCGTGTCGCGTCCGTAGCTGAAGCCGTTCGGCGAACGGGAGAGCATCGCCGCCTGGTAGTCACGGCCGTACCCCTTGATGAGGCCGATCGAATTGAGCCGGTAACCGCCGGTGCGCGGGCCCCAACCGTTCTTCACCTCGGCGTTGACCATCGTCGCGAACGACGGGGTGACGACTCCCCAGACCTGGCTGGCGGTGACGTGCGACATCCACGACCGCACGTACGTGCGCTCTGCCGAGGTGATGGCCGGGTGACCGTGCACCAGGTAGGTGGCCAGCTTCATCCAGTCCCATGCGGTGGTCGTGGAGTAACCCCACCAGGTGGCCGATCCGGCCGCCCCGCCGCCGCGCACCACGGTGTTGGCCAGGCCGAACAGGCGAGCGACGCGCTGCACGTTCGCGAGGCCGACTTGGGCGAACAGGGTGTCGGTGGCGGCGTTGTCGCTGAAGTCCATCATTCGGCCGATGAGGTAGCGCTGGTTCGCGGTGAGCGGACGGTTCTGCTCGCGCGACACCCGCAGCACGGTGCACAGGATGAGCACCTTGATCGTGCTGAGCGTCTCGTTCTGGAACGAGTTGTACGTGTACTGACGCCCGGTTCGGTTGTCCCACAACGAGACTCCGACGGTGCCGCCGCGCGACCGCAGATAGGCACCCACCACCGAATCGAGACGGGCGGTGGTGACAGCGCTCGCTTGCGGGGCTGTCGCGAGGCCGAGGGCGGTGAGGGAGCCGGCGCCGAGCGCGCCGAGCACCACGCCGCGCCGGCCGATCGTCGAGTTGTCGTTCACGGATCGAAAACTACTCCGTGTACTACCCGAAAGTAAGTACTACTATGTGTAGTAATAAGAGAAAGGACAGTCCGATGCCCGACCACACCTTCCAACCCGGCGAACTCAGCGACCTGGAGTCGTGGGACTTCCTGCGCAACCAAGAACTCGGACGGCTCGCCTTCCACCTCCTGGGCGAGGTGCACATCGTGCCGATCAACTACGCGGTCGACGACCAGCGGCTGCTGTTCCGCACCGCCGAGGGCAGCAAGCTGCTCGGCGTCACGATGAACGACGACGTCGCCTTCGAGGTCGACGAAGTGGTCGGCGAGGAAGCCACCAGCGTCATCGTGCGCGGCAGCGCCCACGTGCTCGAGGGCAGCGACGCCTACGTGGCCGACACCGTCCGGCTGCGGCCGTGGCTGGAGGGCGCGAAGTTCAACGTCGTGGCGATCGACGTCACCGAGATCACCGGACGCCGCGCCCACCTGCACCGTCCATGGGTCGGCATGCAGCACGTCGACGGCTGATCTCCGGACCCACCCGGCTCACCCGTCGAGGAAGTCGTCGAGCCCGGCGAGCAACCGGTCGACGTCGTCGTGGGTGTTGTATGACCCCACGCTTGCAGTCGCCGTGCCACCATGACAAGCGATGAATCACGGTGTGGATGTTCACGACTGGTGAACCCGCCGGACGCCGCACGGGCGCCCGCACATCGTTCGCCACAACCGGAAGGCACCTTCGATGTACCGCGCCGCAGCTTCGACACTGACCGCGCTCGGATGCGCGTTCGCCGCCGGCCTCTGCGCGCCGACCCCTGCGTCGGCCGCCTCCCCGACCGCTGCGCTGACAGCCGTCGCCCGCACGCCGGGTGGCAACTACCACCTGGCCACACCGACCCGCGTCGTCGACACCCGCTACGGTCAGGGTGCGCCGCGCGGCACCGTCGACCCGGGCGAGGTAGTGAAGGTCAAGGTGACCGGTGTCGCCGGCATCCCGACGACCGGCGTCGGGGCCGTCGTGGTCAACCTCGGCGCCGTCGCGGCGAAGTCGTACGGCTGGCTGGTCGCCTACCCCAGCGGTCAGGCCAAGCCCGCGACCTCCACGCTCAACTACCGCGCCGGGTGGACCGGATCGGCGACCGCGACGGTGCCGGTCGGTTCCGACGGCACGATCACGGTGATCGCCGGCGCCGGGTCGACCGACGTGCTGGTCGACGTCGTCGGGTGGTACTCCAGTGCCACGTCGACCCAGACCGGTGGCGCGTTGCTCGACCCGCAGGATCCATACCGGCTCGAGGACACCCGCTACAACGGCGGTGCGATCCCCGCGGGTGGCACCCGGGTCGAACAGTTCGGCTTCTACGACTCGGCCGGCTCGCGGCTGAAGGCGATCGCCGCCAATGTCACGGCCGTCGCCGGTTCGACGACGTCGGGTTACCTGACCACGTGGAGCGGCACCGGCACCCGTCCGGGCGTCTCGACCCTGCAGTACGCCCGTGGCGAGGTCTCCCCCAACACCACGAACGTCCCGGTCACCTATCTCGGTGTCGACGGGCTGGGCAGCTCCCGCTATTCCTTCTCGCTGACGGCGATGGGCGCCGGCGCAGTGAACGTGATCGTCGACGTCGTCGGTTACTACACGACGGCGGCGGACGGCGTCGGCACGGTCTACGTGCCGATGGCACCGCAGCGCCTGGCCGACACCCGCATCGGGCTCGGTGTCGCGAAGGGCAAGCGGGGCACGAACAGCACCGCCCAGATGCTGATGCCCACCGGCCTGGTGACCACCGCCCGCACCAAGGCGTTCGTCGGCAACCTCACCGGCACGGGTGCGACCAAGAGCACCTACCAGACGATCTGGTCGGGCACCGCGCCCACCGACAGCAGCACCATCAACATCGCGCCCGGGCGCGACCGCACCAACGGTTCGATCGTGCTCACCCCCAAGAGCGACGACGGCGCCCGTCTGCGGTACGCGGTCTTCAACCAGAACGCGTCCGCCGACTTCGTCATCGACATGACCGGCCGCTTCGACACCTCACCCGATCAGCCGGCCGGGGCGAGCAGCAGCAAGCGGATCGTCAGCCACCAGTCGTACCTGATGCCCGCGGCGAAGGGGCGCTAGAGCGCGACGTTCGCACCCATGATCACCGTGCGTTCCTCCGGCAACCGGAAGTACTGCACGGGGGTCGCCGCGTTGTGCGCGAGCCCGACGAAGATCCGCTTGCGCCACTTGGGCAGCGAGTTGTCCTGGGACATCTGCACGCTGATCCGGGACAGGAAGTAGTAGACCTCGTCGGCGTCGAACTCCACGCCCATGTCGCGCGCCTCCTCCAGCGCCGCCGGCACGTCCTGCTCGTCCTGGAAACCGAAGTGGACGGTGAGGTGGGTGATGTGGTCGTACGGGTCGCCGAGGTCGTCGATCGTGACGCGTTCCTCGATCGGCACGTGCGGCACGTTCGCCGACACCGTCGTCACGATGAGCACGTTCTCGTGCACCACGTGGTTGAAGTTGGCGTTCTCGCGCAGGGCCAACGGCGCGGTCTCCTTGTTCGGGTGCAGGAAGACCGCGGTGCCGGGCACCCGCATCAACGGGTCGGCGTGCAGGTCGTCGAGGAAAGGCAACAGCGGCCCCTCGAGCTTGCCGCGCCGCTGCGTCACGATCGTCTGCCCACGGCGCCAGGTGAACATCACGACGGCCACCATCGTCGCCACCAGCAGCGGCAGCCAGCCGCCGTGGGTCACCTTCGTGAGGTTCGCCGACACGAACACGACCTCGAGCGGAGCGAAGAGCAAGGCGACGAGCGCAATGCGCCAACGCGGCCACTTCCACTTCGTGTCGGCGAGCACGAGGAACATCACCGTGGTGATGATGAACATGCTGGTCACCGCGACGCCGTAGGCGGCGGCGAGCTTCTCCGACGACTTGAACACCAGCATCAGGATCAGCACGCCACCGAACAGCAGCCAGTTGATCACCGGCACGTAGATCTGGCCGCCCTCGTGCTCGGAGGTCTGGCGGACGGTGAGCCGCGGCAGGTAGCCGAGACGCTCGGCCTGCCGAGACATCGAGTAGGCGCCGGAGATGACCGCCTGCGAGGCGATCACGGTGGCTAGGGTCGCCAGCACCACCAGCGGCAGCGTCGCCCAGGTCGGGGCGAGGTGGAAGAACGGGCTGTCGATCTTGGACGGGTCTTCGAGGATCATCGCGGCCTGGCCGAGGTAGTTGATCACCAGACACGGCATGACCAGCAGGAACCATGCGCGGCTGATCGGCGGACGACCGAAGTGGCCCATGTCGGCGTAGAGCGACTCCGCGCCGGTGATGGCGAGCACCACCGCGCCCATCGCGACGAATGCGACCGGCGGGTCGGACACGATGAAGTCGAGCGCGTAGCTCGGCGACAGACCGCGCAGGATGTCGGGGTGTGCCGCGATGTGCGGGATGCCGAGCACGGCGAGAGTGATGAACCACAGCACCATCACCGGCCCGAAGGCGCGGCCGATGAGCTCGGTGCCGAACCGCTGGATCGAGAACAGCAGCACGATGATCGTGAGCGCCAGCGGCAGGATCCACTTGTGCACCGAGGGCGCCGCGATCTGCAGGCCCTCCACCGACGACAACACCGAGATGGCCGGGGTGATGATGCTGTCGCCGTAGAACAGCGCAGCCCCGATCACGCCGAGCACGACGACCGTCTTGAATCTCTTGCCGCCCGACTTCACGTTCTGCCGGGTCAGGTGGGACAGCGCCATCACGCCGCCCTCGCCGTCGTTGTCGGCGCGCAGGATGAAGACGATGTACTTGATGCTGACGATGCCGGTGATCGACCAGAAGATCAGCGAGATGATGCCCAGCACGTGGTCCGGTGACGGTTTCACGTCGCCGTGATCGATGTTGAACACCGTCTGCATTGCGTACAACGGGCTCGTGCCGATGTCACCGAAGGCGACGCCGAGGGCCGAGACGATGAGGCCTACGGCAGCCTTCTTACCCGTGGCTCTGCCGGGGTGGTGTGCAGTCACCCGGCAATTGTGCACGCGCCGGCGTACCCCCGCAGGTGAGCCTGCCCTTCGTGAGCCAGGTCATGCGCCCCGCGGGTCACGTCAGCCTTCGCCGGAGTCGACGAACACGTGGCCCGCGACATCGAGCGGCAGCGACACCTTGCCGGCGCCGGAGACCTCGACCAGCACCCGGTCACCTTCGCGGCGGGCCCGGATCGACGCGCCGGGCGCGACTCCGGCGCCGGTGAGCACGGTGAGGGTGTCGTGGTCGGCCTGAGCAGGTTCGCCGATGCGGCGCACCACGTGCTCGGAGTCGGCCTCGGTGACCCGCACGGCCAGCGGCTCGACGCCGTCGCGGAAACGCATCGCGTTCGCGGCCTGACCCAACTCCTCCAGCCCGGGGATGGGGTTGCCGAACGGCGAGAGCTCCTTCTCCTCCAGCAGCCCGAGGATCTTCAGCTCGACCCGCTCGCTCATGACGTGCTCCCAGCGGCAGGCCTCGTCGTGCACGAACTCGAGCTCGAGACCGAGCACGTCGACCAGCAGTCGCTCGGCGATGCGGTGCTTGCGCATGACGCGCGTCGCCAGCAGGCGGCCGTGCTCGGTGAGTTCGAGATGACGGTCTCCGGCGAGGGTCAGCAACCCGTCGCGTTCCATCCGGGCGACGGTCTGCGAGACCGTCGGCCCCGAGTGACCCAGCCGCTCGGCGATGCGCGCGCGCAGCGGCACGATCCCCTCCTCCTCGAGGTCGAAGATCGTGCGCAGGTACATCTCGGTGGTGTCGATGAGGTCGCTCACAGGGACAAGATTGCCATCTTCCACCGACAACCGCCGACCTCGCCCCGACGACCGATCTCCGCCGGGCGTCGACTTCGGCCACGAATCCGATCGACCGAGTTGCCCAAAGCGGTTTGCATCGGGCCCGCGATGAGGTAGAAATGACCCCGACGGAGAACTACCCCTTGGTTCTCGCGTCCTGGACGCTCCTTTGTTGAGCGTCGCGGCCGGAGCGCACCCCTTGGCGCTTCGGCCGCTTCCATTTTCCACCCCGTCCGCCGCGTTGCTCGGCTTGCGGGCAGGGAACAGCCCGTGGGCTCCGGCTGGTGCCGGATGTGTGCTGGACGGTGCACACTCCCACGGGCTGCGGCGGTTGCGATTGGATTTCGCTCCGCTCGTCCGAGGTCAGCCACTACGGGCGAACCGAACGGATTGCGCTAGCGCGCAACCACCTCACGCGTCCGATGAGAAATCATGAGTCGGACCACCTCCTTTCTCGTGTACGACGAGCCTAGGTCGGGGGTCGACGCCGATCAACGGTTTTTTCAGCCCGCGGACGCGCGGGCCGACGACGGGTCAGGGCTGGCGCCGCTCGACCCGCCACGCGCCCTCGGTCGACAGGTCGCCGTCGCCCTCCCGCACGAACACGAGTCGGTCGTGCAGCCGGGAGGAGCGCCCGGCCCAGAACTCCACCTCGTCGCACTCGATGACGTAACCGCCCCAGCCGTCGGGCAACGGCACGTCGTCGGGCCGACCGGTGTCGGGCCACCGCTGTTCGAGTTCGTGCACCCGCTGTTCGAGCTCGCCGCGGTCGTGCAGCGGCTGCGACTGCGCCGACGCCCACGCGCCGACCCGGCTGCCCCACGGGCGCGACTCGAAGTAGCCACGCACCACGTCGCGGTCGAGTTGCCGGGCACGGCCGCTGAACCGGATCGCGTGGAACAGCGGCGCCCAGGTGAGCGTGCCGGCGATCTGCGGGTTGGCCGCCAGATCGCGCGCCTTGCGCGAGTCGAGGTTGGTGTAGAACCCCGGACCGGCGGGTTCGAGGTAGCGCATCAGCACCGTCCGGACGCTGGGCCGGCCGTGCTCGTCGACCGTGCCGATCGAGATCTGGTCGGGTTCGGGCAGGTCACCCTGCGCCTTGTTGCGTCGGCGGGCCTGGTCGACCCAACTGCGCACGAGTTCCCATGGGGCGGCGGGCAACTGCGACTCCTCGAGTCCTTCTCCGGCGTAATCCCAACGGTCGATCTGCTCCATGGCCTCACGCTACGCGCTGTCAGACTGGCCGGGTGAACGACGTCATCCAGATCCCCACCGACCTGCTGCCCGCCGACGGACGATTCGGCAGCGGCCCCAGCAAGGTGCGCCCCGAGCAGCTCGATTCCCTTGTCGCCCAAGGGCGCTCGGTGATGGGCACGAGCCACCGGCAGGCGCCGGTGCTGAACCTGGTGGCGAGCGTGCAGGAGCGGATGGCGCAGCTGTACTCGTTGCCCGACGGCTACGAGGTGGTGCTGGGGCTCGGCGGTTCGACCGGGTTCTGGGACGTCGCGGCCTGCAGCCTGGTCCGGGCCCGTAGCCAGCACGCGGTGTTCGGCGAGTTCAGCTCGAAGTTCGCCGCGGTCGCCACGGCGGCGCCGTTCCTCACCGACCCCGAGGTGCGCTTGGCCGAGCCGGGTGCGGTGGCCGACCTGGCGGCGTCCGACGGCATCGACCTGTACGCGACCGCGCACAACGAGACCTCGACCGGCGCGATGGTGCCGATCCGCCGGGTCGACTCGTTTGACGCGCTCACCGTCGTCGACGGCACCTCGGCCGCCGGTGGCACCGAGCTCGACGTCGCGCAGACCGACGTCTACTACTTCGCCCCGCAGAAGTCGTTCGCATCGGACGGCGGTCTGTGGATCGCGCTGATGTCGCCGGCCGCCCTCGAACGGGCCGCCGAGGTGACCGTGCGCACCGACCGCTGGGTGCCCGAGACGCTCAACCTGCAGACCGCGATCACCAACTCGCGCAAGCACCAGACGCTGAACACCCCGGCCCTCGCGACGCTCGTCCTGCTCGACGAGCAGCTCGGGTGGATGCTCGAACTCGGCGGCCTGGCCGCGTGCGCGGCGCGCACCGCCGACAGCAGCACGCGGCTGTACTCCTGGGCCGAGGGCACCGACTTCGCGACGCCCTTCATCGCCGACCCGGCGCACCGGTCGCAGGTCGTCGGCACGATCGACTTCGACGACTCGGTCGACGCCGCGGCGCTGGCAGCCACCTTGCGCGCCAACGGAATCGTCGACACCGAGCCCTACCGCAAGCTCGGGCGCAACCAGCTGCGCATCGGGATGTACCCCGCGGTCGACCCCGACGACGTCACGGCGCTCACCCGCTGCATCGACCACGTGGTCGGCGCACAGCGCGGCTGACCCGGTAGTTCCGCACCGAACGGTGTGTTTGACTGACTCCTCGTGGCAGCCGATCTGAATCTCACCTGGCAGGAATGCGACGCCCGCGGCGACCAGCTCGAGGTCGTGTCGTATCGCGTCGAACTCGACCTTCGCGAGGCCGCATCCGAGGCGACGACATTCGTCTCGCGCACGATCGTCGTCTTCGACTCCACCGGGCCGAGTACCTGGCTCGACCTGGTGGCCGACGAGGTCGCCTCGATCACGTTGAACGGCGCTCCGGTCGCCGCCGATGCCTACACCGGCGCGCGCATCCTCCTGCACGACGTGGTGGTCGGGCAGAACACGGTGGTCGTCGAGGCACGCTGCTCCTACAGCCGCACGGGTGAGGGGCTGCACCGCTTCACCGACCCCCAGGACGGCGCCACCTACCTCTACACGCACTGCGAGCCGACCGACGCGCGACGCATCTTCGCCTGTTTCGAGCAGCCCGACCTGAAGGGCCGGTTCACCTTCGCGGTGACCGCGCCGGCCGACTGGGTGGTGCGTTCCAACCAGCCGGAGATCTCCGCCGTGCAGGACGGCGCAGTCAGCACGCGGACATTCGCGCCCACTCCCCCGCTGTCAAGCTACCTCATCGCCCTCGTCGCCGGGCCGTACGCGACGGTCGAGGACGAGTGGTCGATCACCCGCGACGACGGCTCCACCCAGACGGTCGCGCTCACCGCGATGTGTCGCCGTCCGATGCTGGAGCACATGGAGTCGGACGAGATCTTCGAGCTCACCAAGGCCGGACTCTCGTTCTACGACAAGGAATTCGGCTTTCCCTACCCGTGGGGGAAGTACGACTCGGTGTTCGTGCCGGAGTACAACATCGGCGCAATGGAGAACCCGGGGCTGGTGACCTTCAAGGAGGACTACCTGTTCCGCGGCGGCGCCACGACGATGCAGCGCACCTCGCGTTCGGAGGTGGTGCTGCACGAGATGGCGCACCTGTGGTTCGGCGACCTGGTCACCCCGAAGTGGTGGGACGACCTGTGGCTCAAGGAGTCGTTCGCCGACCTCATGGGCTATCAGGTGAGCCAGGAGGCAACGCGGTTCGACCAGGCGTGGCTGCAGTTCGCCAGCGGCCGCAAGCTGTGGGCCTACACGGGCGACCAGTTGCCCTCGACCCACCCGGTGATCGCCCGCATCGACGACCTCGAAGCCGCCGCCCAGAACTTCGACGGCATCACCTACTCCAAGGGCGCTGCGGTGCTGCGCCAGTTGCAGGCCCTCATCGGCACCGAGGCCTTCTTCGCCGGCGCACGCGACTACTTCGCCGCGCACGCGTTCGGCTCGGCGACGATCAACGACCTGCTCGGTGCGCTGCAACCGCACACCGACCACGACCTGTGGCGGTGGGCCGACGCATGGCTGCGCACGACGTCGCCGTCGGTGCTGTCGGCGTCCGTCGAGCGCGCCGGCGACGGACGCATCACGAGCCTGAGCGTGCACCAGGAGTGCACCGACCGGATCAGCGGTGAGCAGGTCATCCGCCCGCACCAACTCGCGATCGCCGGCTACTCCTTGGGCTCCGCCGGACTGGAGAAGAGCTTCGTCGAGCCGGTGACCCTCACCGGTGAGTCGGCCGAGGTGCCGGACGCCGCGGGCCGCCGCGCCGACCTGGTGCTGCTCAACGCCGGCGACCTGACGTACGGCATCGTGCGGCTCGACGAGACCTCCCGGCAGGTGGCCGCGGCGCACCTGTCGACCCTGCCCGACGACCTCGACCGTGGCGCGGTGTGGACGGCGTTGTGGAACCTCACCCGCGACGGCCTGCAGCCGGCAGCCCGGTTCGTCGACGCGTTCGTGGCGCAGGCACCGTCGGAACCGAACGCGATGATCCTGCGCATCGTGGCCGGGCAGGTGCAGACCGCCGTGGGTCGCTACCTGCCGGCGGCCGAGCGCGACGCCGCGTACGCCGCGCTCGCCGGGGTGGCGCGCAACGCGCTCGCCGGCGCGCCCGCCGGCAGCGACCTGCAACGCACCTGGGCCGAGTTGGTCGCCGAATTCGCCTCGCACACCGACGAATTGGTTCCCGACGCGCAAGCGCTCGCCGCTGGCGAGGTGCCCGACGGGCTCGAGCTCACCGACAGCCTGCGCTGGCGACTCACTGCCGCCCTGGTGCGTCGAGGCGTGTGGGGCGATGCCGAGGTCGAGCAGGTGCTGGCCGACGACGACACCCTCATCGGGCGCACCAGCGCGCTCACCGCCCGAGCGGCCTCCCCAGTCGCGCAGGAGCAGACCTGGCGCGAACTCATCGACGGCCGGCCGACCAACGACGCGCAGCGCGCCCTGCTCGCCGGGTGGGCGATCAGCGATCCGGGTCTGGCCTTCGCCGACCGCTACGTCGAGTTGCTCGACACCGTCTGGGACGGGCGTGTGCAGACCATGGCCCAGCGCCTGGTCACCGGGCTCTTCCCCGACGTCGACGCCGATGACGACGGCCGCGCGGTGCTCGCGCGGATCCAGGCGTGGTACGACGACAATCCGGGCTCCCCGGCGGCGTTGCGGCGGGTGGTGCTCGAACAGATCGACCACGCGCAGCGTGCCCTGCGGGCCCAGGAATCGGGTCGCTGAACCAGCGTCCCGACGCTGCCCGACGCGGACGCCGACGCGGACGCCAACGGGCCCGGCACCACCTGGTGCCGGGCCCGTTGCTCGCTCACCGCGCGAGCGCGGGATGAAGGTCGCTGCGGATCAGTAGGGAATCGGTGCCCACTCGGCGTTCTTGCCGGCGTTCGGGTCGTTCAGCACCTCGCTGGGCACGTCGCGCAGGATCAGCCCGGCGTCCTTGGCCGCCTGACGCGCCGCGTCGTCGTACTGGCCGTGCCGCCACACGTTGGCCATGTAAGTGCGGGTCTTGAGGTAGTCGGTGTAGCGGGCGGCGTGCTCGTCGTCGAGACCGAGCGCGGCGAAGATCGCCATCCGGTCGCCGTCCTTCTCGGTGAGCAGGCTCGGGTCGACCGGCTTGGCGTCGTTGGGGTCGGTCGTGCTGCCGTCCTTGAGCAGTTCACCGTTGCCGGAGTGGGTGATGCGCATGCTCCACACGCCCACGTCGCCGACGGCCGACTTGACGTAGATGTTCTCGCCCTCGCTCAACGGCACGACGTTGTGCGAGCCGCGACGCAGGTTCAGACCGCCGGTGTGCTCGGTGTGGTCCTGCAGGTAGATGCCGAAGCGCAACTGGGTGTAGTCCGACTTCCAGTCGGGCGCGTTGCCGTCGGTGCGGTCGGCGTTGTCCTTGTGCCAGCCACGACCGGTCGAGTTGATGGTGAACGAGCTGTCACCGCCGTACCAGATCTGGTCGCTGTTCAGAATCTTCTTCGCAATGCCGATCATCGCGCCGTCGGTGAGCACCGAGCGCAGCAACGGACGCGCCAGCAGATCGCCGCCGTTCGCTCCGCCACCCTTGCGGCAGGCGTCACGGAACGCCTGGATCTCCTCGGGGCTGTAGACGCCCTTGACGATCGTGTATCCGTCTTTCCAGAACCCGTCGACGTCGACCGGCCTATCCAGCACTGGCATACCTGTGCCATCCCTTCGCAATGCGGTGGGCGTGCGCCCCTTGACGCCCACGACCGTACGCCGTTGCGCAGAAGATGTGGTGGGCGCCACACCGCTGGGGGTGGCACCGGCGTCCGGTCAGCGCCGGGTCAGCCGGCGATCGACGCGATGATCGCCACCGCGAGCATCCCGGCCAGCACGCCGATCACCAGCATCCGGCGGGTGCGTGGGGTCATCAGCGCACCTGCTCGGGGGTGATGGCCTGCGCCGCCTGGCCGGCGGAAACGACCTCGAGATGCCACGGGTGACGCTCGAGGGTGACGGTGAGTCGGTCGGTGCGCATGACGTAGAGGATGGCAGCCGCCGCTGCGAAACCCACCGCCAGGCTGCCCACCAGGATCGTCCACCGCGCGCCGAAGACGTCACCGATCCAGCCGATCATCGGCGCACCGAGCGGGGTGCCGCCCATGAAGATCGCCATGTAGAGCGCCATCACGCGTCCGCGCATCTGCGGCGACACCGACAACTGCACGGCCGAGTTGGCGGTGGTCATCACGGTGAGCGCGAACAGGCCGGTCGGGATGAGCATCAGGCCGAAGAACCAGAACGTCGGCGCGAGCGCGGCCGCCGCCGAGAAGATCGTGAACCCGATGAGCGCCCCGAAGAGCACCCGCAGCCGAGGCCGCGCGCGGCGGGCCGACAGCAGCGCCGCCGAGAGCGACCCGATCGCCATCACCGAACCGAGCAGTCCGTATTCGCTTGCGCCCCGGTGGAACACGGTGGTCGACATGAGCGCGATGGTGATCTGGAAGTTCATCCCGAAGGTGCCGAGCATGAACACCACGAACAGCAGCAGTTTGATGTCGCTGCGGCCGCGCACGTAGGCCAGCCCCTCGCGCACCCCGCCGCGTCCCTTGCCCCGCGGCGGACGGCTGAGCTCGGACCCGTGCATCGCGCTGAGGGCGAAGAGCACGGCGACGAAGCTGAACGCGTTGATCACCAGCGTCGGGCCGGTGCCGACGGAGGCGATGAGCAGGCCGGCGACGGCCGGGCCTATCAGGCGGGCGCCGTTGAACGACGCACTGTTGAGACCGACCGCGTTGGTGAGCTTGTCGGGCGGCACCATCTCCGAGACGAACGCCTGCCGGGTCGGGTTGTCGAGCGCGGTGGCCACGCCCTGCAGCAGTGCAAGCACGTAGACGTGCCAGAGCTGGGCCGTGTCGGTGAGCACCAGCACCGCGAGGACGGCGGCGGTGAGCGCGAGCGCCGACTGGGAGATGGCGAGCAGTTTGCGCTTGTCGAACCGGTCGGCGAAGGTGCCGGCCAGCGGGGCGAGCAGCACCACCGGCGCGAACTGCAGACCGGTGACGATGCCGAGCGCGGTCGAGTCGTGGTTGGTGAGTTCGGTGAGCACCAGCCAGTCCTGGGCGACGCGTCCCATCCAGGTGCCGATATTGGAGACGATCGCACCGGCCGCGTAGACGCGGTAGTTGTAGATCGACAGGGAGGCGAAGGTAGGGCTCATCGGGCCACCACCCGTCCGAGGATCTCGCTGGCACGGGCGAGCACCGCGCACTCCTCGTCGCTGAGCTGGGCGATGCGTTCGTTCATCCAGATGTCGCGCGAGCGCTTGGTCTGGGTGACGACCTCGCGCCCCTTCTCGGTGAGGTGCACCCAGGTGCGGCGACGGTCGTGGTCGTCGGCGACCCGCACCAGGTAGCCATCGGCGGCGAGCGCGTCGACCGTGCGGGTCATCGACGGGCGGCTCACGCACTCGGCGTCGGCCAGAGCGCCGATCGTCAGCGGCTGCCCCTGCAGCTTGCAGAGCACCGAGAACTGGTGCGGTGCAACGGATTCGACGTTCTCGAAACGGGTGCGCCGGCTGATCCGTATACAGATCATGCGCAGTTCGTCGGACATGGCTCGGCGCTCGAGCGGGGTCATCGCTGGTTGGTCGCGGGTCATCGCGGGAGGTGCGCCTCCTGGCTTGGCGAAGTAATTAGCTGAGGTCAATAGTTTAGCTAATAAATCTACTTCCAGGTGACTCCCAGGAAACTTTAGGATTGTGGTACCCATGAACGCCCCTGAAGCGCGCCTCCTGGTGGTGGAGGACGAGACCAACATCCGCGAGTTGCTCGCGACCACGCTGAAGTTCGCCGGCTTCGCGGTCGAGGCCGCGCCCGACGGCCGCACCGCACTCAAGCTCGTCGCCGACCAGGCGTTCGACCTCGCGGTCATGGACGTGATGCTGCCCGACATGGACGGCTTCACCGTCACCCGCACGATGCGCGGCAAGGGCCACGACGTGCCCGTGCTGTTCCTGACCGCCCGCGATGCGGTGCAGGACAAGGTAAAGGGCCTGACCGTGGGCGGTGACGACTACGTCACCAAGCCGTTCAGCCTGGAGGAGGTCGTCGCCCGCATCCGCGCGGTGCTGCGCCGCACCGGCAGCGACACGGCCGAACGCGCCACCGTCACCGTGGCCGACCTCGAACTCGACGACGACTCCCACGAGGTGCGCCGCGACGGCATGGTGATCGACCTGTCCCCCACCGAGTTCAAGCTGCTGCGTTACCTGATGGTCAACCAGGGCCGGGTCGTGTCCAAGATGCAGATCCTCGACCACGTGTGGGACTACGACTTCCATGGTGAGGCCGGCATCGTCGAGAGCTACATCTCCTACCTGCGCCGCAAGATCGACACCCTGGGCACCCCGCTCATCCACACCAAGCGGGGCGTCGGATACGTCCTGCGCGCCCCGCGGGACTGATGGCTCAGGCATCCTCCCGACGCGGTCTCTCCGGTCTCGGCCTGCGCGCCGAGCAGGCCCCGTTGCGGTTGCGCATCGTGGCGATGATCGCCGTCCTGTTGGCCGGTGCGCTCACCGCCACCGGCCTGGCCGCGACCGCGTTGCTGCGCAGCTACCTCTATCAGCGACAGGACGCCGAACTGCTCGCCGCGCGCACCCCGCTGGTCAACGCCGCGCTCGACTCGCACGGTTCGACCAAGCGGACGGTGCCCGCGTACGTGCCCGGTGGCACCTACGTCGTGCACCTGGAGTGGTCGAACAACGAGCACGTCGACGTCTTCTCCTCCAAGCAGCACGTGCCGAACTGGCCCGACCTGTCCCCCACCTCGCGCGCGTTGTCGGAGACGACGCCGTTCACCGTGGAGTCCGACTCCGGCGGCGGTGAGTGGCGGGTCATCACCGGCACCAGCCAGTCGCCCACCCAGGGCACCGTCACGTACGCCGTGGCCGCGTCGCTCAACGACGTCGACGACACCGTCGACCGGGTGCGCAACCTCAGCGCGATCGTCGGGGTGGTGGTCACGCTCATCGGCGCGCTGATCGCGTGGTTCGGCATCCGGCGCGCCTTCCGCCCGCTGGCCCAGATCGAGGAGACGGCCGCCGCCATCGCGGCCGGCGACCTCACCAGCCGTGTGCCACCACCGGCCGGCAACGACGAGGTGGCCAGCCTGGCCCGCTCGCTCAATGTGATGCTCGGCCGCATCGAGGACGCCTTCATCGTGCGCACCAAGTCGGAGGAGCGGATGCGACAGTTCGTGCAGGACGCCTCGCACGAACTGCGGACGCCGCTGGCCACCGTCCGCGGGTATGCCGAGTTGTACCGCCAGGGCGCGGTGTCCAAGCCCGACGACGTCGCCGCCGCGGTGCGCCGGATCGAGGACGAAGCCACCCGGATGAGCAAGATGGTCGACTCGCTGCTGCTGCTCAACCGGGTCGACGAGGAGCACAGCGGGGGCCTCGACCAGGATCCGTACGACAGCGTCGACGTCACCGTGCTCGCCGCCGATGCGGTGCAGGACGCGCGCGCCCGCGCGCCCGAGCGCACCATCGAACTGGTCGGCCTCGACGGGCCACTCGGGCCGACGACCGTGCGCGGCGACGACCACCGGCTGCGGCAGGTGTTCGCCAACCTGGTCGGCAACGCCCTGCGCTACAGCGATCCGTCCCCCATCGAGGTTGCCGTCGGCACCCGCGACGCGCACGCCATCTTCGAGGTGCGCGACCACGGCCCCGGCATCCCCGAGGGTGCCCGGGCACAGATCTTCGAACGCTTCTACCGGTTCGACGCCTCACGCAACAGCGCCACCGGAGGCAGCGGGCTCGGGCTCGCGATCGTCAACGCGATCGTCGAAGCGCATTCGGGTTCGGTCGATCTTCGGGAATCCTCGGGCGGTGGTGCGACGTTCATCGTTCAGTTGCCGCTCGCCGACAGCGACGCACAGCAGACCCACAGGAGCGGGCCAGCGCAGGCTTAACGCCGATGGCTTGACTGGGCGAAGCACAAGGCAGGGGCAGCGGCGAAACAGCTTCGCCACAACGATGCAGATGAAGGAATGACGATGTCGTACGACAACAACCCGTCCGATCCCGACCGTTCCGCCGACGCGCCCTCGGACGCGCGGTCTCCGTTCGGCGGGGAGCGTCGGGCGCAGGAGTCCGCCGCACAGCGGTCTGCGGGGTCTGCCGACCGGGGCGACGACATCACCGGGCCGATCCCGCCGGTGCCGGACGCGCGTCCGGTGCCGTCCGCGGGCCCCGACCAGACGCGTTCCTTCCAGATGCCGCACCGTGGCCAGCAGGGCCCGGCCCCGATGGGCGGCCCGCAGCCGTACGGTGCGCCGGCGCAGGGCCCGTGGGCCAACCCGACCGGCCAGGGTGCGCCGTACGCCGCCGCGCAGTCGGGGCCGTTCGGTCCCGCAAATGGTGCTCCGGGCAACAACGCCTCGGGCGGTTCGACCACCGCCACCCGGCGCCGCCGCGGTGCCCCGTGGATCGCCGTCCCGATCGCCGCTGTGCTTGCCGCCGGTCTGGCCAGCGGCACGACCTACGCACTGTCGGACAACCAGGCGGGCGGGTCGTCGACGACCACCACGAAGGTGGTGCAGGCCAACCCGGCCGACTACAAGGACGGCACCGGCGTCAACTGGGCGGGCACCGCGCAGAAGGTCACCGACAGCGTCGTCTCGATCACCGTCGGATCCTCGAGCACGGGCGGCGGCGAAGGCTCCGGCGTCGTGCTCGACACCAAGGGCAATATCGTCACGAACAACCACGTGGTGGCGGCCGGCGGTTCGAGTAACCCCTCGATCACGGTGACCCTCACCAACAACCTCACCTACAAGGCGACCGTCGTCGGCACCGACCCGGCCACCGACCTCGCGGTCATCCGGCTGCAGAAGCCGCCGGCCGACCTCAAGCCGATCGCGATGGGCGACGACGCCACCTTGCAGGTCGGACAGCCCGTGATGGCGATCGGCAACCCGCTGGGCCTGTCGAGCACCGTGACCACCGGCATCGTGAGCGCGCTGAACCGTCCGGTGACCGCCGGTAGCAGCTCCGGCGACTCCTCGAGCACGACGAACGCGGTGCAGACCAGTGCCCCGATCAACCCGGGCAACTCCGGTGGCGCACTGGTCAACGCCAGCGGACAGCTCATCGGCATCAACTCCTCGATCGCTTCTGTGGGCGGATCCTCAGGTTCTTCCCAGTCGGGAAACATCGGAATCGGTTTCGCTATACCTGTGTCCGTCGTCGAGTCGATCACCAGCCAGCTGATCAGCAAGGGATCGGTCGTGCACGCCCAGCTGGGTGTGCAGGCCAGCACCGGTTCCGTACAGATCGGCGACGCCACCGAGACCGCAGCCGAGATCAAGGAGGTCGTCTCGGGGTCGGCGGCCGACAAGGCCGGCCTGAAGGTCGGCGACGCGATCGTCGAGGCCGACGGTCGACCGATCGTCTCCTCGGAGGCGCTGGTCGGTTACGTGCGGGCCAAGACGGTCGGCGAGAAAGTGCAGTTGACGGTCGTGCGCGATGGCAAGCGCACACAGATCTCCGTGTCGCTCGGCAAGGCGAGCTGATCGACACGGTTTGAGTCGGGTCACCGGTGGACTCCCCCTTCCTCCACCACCAACGACCCGGTCGGGGTGGTCTCCGAACTTGTGACGGGGCTCGGAGACAGGCGGTGGCGCACAATCCAAACGGGTTGTGCGCCACCGCTTTTCATTGTCCTGGGGATAACTCGAACACGATCTCCGCGATTGACCTAGGTTCTCCTGCACGACCCGCCACCGGGGCGGGCAGTCCGATCGGAGACCCTCATGTCCCACTCGAGCAAGTACACCGTCGACAGCGACGCCATCGGCCAGCACGGACTCGACGTCGGCACGATCGCCGGCCAGATCCAGTCGGCGATGAACCTCATGGACCGCAAGCTGACCGCCCTGCAGGGCACCTGGACGGGTAGCGCGGCCGCCCAGTACGCGGTGCTGCACGGCGACTGGTCGCGTGCGCAGGCGCGGATGAAGGATTCGCTGGCCGACATCGGCCGCACCCTCGGCAGCGCCAGCCGTGCCTACGCCACGACCGAGTCCGACGTGAAGGCCACGTTCGTCCCTCGGTGACCAGCCGACGTCCGACACAGACGCGCGGGGTATCGAGATTCGCGCGGGTCATGACCCGAGCAGATCTCGATACCCCGCGCGTTTGTTGTGCTGTGCCAGTGGTGGCAGGAAGTCTCCCCGGACGAGAGGCTCACGATCGCGGGACGGCTGAGCCCCCTAGCAGCAACGGAGTGACTGCTAGGGGGCTCGACGCCGAAGGAGCGATCAAAAAGGACTAGAAGCCCATGCCGCCCATCTCGTCGCCGCCGCCGGCCGGCATGGCCGGAGCCTTCTCCGGCTTGTCGGCGATGACGGCCTCGGTGGTGAGGAACAGGGCCGCGATGGACGCCGCGTTCTGCAGCGCCGAGCGAGTCACCTTGGCCGGGTCGATGATGCCGGTCTCGACCATGTCGACGTACTCGCCGGTGGCCGCGTTGAGGCCCTCACCCGGGGTGAGGTTGCGGACCTTCTCGACCACGACGCCCGGCTCGAGGCCGGCGTTGAGGGCGATCTGCTTCAGCGGAGCCTCGGCAGCGACCTTGACGATGTTCGCACCGGTTGCCTCGTCGCCCTCGAGCGACAGGCCACCGAAGGCGTCGGCGGATGCCTGGAGCAGGGCGACGCCACCACCGGCGACGATGCCCTCTTCGACGGCAGCCTTGGCGTTGCGCACGGCGTCCTCGATGCGGTGCTTGCGCTCCTTGAGCTCGACCTCGGTCGCGGCACCGGCCTTGATGACGGCGACGCCACCGGCGAGCTTCGCGAGGCGCTCCTGGAGCTTCTCGCGGTCGTAGTCGGAGTCGCTGTTCTCGATCTCGGCGCGGATCTGCTTGACGCGGCCGGCGATCTGGTCGGCGTCGCCGGCACCCTCGACGATGGTCGTCTCGTCCTTGGTGACGACGACCTTGCGGGCGCGGCCGAGCAGGTCGAGTTCGGCGGTCTCGAGCTTGAGGCCGACCTCCTCGGAGATGACCTGACCACCGGTGAGGATGGCGATGTCGCCGAGCATGGCCTTGCGACGGTCACCGAAGCCCGGGGCCTTGACGGCGACGGACTTGAAGGTGCCGCGGATCTTGTTGACGACCAGGGTCGACAGGGCCTCGCCCTCGACGTCCTCGGCGATGATCATCAGCGGCTTGCCCGACTGCATGACCTTCTCCAGCAGCGGCAGGAGGTCCTTGATCGAGGAGATCTTGGAGTTGACGACGAGGATGTACGGGTCGTCGAGGACGGTCTCCATACGCTCGGTGTCGGTGACGAAGTAGCCGGAGATGTAGCCCTTGTCGAAGCGCATGCCCTCGGTGAGCTCGAGCTCGAGGCCGAAGGTGTTGCTCTCCTCGACGGTGATGACGCCTTCCTTGCCGACCTTGTCCATGGCCTCGGCGATGAGCTCACCGATCTGGGGGTCAGCGGCGGAGATGGACGCGGTCGCAGCGATCTGCTCCTTGGTCTCGATCTCCTTGGCGTGGTTGAGCAGCTGCTCGGACACGGCGGCGACGGCGGCCTCGATGCCGCGCTTGAGCGCCATCGGGTTGGCGCCGGCGGCGACGTTGCGCAGACCCTCGCGCACCATGGCCTGGGCCAGGACGGTGGCGGTGGTGGTGCCGTCACCCGCGACGTCGTCGGTCTTCTTGGCGACCTCCTTGACCAGCTCGGCGCCGATCTTCTCGTAGGGGTCTTCGAGCTCGATCTCCTTGGCGATCGACACACCGTCGTTGGTGATCGTGGGGGCGCCCCACTTCTTCTCCAGGACGACGTTGCGGCCCTTGGGGCCGAGCGTGACGCGCACGGCGTCGGCGAGGGTGTTCATCCCCCGCTCGAGTCCGCGACGGGCCTCCTCGTCGAAGGCAATCATCTTTGCCATGTGGTGGTTCCTCCCACACATTGCGTATCGAGTTGGCGGCACGACGCCCGCGACGGACGGGTCTCAACCGGCCGCGGACCTACGTCGTCCGCGCGTTGCGACCCTCGCCGTACTGCCACTGGTTCTGTCACTCTCATGCTGAGAGTGCTAACGCCATTATTGGCACTCTCCTCGGGCGAGTGCAAACGACCCCCCGAGGTTGCCGCGCCAGGTCAGGCGGACGGCTCGACCGGGATCACCAGATCGAGCACCTCGGCGCCCGGCAGGGCCGCCAACTGGTGCCCGCTGATGAGCAGTTTCGAGCCGCGCACTCCCCCGCCGATGACCAGTTCGGGCTCGGCGGCGACGCGCTCGTCGACCAGGATCGGCCAGCCGTCCGGCAGGCCGACGGGTGTGATCCCGCCGGAGGTCATCCCGGTCGCCTGCTCGGTGTGCTCCTGGTCGGCGAAGGTGATCTTGCGCGCGCCGAGGTGCTTGCGCACGGTCTTGTTGACGTCGGCCCGGTCGGTGCCGAGCACCATCACTGCGGCGTACGTCGTGGTTTCGCCGCGGCGCGCCTGCACCACCACACAGTTGGCGGACGCCGCGAGCGAGACCTCGTAGGCGTCGCAGAACGCGGCGGTGTCGGCGAGGCTCGCGTCGATCTCGGCGACGAGCAGCCCGGGCACCTCGGCCTGTGCCACGGGTGCGGCGACGAGATCGGGGTGCTGCTCCAACGGCTGCCAGTCGAGGGTGCCGCGGGCGGTGCGGGTGTCGTCGGTCATGGACCTCTCCTTCGTCGTCGATCGGGCTGCGACAAGATGAGAACACAACGGCCCAACCAGCAGATGAGGTGTCCATGAACCGTTTCGAGGGCAAGACCGCGATCGTCACCGGCGCGAGCCGCGGCATCGGACTGGCGATCGCGCAGCGACTCGTCGCCGAAGGTGCCAATGTCGTCATCACCGCGCGCGGCGCCGACGCACTGGAGGAGGCGGTCGCCGGTCTGGGCGAACGCGCGTCGTACGTCGCCGGCAAGGCCGACGACCCGGCGCACCGCGACGAGGTCATCGGTCACACGCTGGAGCGGCACGGTCGCATCGACGTCCTGATCAACAACACCGGCATCAACCCGGTCTTCGGCAAGCTGCTCGACGTGGAGGCCGAGGCCTCCCGCAAGATCTTCGAGGTCAACGTGATCTCGGCACTGGAGTGGGTCAAGCTCGTGCACGCCGCGTGGATGAAGGAGAACGGCGGCGCGATCGTCAACGTCGCGTCGATCGCCGGCCTGCGCCCCGCCCCGGGCATCGCGATGTACGGCGTGAGCAAGGCCGCCGTCATCCACCTCACCGAGGAGTTGGCGTTCGAGCTCGGCCCCGACATCCGGGTCAACGCCGTCGCGCCGGCCGTGGTGAAGACGAAGTTCGCGGAGGCGCTCTACGAGGGCCGCGAGGAGAAGGTGTCGCGGGCGTACCCGCTCAAGCGCCTCGGCGAGCCCGACGACATCGGCAGCGTCGTGGCGTTCCTTGCATCGTCCGACGCGGGCTGGATGACCGGCCAGACCCTCACCGTCGACGGCGGCATCCTGCTCAACGGCGGCGTCTGAGCGACGAGCGTCCGACCCGCGTGCGCGTTTCCTGCGGCCGCGGGACGCGCAAGGGCGCCAGCAGAAGCGAAGCGGCTGCTGGCGCCCTTGACCGCGAAGGAGCGGCGAGAGGCTATTGGTCGAAGCCGAACTTGCGCGCGTTGCGCTGCCGCATGCGCGAGGTGCGCAGCCGACGTAACCGCTTGACCAGCAACGGGTCGGCCTTCAGGGCCTCCGGGTTGTCGATCAGTGCGTTGAGCGCCTGGTAGTAGGCGGTGGTGCTCATGCCGAGACGCTCACGAATGGCGTCTTCCTTGGAGCCCTGCGCGCGGAACCAGTCGCGTTCGAGTTCGAGGATCTTCAGATCGCGCTCCGACAGCTGAGCACCTTCGGGGGTGCCAGCACGTTCCGCGGCGGTCATCGGGATCCTTCCGTTCGAGACTTGGAGCTCGGCGCGCCCATGCGGGTCGCGCCGGCCGAAACCGATCTTAGGAGCCTAATCACACCCTTGTCATTTAGCACGGGATTGCTGTGACAGATGTGACGAATGAGTCGAAAATTCTCGCCCACCCCCTCGGGCGGCGGGTCAGCGGGCGGAGCCGAAGCCGAGCACCGCGGCGATCCCGAGGGCCGAGCGGGGGTCGTACGGCGAGCGCCACAGGCCACCGTGCGCGGCGCCGGCCGCCTCGGCCTGCCACATGTCACCCTTCGCCGCATAGCCGCCGGTGCGCAGGTCGTGCACGAGCATCGCGGCCATCAGGGTGTTCGCGGTCGAGGGGTCGAACACCTCGACCCCGAAGCGGTGCGCGCCCGCGTACGCCGCGGCGAGCGCGCGGTTCTTGGTGACGCTGCGGGTGCGGGTGGGCGGCGCAATGTTCATCGACACGAGTTGCCCGTCGGCGGCTGCCGCGGCCGCCCGCCAGCGGTGGATCCGCTTGGCCAACAGGTAGTTCGGGCCCTGCTGCGGCACGATCGTGTCGCTGAGCGAGACCCCGGCCGGCTCCGGCGGGTATTGACGCTGCAACAGCCGGCCGCGCGACACCGCCCGCAGCGGACGGCGCACCGACTTCAGGAACGCCCTATCCAGACCGGAGTTCGCCTGCGCCACAGCGCTGTCCGGCACGACGAACACGTCGGTCGGGGTCGCGAGGTAGGCCAGCGCGACGTCGTCTCGCTGGGAGAGGTGCAACGCCAGCGCATCGGTCGCTGCGGACAGGCGCAGGTTGACTCCCCCGTCGGCGTACACGTAGTTGCCGAGCACGAACGGCCCATCGAGGCCGAGCAGGTAGTCGCCGACCCCGCCGATGTCGTGCAACAGGTCGGCACCGGCGTGCTGCGCGGGGTCGGACGCGTCGGCCCGCCCGGCGGCGACCGGCACGACCAGCGATCCGGCACCCTGGCGCGCGACGTCGAACAGCGACGACCACAGCGCCGCCCGCGGCAGGTCGATGCCGACAACCCGGCCACCCCAGCGCAGCAAGGAACGCAGTGGTCCCATCTCCGCGCCCGCCCCGAGCACGACGAACGTGCGGTCGCGCACGTCGAGCCAGTCGGGATTGTCGAGCACCTTGTTCACCGCGTCGCGCACACCCGGCTCGATGACGCCGTCGGTCACCCAGCCGTCCAGGCGCTCACGCAGGGCGTCGCCCTGCAGCCGGGTTCCCTTGTACGGCAACGTGAATTCGGTTTCGGCCGCCCCTTCGCCGGCGACGGTGACGGAGTCCCATCGCGCGTGCGGCAGGGGCGTCGCGAACGCATCGGCCAGGGAACGGTCGTGTCCGCCCGACGCCGGCAGCCAGCACATCCGGTCGTGCACCGACGCCAGCCCGTCACGGGCGATCGCCATTGCCGCGCGGTGGTCGGTGGCACCGACCTCGACCAGCCGGCGCAGGTGCTGGGGATAACCGCGCCGCCACCCGGTGTCCCGCTGCGCGGCGTCGGCCCCGGCAGCATCGACCGAGGCGAGCGCTTCGGCCACCACCGCGCGCCCGAACGCCGACGAACTGCGTTCTTCCTCATGCGATTCGGCCATATTGGCGGTGTTGCTGACCGGGAAGACGACGCCCGTGCTGGTGTCCATGAGGTGACTCAATCACGGACTCGTCAGTAGCCCGCGTCGTCGCGCTCGACAGGATGTCCGATCGCCGGTGATGCAACGCCTAGGCTGCCGAACGTGGCCGACGAACTCGGGCCGACTCAGGCCATCGTGTCGAGGATCTCGGTGATGTCGTCCTCGCTGGTGAGCGGGTTGACGATCGCGAACCGGGCGAGCGTCTCCCCCTCGTGCGAGGTGGGCACGACGAAACCGATCTCGCGCTTCAACAGGTCGTCCGACCAGCGCTGGTAGTCCTGCGCCGTCCAGCCGAGCCGGCGGAACACCACGACGGTGAGCGAACCCTCGCGCACGAGTTCGAGGTAGGGTCGCTCGGTGATCTCGGCGTTGGCGAACCGGGCAATGTCGAGGGTGTGCTCGATCGCCTCGGTGTACTTGTCGGTGCCGTTGACCGCGAGCGAGAACCAGAACGGCAGACCGCGAGCGCGGCGGGTGAGGCCGATCGAGAAGTCGGACGGGTTCCACTCGGCGGAGTCGGTGAGCACGTCGAGGTAGGTGGCGTGCTGGGTGTGCGCCGCGCGGCCTTGCACCGGGTCGCGGTAGATGAGCGCGCAGCAGTCGAACGGCGCGAACAGCCACTTGTGCGGGTCGACGATGAAGGAGTTGCAGCGCTCGATGCCGGCGTACTTCGACCGGATGCTCGGCGCCGCCAGACCGGCACCGCCGTAGGCGCCGTCGACGTGCAACCAGATGCCGTACTCCTCGCACACCTCGGCGACCGACGCGATGTCGTCGATGATGCCGAAGTTGGTCGTGCCGGCCGTCGCCACGACCGCGAAGAAGGTGTCGGGGTCGTTGTCCTGCAACACCTTTCGTAGGTTTTCGCCGGTGAGCTGCCAGTTGTCGAGCGGCACCTTCACCAGTTCGGCGTCCATCACCTTGCAGGCGGTCGCGATCGAGGAGTGCGAGCCGTAGGTGGCGGCCACCCGGTAGGGCCGTCCGGTGCTCTTCTCCCGGGCCGACTCGCGGGCGGCGACGAGCGCCGAGAGGTTGCCGATGGTGCCGCCCTGCACGAACTGACCGCCCGCCTCGGCCGGCAACCCGACCAGGTCGGCGATCCAGCGCAGCGCCTGGTTCTCGGCGTAGACCGCACCCGAGCCCTCCAGCCACGACCCGGCGTAGAGCGCGGACGCACCGACGACGAGGTCGAACATCGCGGCTTCCCGGGTGGGCGCGCACGGGATGAACGACAGGTAGCGCGGGTGGTCGATCGACAGGCAGTTCGGCGCGAGCTTCTCGGCGAACAGTTCGAGGGCCGACAGCCCGCCGAGCCCCTCGCGGGTGATCGTCTGACCGACGAGTTCCTGCAACTCCTCGGGGGTCGCGGGCCCGTCGAGCGGCACCGGGTCGAGTTTCAGGCGTTCGTCGGCGTAGGCCGCGATCGCGTCGCTGAGCTGTTGGGTCTTCTCGTCGAACCGATGCACGAGCGCTGAGTCTAGGGCCGCCGTGCGCACCCCGGCGAACTCAGTCGACGAGCCAGAAGAGGTACTGCGGAGCCAGGCTCACCACGATCACGGCGGGCACCGCGATCACGGTCAGCGCCAGGTGCACCGGGTGCGCCCGCAGGGTGCGGTGCGGCACATCGCCGCAGGAGGTGAAGGCCCGCCAGATCCAGCGCAGGTAGACCGCCACACCGAGCATCGCGTTGATCGCCGCGACCACCAACAGCAGCCACTGCCGGGCACCGGCCACCGGTTGCAGCACGGCCACCTTGGCGAGCACCCCGCTGACCGCGGGCGGCAGGCCGGCGAGGGTGAGCAACCCGAGCGCGAAGAGCACACCGGTCCAGGGCTGACGGCGTCCGAGCCCGGCGATCGCGTCGAGGTCGGTCACCGCCGCGCGGCCCTGCCGGTGGGCGACGGCGGTGAGCGCGATGAACACCGCGAGCGTCGCGACGACGTAGATGACCAGGTAGGACGCGGCCGCGTGCTCGGCGCCGCCGGACGCGGTCGCGAGCGGCAGCACCACCCAGCCGGCCTGCGCCACCGACGACCACCCCATGAAGCGCAAGGTGTCGGTCTCGCGCAGCGCCATCACGTTGCCGACCGTCATCGACAACCCGGCCACCGCCGCGATCGCGACGAGGGTCGACCCGCCGACCGCCGCGATCGGCCGGGCGACGGCCAGTAGCGCCCCGAGGGCGGCGATCTTGGAGACGGTGGCGAGGAACGCGGTCATCGGGGTGGAGGCACCCGCGTAGGCCTCGGGCGTCCAGGCGTGGAACGGCACCAGCGACAGCTTGAAGCCCACGCCCGCCACGATCAGCATGAGTGAGACGGCGAGGATGCGACGGGTCTCCGGGGTCTGCATCGCGGCGAGCACGGTGTTGTTGTCGAAGGTGGCCGAGCCCGACGCCGCGAACCACATCGCGACACCCATCGCGGTCACCGCGAACGACACCAGCGAGGTGGTGAGCAGGTTGAGCGCGCCGTCGACCGCGGTGCGACGGGCGCGCACCGCGACGAGCACCACCGTCGGCACGGTCGCGATCTCCAGCAGCACCAGCCAGGCGGGAAGGTCGCGCGCCGCGACCACGCCGGTGGCGCCGGCGGTGGTGGTCAGCAGCGCCGCCACCTGCACGACGGTGCTGGAGGCGCTGATCCGCACCGGCAGCGCGAGCAGCACGATCACCAGTGCGGCCAGCAGGGCGGTCGCCTGCAGGCCGGCACCGACGCTGTCGATCACGTAGAAGCAGCCGCCGTCGGGTTGGCACAGCGAGCGTGCCGGGTCGTCGAAGTTCCGCAGCAGTTGCGGCACGACGCTGACGAGCGCGCCGGCGAGGGCAAGGGCCGCGACGACGAAGTGGACGACGCGCCGGCGCGGCACGATCGCGTCGATCACCAGCACCAGCACGGCCGCCACGGCCGGGATGAGGACCGGAAGCAGCGGCATCCAGTCGATCCGAATGTTCATCGCAACGCCCCCAACTGCTGGATGGCGGGTGTCATGAGATCCATGAGTCCGGTCGGCCAGACACCGAGCACGACGACGGCCACGACCAGCACGGCGATCACCGACCACTCGAGCCCGTGGGCGTCCGACCACCGCGCCTCGTCGGGCAGCTGCCGTTCGTTGCGGTCGTCCGAACCGGCCCACGCGGTGCGCGCGATCCGCAGGGCGTACGCCGCGCCGAGCACCGCGCCGAGCGCCGCAAACGCGGCGAGCACCTTGAACAGGGTGCGGTCGGTGGCCGGCTGCCAGGCGGACAGCAGGGTGAGGAACTCGGCCCAGAAACCGGCGAGGGCGGGCAGTCCGAGGGATGCGGCGAGGCCGAGCAGCAGGGCGAAACCGAGCCGCGGGCTGACGTCGCGGACGGCGTCGCGCGGCACGTCGAGCCGGTCACCGTGCCAGCGGTGCTTCAGACCGCCCGCGACCGCGAACAGCAGCGCCGAGATGATGCCGTGGCTGATGTTGCCGAACAGCGCTGCCCGCAGGCCGAGTTCGGTGCCGGCGGCGAGGGCGAGCATCACGACGCCCATGTGCGCCACGGACGAGTAGGCGATGACCCGCTTGAGCGAGGGCTCGACCAGGCAGACCAGCCCGGCCCAGATGATGCCGGTGACGGCGAGCACACCGACCAGCGGCGCCAGGGTGCGCCAGCCGTCGCCGAGCGGACCGACGAGCAGCCGCACCACGCCGTACGTGCCGAGCTTGAGCAGCACGGCCGCCAGCAGCATCGACCCGCCGGTCGGGGCCGCGGTGTGGGCGGCGGGCAACCAGGAGTGCAGCGGCCACAGCGGCACCTTCACCGCGAGCCCGGCCAGCAGCAGCGCGGCGATCGCGGTCTGCTGCGCCGCGGGCATGCTCACTCCCCTGCCGAGCACGGTGAGGTCGGTGGTGCCGGCCGAGAACACGAGGGCGAGGATGCCGGCGAGCATCAGCGTCGAGCCGAGCACCGTGTAGAGCACGAAGGTGAGCGCGGCGCGGCGGGTGGCGGCCGGGTCGGTGCGGTCGCCGAACACCCCGATGAGCACCCACATCGGCACCAGCACGATCTCGAACGCGATGAAGAACAGGATCGCGTCGCGCGCGAGGAAGGTCAGCAGGGCGCCGCCGACGATGATCAGCAGGCAGCCGTAGTACGTCGCGGGCGAGCCGGTCGTTTCCTCGGTGCGGCGGTGCAACACCGCGAGCAGCCCGATCGCGGCGGTCAGCACGAGCAGCGGAATGCTGATGCCGTCGACGCCGAGGTGGAACCGCAGCCCCAACGACTGCACCCACTGCCGATCGAGCGAGGGCCGCTCGACAGCGACGAGGATCGACAGCGCGACGGTCGCGACCGTGGTGAGGGCGGCGAGCGCGAACGCCGTCGTTGCGGTGACGGCACGCGGCCAGCGTCCGCCGCCGACGAGGGCGAACCCCGCGACCAGCGGCAGGAACGGCAACGCGAGCAGCGCGATCACTTCGGTGTTCACCACAGCGTCACCCCCAGCAGGCCGGCCAGCACGACGCCCACCGCGACGGCGACCAGGCCGAAGGAGGGAGCGCCGGTGTGGGCGCGGGCGCCGCGTTCGGCAAGGGCGAGCGCGCCGGTGCCGAGCCCGCGAACGCCGCGTTCGATGAGGGCGTCGACCCGCGCCACGACCACGGCGAGCGCCTCGACCGGGCGTCCGACCAGGGCCACGTAGAGGCGGTCGACGTCGGCGCCACGGGAGGCGAAGCTGCGCAGCCCGAGCGGCAGACGCGACGCCGCGTCGCCGTAGGTGGTGCGCAGGCTGAGCACCCGCACGAGCACCCCGGCCGCCGCGATCGCCAGCAGGCCCGAGGCGACGATGAGCCACTGCGGGTGCAGGTAGTTGACGTCGAACCACGGGCTGACGACCAGCGCGCCACCGGCGACGCCGGCGAGCGCGAGCAGAACGAGGCCGAGACGGGTCAACCACGGCGGACGCGGGATCGCGAGTTCCGGTTCGGGTTCGGGTTCGGGTTCGGGTTGCCGCAGCGGGCGGCCGTATTCGTCAACCGGTTCACCCTCGACGAGCATGTCCATCAGGCCGACGTCCTCTACCGAGTAGGAGTCGTCGACGACGTCGAGCACCTGGTGTCGCTGCAGCACCGTGCGGTGGGCGAGCACCAGCCAGGCGCGCATCGAGTAGGCGGCGGTGAGCGGCACGACGAGCAGCAGGGCAACGGCGGATACGTAGGAGGCGGTGCGTCCGTCGGCGGCCCCGCGCAGCACCTCGTCGATGATGAGGTCCTTGGAGACGAACCCGAACAGCGGCGGCACCCCAGCGAGCGCGAGCAGCCCGGTGCCGACGAACCAGTGGGTCTTGCGGTGGGTCACCACGGCACCCGACATCCGCTCGACGATCGTGCCGCCGACGAGCACCGCGAGCCAGCCGACCATCAGGAACAGCAGCGCCTTGAAACCGGCGTGGGCCAGCAGGTGCAGCAGCACGACGTCCGGCTTCACGGCGTCGGGCAGACCGGCGAACCCGGCGAGCATCAACCCCATCTGCGACACCGTCGACCACGCCAGCAACTTCTTCAGGTCGTGCTGCGCGAACGCCAGCAGGGCCGCGAACACGGTGGTGATGCCGGCCAGCACGGCGAGCACCAGACAGGCGCGCGGCGAGAGCACGAACAGCGGGTGCAGGACGGTGACCAGGTAGGTGCCGGCGGCCACCATCGTGGCCGCGTGGATGAGGGCGGACGCCGGCGTCGGGCCCTCCATCGCGTCGGGCAGCCAGTCCTGGAAGGGCACGAGCGCCGACTTGCCGGCGACACCGCACACGATGCACAGCAGCGCGAACGTCAGCGCGTGACCGGGCACGCCGGTCCAGAACTGGATGATGCCGGTGATCGAGGTGGTCTTCGCCCAGCTGGCGAGCACGACGAGCCCGAGGTAGAACGGCGCATCGGCGAGCCGGGTGACGATGAACGCCTTGTAGGAGGCACGGCGCGCCTTCGCCCGCTCCGACTCGTGCCCGATGAGCACGTAGGAACACCACCCCATCAGCTCCCAGCCGACGAGGGTGAGCACGACATCACCGCTGAGCACGACCAACTGCATGGCTGCCGTGAAGAGCCCGACGGTGGCCGCGAACGAGCGATACCGCGGGTCGTTGTAGAGATACCAACGACCGAACTGCTGCACCACCAGCGAGACGAGCGCGACCGCCACCGACACGACGATCGCGGTGCGGGTGACGTGCAGGTTCAGCGGCAGGGTCATCTCGGTCGACGCGACCGGCACCCCGACGGTGGCGACCACCGGACGCAGTCCCCCGCGCATCGACTGCCACACCAGCCAGGCGGGTGCGAGCAGGCCGAGCAACCCGGCGATCCGCACGATGACGGACGCCGCGGCGTTCGACCGGCGCACCGCCAGGATCACCAGGACGGCGCCGAGCGCCGGCAGCAGGACGGCCAGGTGGCTCGGCTGGAGCGCGAGGTCGAGCGCGCCGGTGTGGGTGTCGAGCCGGTTCATTCGTCGTCACCCCGGGGCGCGCTGACGTCGATATTGCCGCGCGAGCGGTAGACCAGCACGATCAAGCCGAGCGCGACCGCGATCTCCGCCGCCGCGATCGTGATGAGGAAGACGGTGAGGCTCTGCCCGGCCAGCACCGAGTCGGTGAACTTCACGCCGCTGGTGATCAGCAGCAACCCGGCTGCGCCGAGCATGATCTCGACGCCGACGAGCACCAGCACCGCGTTACGGCGGGCGAGCACGCCGTACAGCCCCACGCCGAACAACGCCGCGGTGAGGGCGAGCGGCAACCACAGGTGGATCACGCGTCCACCTCGTCGTCATCGTCGGGTGCTTCGCCGACCCGCAGGCGCGACAGCGCGAGCGCGCTCACCAACGCGATGAGCAGCAACAGCGACAGCAGTTCGAAGGGCCACGACCAGGTGGCGAAGATCTGGGTGGCGAGCTGCTCGGTGGTGTTCGGACGCAGGTTGACCGACTCGGTGCCGAAACCGGTGATCAACGCGGCTCCGATGAGCGTGGCGGTGGCCGTGGCCAGCACGAACGCGGCGGCCCGCTGCACCCGTGGGGTGTCGTGCGCGACCGAGCGTCCGATCGGGGCGCGGGTGAGCATCAGCGCGAACAGCACGAGCACCACCACCGCGCCGACATAGACGATGAGCTGCACCAACGCCACGAACTCGGCACCGAGCACCAGGTAGCAGCCGGCGAGCGCACCGAGCGAGACGGTCAGCCACAGCGCGGAGTGCAGGATGTGTTTGGTGGTGACCGCGAGCAGAGCCGCGGCCAGGCAGATCACCCCGATGATGGCGAAGAAGACGTCGTGCGTCGTCACGAATCGGCCTCCGGGACAACCTTGTCCGTCACCAGGATGACCTTGACAGCCTCCGGCGCCGCGGCGGCCTGGCCGGTCTGACCGGCCTGGTCGCTCTCGGCGGGCGCTCCGGGGTCGACGGCGGCCGGCGGCGGCACGGTCGCCATCCACTGCCCGAGCCGGTCCTTCTCGTGCAACAGGTCCCGGATGTCGGTTTCGGCGTACTCGAACTCCGGGCTCCAGTAGAGCGCGTCGAACGGGCACACCTCGATGCAGATGCCGCAGTACATGCACAGGCTGAAGTCGATCGCGAACCGGTCGAGCACGTTCTGCTGGCGAGCGCGTCCGCCCTCGGTGGCCGGCGGCACCGTCTCCTTGTGCGAGTCGATGTAGATGCACCAGTCGGGGCATTCGCGCGCGCACAACATGCACGAGGTGCAGTTCTCGTGCTGCAACGCGATGACGCCCCGCGAGCGCGGCGGCAGCGCCGGCTTCTCGTGCGGGTAGTGCTGGGTGTGCGCCGGACGCATCGCGGTGCGTGCGGTCGTCGCCATCCCCGACAGCAGGCCGGGGACGAAACCGGACTTCTTCTTCTCGGCCATGGCTCAGCTCCCCATCCAGACGACTCCGACGGCGGTGATCGCCAACTGCAGCAACGCGATCGGCACCAACCCGAGCCAGGCGACCCGCTGCAACTGGTCTTCGCGCAGGCGCGGCCAGGAGACCCGGATCCAGATGATCACGACCGCGATCACGAACCCCTTGAGCAGCGTCCAGACCCAGGCCAGCACGCCGTCGAACGGTCCGGTCCAGCCGCCGAGGTAGAGCACCGCGAACAGCAGCGACATCACGACGATGCCGGCGTACTCGGCCAGCAGGAACAGCGCGAAGCGCAGACCGGTGTATTCGGTGTAGGGGCCGAGCACCAGCTGGGAGTCGGCCACCGGCATGTCGAACGGCGGCCGCTGCAACTCGGCGGTGGCGGCCACCAGGAACACGATCGCACCGGGCAACTGCCACAGCAGCCACCACGGGGTCCAGGCGTGCGCGATGTCGGTGAGCGACAACGAACCGCCGGCGATCGCGAACGACGCGCACGACAGCAACAGCGGCAGTTCGTACGACACCAACTGCGCGGCCGATCGCAGACCGCCGAGCAGGGAGTACTTGTTGCCGCTGGACCACCCGGCCATCAGGGTGCCGACCGTTCCGAGGCCGCTGACCGCGAGCACGACCAGCAGCGACGCCGGCACATTGGCAGCGATCGAGCCCGGCCCGAGCGGGATCACCGCGAGCGCCAGGAGGTAGGTCACCAGGCCGAGCGCGGGCGCGATGCGGAAGATCCGTTTGTCCGCGGCGTACGGCGTGATGTCCTCCTTCTGCACGAACTTCACGCCGTCGGCAACCAGTTGGGCCCAGCCGTGGAAGCCGCCGGCGTACATGGGTCCGACCCGGCCCTGCATGTGACCCATCACCTTGTGTTCGGTCTGACCGACCACGAGCGGCAGCACCAAGAACGCCGCCAGCACGGCGGCGCTGCGCAGCACGACCTCGATCGCGACGTCCATCAGCGGGGTCCCCAGCTCTCGTCCGGCACGCCGGGCGGCTGCAGCTTGCGGCGGGGTGCCCGCCCGGCCTTCGCGGCGTGGGCGGTGGCTCCCTCGCCGGGTTCCTTGGCGCCGGGCCACGGCTTGGAGGCGCGGCTGGCGAGCACGAACGACTTGCGCAGCGGGGTGCCCTCGAAACCGTCGGGCAGCAGCAACGGGCGCAACCCGCGTCCGGAGGAGTCGGTGAAGCCGCTGAACCCGATGCCGAACATCTCGTGGGTTTCGCGCTCGTGCCATGCGGCGCCCGGCCAGATCCAGGTGAGGCTCGGCAGGTCGGAGTCGTCGGGGATGCGGGTGACCAGGAAGACCTCGCGCAGCGCGCCGGGTGTGACGTCGTAGAGGTGCAGCACGACGTCGAAGCCCGGGTCGTCGGCCGCGTCGAGATGGTCGACCGCGGTGAGGAAGTCGAAGAAGTCGTAGCCCTCGCCCTTGGCCTTGCCGGCCTCCTCGACCCACTGCCTCGCCTCGACGGTGCGGGTGTCGGCCTCGCTCATCGGCTCTCCCCGTTCGGCGGGGCGACCATCGGACGCTGCAACGCGGTGGCCGCGGAGCGGTTGTCGGCGTAGCGGGCACCCTTGGCGCGCAACGACTTCGTGGTCAATCGCTCGGTCGCGATCTTGTCCTGCAGCACGAGGATGCCCTGCAACAGCGCCTCCGGACGCGGCGGGCAGCCGGGCACGTAGACATCGACCGGCAGCAGCTGGTCGACGCCCTTGGTGACGCAGTAGGAGTCCCAGTAGGGCCCACCGGAGTTGGAGCAGGCACCGAAGGAGATGACGTACTTCGGCTCGGGCATCTGGTCGTACAGCCGGCGGATCGCCGGCGCCATCTTGTCGGTGACGGTGCCGCTGACGACCATCAGGTCGGCCTGCCGCGGCCCGGGTGCGAACGGGATGACCCCGAACCGGATGAAGTCGTGGCGGGCCATCGAGGCGGCGATGAATTCGATGGCGCAGCAGGCCAATCCGAAGTTGAACACCCACAGGGAGTAGCGGCGTCCCCAGTTGAGCACGATGCGCATCGGCTTCGGCGCGGCCGACTGCATCGGGCCGACGCGGGGCATGGGCAGGTCAGTCGACATCGTTCACCCAGCTCAGCACGCCCCGGCGGGCCGCGTGGGCCAGGCCCACCAGCAGCACCGCGATGAAGATGCCCATCTCGACCAGGCTGGCCACCCCGAGTCGGCTGTCGCGCAGCACCAACGCCCAGGGGAACAGATAGACCGTGTCGATCGCAAACACCAGGTAGAGGAAGGCGTAGGCGAGATAACGCACCTTGGTCTGCGCCCAACCGGTGCCGACCGGGTCGACGCCCGACTCGTAGGTGGACAGCTTCGCCGGGTTGGGGTCGCGGGGTGCGAGCAGCCGGCGCGCGAGCATGGCTGCGACGAACAACAGCACCCCGGACACGCCGACGCCGGCGAGCACGAGGTAGCCACTGAGTCCGGAACGCACCCGCGCAGCCTAACGAAGGTGGCGCCTCCTGCCCGGGATCGCCACGGTGCGAGCGAAACCCGCTCTCGACACTGCACTCCATCGCTCCCAGGAACCTTCCAGCGACTTCCAGGGTTCGCCCAGAGCGACGGCGCATGCTCGAAGGGTCCACGAGCCACCAGGAGACCCGCATGTCCGCCGCAGCCGCCCCGACGATCCATCGCCCCACGGGCGCCGCGCGCCCGCCGCACCTGTGGTCGCGGCACGGCGTGATCTGGGGCGTCGTGCTGTTGGCCTTCGGGTTCGTGCTCGGGCTGACGGTCACCACCCTCGGGGCCGCGACGACCCTCGCCGTCGTCTGCGTCGCGCTGTGGGCGTTCAGTCGTTGCGCACCGCGGTCGTGTTCGGTGCCCTCACCAGCATCCCGCTGAGGCTGCCCGTCCGAGCCCGGCGGTCGGCGTTCCCAGCCGACCTTTGCGCCCGCGGAACCGATCGGAAACATCCCCGACACATCGCGCGGCGAGAGTGTGCGCATGCACCTCATGCCCTCCGACACCGAGAAGCTGTTGCTGGCCGTGGCCGGCATGGTCGCTCGCGATCGCCTGGCCCGCGGGGTCCGGCTGAACCACCCCGAATCCGTTGCGCTGCTTGCCAACTGGGTGATCGAACGGGCACGAGAAGGCGCGACCGTCGCCGACCTGATGGAGCGCGGCCGCACGGTGCTGAGCGCCGACCAGGTGATGGACGGGGTGCCGGCGATGATCCACGACGTGCAGGTCGAGGCCACCTTCCCCGACGGCCGCAAGCTGGTCACCCTGCACGACCCGATCCAGCCGGGCTCGTCCACCGAAGGGCCCGGCGCCACCCGGCCCGCATCCGGCGACCTGGAGATCAACCCGCGCCCGGAGACCGAACGGATCACGCTGCGACTCACCAACACCGGCGACCGGCCGATCCAGGTCGGCTCGCACTTCCACCTGCCCGACACCAACCCGGCGCTCGAGTTCGACCGCGCCGCGGCCGACGGTCTCCGGCTCGACATCCCGGCCGGCACCTCGGTGCGGTTCGAGCCCGGGGTCTCCCGTGAGGTCGGCGCCGTGACCTTGCAGGGCGCGCGCCGCGTGCCCGGCCTGCAACTGCGGGAGAACGAGCGATGAGGATCGACCGTCGCAAGTACGCCGACCTCTACGGCGCGACCACCGGCGACCAGCTCCGGCTCGGCGACACCGACCTGTGGATCGAAGTGGAGGACGACCTCACCGCGTACCTGCCCGACGGCCGGATCAGCCACGGCGACGAGGCCGTCTTCGGCGGCGGCAAGTCGATCCGCGAGTCGATGACCCAGGGCACCACGACATCGGCGCAGGGCGCTCCCGACACGGTGATCACCGGTGTCGTCGTGCTCGACCACGCCGGCATCGTGCGGGCCGACGTCGGCATCAAGGACGGCCGCATCGTCGCGCTCGGTCGGGCCGGCAACCCCGACATCACCGACGGCGTGCACCCCGCGCTGCAGATCGGCCCGTCGACCGACGTGATCAGCGGCGAGCACAAGATCCTCACCGCCGGCGGCATCGATCTGCACGTGCACTTCCTGTCGCACAGCCAGGTGCACGAGGCGTTGGCCGCCGGGCTGACCACGCTCGGCGGCGGCGGCACCGGGCCGTCCGAAGGATCGAAGGCCACCACCGTCACACCCGGCCCGTGGCACCTGCGCACCGTGCTGCAGGGCCTCGACGCGCTGCCGGTCAACCTGCTGCTGATGGGCAAAGGCAACACCACCTCGCTGCCCGGGCTGCGCGAGCAGGCGGCGGCAGGCGCCGCGGCGTTGAAGGTGCACGAGGACTGGGGTTCGACCCCGGCGGCGATCGACGCCGCGCTGCGGGCGGCCGATGACTTCGGGCTGCAGGTGACCCTGCACAGCGACTCGCTCAACGAGGCGGGTTACGTCGACTCCACCCTGCGCGCGATCGGCGGCCGCACCATCCACGCCTTCCACACCGAGGGCGCGGGCGGCGGCCACGCCCCCGACATCCTGTCGATCGCGTCGCACCCGAACGTGCTACCCGGCTCGACCAACCCGACCCTGCCCCACACCGTCAACACCGTGGCCGAGCACCTCGACATGTTGATGGTCTGCCACCACCTCAACCCCGCGGTGCCGGAGGATCTCGCGTTCGCCGAGTCACGCATCCGGGCCACCACGATCGCGGCCGAAGACCTGCTGCACGACCTCGGTGCGCTGTCGATGACGTCGTCGGACGCCCAGGCGATGGGACGCATCGGCGAGGTGATCACCCGCACCTGGCAGGTGGCCCACGTGATGAAGCACCGGGTCGGCCGCCTCGACGGCCCCGCCGACAACCTGCGCGCCCGCCGCTACGTGGCCAAGTACACGATCAACCCGGCGATCGCCCACGGCATCGACCACCTCGTCGGCTCGGTCGAAGCCGGCAAGCTCGCCGACCTGGTGCTGTGGAGCCCCGCGTTCTTCGGCGTACGGCCCGAGCTCGTGCTCAAGGGCGGCACGATCGTGCGCGGCGCGCTCGGCGACCCGAACGCCTCGATCCCGACGCCACAGCCGGTGCTGCTGCGCCCGACTTTGACGGCGGACGTCGCACCGGCCGTCACCTTCGTCGGTCCGCTCGCGGCCGACGTCGGCGAGCGCTACGGCCTGCGGCACGAGGTGGCCGTGGTGCGCGACACCCGCGGCACCACCAAGGCCGACATGGTGCTCAACGACGCGTGCCCGCGCATCGACATCGACCCCGAAACCTTCCGCATCGCCATCGACGGCGAAGAAGTCGAGCCCGACCCGGCCACCGATCTGCCTCTGGCGCAACGGTATTCGCTGTTCTGATGGACTCTGTGTCGTTGCTCCTCGCCGACGCGCGGCTGCCGACCGGCGGCCACGCCCAGTCGGGCGGCCTCGAGCCCGCGCTGCTCGCCGGGCTCCGCCCCGACGAGATCGAAGGGTTGCTGCGCACCCGTCTGCGCACCAACGTGCCGGTCGATGCCGGCACGGCGGTCGTCGTCGTCTCGACCTCCACCGTCACGGAGGTCGAGACGGTCGTCGACGCGTGGAACGCCCGGGTGCCCAGCGAGGTCGTGCGCGCCGCGTCGTACCGCGCCGCGCGCGGCTACCTGCGCCTCGGGGCGCGGGTCGGCCTCGATGCGCGCTGGGCGCGCCGCGCCGACCTGCCGCGTCCGGTGGCCCTTGGGTTGCTGGCCCGGCACTGGCGGTTGCGCCCGACCGACACCGCCCGGGTGGTCTGCCACGACGAGATCCAGACCGTCGCCGCGGCCGCGCTCAAGCTGGCCCCGCTCGACCCGCTCGACACCGTGCAGTGGGTGCTGCAGCTGCGCCCCGAGGTCGACGCCGTGGTCGACGCGGTCGCCGCGCTCACCGACCCCGACGACATCCCTGCCGCCACCGCGCCGCTGCTGGAGCAGTGGCAGCACACCCATCCGACCCACCCCAGGAGGCTCTTCCATGCCTGACCGACCCCTCGATCGACTGCCCGACCAGTCCCCCGACCGACTGCCCGACGAAGCACCCGCCCGCGCGCTGCGCATCGGCGTCGCCGGCCCCGTCGGCACCGGCAAGTCGTCCCTGATCGGGCTGTTGTGTCGCGAACTCGGCAGCACCCTCGAACTGGGCGTCGTCACCAACGACATCTACACCGACGAAGACGCCCGGATGCTGCGCGCCGCGGGCGTGCTCGACCCCGACCGCATCCGCGCGGTCGAGACCGGCGCCTGCCCGCACACCGCGATCCGCGACGACGTCACCGCGAACGCCATCGCCGTCGAAGACCTCGAGGCCGACCATCCCGGCCTGGAGATCGTGCTCATCGAGTCCGGCGGCGACAACCTCACCGCCACCTTCAGTCCCGCACTGGTCGACGCCCAGATCTTCGTGCTCGACGTCGCCGGTGGCGGTGACGTCGTGCGCAAGGGCGGCCCCGGCATCGCCCGGGCCGACCTGCTGATCGTCAACAAGACCGACCTCGCGCCATACGTCGGGGTCGACGTCGACCTGATGCGACACGAGGGCGAACAGGCGCGTGACGGCCGACCGGTCGTCGCCCTGTCGCGCACCGACCGCGCCTCGGTCGAGCGGCTGACCGACTGGGTGCTGACCACCCTCGCCGCCTATCGCGCCGGAGACCACGAACCGGTCGACCCCGGACCGATGGCACCGCACAGCCACGCCGGCGCCGAACCCCACAGCCATGATCACGACAGCACCCATCACCATGAACCGGCCGGCACACACCACCACTGAGGCGCAGGCGCAGGCACGCACCACCCGGATCGAGGTGCACCGCATCCCCGACGGGTTGCGCTCGGTGCTGCGCACCGGGTTGCTCGCGCCTCGGGTGACCGCCCGCCACGACGACGGCCTCGCGGTCACGCTCGTGGCCACCGAGGCCACCCTGCTCGGCGGCGACCACCTCAACCTGGAACTCGTGCTCGGCGCCGGCACCCACCTCGACCTCACCGACGTCGCCGCCACCGTCGCCTACGACGGACGCGGCGAATCGGCCCGGTGGAGCACCTGGATCCGGCTCGGCACCGGTGCACGGCTCACCTGGTGGGGCGAACCGCTGGTGGTCTGCGACGGTGCGGCCGTGCACCGCTCCACCCACGCCCAACTCGCCGCGGGCGCCACGATGGTGCTGCGCGACGCGATCACCCTCGGCCGGCACGGCGAGCGCGGCGGACGGCTGCACTGCCGCACCCGGTTCGATCTCGCCGGGCGCACCGCGGTCGTCGAAGACCTCGCGCTCGACGACCGGCATCGGGGCGACGCGGGGTTCCTGCCCGGCCGGCAGATCGACACGGTCACCCTGCTCGGCCGGCGTCCCGCTGCCGAGACCTCAGGCGCCTCCCGTGACGTCTTCGAACTGGCGTTGCCGGGTGCCGTCCAACGCACCCTCGACCCCGCGCCGCAGACGTCGCGCAGCGTGTTCGACGACTGGAGAGCGGTGCCTACAACGACATAACCTCGCGTTACCGCGTTCATAACCTGGACGCTTCGGAGGCGGCTTGCACCAAGGCGTACCTTTGTAGGAGTCGAAATATCCGGCGCCTAAGAGATGGATCACGTGAGCAAGAAGCACTCCCAAGCCCTCGACCGTGTGGTCATTCGCTTCGCCGGCGACTCCGGCGACGGCATGCAGCTGACCGGCGAACGGTTCACCGCCGAGACCGCGTCCTTGGGCAACGACCTGTCGACCCTGCCCAACTTCCCGGCAGAGATCCGCGCACCTCAGGGCACGCTGCCCGGCGTGTCCAGCTTCCAGCTGCACTTCGCCGACCACGACGTGCTCACCCCGGGTGATGCGCCCGACGTGCTCGTCGCGATGAACCCGGCGGCCCTCAAGGCCAACCTCGGCGACCTGCCGCGCGGCGCCACCGTGATCGTCAACACCGACGAGTTCACCAAGCGCAACCTCGCGAAGGTCGGTTACGCCGCCAGCCCGCTGGACGACGAGAGCCTCGCCTCCTGGCAGGTGCACCCGGTGCCGCTCACCTCGATCACCGTCGACGCGCTCGAGGAGTTCGACTCCCTCACCCGCAAGGACAAGGAACGCGCGAAGAACATGTTCGCGCTCGGCCTCCTCGCGTGGATGTACTCGCGGTCGCTCGAGGGCACCGAAAAGTTCCTGCAGAGCAAGTTCGCCAAGTTGCCCGACATCCTGGCCGCCAACATCAAGGCCCTGCACGCCGGCCACGCCTACGGCGAGACCACCGAGGCGTTCGGGGTGCGGTACGAGATCGCCCCGGCGCCGATGCCGAGCGGCACCTACCGCAACATCACCGGCAATGTCGCGCTCGCGTACGGCCTGGTCGCCGCGGCCCACCGCGCCGGCATCCCGCTGACGCTTGGCAGCTACCCGATCACGCCGGCGTCCGACCTGTTGCACACGCTCTCCGGGCTCAAGCGGTTCGGTGTCATGACGCTGCAGGCCGAGGACGAGATCGCGGCCGTGGGCGCCGCGCTCGGCGCCTCCTTCGGCGGCTCGCTCGGTGTCACCACCACCAGCGGCCCCGGCCTCGCACTCAAGGCCGAGACGATCGGTCTCGCGGTCTCGTTGGAGTTGCCGCTGGTGGTCGTCGACGTGCAGCGCGGTGGTCCGTCGACCGGCCTGCCGACCAAGACCGAGCAGTCCGACCTGTTGCAGGCGATGTTCGGCCGCAACGGCGAGTCGCCGGTGGCGGTCATCGCGCCGTCGACCCCGATCGACTGTTTCGACGCGGCGCTCGACGCCGTCCGCATCGCCACGGCCTACCGCACCCCGGTGATCCTGCTGTCCGACGGGTACCTCGCCAATGGTTCGGAGCCGTGGCTGGTGCCCTCGATCGGCGACCTGCCCGACCTCACCGTCGAGTTCACCACCGAACCCAACGACGTCGACGCCGACGGTTTGCCGATGTTCCACGGCTACAAGCGCGACCCCGAGACGCTGGCGCGTCCGTGGGCGGTGCCCGGCACGCCCGGTCTCGAACACCGCGTCGGCGGCATCGAGAAGGCCGACGTCACCGGCAACATCAGCTACGACCCAGCCAACCACGACCACATGGTGCGCACCCGCGCGGCGAAGATCGCCGGCATCACGGTGCCCGACGTGCAGGTCGACGACCCGAGCGGCGGCGCGAACACGCTGGTGCTCGGCTGGGGCTCGACCTTCGGACCGATCCAGGCCGCGGCCCGCCTCGTGCGCGCCGGCGGTGCGCAGGTCGCCACCGCGCACCTGCGCCACCTCAACCCCTTCCCGGCCAACCTGGAGGCGGTGCTCAAGGCGTACGACCGCGTGATCGTGCCCGAGATGAACCTCGGACAACTCGCGATGCTGCTGCGCAGCAAGTACCTCGTCGACATCAAGTCGCACACCGCCGTCCGCGGGCTGCCTTTCACCGCAGCCGAACTAGCCACCGTCATCACCGACCACCTCGAGGAGGTCAACCTGTGAGCATCGATCTCGGCATCCCCACCATCGGCGGCACCGCCGGTGTGCCCACCACCGACGCCAAGCAGACCAAGAAGGACTTCACCTCCGACCAGGAAGTGCGCTGGTGCCCCGGCTGCGGCGACTACGCGATCCTGGCCGCCGTGCAGGGCTTCCTGCCCGAGCTCGGGCTGCGCCGCGAGAACATCGTGTTCGTCTCCGGCATCGGCTGCTCCAGCCGCTTCCCGTACTACCTCGACACCTACGGCATGCACTCGATCCACGGGCGCGCCCCGGCGATCGCGACCGGCTTGGCCACCTCGCGCGGCGACCTGTCGGTGTGGGTCGTCACCGGTGACGGCGACGCGCTGTCGATCGGCGGCAACCACCTGATCCACGCGCTGCGCCGCAACGTCAACCTCACGATCCTGTTGTTCAACAACAAGATCTACGGCCTGACCAAGGGTCAGTACTCCCCCACGTCCGACGTGGGCGCGATCACCAAGTCGACCCCGGCCGGCTCGGTCGACCGTCCGTTCAACCCGGTCTCGCTCGCGCTCGGCGCCGAGGGCACGTTCGTCGCCCGCACCATGGACTCCGACCGCAAGCACCTCACCGAGACACTGAAAGCAGCTGCGGCACACCGCGGTACGTCGCTCATCGAGATCTACCAGAACTGCCCGATTTTCAACGACGGCGCGTTCGAGTTGCTGAAGGACCGCGACGAGGCCACCGCCCGCATCCTGCACCTCGTGCCCGGTGAGCCGGTGCGCGCCGGCGCCGGCGACGACACCCGCGTGGTCGTGCACGCCGACAACGGATCGCTCGAGGTCGTCGCGGAGAAGGACGCCCCCGCCGACCGCATCGTGCGCCACGACCCGACCGACCTCGGGCTCGCGTTCGCGCTGTCCCGCCTGGACGACCCGTCGTTCGCGCACGTGCCGATGGGCGTCTTCCGCCAGGTCGACGCCCCGACCTACGACGACGGTGTGCGGGCACAGATCGAGCAGGCCACCGGCGGCGAACAGGTCGCCGACGCCGAACTGCAGCAGCTGCTCGACGGTTCCGACACCTGGGACGTGCAGGCTCGCGACTGACCTCACCGGTTCCAGTGGAGGATTGCTGTTGCCAAGGCAGCAGCAATCCTTCACTGGAACCGCCGAACCGATGTCATCTCGACTGGTAGCTTCCTGACACACGACTCCAGGGGGAGTCGTTTCGAGAGGGGAAGCCATGAGATGCCAGGGGTGCACTACAAGACTCGCCGTACGCGCCGCGCGCTGGGCTCGCGCCGTCGCAGGTCACTGATGCGGCCATCTCGGCTCATCTTTCTCACCAGCACCGCAGCGATCAGCGCCCTCATCGGGGGAGCATTTACGGTCGCTGCGGTGCAACGAGGAGTTGTCTGGTCTCGAGAGGGCGGGGTTGCGTTCTATCTCCTTGAGGGCCTGACCTGGTTTCTCTCGACGGCGAGCGCCGTCAGCGCTTGCGCGCTGACCCAAGGGGTGGTCGCTTCGGTGCGTGCACGGGCTGGGGCGCCCGGTGGTCGAACCACGAGATTGTTTGCGTCCGCTGTTGCAGCAACGACGATGGCCACCGTTACGGGAATCCTGATCGCCGCGTTCGCTCTGTGGGCGGTCAACCTGTTCACAGTGGGCCCGGGGGTGCCTTCCGCTCATCTCCTATTGCTGATGCACACGGTTTGTGCTGTCGAAGCCGCCGCGGCGGTGGGTGCGACGGTGGGCATCGTTTGGCCGCATCGGCTGGCACCAGCAGTATCGGGAGCCGCGATTTTCATCACCGCGATGGTGCCGATTGGTGGACTGTCCGATTTCTTTGCGCCCACCGCGTCGTCGGTCACCCTCATCGGCACAACGCCGAACCTGGAAAAGGTCGGCTGGCACGTCCTGATTGCCGTGCTCGTCAGCACAGCTTGCTGGCTGGCGCTGTTGACAGCTGATGCCTCCCAGCTCCGGCAACGATCGCGCGCGGCCGTGGCGGTCGCGAGTGCCGCAGTGGTGGGCCTCGGAGTCGCTACCACAATGCGATCAGCATCGGCCACCGAGCAATTCGATGCCGTCGCACACCCTGTGGTCGGGGCGTGTGCGTCTGAGCAAGGCTTTGAGTTCTGTACGGCGCGTGGAAGCGGGTACGAACCAAGCTCTTCCCTGCGCGCCATGCTCCCCTACCTTGTCCAGATGGAGCACGCCGGCTTACGACCGATCGCTCGCTACCGCCAAGTGGGCGGCTCCACGACATCAACGCCGCCGAGCATCGGCGCGGTCGTTACGGCCGGCTTGCCGTCCACCGAGCCCGCCGTGTCGGTCAGCGATTTCCTGCCGAGCCTGGTCAACCCATCGTTGTGCGCAGAGTATCGCGCCGACTCTCCCCCTAACCTCGAGATTTCATCGGGTGTCGGTGTCGACGGCCGTGTTGTGAACTGAAAAGTGCTCCTGACCTGGGACGATAGGTGTTGCGAAGCAACTATCGGAACCAGTTCGAGGAGCACCTTCCAGGTGAAGAAGACTACCGGGTTCTACCCGTCTGTTCAGGTCGACACGGCACCGGTGTCGGCGGCTGGTTCGGCGGGCGGGGTGTTGCTGACCACGGCCGCGGAGGTGACGGGTCTGTCCCCGGCGATGGCGCGGGCTCTGGATGGGTGGCGCAAGCCGGCGGCGGTGCATCACCCGGCCAAGGTGCTCACCGACCTGGCCGTGACGCTGGCGCTCGGCGGTGACTGCCTGGCGGACGCGGCAGTGATCCGGTCCGAGGCCGACGTGTACGGACCGGTTGGATCCGAGGCAACGATCTCTCGCACGATTACCGCGTTGGCCGCGGACGCCCACCGCGTGTTGAAGCAGGTGGCGGCCGCACGACGTGCCGCCCGTGCCCGCGCGTGGGCGCTGGCCGGTGAGCGCGCACCGACCCACGGTGTGACCGCCACCGATCCGTTGATCGTGGACCTGGACGCCACGCTGATCACCGCGCACTCGGACAAGGAAGAAGCCAAGCCCACGTTCAAGAAAGGCTTCGGGTTCCACCCGTTGTGTGCGTTCGTGGACCACGGCCCGGACGGGACCGGTGAACCATTGGCGATGCAGTTGCGGCCGGGTAACGCCGGCTCCAACACCGCCGCCGACCACATCCAGGTCACCCGGGACGCGCTCAAACAGCTGCCCGGGATCAACCCGGCCCGGCCGGGCCGCAAGGTGCTGATCCGCACCGACGGCGGCGGCGGAACCCAGGAGTACACCAGGTGGCTTGCCCGCCGGGGTGTTTCGTACTCGGTCGGGTTCACCCTGCCCGCGTGCCTGCCCGAGCTGTACCGGCTGATCCCGGCCAAGGCGTGGCAGGCAGCACTGAACGCCGATGGCGAGGTCCGCGAAGGCGCGGACGTGGTCGAACTGACCGGCCTGCTCACGTTCCGCGGTCTGTTGTCCGGCTGGCCGGCAGGGATGCGGGTCATCGTGCGCCGGGAACGACCCCACCCCGGAGCGCAGTTGCGGTTCGACGACGTCGACGGGTACCGGTTGACCGCGTTCGCGACCAACACCACCCGCGGGCAACTGGCGAACCTGGAGTTGCGGCACCGGCGGCGGGCGCGGTGTGAGGACCGGATCCGGATCGCGAAGGACACCGGGCTGCGGAACTTGCCGCTGAAAGGGTTCACCGCCAACCAGATTTGGTGCGCCATCGTGATGCTCGCGGCCGACCTGATCGCCTGGACCCAGCTGATCGGGTTCGACGCCGAGCACGAGGCACGCCGCTGGGAACCAAAGAAACTACGGTTACGGGTCTTCACGATCCCGGCCGCTATCGCTCGGCACAGTCGCCGAATCCTGTTGCACATCAAGGAAACCGCAGCAAACGCCGACCTCGTGATCACTGCCTGGAAACGACTACACGACCCCGCGCCGGCAGCGACCGCGCCGGGGTGACCACCGGCACCCGTCCCGACGACCCCGCACGACTACCGGCCACGTGGAAACCGGCGCCCACCGCGAACGACATCGCGGGGACTTGTCACACCCATCAGGCAGAACCGACACCAGAACCGGCGATCACGCCGTCAACGACGGCACACGTCCGCCCGATGAAAGATCGAGGCTAACGATGCCCTGGCAGCGGCATTCACATTGAGCGCGTGGCTGCAACACCGGGCGGTCAAGTCGATGCCGAGCGGCCTGAGCAAGCGCGAACAGGAGTGGCTGTCACGACCCGATTCAGATGAATGGGCGAAGCAGACTTACCCAAGACTGTCTTTCCTGCTCCCTGTACGGCATCAAACCGCCGGCGGCCTTCACCCCCAATGGATGATTCGGCACTGCGGTGGAGCGTACTTGCTTCTCTTTGGTGGAGATCACACCGCGGGACATCGAGCCTCGCACTCCAAACGTTGCTGCTCGCCGGCGCAGTTGCCTTTCGGCACGACACAGCGGGAAGCCTGATCGTCGTCAACCACGGCCTTCCCGTCGGGCTCGGCCTCCTGATCGTTTCGTGGTCCCTGCTACCCGTCACTCTTTTCGACCGCTGCACGCCTGATCGCCTTCCGGCCGCCCGCAGTCTCGTCCTGCCACGTGCAGCATGGATGATCCCGTGGCTGGCGGCAATTGCGTGCGTCTCATTGACGCAGCCGGGATCGATACAGCGAGGTGCCGGCGGCGCTGGTTTGTGCGCGGTAACGAGCCTCGCGCTGTCTTGCTTCGCCCCGGTGCGCACCGCCATCTACCTGAACTTCATCGCAGTTTCAACAATTCTCCCGACCGCACGATACTCGCCGACCCTGCTACCACTTTGGGCTTCGCTCATCGCGCTCCTCACCGCAGTTGCCGTGTACGCATGGCGCGGCCCCTTCCTGAAAGAGTGACTCATGGCTGATTCCGTTGTCGCCTCGAACTTGTCGCACATCTTTCGCGGAGGTGGCGGAGTTTCGCAGTTCTCAACCGCGCTCACGCCCGGGACAATCGGACTCATCGGAAACAACGGCGCCGGGAAATCCACTCTGCTGTCGATTCTCGCGACAGTGCGTTCGCCTCGGGGTGGATCAGTTGAGTGGTTCGGCGACGCAGATCCCCGTCACGCCCGATCCAAAATCGCGCTGATGCCCCAGGATTTCGAAGCGCCGACGGGATTCACGGTGCTCGAATATGTGAAGTATGTGGGGTGGTTGCGCGGCCTCGACCGACGAGCGTCCGTGGAGGCCGCAAGAGCGGTGATCGATCGCGTCGGGCTCGCACGCGCCGCCGACGCACGGATGAAGTCATTGTCCGGTGGCATGCTCCGCCGAGTTGCGTTCGCCCAGGCGCTCGTCGCTTCACCAAGCCTGTTGCTGCTCGATGAACCGACCACCGGCCTGGACCCAGAGCAGCGACGTTCGATTCGCGGTCTGATGTCGGAGGCTGGAGACAGCGGTCGAATCGTCGTGCTGTCGAGCCACATCGTCGAAGACGTGGTCTCGATCTGCGATCGAATCATCGCTTTGCGCGAAGGCGAGCTCGTGCTCGACGTGCCAACCAGCGAACTTCTCACCTATGTGGCGCAGACCGATGCGAGCGCCGAGGAAGCAGTCGTGCAGATCCTTTCGGGCGACAGCCCCCTGTGCCGCCGCGACAACCCCGAATCCGCGTGAGTTTGTGGGGTTCGCACGCCGCACGAACCCCACAAACTCACGCGGATTCGTGCACTCGCAGGCCGTTAGCGCCCGACGAACTGCGGCTGCTCGCGCGCCAACGACGCCTCGATGCCGATCGTTGCGTCGGCGGTCTGCATCAACCTGACCTGTTCCTCGCACTCGCGGGCAAACGCGTCGTCGAGCCCGGCGAGCAGGTCGGCCCGCAGGGTGGCGCGCATCGAGCGCACGGCCAGCGGGGCGGACGCCGCGATCTCGGCCGCGAGGGCGAGGGCGACCTGCCGCTCCTGGCCCTCGTCGGCTAACCGGTCGACCAGCCCCATCGCGAGCGCCTCCGCGCCGCGCACCGAGTGGGCGCCGTACATCAGGTAGGCGGCCTGCTGCGCACCGACGATCCGGGGCAGCGTGAGCGTGGTCGCGAAGCCCTGGTGGATGCCGAGCCGGCCGAAGTTGGCCTGGAAGCGGGCCGACGGCGTGGCCACCCGGAAGTCGGCCGCGCAGGCGAGTCCGAGCCCACCACCGACGGCCGCGCCCTGCACTGCGGCGACGAGCGGCACCTCGAGCGAGAAGATGCGCTTGCCCTCGGCGTAGATCGCGCTGATCGCCTCCGCCGGTGAAGCCTGCAAGCCGCCCGCCCCGAAATCACCGCCCGCGCAGAAGTGCTTGCCCACCGAGGCGAGCACGATCGCCCGCGCACCGGCGTCCTGCGCCTGTCGTCCCAGATCGGCGATGCGAGCGAGCATCTCGCGGTCGAAATGGTTGTGCGGCGGACGTTCCCACTCGATGAGCGCCACGTGGTCGGGCAGCTGGTCGTGCATCCTCAGGTCAACCGTCATGGGCACATCCTGCCGGTCGCCGGCCACCCGCCGCAGACCCGCGTCACGGATGCCGTAGCTTGCGAGAGTGAAGGACGACCAGGACGAGATCTCGCGGGGCACGGCGTACGGACTGGCGGCCTATCTGTTGTGGGGAGCCTTCCCGCTCTTCTTCCACCAGCTGCTGCCCGCCAACGCCTGGGAGATCCTCGCCCACCGCATCCTGTGGACCCTGGTGGTCTGCGCCATCGGGGTGCTCCTGCTGCGCCGCACGAAGTTCATCGGAGCTCTGATCCGCAGCCCGCGCCGCCTCGGCATCATCACGGCGGCCAGCCTGTTCATCGCCACCAACTGGGGTGTCTACGTCTACGCGGTGAACTCCGGCCGCACCACCGACGCCTCGCTCGGCTACTTCCTCAACCCGCTCGTCACCATCGCGCTCGGTGTCGTCGTGCTGCGCGAGACCCTACGTCCGCTGCAGTGGATCGCGGTCGGCATCGGCGCGATCGCGTGCATCTACCTGACGATCGACAACGGAAACTTCCCGCTGATCCCGCTCGTGCTGGCCGGCAGCTTCGCGATGTACGGCCTGCTCAAGAAGCAGATCGGCGGCACGCTGTCGGCCTTCGAGAGCCTCACCGCCGAGACCACCATTCTCGCTCCGGTCGCGGCCGTCACGCTGGCCGTGCTGATCGCCCGAGGCGAGACCACCTTCGGCTCGCAGGGCACCGGTCACACGCTGTGGCTGGCTTCCAGCGGCATCGCCACGGCGATCCCGCTGCTGCTGTTCGCGGCTGCGGCGTCGCGTATCCCGTTGGTGACGATCGGGCTGCTGCAGTTCATCACGCCGATCCTGCAGCTGCTGTGTGCGGTGCTGTTCCTCGGTGAACACATGCCGACGTCGCGCTGGATCGGGTTCGCCATCGTCTGGCTCGCGCTGGTGGTGCTCACCGTCGACTCTCTCACCAGCGCGGGCAAGTCGCGGCGGCTGGCCCGCGCCGCCCGTCAGGCGAGCCGAGCCTGATCCGATCTCATGCGCCGAGCACCCGGTCGAGGTAGGGGTTGGCGAAGGTGCGGCCCGGGTCGAGCCGGTCACGCACCTCGAGGAACTCGTCGAAGCGCGGGTACACCTTGCGCAGGTCGTCGGCGTCGAGCTCGTGCATCTTGCCCCAGTGCGGGCGCGCCTCGTAGTCGGCCAGGATGTTCCAGAACGCCGCGAAGTACTCCCGGTGGTCGCGCGCGTGGAACTGGTGGATCGCGATGTACGCCGATTGCCGGCCGTACGACGTCGACATCCACACGTCGTCGGGGCCGGTGAACCGCACCTCCACCGGGAAGCTCGTCGTCGACGGATGTGCCCGGTGCCAGGCGTCGAGCCGCTGCAACACCTCGACCGCGTCGGCGCGCGGCACCGAGAACTCGCTCTCGCGGAACACGACGTCGAGCTCGGTCGGATAGACGATGTGCGACCAGTCGGTGTAGGTCTTGGCCGACAGCGCCCGCGCGCTCACCTGGTTGATCGCCGCCGTCGAGCGCGGCACCCGCGTGGTGAGTCGATTGATCGCGCCGAACAGCCTGTTCGACAGCAGGTCGTTCTCCAGTCTGTCCTTCCACCGCGGCATCGGCGCGCGACGCGAGACATCACGGTGCCGCTCGTTGGTCTTGGCCAGCACCCGGTCGGTGTCGGGAAACCAGAAGAACTCGAAGTGGTCGTGCCCGTCGATGCGCTCGTCCAGCGACTCCAGCACCCCGGAGAACGTGGTTGGTTCCTCGTGCGCGGTGAGCAAATACGCCGGTTCGCACTGGTACTCGATCGCGGTCACCACGCCCAGGGCGCCGAGGCTCAGCGCCACCGCCGGCAGCAATTCGGCGTTCTCGGTGTCGGTGACGCGCAGCAACGAACCATCGGCCAGCACCAGCTCGACCCCGCGCACCATCCCGGCAAACCCGGTGAGCCCGATGCCGGTGCCGTGGGTGCCGGTTGACGTCGCGCCCGACATGGTTTGCCGGTCGTAGTCGCCCTGGTTGGGCAGGCCGAGCCCCACCCCGTGCAATTGGCGGACGGCGTCCGACAGGCGGGTGCCCGCGGCCACCCAGGCGCGCCCGGTCGCGGGGTCGGCACTGATCAGCCCGGTCAGCGCGTCCATCCGCAACTGGACGTCGACCGGCTCGCCGATCGCGGTGAAAGAGTGCCCCGCACCGATCGGTTTCACCCGCCGTCCGGCGGCCGTCGCGTCGGCGACGACCTGCTGCACGTGTGCGACGTCGCGCACCGCGACGATCTCGACGTCGGCCGAGACCGTGCCCGACCAGTTGCTCCACTCAGCCAAAGTTGTGGCCTTCCCCGCGGTAGGTGGGTGTCTTGCCGCGGACCCGTCCCCCTTCGAGCAGCACCACCTCGTCGAAGCGCTCGCACATCTCGCCGGCCTTCGCGTGCCTGAACCACACCGGGTCTCCCAGCCCCAGGGTGCGGGCCGCCTTGCCGTGCAACGGGCTCTGCACCTCCCCGGCCCCCTCCTGCCCGAAGTAGGAGAGCCCTTCGGGATAGACCGGCTTCGGCAGCCGCGAGCGACCCGAGGCACCCGAGGCGCTGTAGCCACCGGCGAAGGTGACCACGACCTCGGCGCTCGGCTTGCGGGTGACCGGCGAGACGAACCACGCGGCAGGCTCCACTCCGAGGTCGTCGAACCCGTCGAAGCTCGTCGGCGCGAAAAGCCCTGAGCCCGCAGCGAGTTCGGTGATCGCCGGATCGAGCCGGGTGGTGTGCAAGCTGCCGGTGCCGCCACCGTTCACGAACTCCAGCGCTGCGTGCGCCTCCACCGCCGCGCGGATCTTCGACCGGTAGCGGTGCAGTTGATCGTTCGACAGTCGCTTGACCACCCGCATCCCCGGCTTCGCATCGGGCACGCCCGCCACCTGCGCCTCGTAGAACATCATGCCGACCAACAGCAGACCCGGGCGCCCAGCGATGCGCTCCGCCAATCGGCCGGCGCCACCGGCGTCGTTGACGCTCGAGCGGTGCGCGCCCAGGCTCACCGGTCCGAGCCGCAGCGAGCAGTCGACGTCGATCGCGACCCGCAGCGCGTGACCGGCGTGACGCGCGGCCAACCAGTCGACGTGCTCGGGCAGGTCGACCATGAACGTGATCGCCGCGGCCAACTGCTCGTCGGCCGCGATCGTGCGCACCGCTTCGTCGTCGACGCTCGGGTAAGCCACCACCACGTCGTCGATTCCGCTGCGCACCAACCAGATCGCCTCGGCCACCGAGTAGCCGAGCACACCCGCGTAACCGGGCATCGCGAGCACCCGCTCGACCAGTGACCGCACCCGGACCGACTTCGACGCCACCCGGATCGGGGTGCCTCCGGCGCGACGCAACAGTGCGGCGGCGTTGTTGTCGAAGGTGTCGAGGTCAACGACAGCGGTCGGCACGCCGACCGTCGGCAGCGCAGCCCAGGGCGCGCTCACGGCGCCGCTCACTGTGCCGCCTCGGCGTCGGCGATGACGCCACCGAACAGGTCGGCGTAGCGGTCGAGCACCTCCAGGGCGGTCGCATCATCGCCGTCGGCGATCCAGGCCAGTGCCACGCCGTCGGTGACCGCCACGATCATCCGCGAGAGCACCTCGGTGGGGAAGACGAGCTGCGCCGCCTGCAACTGGGACTCGATGAAGCCGGCCACCGTGCCGAACGCCCGCCGGAAGAGCATCTGGGCCAGCTCGGGGCCCGGATCTTCCTGGCGGACAAGATGATTGACCAGTTCGTAGATCAGCCGCTGCCGGTCGCGATTGCCACCGGCCTCGTTCCAGTAGGCGTGGAACGCGGCACGGATCAGCCCGACGTAGTCGCCCGGTTCGACGTCGGTGAGATCGACCTCAAGCTGCGGCTGCGACACCGACTCGACCACCGCTTCGAGCAGCGCGCGCTTCGAGCCGAAGCAGTAGTGCACGGTGCCGAGCGAGACTCCCGCCTCCGCAGCGATCCGGCGGACGGTGGCAGCGTCCAGCCCCTCGTCCAGCGCGACCTTGATCGCCGCCTCGACCAGTTCTGTGCGGCGGATCGCCGCGGGGGTCCGAGCCATGACCAGCGCTCCCGTTTCGTTCTTGAACAGCTGTCCAAGAAACCTACCCCGCCCTTGGTCGCTACGGGCAAGTATCTCGAGTACTTGCTTCGCTCAGGCCGAGCGCAGGGCAACACCCTCCGGCAGAGTGCGCAGCAACTGCACCGCATCGCTGTCGCCGAGGTCGTCGAGCAACGCCTTCGCCTGCGCGGCAACGGCCACCGTGTGCTCCCGGGCCTGCTGCAGCGCCGGGTGAGCCCGCAGCAACGCCAACGCCTCGACGTGTTCGTCGGGGTCGGTGAGCGGCTTGGCCACCAGTTCCTTGAGCCGGTCGTCGGCCGGGTCGGTCGAGGCCAGCGCGTAGAGCACCGGCAACGTGCGCACACCTTCGCGCAGGTCGGTGCCGGCCGGCTTGCCCGAGACGTCCGAGCTGACGTCGAGCACGTCGTCGGCGAGTTGGAAGACCATGCCGACGAGTTCGCCGTACTTCGTCATCGTCTCGACGACCTCGGCCGAGGCCCCACCGAACATCGCGCCGTAGCGAGCGGCGGTCGCGATCAGCGAGCCGGTCTTGTCCGCCAGCACCGCGAGGTAGTGCTCCATCGGGTCGGCGTCGGCCGGCGCCTGCCGGTCGTCCTCGATCTGTCCGGTGCACAGCCGCACGAAGGTCTCGGCCTGGATCAGCACGGCCTCCGGGCCGAGCCCGGCCACCAGCGCCGACGCCTTGCCGAAGAGCAGGTCGCCGACCAGGATCGCGGTCGAATTGCCGTACGCCGCATTGGCGCTGGTCACGCCGCGCCGCTTGTCGGCTTCGTCCATCACGTCGTCGTGGTAGAGCGAGGCCAGGTGGGTCAGCTCCACCCCGACGGCCGCGTCGACGACCTGGCTGTTGCGTCCCTCCCCCAGTTCGGAGGCGAGCAGCGTCAGCATCGGACGGAAGCGTTTGCCGCCGGCGTCGACCAGGTGGGTCGACGCCTCGGCGATGAACGGATCGTCGTGCTTGACGACCTCCCGCAGCCGCACGTCGACCGCGGCGAGGCCCTCGGTGAGCCGGGCGGCCAGCTCGTCGCCGGCGCCCGGCACCCCGATGGTGGCGGCAGAGGTGGTGGTGCTCATTCGAGGTTCCCGTCAGCGCAGGAACTGCGAGGCGTTGCCCGCGATGTCCAACAGCGGAGCCGGCATCACACCGAGCGCCAGGGTCAGCGCGGCACCCGCGGCGACCGCGACCGCGGTCAGCACGGACGGCACGGCGACCTGCACCCCGTCGGCCGGCTCGGAGAAGAACATCACGACGATCACCCGGGCGTACACGAACGCGGTGATCGCGGAGACGATCATAGCCACGACGACCAGCCACACCGGACCGAACTTCACGACCGGCGCGAACAGCGCGAACTTGCTGGTGAAACCCGCGGTCAGCGGGATACCCGCGAACGACAGCATCAGGAAGCCGAAGACACCGGCGATCAGCGGGTTGCGGCGGCCGAGGCCGGCCCACTCCGACAGGTGTGTCGCCTCGACGCCCGACTTGCGCACCAGCGCCACGATCGCGAACGCGGTGACGGTGGCCGCGCCGTACGCCGCGACGTAGAACTGCACACCGGCCACCGACGACTTGTCGAGCGCGGTGAGCGCCAGCAGCAGAAAGCCCGCGTGCGACACCGAGCTGTAGCCCAGCAGTCGCTTCATGTCGGTCTGGGTGACGGTCAGCACCGCGCCGACCACCATGGTCAGCAGTGCGACGACCTCGATCACCGGCTGCCAGGTCCAGCGCATCGAATCGAACGCGACGTAGAAGACGCGCAGCAGCGCACCGAACGCGGCGACCTTGGTGCAGGCTGCCATGAACCCGGAGACCGGGGTGGGCGCGCCCTGGTAGACGTCCGGCGTCCACGAGTGGAACGGCACGGCGCTGACCTTGAACAGCAGGCCGACCGCGATGAGCACGATGCCCATGACCAGCACCGAGTCGCGGCCGCTCTGCGTGCCGGTCGCGTTGGCGATCGAGGTCAGGTCGAGGGTGCCGGCGAAGCCGTAGATCATCGCCGAACCGAACAGGAAGAACGCCGAGCTGAACGCGCCGAGCAGGAAGTACTTCAGCGCGGCCTCCTGCGACAGCAGGCGGCGGCGACGGGCGAGCCCGGTGAGGATGTACAGCGGCAGCGACAGGATCTCCAGCGCGACGAACATCGCCAGCAGGTTGGTCGCGGCCGGGTACATCATCATGCCGGCGACCGCGAAGAGCGTCAGCGGGAAGACCTCGGTGGTGGTCGCGCCGAGCCGCTCGGCGGCGGCTTCCTGCGGCGACCCCGGCACCGACGAACCCGACTGGGTGAAGGTGTCAGGACCATCGGCGTTGAACCGCTCGGCCATCACCAGCACGGCGAGGAACGACAGCACCAGCACGGTGCCCTGCATCATCAACGCCGGACCGTCGATCGCAAGGGCGCGACCGGCGGTGATGCCCTGGTGGTTCTTCGAGACGGTCACCAGCAGCACGAACGCGGCCACCAGACCGACCAGGGTGACCCCCAGTTGCGTGGCGTACCGCGCGGCGCGCGGAACGAACGCCTCGACGAGCACTCCGACCATCGCCGCACCGAAGATCACGAACAGCGGCAGCAGTGCCGAGTACTCGATCTGCGCCTGGGTGAAGGTATTGGGATCCATTACTTGGCGCTCCCGTCAACAGCCGCACCGTTGGTGGGTGCGGGGTCGGTCACCCCGACGTGCTGCAGGGTCTGCGTCACGGCGGGCTTCAACATGTCCAGGGCCGGCTTCGGGTAGACACCCAGGCCGACGAGGAAGACGATCAGCACGCCCGCCACGACCTTCTCGCGCACGTCGAGATCGGCGATGGCGGCGTACTTCTCCCCTTCCGGCTTCGGGCCGGTCATCAGGTGCTTGTACATCAGCAGGATGTAGATCGCGGCCAGGATGACGGCCAGTGCGGCGATCGCAGCGGCGAGCTTGTACTTCGGATAGGTGCCGGCCATGACCAGGAACTCCGAGACGAAGGAGTTGAGGCCGGGCAGCGCCAGACCCGACAGGCCAGCCACCAGGAACACACCGGCGAGCACCGGGGTGACCCGCTGCCAACCGCCGTAGTCGGGGATGTTCTTGCTGCGACCACGGGCGACGAGGAACCCGGCGAACAGGAACAACGCGCCGGTGGTGAAACCGTGGTTGATCATGTAGAGGTTCGCGCCGACGTGCGCCGTGCTGGTCATCGCGAAGATGCCGAGCACGATGAAGCCGAAGTGGCTGACCGAGGTGTAGGCGATCAGACGCATCATGTCGGTCTGACCGATCGCCACCAGCGCGCCGTAGATGATCGAGATCAGCGCGAGCGTGATCACGACCGGGGTGGCCCACTTGGACGCCTCCGGGAACAGCTGCAGGCAGAACCGGATCATCCCGTAGGTGCCGATCTTGTCGAGCACACCGACCAGCAGCACGGCGACGGCCGGCTTCGACTCGGTGGCCGCGTCGGGCAGCCAGGTGTGCACCGGCACCATCGGGGCCTTCACCGCGAACGCGATGAAGAAGCCGAGGAACAGCCACTTCTGGGTGTCGAGCGGGATGTCGAGACCGGTCAGGCGGCTGACCAGGAAGCCGTGCTCCCCGCCCGGACCGACCTGGAACAGACCGATCACCGCGACCAGCATGACCAGACCGCCGGCGAGGGAGTAGATCAGGAACTTCACCGCGGCGTACTGGCGGCGCGGGCCACCGAACTGACCGATCAGGAAGTAGATCGGGATCAGCATCGCCTCGAAGAAGACGTAGAAGAGGAACACGTCGGTCGCCGCGAACACACCGACCATGAAGGTGGTGAGCACCAGCAGCAGCGCGTAGTACGACTTCTGTCGGGTCTCGCTCTCACCGTCGACGTCGCGCCAGGCGGCGAGGATCGACACCGGCACGAGCACCAGGCTCATCAGGATGAGCGCCAACGAGATGCCGTCGACGCCGAGGGCGTACGACGCACCGATCTGCTTGATCCAGGTGTGCGTCTCGGTCAGCTGGAACTGCTGCCCGGTGCCGCCGGTCTTGAACTGGGTCGCCGCGGCGATGCCCAGGGCGAGGGTCACGACCGACACGACCAGCGCGATGACCCGCGCCGAGGCCGCTGCCGCCTTCGGCAGCAAGGCGATGACGAGGGCTCCGACGAGCGGCAGCACGCCGATCGTCGTCAACCAGGGGTAGTTGGACATCAGTTGATCACCCACACCAGACCGAGGATGGCGACGACACCGATCAGCATCGTCGTCGCGTACGAGCGGACATAACCGTTCTGCAGCTTCGCCAGACGCGAGGCGCTGCCACCGACCAGCGCGGCCACGCCGCCGACGGCGCCGTCGACGCCCTTGTTGTCGGCGAAGACCAGCGAGCGGGTCAGGTGCAGACCGGGACGGGCGAAGACCGCCTCGTTGAAGTCGTCCTGGAACAGGTCGCGGCGCGCGGCCTGCGTGGCGAACGAACCGACCGGCGGGGTGACCGGGACGTCATCGCGCACGTAGCGCATCCAGGCCAGGGCCACACCCGCGGCCACGAACACCAGGGTGACGGCCATCAGCACCGGCACCGCGATGACCGGGTGGTGCTCCTCGTGACCACCGACGACCGGCTCGAGCCAGCCCGGGAAGTCGAACACCGTCAGGGCCAGACCCAGCAGCGCCGAACCGGCGGCCAGGATCATCATCGGCACGGTCATCGTCAGCGGCGACTCGTGCGGGTGCACGTCGTCGGTCCAGCGACGCTTGCCGTGGAAGGTCATGAAGAACAGGCGCGACATGTAGAACGCGGTGATACCGGCGCACAGCAGCGCGGCGCCACCGAAGACCCACGGACGCCATCCCTCACCGACGAACGCGGCCTCGATGATCTTGTCCTTGGACCAGAAACCGGACAAACCCGGCACACCGATGATCGCCAGCCAGCCGAGACCGAAGGTCACCCAGGTGATCTTCATGACCGCCGACAACCCACCGAAGCGGCGCATGTCGACCTGGTCGTTCATGCCGTGCATGACCGAGCCGGCACCGAGGAACATCCCGGCCTTGAAGAAGCCGTGGGTGAGCAGGTGGAAGATCGCGAACGCGTAACCGACCGGACCGAGACCGGCGGCCAGGATCATGTAGCCGATCTGACTCATCGTCGACGCGGCCAGCGCCTTCTTCATGTCGTCCTTGGCGCAACCGACGATCGCACCGAACATCAGCGTGATCGCACCGACGATGCATACCGCGAGGCGCGCGTCGGGGGTGGCGTCGTAGATGACGTTGCTGCGCACGATGAGGTAGACGCCCGCGGTCACCATCGTCGCCGCGTGGATCAGCGCCGACACCGGCGTCGGGCCGGCCATCGCGTCACCCAGCCAGGACTGCAGCGGGAACTGCGCCGACTTACCGCAGGCCGCGATCAGCAGGAAGATGCCGATGGCGGTCAGCGTGCCCTTGCTGGTGCCCGCGACCGCGGCGTTGACGCCGGCGAAGTCGAGGCGACCGAAGGTGGCGAACATGGTGAACATCGCCAGCAACATGCCGAAGTCACCGACGCGGTTGACGATGAACGCCTTGTTGGCCGCGGTGGCGTAGGCCGGGTTCCAGTTCCAGAAACCGATGAGGAGGTAGGACGCGAGACCCACGCCTTCCCAGCCGAGGAACAGACCCAGGTAGGAGTCGGCGAGCACCAGGGTGAGCATCGCCGCGATGAAGAGGTTCAGGTAGGCGAAGAACCGGCGCTTGTCCGGGTCGTGCTCCATGTACCCGAGCGAGTACACGTGGATCAGCGAGCCGACGAAGGTGATCAGCATGACGAAGGTCAGCGACAGCTGGTCCATCAGCAGGCCGAAGTCGAGGTTCAGCGCGCCGGCGGGAATCCACGAGAACAGCTTCAGGTGCTGCGCCCGCTCCCCGGCGTCCTTGCCGAGCATCTCGATCAGGATGGCGACGCCGACGCCGAACGACGCCCAGGACAACGCGGTGGCGATGGCCGGCCCGATCTTGTCCAGCTTGCGTCCGCCGAGCAGCAGCACGGCCGCGCCGACCAGCGGCAGCGCGATGAGCAACCAACCGATGGACGCGGCGCCGTCGGCGGCGTGCGCGACCTGGGTCTCGCTGCTCGCCAGGGCAAGGCCCTGGACGGGGGTGGTCAGGAAGTTCAACTCAAGTCACCGTTCCCTTAGAACTTCAGCAAGTTCGCGTCGTCGACGGAGGCGGAGCGGCGGGCCCGGAAGATCGCCATGATGATGGCGAGGCCCACCACGACCTCTGCCGCGGCCACGACCATCACGAACAGTGCGATGGCCTGCCCGTCGACGGTGCCGTGCATCCGCGCGAAGGTGACGAACGCGAGGTTCGCCGCGTTGAGCATGAGCTCGACGCCCATGAAGACGATGATCGCGTTCCGGCGAAGCAGCACCGTGGCGGTGCCGATCGCGAACAGGATCACCGACAGGTAGACGTAGACCATGGGGCTCATCGGTCGGTGCCTCCTTCGTAACGGGTCATGTCACCGGTCTCGCCCTCGAGCTCCTTGCTCGAGCTGACCAGCTGGTCGGGCGACAGCACCTGGCCGCGGGCCCGCAGCACGCGGGACACGGACTTCTCGGCGATCGAACCGTCGGGCAGCAGCGCCGGGGTGTCGACGGCGTTGTGCCGCGCGTACACACCGGGCACCGGCAGGCCGGCGACGTCCTGACCGCTCTTGATACGGGCGCGCGACCAGTCGGCCTGCGTCGGACGCTTGCTGAGGCGCTCGCGGTGGGCGAGCAGCATCGCGCCGAGCGCGGCGGTGATCAGCAGGGCCGAGGTGGCCTCGAAGACCAAGACGTACTGGCCGAAGATCAGGTTGGCGATGCTGCTGACGTTGCCCTGCTCGTTGATCTTGTCGAGCCCGACGAAGTGACCGAACCGGGCCTTGCCGATCGCGGCGAGGCCGAGCGCGGCGAGCGCGAGGCCGAGCAGCAGACCGGCGGCCTTCTGGCCGCGGATGGTCTCGACGAGCGAGTCGGAGCTGTCGACACCGACGAGCATCACCACGAACAGGAACAGCATCATGACCGCGCCGGAGTAGACGAAGATCTGGATGATGCCCAGGAACTCCGCGTTCTGGGTGATGTAGAAGACACCCATCCCGACCATGGTCAGCGCCATGCCCATCGCTGCGTGCACGGCCTTGCGGGCGAACAGCAGCGCGAGCGCGCCGACGACGGTCAGCGGCGCCAGGAAGAAGAAGAGCGTCGACTCGGCTCCACCGAGGTTGCTCACGGGCGGCCCTCCCCTGCGTGCTGGCCGGCGGTGTGGTGTTCCACCGGCGTCTGGTCGGGGGCGTCGACGGCGGTCTCGCCGTCGTGCTGCTCGACCCACTGACGCTGCGCGTCGGTGGCGCCCTGCACCTTGCCCTGGTAGTAGTCGCGCTCCTCCATGCCCTCGGCCATCGGGTGCGGCGCGGGCAGCATGCCCGACAGCACCGGAGCAAGCAGTTGCTCCTTGGTGAAGATGAGGTCGGCGCGGTTGTTGTCGGCCAACTCGTACTCGTTGGTCATCGTCAACGCCCGCGTCGGGCAGGCCTCGATGCACAGTCCGCAGAAGATGCAGCGCAGGTAGTTGATCTGGTAGACGCGGCCGTAACGCTCTCCGGGGCTGAACCGCTCCCCCGCCGCGTCGTCGTTGTTCGCGCCCTCGACCAGGATCGCGTCGGCCGGGCAGGCCCACGCGCACAGCTCACAGCCGACGCACTTCTCCAGACCGTCGGGGTGCCGGTTGAGCTGGTGCCGGCCGTGGAACCGCAGCTGCGTCGGACGCTTCTGCTCCGGGTATTCCTCGGTCTCGACCTTGCGGAACATGGTCGAGAACGTGACGCCGAAGCCCGCGACCGGAGCGAACAGGTCGGACAGGAATCCGCCCTTCTCGCCGTCGTTGGGCTTTTTCTGGTCAGCCACGGGACTCCTCCTGGTGGGTGGTGTCGGTGGTCGTGCTGCGGATGGATGCACCGGTCAGGCTGGGCACGGGTTCGACCAGCCGTTGCCCGGGCAGCGGGGGCACCGGGTGACCGCCCGCGAACGGGTCGATCTCCTCGGGCACCTGGGTGACGTCGGCGTCCTTGCGGGCCTGTCGCGCGTCCCACGCCCAGGCGGCGCCGAGCACGGCGACCGCGATGAGGCTGGTGACCAGCAACGTGGACCGCGGGATCTCCCGGCCGGCGAACGAGATCTTGCTGTCGCCGAGGAAGCCCAGCTGCGAGGCGCGGATGAAGGCGACCGCGACGACCCACAGCAGGGTGGTCGGGATGAGCACCTTCCAGCCGAGACGCATGAACTGGTCGTACCGGACACGGGGCAGCGAGCCGCGCAGCCAGACGAAGAAGAACATGAACGACCAGAGCTTGACGACGAACCAGAGCAGACCCCACCAGCCGCCGTTGAAGAAGCCGCCGCCGATCATCGCGATGAACGGGGGTGCCTGCCAGCCGCCGAGGAACAGCGTGGTGGCCAGCGCCGACACGGTGAACATGTTGACGTACTCACCGAGGAAGAACATCGCGAACTTCAGCGAGGAGTACTCGGTGTGGAAACCACCGGTGAGCTCGCCTTCGCCCTCGGCGAGGTCGAACGGCAGACGGTTGGTCTCACCGACCATCGTGATCAGGTAGACGAAGAAGGAGAAGAACGCCGGGATGACGTACCACAGGCTCTTCTGCGCGTAGACGATCTGGCTGGTCGACATCGAACCGGCGTAGAGGAACACCGCGACCAGTGCCAGACCCATCGCGATCTCGTAGGAGATCACCTGGGCCGACGATCGCAGACCACCCAGCAGCGGGTAGGTCGAACCGGACGACCAGCCGGCGAGCAGGATGCCGTAGACGCCCACACCGGCGACTGCGAGCACGAGCAGCACGGCGACCGGGGTGTCGGTCAGCTGCAGCGGGGTGCGGTGGCCGAACATGTGCACGTCGTTCGACAGCGGGATGATCGCGAACGACACGAACGCCATCGCACCGGCGATCACCGGGGCGAGGATGAACATCAGCTTGTCGGCGGCCTTCGGGGTAACGTCCTCCTTCAGCGCCAACTTCACGCCGTCGGCGAGGGTCTGCAACAGACCGAAGGGGCCGGTGCGGTTCGGGCCCGGACGCTGCTGCATCCGGCCGATCACACGGCGCTCGAACCAGATGACGATGAGCGTGTTCACCAGAAGGAACACGAACAGCAGCACGGCCTTGACGAGCGACAGCCACCACGGGGTGTCACTGAAGTCGGCGACCGGGTTGTCGGTCGCCGACACCAGACCGGGGACGACGGTAGCCAGGGAGGACACTCAGACACCTGCCTTGCGGAGGGCGACGGCGGCCCCGGCGTCGACGTCGAGCGTCGCGCGCACCGGGCTGCCGGCGGAGTTGGTCGGCACCCAGACCACGTGGTCGGGCATCGGGGTGATCGCAACCGGCAACGTGAGCGCACCGGCCTTGGTCGACAACTGCACCGACTCGCCCTCGGCCACACCGGCGCCGTCGGCGGTCGCCTGCGACATGCGGGCGACGGCGGGGCGGGCAGTCTTGGCCAGGAAGGGCTCGCCGTCCTGCAGCGAGCCGTTGTCGAGCAGTTCGTTCCAGGTGGCGAGGATCGCCTCGCCGATCAACGGACGCGGCACGCTGCCGACCTTGGCGCGCGGACGCACCGCACGCTCACCGGTCGACGGACCGATCTCGGCCATCTCCTCGCGGATCTGGTCGACGGTGCGGGTGCCGAGGAACTCACCGAGTTCGGCGGCGAGCAGGTCGAGCACGCGGTGGTCGGGCATCGTCTGGGTGTCGAGCGCGCGGGCGAAGGTGCGGACGCGGCCCTCCCAGTTGACGTACGAGCCGGCCTTCTCCTGCTGCGGGGCGACCGGCAGCACGACATCGGCGTACTGCGCGGTGGCGGCGTCGCGGATCTCCAGGGAGACCACGAATGCTTTCTCCAGCCCGGCGCGCACCGTGGCCTGACCGGTGAGGTCGCCCGGGTCGACGCCTGCGACGACGAGACCGGACAGGTCACCGGACGCGGCGGCGGCCAGCATCGCTGCCGTGTCGCGGCCGGGTTCGGCCGGCAGGTCGGTGGCGCCCCACACGGAGGCGACCTGCTCACGTCCGGCGGCGTCGCCGACGGCGCGGCCACCGGGCAGCAGCGTCGGGAACGCACCGGCCTCGAGCGCACCGCGCTCACCGGCGCGACGCGGCACCCAGGCGATGCGGCCGTTCTTGGCGGCGGCAAACGCAGCGGCGGCGGAAAGCGCACCCGGCGAGGTCGCCATCCGCTCCCCCACCAGCACGATGAGGTCGCCCTCGATCGGGTTCGCCTGTGCCAGTTCGGTGTTCAGGTCGCCCAGTGCGGCGAGCACCTCGGCCTCGGTGCCCGGCGCGGTCGGCACCAGGGTGCCGCCCATCTTCGCGAGCCCGCGGCTGGCGTACGGCGCGAGCGAGAGCACCTTCACCTTGTTCTTGCGGAATCCCTTGCGCAGGCGCAGGAAGGTGATCGGCGACTCGTCCTCGGGCTCGAACCCGACGAGCACGACGTTCGGAGTCTGCTCGAGGTCGGCGTGCGTGACCGCACCGCCCTCGGGGCCGGTGGCCACGACGGCGTGCGCCAAGAACTCCGCCTCCTCGGCCGAGTGCGGACGGGCGCGGAAGTCGATGTCGTTGGTGTCGAGCACGAGACGCGCGAACTTCGCGTACGCGTACGCGTCCTCGGTGGTCAGGCGGCCACCGGCGAGCACACCGACGCCCTTGGCGTCACGTGCCTCGGCCAGCCCGGCAGCGGCGGCGGCGAGCGCCTCCGGCCAACCGGCAACACGCAGTTCGCCGTTCTCGTCACGCACCAGCGGCGTCTCGAGGCGGTTCTTCGTGGCGTACTGGAAGGCCCAGCGACCCTTGTCGCAGTTCCACTCCTCGTTCACCGCGACGTCCTCGAGCGCCATCCGGCGCAGCACCACGCCGCGACGGTGGTCGGTGCGCAGCGAACAACCGCTGGCGCAGTGCTCACACACGCTCGCGGTCGACACGAGGTCGAACGGACGCGACCGGAAGCGGTACATCGCGCTGGTCAGCGCACCCACCGGGCAGATCTGCACGGTGTTGCCGGAGAAGTAGCTCTCGAAGGGCTTCTCCTCGTAGATGCCGACCTGTTGCAGCGCGCCGCGCTCGATCAGGGCGATGAACGGGTCACCGGCGATCTGGTCGGAGAAGCGGGTGCACCGGGCGCAGAGCACACAGCGCTCTCGGTCGAGCAGCACCTGGCTGGAGATGTTGATCGGCTTGGGGTAGGTGCGCTTGACGTCCTCGAAGCGCGACCGCGGCCGTCCGTTGCTCATCGCCTGGTTCTGCAGGGGGCACTCGCCGCCCTTGTCGCAGACCGGGCAGTCGAGCGGGTGGTTGATGAGCAGCAGTTCCATGACTCCCTGCTGCGCCTTGTCGGCGACCGGGCTGGTCTGCTGAGTCTTGACCTCCATGCCGGCCGACACCTCGAGGGTGCACGAGGCCTGCGGCTTCGGCATCGGACGCAGCGAACCGTCGGGGCCGGCGGTCGAGACGTCGACCAGGCACTGGCGGCAGGCGCCGACCGGGTCGAGCAGCGGGTGGTCGCAGAAGCGCGGGATCTGGATGCCCAGCTTCTCGGCGGCACGGATGACCAGGGTGCCCTTGGGCACGCTGACCTGCTCGCCGTCGATGGTCAGGGTGACCTCGTCAACGGCGATCGGCGGGGCGGCGTTGCCACCCTTGTCCACGGCGTTGCCGCCGGCGGAGGGGGAGGTGACGGTCGTCATGCGGAGACGGTCTCCTTCGTGTTGAACAGCACCGAGCGCTCCGGCGGGAAGGCTTCCCACCACGGCGAGTGCATGCCAGCCTCGAACTCCTCGCGGAAGTACTTCACCGCGGACGTGACGGGGCTGGTCGCACCGTCACCGAGGGCGCAGAAGCTGCGTCCGAGGATGTTGTCGCAGATATCGACGAGCTTGTCGATGTCGTCCTGGGTGCCCTGGCCGTGCTCGAGGCGGGTCATGATCTGCTTCAGCCAGAACGTGCCCTCGCGGCACGGCGTGCACTTGCCGCAGGACTCGTGGGCGTAGAAGTCGATCCACCGGCTCACCGCGCGCACGACCGAAACGGTCTCGTCGAAGATCTGCAGCGCGCGGGTGCCGAGCATCGAGCCCTCGGCGGCGACCGACTCGAAGTCGAGCGGCACGTCCCAGTGGGCGTCGGTGAAGATCGGCGTCGATGAACCACCCGGCGTCCAGAACTTCAGCCGGTGACCGTCGCGGATGCCGCCGGCCATGTCGACCAGCTCGCGCAGCGTGATGCCCATCGGCGCCTCGTACTGCCCCGGACGGGTGACGTGACCGGACAGGGAGAAGATGCCGAAACCGGTCGACTTCTCGGTGCCCATTGCCTTGAACCAGTCACTGCCGTGCAACAGGATCGGCGGAACGGACGCGATCGACTCGACGTTGTTCACCACTGTGGGACGCGCATACAGACCGGCGACAGCGGGGAACGGCGGTTTGAGGCGGGGTTGGCCGCGACGACCCTCGAGCGAGTCGAGCAGCGCGGTCTCCTCACCACAGATGTACGCGCCGGCACCGGCGTGCACGGTGACGTCGAGGTCGAAGCCCGAACCGTGGATGTTCTTGCCGAGGTGACCGGCGGCGTAGGCCTCCTCCACCGCGCGCATCAGGCGGCGGTAGACGTGCACGACCTCACCACGCAGGTAGATGAACGCGTGGTTGCAGCCGATCGCGAACGACGTGATCGCCACACCCTCGATGAGGAAGTGCGGCGCCGCCATCATCAGCGGGATGTCCTTGCAGGTGCCCGGCTCCGACTCGTCGGCGTTGACCACCAGGTAGCGCGGGCCGCCGTCCGGCTTGGGCAGGAAGCCCCACTTCATGCCGGTCGGGAAGCCGGCGCCGCCGCGGCCGCGCAGACCGGAGTCCTTCGCCATCGAGACGAGGTCGTCCTGGCTCATGCCGAGCGCCTTGTTCAGCGCCTGGTAGCCCTCGTTGTCCTCGTAGGTCGCCAGGGTCCAGGACTGCGGTGCGTCCCAGAACTTGGTGAGGATCGGGGTCAGCGTCGTGGCCATCAGTTGTCACCCTTCGCGGACTCTGCGGTGCCATGACCTTCGGCGCCCGAGTGGGCCTCCCCCGGCTGCGGCTGGTGACCGCCGGCCTCGGCAGTGGCCTGGTCGTCGGAATCGACGTCCTGCGCGCTGCCCGGTGCGGTCCAGTTGTGCTGCTTGGCGACCTTCAGACCCTCCAGGGACGCGGGGCCCGCCCCGACACCCTCGTCCGCAAGGCCGTCGGAGAACCCGGCGAGCGTGCGCGAGACCTGCTTGAAGGTGCAGACCTTGTGCGGGCCGCGGCTCGGACGCACGTCCTTGCCGGCTCGCAGGTCGTCGACCATCGCCTTGGTGGAGGCGGGGGTCATGTTGTCGAAGAACTCCCAGTTGGCCATGACGACCGGCGCGAAGTCGCACGCCGCGTTGCACTCGACCCGCTCCAAGGTGATCTTGCCGTCGGCGGTGGTCTCGTCGTGGCCGATGCCGAGGTGCTCGGACAGCTCGTCGAAGATCTGGTCGCCGCCCATGATCGCGCACAGCGTGTTGGTGCAGACGCCGACCGTGTAGTCGCCGTTGGGGTGGCGCTTGTACTGCGTGTAGAAGGTCGCCACACCCGACACCTCGGCGTCGGTGAGGTCGAGCCGCTCGGCGCAGAAGGTGACACCGCGGCCGGTGATGTAGCCGTCGACGCTCTGGATCAGGTGCAGCATCGGCAACAGCGCCGAACGCTTCTGCGGGTAACGCGCGATGATCGCGGCGGCGTCCGTGGTCAGCTGATCGAGCTGCTCGGTGGTGTACGGCTCGTCGCTGGCGTGCAGCGGCGTGAGCGCGTGCAGCGGGTTGTGCGACTGGTCGCCGCGCAACGTGAAGCCCTCCACCGGCTGGTTGTACTGCTCGAGTGCAGCCGCAGCCTTCTGGGCCGGGGAAAGATCACTCATCGGTCGACTCCTCCCAACACATCACCCCACGAAGTCCTCGCTCGTACCTCGCTCGGTACTTCGCGGGGACCCCGATCTCGAGACTCAGTCCACTCGAATTTCATCGGTCGACTCCTCCCAACACATCACCCCACGAAGTCCTCGCTCGTACCTCGCTCGGTACTTCGCGGGGGCCCCGATCTCGAGACTCAGTCCACTCGAATTTCATCGGTCGACTCCTCCCATCACCGGGTCAATGGAGGCCACGGCGACGATCACGTCGGCCACGGCGCCGCCCTCGGCCATCGCCGAGACACCCTGCAGGTTGTTGAACGAAGGGTCACGGAAGTGCACCCGGTGCGGACGCGTGCCGCCGGTGGAGACCACGTGGCAGCCCATCTCGCCCTTCGGCGACTCGACGGCCGCGTAGGCTTGGCCGGCCGGCACCCGGAAGCCCTCGGTGACCAGCTTGAAGTGGTGGATGAGCGACTCCATCGACTCGCCCATGATCTCGCGGATGTGGTCGAGGCTGTTGCCCTGACCGTCGCTGCCGACCGCCAACTGGGCGGGCCAGGCGATCTTCTTGTCCTCGACCATGACCGGGCCCGGGTTGGCCTCGAGCCGCTCGACCGCCTGCTCGACGATCTTCAGCGATTCGTGCATCTCACCGATGCGCACCATCAGACGGCCGTACGCGTCGCAGGTGTCGCGGGTGACGACCTCGAAGTCGTAGGTCTCGTAACCGCAGTACGGCTCGGTCTTGCGCAGGTCGTAGGGCAGGCCGGCCGAGCGCAGGATCGGACCGGTCATGCCGAGCGCGGTGCAGCCGGTGAGGTCGAGGTAGCCGACATCGACCATGCGGCCCTTGAGGATCGGGTTCTCGACCATCAGCTGCTCGAGCTCGCGCAGGCCGCGACGCACCTGCGGGATCGTCTCGCGGATCGCGTCGATGGTGCCGACGGGGAGGTCTTGAGCCACGCCGCCGGGGCGGATGTACGCGTGGTTCATGCGCAGACCGGTGACCGCCTCGAAGATGCGCAGGATGCGCTCGCGCTCGCGGAAACCGATCGTCATGATCGTGGTCGCGCCCATCTCCATGCCACCGGTGCCGAGGCAGATGAGGTGGGAGGTGATGCGGTTCAGTTCCATCATCAGCACGCGGATGACGTTCGCCCGCTCGGGCACCTGGTCGGTGATGCCGAGCACCTTCTCGACCGCCAGGCAGTACGCCGCCTCGTTGAACAGCGGCATCACGTAGTCCATCCGGGTGGCGAAGGTGACGCCCTGCACCCAGGTGCGGAACTCCATGTTCTTCTCGATACCCGTGTGCAGGTATCCGATGCCGGCGCGCGCCTCGGTGACGGTCTCGCCGTCGAGTTCGAGGATCAGGCGGAGCACACCGTGCGTCGACGGGTGCTGCGGACCCATGTTGACGACGATGCGCTCCTCGTGGAGGGCGGTCGCCTCGTCGGCGACGGAGTCCCAGTCGCCACCGACGGCATTGATCACCGGGGTGTCGTCGTCGACGTCATGGGTGGCCGCGCCGAACGGGTCGTGGGCGTTGGAGGTGGTGGTCATCAGTTGTAGCTCCTGCGCTCGTCGGCCGGCTGCACGGTGGCGCCCTTGTACTCCACCGGGATGCCGCCGAGCGGGTAGTCCTTGCGCTGCGGGTGGCCGGGCCAGTCGTCCGGCATGAGGATGCGGGTGAGGGCCGGGTGGCCGTCGAAGATCAGCCCGAACATGTCCCAGGTCTCGCGCTCGTGCCAGTCGGCGCCCGGCCACACCTTGGTGACCGACGGGATGTGCGGGTCGGTCTCGGGTGCCGTGACCTCGAGGCGGACGCGCTTGCTGCCGTTGGTGATCGAGACCAGGTGGTAGACGGCGTGCAGCTCGGCGCCGGTCTCCTGCGGGTAGTGCACGCCGGAGACGCCGAGGCACATCTCGAAGCGCAGCGAGGGCTCGTCACGCAGCGTCTGCGCGACGATCGGGAGGTGCTCGCGGGCCACGAACAGGGTCAGCTCGCCGCGGTCGACGACGACCCGCACGATCGCATCGGCGAACGCGGCGTCACCGCGACGCGCCAGGCCGCCGGCCAGGTCGTCGGCGATCTGGTCGAAGTAGGAGCCGTAGGGCCGCTGCGCCTGCCCCGGGAACAGCACCTCGCGCTCAAGACGGCCGTAACCGGAGGTGTCGTTGCCGAGCGAGGAACCGAACATGCCGTGGCGCTGAGCGACGACGACGGGGCCGTCGACCGACGCGTGGTGAGTGACCTGGCCGTCCTCCTGCGCGATCTCGACCTCCGACTTGGGCTCGGTGGGCTGCTCGGTGATCGGACCGTTCACCGGGTCCTTCGGGAGGTCGTTCTTCTTCTCGTCGCTCATGCGAGAAGGCCCTTCATCTGGTGGGTCGGGGTGGCTTCCATCGCGGCGCGTTCGGCGGCGCGGGCGGCCTCCTCGCGGTTGACGCCGAACGGCGTCGTCTGGATCTGCTTGTGCAGTTCGAGGATCGCGTTGAGCAGCATCTCCGGACGCGGCGGGCAGCCCGGCAGATAGATGTCGACCGGGATCACGTGGTCGACGCCCTGCACGATCGCGTAGTTGTTGAACATGCCGCCGGAGCTGGCGCACACGCCCATCGAGATGACCCACTTCGGCTCGGGCATCTGGTCGTAGACCTGACGCACGATCGGGGCCATCTTCTGGCTGACGCGTCCGGCGACGATCATCAGGTCGGCCTGGCGCGGAGTGGCGGAGAACCGCTCCATGCCGAACCGGGCGATGTCGTAGTCGGGGGTGCCGACGGCCATCATCTCGATCGCGCAGCAGGCCAGACCGAAGGTCACCGGCCAGACCGAGCTCTTGCGCATGTAACCGGCGACGTTCTCGACGGTCGTCAGCAGGAACCCTGCGGGAAGCTTCTCTTCAATACCCATGTCAGTCTCCGGACCTCAGTCCCACTCGAGTCCACCGCGGCGCCACACGTACGCGTACGCCACGAAGACGGTCAGGATGAACAGCACCATCTCGACGAGCGCGAACAGGCCCATCCGGTCGAACGACACCGCGAACGGGTAGAGGAACACCGATTCGATGTCGAAGATGATGAACAGCATCGCGGTCAGGTAGTACTTGATCGGCACGCGCCCACCGCCGTCGGCGTGCGGCGACGGCTGGATGCCGCACTCATAGGCGTCGGCCTTGGCCCGGTTGTATCGCTTCGGCCCGGCGAGCGCACCGGCACCCACCGAGAAGACAGCGAAGAACAGACCGATGCCCGCGAAGAAGAGCAGCGGGGCGTACGAGTAGTTCGTCATCCCTTGCATCGGGGCGACTCCTTCCATGCGCTCATCGTCGAGCGACGCTCCATCGTATTCACCGTCATGCCGCGGGCGTCACCCGCGCCAGGGTGGCGAGCAACCGGTCGGGCGTGCTCCCGCCGTGGGTCTCGCCGAGATTGGCGATCACCTTGAGCAGAAAACTCATCGTCGTCCGGCGCGGCAGACCGTATCGCACGGTCCACCGCATGACCTCAGGGTTGCCGATCATCTTTGCGAAGACGCGACCCAATGTGTAGTAGCCACCCAGCGAGTCGGTGATCACAGCTGGGTAACCCGCCAGCACGCGTTCGCGTCCGGCGTCGTCGGCGCGGGCGAACGCCTGCACCACGGTTTCGGCGGCGAGCCGTCCCGACTCCAGGGCGTAGGAGATGCCCTCACCGGTGAACGGGTTGCCCATGCCGCCGGCGTCGCCGACGAGCATGAGGCCGTCGGCATAGTGCGGACGGCGGTCGGCACCGACCGCGAACCGATCGCCCGCGATCTCGCCCACCTGGGAGTCACGGTCGAACGACCACTCCGGCGGCATGGTGGCGATCCACCGACGCAGTTCCTGTTGCTCGTCGAGCTTGCCGAGTCGGGCGGTGCGGTTGAGCACGCCGATGCCGACATTGCTGGTGCCGTCGCCGAGGCCGAAGATCCAGCCGTAGCCGGGCAGCACGACCTCGTGGCCGTCGTCGCCGGTCGCGGTGAGGTCGAGCCAGGTCTCGAGGTAGTCGTCGTCGTGGCGCGGTCCGGTGAAGTAGGCGCGGGCGGCGTAGGCGGTGGTGCGACCCGGGCGCACGGTGCGTCCGGCCGCGGTCGCCAGCGGTGAGGCTCCCCCGTCGGCGGCGATGATCAGCGGCGCGCGGAACTCGGTCTCGCTCTGCGCCGCACCGGTCTCGTCGAGGTGTTCGGCCCGGACGCCGACGACGCGTCCGCCCTCCTGGATCGCGCCGGTCACGCGCACGCCCTGGCGCAGTTGGGCGCCGCGGGCGACGGCGTGGTCGGCCAGCGCGGCGTCGAACAGGTCGCGGCGGCGCACGAGGCCGTACGGCGGGAAGCCGGCGGTGTCGGGCCAGTCGAGCAGCAGGCGCATGCCGCCGCCGACGACGCGGACGCCCCTGGTGCGGTGCCAGCCGTCGTCCTGCGGGGTCGGGAGCCCGAGCGTGACGAGTTCACGGACGGCGCGCGGTCCGAGGGCGTCGCCGCAGGTCTTGGGGCGCGGCAGGTGGGCCTGTTCCAGCAGCACGACGTCGAGTCCGGCCTGCGCGAGGTGAGCGGCTGTGGCGGCCCCGGCGGGGCCTGCGCCTACGACGACGACGTCGGCGGAATTCTCCGACGGCCGTTGTGCGGCAGGCTGGCTCACAGGGGGTCCTCAGGTTGTGCTCGGGCGGTGCGCGTGGTCTTGCTGGGGTGCTGCTTCGGGATGCTTGTGAAGCAATTCACGAACGCGTGCACTCTACGGCGCTCGGTCGGCGCGGCCTTACTAAGGCGCCCCTTAGCCCCCTCCCCCGGGTCAGCCCTTGCGGCCGCGGTGCAACGCCACGATGCCGCCGGTGAGGTTGCGCCACTCGACGTCGTCCCAGCCGGCGCGCTGCAGGTTGGCGGCCATGCCCTGCTGGTCGGGCCAGGCCTGGATCGACTCGGCGAGGTAGACGTACGACTCGGCGTTGGAGCCGATCGGCTTGGCGATGCGCGGCAGCGCGCCCATGAGGTACTCGGAGTAGACCTTGCGGAACACCGGGTTGGTCGGGGTCGAGAACTCGCAGATCACGACGCGTCCGCCGGACTTGGTGACGCGGTGGAACTCCGCGAGCGCCTGCACCGGGTCTTCGACGTTGCGCAGGCCGAACGACATGGTGACGGCGTCAAAAGTGTTGTCTCCGAACGGAAGTCGCATCGCGTCGGCAGCGGTGAAACCGAGATCGCGGCGGCGCTTCTTGCCGACCTTGAGCATGCCGAGCGAGAAGTCGCCGGGCACCACCTTGGCGCCGGCGGCCTCGAGGGGCTCGCTGGACGTGCCGGTGCCGGCCGCGATGTCGAGGATGACCTCGCCGGGCTGGGGGTCGACGGCGGCCAGCACCTGTCCCCGCCAGCGGCGGTCCTGCCCCATCGACATGACGTCGTTGGTGATGTCGTAGCGGGCCGCCACGTCGTCGAACATGCGGGCGACGTCGGTGGGGCGCTTGTCGAGGCTGGCGCGGTTCATGGCTCCATCTTGACGCACGCCACATGCGGGTTGCGTACGGGTTACTGCCGAGTCGGCGTACGCTCCTTGGTCGTGACCATTCCGCTCGCCGACGCCTCCGTGCCCACTCTCGTGGCCCGCACGACGCAGATCAGTTACGACGGCGAGCTGACCGCACTCGTCCCCGACGACATCGCCCCGGCCGACATCGTGTGCTGGGTGCGCGGCGGCGACGGGTTGGTCGGCTGGGGGCGCGCGGCGTCGATCACGACCTCGGGTGAAGAGCGGTTCTCCGCGGCCACCCAGTGGTGGGACGACGTGGCCGCGTCGGCCGTCGTCCGCACCGATCTCGAACTTCCGGGCACCGGGCCCGTCGCCTTCGGCACCTTCGCGTTCAGTCGCCGCTCCGAGCAGTCGAGCACGCTGGTCGTGCCCGAGGTGATCGTCGGACGCCGCGACGGACGCAGCTGGGTCACCGTGATCAGCACGGCCGACCGCCTGCCCGGCACCGAACCCCAGATCCGCGCCCACGCCACCCGCGCCAACGGCGAGCTCACGGTGACCACCGGTGCCCTGTCGCGCGCGCAGTGGGCGGAGGCCGTCGCCGAGTCGGTGCGCCGCATCCAGCACGGCGACCTCGACAAGGTGGTGATGGCGCGCGACGTCGTGGTGCGCAGCGCCACCGCGATCGACCCGCGCCGCCTGCTCGGGCGCCTCGCCGAGAGCTACTCCAACACCTGGACCTTCGCGGTCGACGGCATGGTCGGAGCCACTCCGGAGATGCTGCTGCGCCGCGAGAAGGGCCTGGTGACCTCGCGGGTGCTGGCCGGCACGATCCGCCGTACCGGCGACGACGACCACGACCTCGGGCTCGCGGCCGGCCTCGCCCGCTCCTCGAAGGACCTCGAGGAGCACGAGTACGCGGTGCGCTCGGTGGCCGAGGCGCTGCGCCCGCACTGCTCGTCGATGAACCTGCCCGAGTCGCCGTTCGTGCTGCACCTGCCGAACGTGATGCACCTGGCGACCGACGTCACCGCGGTGCTGCGCGACGGGGCCTCCTCGCTCGGGCTCGCGGCCGCGCTGCACCCCTCCGCGGCGGTCTGCGGCACCCCGACCGACATGGCAGCCGAGGTCATCCACGAACTCGAGCAGATGGACCGGGGGCGCTACGCCGGACCGGTCGGCTGGCTCGACGCCGAGGGCGACGGCGAATGGGGCATCGCCCTGCGCAGCGGCATGCTCGATCACGAAGACCCGTGTGCGATCAGGGTTTTCGCCGGCTGCGGCATCGTCGCCGGCAGTGTGCCCGAGGCCGAGTTGGCCGAGTCGGACGCCAAGCTGCTGCCGATGCGCCAAGCACTCGGCAACGACTGAAACACCCCCGCCCCCTTCCCCCGAAAGTTTGCGGGACACGCGATGTGCGTGCCCAAATCGGCAAACATTCGGCGGTCACGACGTCATGACCCTTGACTCTGACATCACCGTGACGTCATTCTGATGCACATGGACATCACACCGTACATCGAAGGGATGCGGCGCGACCTGCTCGCCGCCGCTCGGGCAGCAGGTGAGGACGGCGAGCAGTTCGTCGCCGAGCGCCTGTCGTACGCCATCGACGCCTCGGCTCGACTGGCAATCATGGAGGCGGTCAGCGCGGCTGCCGCCGAGATCACCGCGAAGATGCCGTCCGGTTCGGTCGACGTCCGACTGGTGGGCCGCGATCTCGACTTCGCGGTGCAGGCCGCGATGCCGACACCTCCCCCGCCGCCGACCGCACCCAACCTCGACAAGGACGCCGAGGTCGAGGACGAGGGCGGGCTCGCCCGAATCACCGTCCGGCTGCCCGAGACCGTCAAGGCGAAGGCCGAGGCCCGCGCCGAGGCCGCCGGTCAGTCGCTGAACACGTGGATTGTCAACGCAATTCGGGTATCGACGATGCGCGACGGCGGCTTCCAGATGGACCCGTCCGAGCTCATCAACCACTTCCTCGGCCAAGACCCGTTCTCCGGACGCAAGGGACCGCGCCACATGCGCGGGTGGAACTGATGCGCACCGAGACGTTCGAGACGCCCGGCCCGATCCAGTTGGGCGTCGAGATCCGTTCGGGCAGCGTGTTCGTCACGGCCGCCGAGGTCACGCAGACCACGGTCGAGATCGAGGGAAAGCACGCCGATGAGGTGGTCGTAGAGCAGGAGGAGGGTGCCGTCTGGGTTGAGACCCCGAAGGCGCGCGGCCTCGGCAGCGACCGCGAGTGGGCGATCGACCTGCGCATCAGCACGCCGGCGCACGGTGACGTCACGGTGCAGTCAGGAAGCGCACCGGTTGCCGTCAAGGGTTCGGTGCAGACGGCCCGCGTGAAGACCGGGTCGGGCGACGTGCAGTTGGACGAGGTGGCGGCCGAAGCCCTGGTCGACACCGGCTCCGGGCAGATCGTGGTCGGCCGGTGCGCCGGCGACACCCGACTGCGCACCGGCTCCGGCGGCGTCGAGGCGGCGGGTCTGCGCGGCGAGGCGATGATCGCGACCGGCTCCGGTCACGCGTCCGTCGGCGAACTCACCGGCAACCTCGGCTACAAGGCGGGTTCGGGGCATCTGCGGGTCGGCCGGATGCACGGCGACCTCAAGGCCCGCACCGGCAGCGGACGCCTCGACATCGGCAGGATCTGCGGCGGGGAGATCGACGTGCGCACCGGCAGCGGTGACGTCACCGTGCACGTGCCGCTCGGCACCCCGGTCTGGACCGACATCGTCTCCGGACGACCCGTCGAGTCGTCACTCCCCTCGGCCGGCGAGCCCGCTCCCGGTCAGGATTTCGTGAAGCTGAACGCCCGCACCGGCAGCGGTGTCGTGCGGCTTCGCGCCGACGAGATGAGCCGCACCGAACAGATCGTCTGAATCGACTGCAGGACAAGGAAACACCACGCACCGCTGGGGGATGCGTGGTGTTTCCGCGTGCGCGCCGGTGTTCGCCGGTGTTCGCCTGCGTTCGCTCAGTCGAGCGGATCGATGGTCTGGCGCGCCACCTCGGCCAGCCGCTCCACGAGCGCGCGTTCGCCGGATCGCTCCACCCGCACCTCGAGCACCCGAATTCCCTTGCCCGGGTGCTGAATCCGCTCGATCAGCGTGTCCCGGTCGGCGATCAGTTCGTGCGCGGCGCCGCGCGCCTTGCAGACCAGTTCGAGGTCGGCACCGGTGGGCGTGCCGAAGACCCGCTCGAAGGAGTCGGCCAGCCGCTCCTGCCCGGGTTCGAGCGTGGTGAAGATGCCGCCACCATCGTCATTGACCACCACGATCGTGAGGTCGGGATGCGCGTTGTCCGGGCCGATGAGCAGCGCGTTGCCGTCGTGCAGGAAGGTCAGGTCGCCCATCAACGCGTACGTCGCGGTGCCGGTGTGCGTGAGCGCCACCCCGATCGCCGTCGAAACCACGCCGTCGATGCCGGCGAGACCGCGGTTGGCGACCGAAACCACCTCGCGGGCAACCCGATTCGCGTTCCGCGCGAGGTCGAGGTCACGCACGATGTTCGACGGGCCGACCACCAGCGCAGAGTCGTCGGGCATGTTGTGCACGACGGCGCGGGCGATCGCCATGCCCGACGGCCAACTGTCCTCGATCACCGGTGTGGCGGCCTGTGAGAGGGCGGTGCCCGCCTTGCGCCAGTTCGCCGTCCAGCCACGTGCTGCGCAGCTCGACACCGCAGTGCGGCTGCGCTCGATGTCCTCCCAGGCGTGCACCCGGCGCACCTGGTGCCCGGCGTCGGCCCACGATGTGCCGGCGGTGATGACCTCGACCGACACCTCCGGGTGGCGCAACAGGTGGGCGACCTCGCGGTCGAGGGTCACCCGCCCGGCGACGAGCACGCGTTCGGGGCGGTTGCGGTCGAGCCACTGCGACGCCCGCAGGATCAGCGGTCCGTGCGGCGTGACGCGTCCGCGGTGGTACTTGCCGAACGGCTCCGCGATCACCGGCCAGCCGGCGACATCGGCGAGTTCGGCCACCTCGGCAGCCATCGAGGGCTCGGGCAGATCGCCGAGCACCACCAGCGTCTTCGGCACCGGCGCGATGCCCGGGCCACTGGTGACGACCTGGCGGTGGCTGTCGATCTGGCGCACGTTCAGCCAGGCCTCGTTGCGCGGCAGGCCGGTGAGGTCTTCGGGCCAGTCGGAATCGTCCTCGTCGGGCACCAGCGGTGGCCGCAACGGCAGGTTGAGGTGCACCGGGCCGGCGTCCCCGGCCGGCACTCCGGTCGACTCGGCGACCGCGCGACCGACGATGGAGCGCCACCATTCCTGTTGTCCCGCACGCTTTTCCGGCACGCCGAACTCGTAGAACCAGCGCGTCGCACCGCCGAAGATCTTCACCTGGTCGGTGGCTTGGTTCGCCCCTACCGAGCGCATCTCCAGGGGACGGTCGGCCGAGAGCACCAGCAGCGGAACGGCCGCGTGATGTGCCTCGAGCACGGCGGGGTGCAGGTTGGCCACGGCGGTGCCGCTGGTGGTGATGATCGGCACCGGCACGCGGCTCACCTTCGCCATCCCGAGCGCGAGGAAGGCGGCCGAGCGCTCGTCGATGCGCACGTGCAGGCGCAGCCGTCCGGCCTGTTCGGCGGCCAACGCGGCGTACGCCAGTGGGGCCGAACGGGATCCGGGACACAGGACGACGTCGCGCACACCGAGGCGGACGAGTTCGTCGATGACGACGGTGGCGAGGGCGGTGGACGGGTTCACGCGGTCATTCTCCCGCAGCGTCGTCGCTGGTCACGCCCCAGGAAGCCGACCAGGTCGCGCCGGGCTCGAGCACCAGTGCCGCTCCGGTGGCGAACGCGTTCGCCGGGCAGGTCATCGGTTCGACCGCGACACCCGTCCGTCGACTGCGGCCGCCGGGCAGGGAGTCGCCGGTGAACACCTGCGCGTACGGGTACGCCGCCGCGTCGGCCCACAACGAGGAGACGCGACCGCCGGCCGCGACGGTGATCGTCCAGCGGGCGCCGTCCGCCTCGCCGTCCGAAGTGAGATCGGTGAACGCGTGGTCGAACTGGGTGGCACCGATCGGGCGCGGGCTACGGAAGTCGAACTCGCTCGGCACGGGGGCGGTGCCGGTCGGGATGAGCCGGTCGTCGACCTCGAGCACGGTGGCTGCCGGGAGGGCGAGCCGGAGCTCGTCGACGCTCTCCTCCCCCGCGGTGAGGTAGGGGTGGGCGCCGTAACCGAAGGGCACTGCGGCCGAGCCGGCGTTGGTGGCCGCCGGGGTGACGACGAGCCCTTCGCCGGTCAGTTCGTAGGTGATCGTCAGGTCGAGGATGCCGTCCCAACCCGGTTGCGGCAGAAGCTGACAGCCGACGACGAGGCGGTCGCCGGACTGCTCGACGAGGTGCCAGTTGGCCCATCGGGTGAGACCGTGCGACGCGTTGTTGCGCGCCGGCTCGGTGAGCGGCAACTGCTGCTTCTTGTCGGCGAAGGTGTAGACGCCGTCGCGGATGCGGTTGGGCCACGGGATGAGGTGCTGGCCGCGTCCGGCGTCGCATTTCGCGGCTTCGTCGTAGCCGAAGAGCACGTCCTCGCCGCCGACGCGGTAGCTGCGGATGCCGCCGCCGCTCTCGACGACGACGAGTTCCTGGTCGTGGGCCGACAACGTCCACTGGGTGCCGCTGGGCGGGCGCACGTCACTCATTCGCCCAATCAAGCACATCGCGTGCGAGCGCGCACCCCCGTCACTTCTCGAGCAGGCCGGCGGCCTCACGCGCGGCCGCCTCGATCCGCGCGGTGCGCCGCCCACCAATCGTCGTCGTGGTCGCCCTGATTGGTGTTGTCCTTGCTCATCCCGGCGCGCGCGTCGAGCCCCTCGCGCAGGATGTCGCCGTGTCCGGCATGGCGGGCGGTCTCGCTCAGCACGTGCACGAGCATCGAATGCAGTGTGACCTCACCGGTTTTCCACCACGGCACGTGGCCGACGGCGTCCGCGTCGAGGGCCTCGATGGTCGCGTCGGCGTGGGCGATGGCGGCGCGGTAGGTCGCGATCAGGTCGGTGCTCGACTCCTGAGCCGTCGCCCACATGTCGTTCTCCTCCTCGGCGCCCTCGTCCCAGCCGGTGAGGTGCGGCTCGAAGGGCCGGTCGAAACAGGCGCCGAAGTACCACGCCTCGACCAGCGACAGGTGCTTGATCAGCCCGAGGATGCTCGTGCCGGTGCGGGTGAGCGGACGACGCAGGTCGTATTCACCCAGCCCTTCCGCCTTCCAGAGCACCGCCTCGCGCGCCTCGCGCAGGTAGGTGTGCAGCTTCTGCTTCGGGTCGGTGGTCACGGGTTCGAGCCTGGCACGCGATCGCCGCCGTCTCCACCGCATTCCCGGGGTCAAGCGGTGGGACTACCGTGGCGGGGTGCCGGAGAACAATCGCAGCCTCGCCGACGACGTGCGTTCGCGCTCGGCCGAGCAGTTGCAGCAGTTGGTGCTGGCCCGCCCCGATCTGATGCAGGGCGTCGCGGTAGACACCTCGGGCCTGGCCGCCCGGGCCGCCTCCCGGGCGAGCGTGCAGCGGGCGGTCGAGAGCCTGTCGGCCGACGCCCTTCGCGTGCTCGAGGCCTTGCTGGTGTCGGACGGCGACACCCGCGCCGCTGCCGCCCGGCTGGCCGTCGAGGAGTCTGTCGTCGACGGCTTCGCCGACGATCTCTGGACGCGGGCCCTCCTGTGGCGCAAGGGTTCTGCACTCGTGGCCACCCGGTCGGTGAGCGAGTTGCTGCTCCCCCGGGCCACCGCCCTCGCCGACAACGGGGCCCTCGACGCGGCACCGCTGGAGTTGCCGTCGGTCGGCCGGCCAGGGGCCGAGCAGACCGTCACCGACGCGCATGCCGGGCAGGCCGCCCTCGACCTGCTGCGCCGCATCGAGTCGCTGGCGGCCCACTGGCAGCAGAGCCCGCCTCGGGTGATGGCCAAGGGCGGGGTGTCGGTGCGCGACCACAAACGACTGGCCTCCGCCCTCGGCCTGACGCAGGGGGCCGTCGCCTTCGTCGCCGAACTCGCCCACGCAGCAGGGCTGGTCGCCGACGACCACGACATCGACGCCACCTGGCTGCCGACGACGGCGTACGACGAATGGCTGGAGACCTCGCCGGCGCACCGCTGGTCGGTGCTCATCGACGCGTGGTGGGCGATGCTGCGCGCGCCCTCGATCGTCGGCACCCGGGACGCCGCAGGCACGACGGTGAACCTGCTCGGTGCGGGCGCCGCGTGGCCGATGATGCGGCAGCGTCGCCACGATGTGCTCGCCGCGGTGGCGGAGGCCGGCGACGGCGTCGCGGTCGACGCCGGTGACGTCGACGATCTGCTGCGCTGGCACCGTCCGCTGCGGTTGCCGCCGGGTGCCCCGACCCGTTCCGCCGACGTGCTCGCCGAAGCCCAGTGGCTCGGCCTGCTGGCCGACGGCCAGTTGAGCAGCGCCGGACGAGCCCTGCTCGCCGACGCGTGTGACGAGGCCGCGCTCGAGCCTCTTCTGCCTGCCCTGCTCGACCACGTGTTGGTGCAGGCCGACCTCACCGCGATCGCTCCCGGACCGTTGCGCGACGACCTGCGACGGTTGATGGGCACCGTTGCCGATATCGAATCCAGCGGTGGTGCAACGGTTTACCGGTTCAGCTCGACTTCTCTGCGGCGCGGCCTGGACACGGGGTGGACGGCTCCCGAGTTGCGCGAGCAGCTGACCGCCGCGAGCCTCACCCCGTTGCCCCAGGCGCTCGGCTACCTCATCGACGACGTCGCGAGGCAACACGGCGTGGCCCGCATCGGCGCCGCGACCTGTTACCTGCGCAGCGACGACGAGGCCCTCCTCGACGCCCTGCTCGCCGACCGCAACACCGAACCGCTGCAGTTGCTGCGCATCGCACCGACGGTCGTCGTGTCGAGGCTGCCGGCCGCCCGAGTGCTGACCCTGCTGCGCGACGCCGGCTACTCCACCCTGGCCGAGGACGCGTCGGGCACCGTCGCCTCGACCGCCGCCGCACCCGGCCGCGCGCCGGTGCCGCGCCCGCCGGCCCCGGTCACCACGACCGCCGTCTCCGCGTCGGTGGCGGAACGTTTCGTCGCCGACCTGCTCGCCCGAAACGGTTCAGCCCCAGGAGAATCCGACGGTGACCCCGCGGTGACCGTCGACCTGCTGTTGGACGCTGCCGCCGCCGGCCTCCCGGTGCGCGTCGGCTATGTCGACACCGCCGGCAACGTCAAGCGGGTCACGCTGCGCCCCACCGGTGTGGACGGTGGCCGCGTCACCGGCACGGTGGGCGACGCGGTGCGCACCATCGGCGTTCATCGGATCACCGACGTCAGCCCCGCCTGATACCGGTCGTGCACACGCGCTCCGCGCGGCACACTTCATCCATGAGTATTCGCCGTCTGACCGACAGCGCAGCGGGCGATTGGTTCGCTCCTCGGCTGCTCGGCCATGACCACTGGGCGACGGCCGGTTCCGTGCTCCCGATCGGATACGAGGCTGTCGTGCGCGTGCTCCACCCGGTCGGTGAGTCCGGACGGTGGTCGGACAGAGCTCGCTCCACCGACTGCGTCATGCACCCGCTGGTGCAATGGAAATGCATCTCGGGCGTTGCGCATCCCGACGAACCCGGGGCCGACGAACCATCGGAGGGCTCGATCCCCGAGGCGACGCTGGAGGCGGTCCTCGCCCATTGGCCAGCGCCGGCGACCTGATCTACGGGGTGTGGGATGGCCACGGCGCTTGGCACGAGCAACCGACTGACGCTGCCATGCTGCATATCCCCGGACGCGACTACTACCTGTTCACCGGTCGCGCAGGAACCTCGATGACCTGGCCGGGTATTGAGACCGGGTGGGAACTGTCGGCGAATGTGATCTGGCCGCTCGACCGGAGCTGGGTCATCACCACCGAGATCGACTGGGACTTCACGCTGGTCACTGCGACCCGAGAGGTCGCGAACGCGATCCTCGAGGATCGCCGACTGGAGGCATTCGAAGTCGACTACCGCGACGATCTGAGCTGGTTCGGCGACACGATCAACCCGCTGCCGGCGTGGCTCGAACGCCAACGATCCGACGGTGGCCCCGGCTGAACCTCCCCGCCACGAAGGGGCTGCTCGCACAGCCAGGAGGTTGTCGGTGGTGGGTGGCAGACTCTGTTCATGGAGCTGGACGAGGGGTTCGCAGGAGCGGGATCGGTTGGGACACAACCCGATCGGCCGTTCGGTTGCACCCAGCCGGGCTTGTCCCAGGGTGACGCCGCGAACACGGCCCGGTACGACCTGGAGGCCGCCTCGGGTGTCCTGACCGCCGCCTACCGGCACCTGGTCCACCTCACCCGCATCAGCCTGGAAGAAAGGCATTGGGCCGGGTCGGGAATCCGCTCACCCGAACACTGGCTCACCTGCTTCGCGGGTGTCTCCCGGGCCGCCGCGAAAGACATCGTGCAGGTCGCCTCCCGCGCCCACGAACTCCCACACGCGATGACAGCGTTCGACACCACCGCGATGACCTTCCACCAACTGGTCATCATCGCCCGACACGTCCCCGCCCCGTACGAAGAAGCCGTCACCCGCCTGGCACCCCACACCGACGTCGGCCAACTCGGCCGCGCCGTCCGCACATTCCCCTTCCACACCGACGACACCGACGCCGCCGACGATCCCTGTGACGAGGACGCGGTTCCTGACCCGGACCCGGCGACCAAGCCCGCCAGCATGGAGTCCTGGTTCGCCGACCAGCGCTACCACCTGCGGTTCGAAGGCAGCATCGAACAAGGCGAACTCATCGAACAAGCCCTCCGCGAGGTCAAAGACTTCCTCTTCGGCGCCACCCGCCACAACACCCACGACGTCGACACCGTCGACACCGGCGACGATGACAACGACTGCGAGCACCACACCACCAATCACGCCGACACCGATCACGCCGACACCGAGTTCACGGACGAGTTCACGGACGCGTTCATCGACGATGAGTTCACGGACGAGGTCACCGACGTCGACCGTGACGACTCCGACGACATGCCCGACGGCGAGCCCGAAAGCAGCACGGCCGACATAGCCGACATAGCCGACATAGCCGACATAGCCGACATAGCCGACGTGGCCGACGTGGCCGACCCGGCGGGTGCGCTCGACCCGGAGTTGCTCGGGTTGTTGTTCGGCACCGGACTCGACGCCGCTGGCAAACCCCGCATCACCCTCGCCGACGCCCTCGTCGCTGCGATGGACCGCGCCCTGCACGCCGGCACCGCTGATGTGGCCGGACGCGCCGACACCTACCGGGTGCTGTTCCACCTCGACACCGACCACCACGCCTGGACCACCCGCGCCGGAGCGATCCCACCCTCGATGGCCGCGAAACTCACCTGCGACGGACTCCTCGTCCCGATCTGGGAAAAGGACGGGTCACCCGTCAACGTCGGCCGCACCCAACGCATCGTCCCGTTACGCACCCGACGCCTCGTCGATGACCGCGACGGCGGCTGCCGCTTCCCCGGCTGCCCCACCCACCGCTACATCGAAATCCATCACATCGTCCACTGGGCCGACGGTGGCACCACCGACCTGCACAACCTCATCAGCCTCTGCCCACACCACCACGACCGACTCCACGCCGGCGACTTCACCATCACCCCCGGCCAGGGCGACGACCGAAACGGTGGCGCGGCCGTCTTCCGCGACCAACGCGGCAGACCCCTCCACCGCAGACCAGCCCCACCCGGCACACCACCACCACAAGCACCCCACGCACCACCCTACGAGCGCCGATCCTGGGACGACCTCGACTACAACTGGATCGACTTCGAACGATCAGGGTGACTGCGCCGCAATCACATACAACACCTCGGCAGGGCATGCGCAATCAGCTCGGAGCGAAGATGCAAAAGGAGTCAGCTCGGCCGGCTGCGCAGCAGGAACTCCCGCGGTGTCATCCCGGTCGACGCCTTGAAGTCGCGGGAGAAGTGCGCCTGGTCGCAGTAGCCGAGGTCGGCGGCGGTGTCGGCCAGCGAGCCCGCGCCGTCCCGCAATCGATCGGCGGCCTCGTGCAGGCGGCGTCGCCGGATCAACCACAGCGGCGAGAGTCCGAGCCGTCGCGCGCACAGCCGCTGCAAGGTGCGCTCGGGCAGACCGCTGAACTCACACAGTTGGGTCACGGTGGTGATCGACGCGTCGGCCTCGACCCGCTCGACGATCGTGTTGACCAACTCCGACTCCTCGTCCAGCGGCAACAGCCGCTCCAGCCGCTCCTCCACGAGGGCGCGCCCGATCGCGTGCGCCCGTGGATCGGAGGGGTCCGCTGCCAGGACGTCGAGCAGTGGCGCGGTGAGTCCGGGCAGCACCGAGTCGAGGTCGACGTGGTCGTCGGCCACCGAGCGCACCGGCCGCCCGAGCAGCAGGGCGCCGGCGGCGGGCGCGAACATCGCCCCGAAACCCCACGAACTCCCCTCCAGCACAGTCGTACCCAGGCCGCGGTTGGGCCCGACGAAACGCGAGTAGGCGGGCGTCGTGATGAGCAGACAGATCGGATACTGCAGCACCTTCTGCACCGCCTGCTCCCCCGGCGGCACGTCCCACACCGGAATCCAATAGCGCCGCAGCAGCCCGGTCAGGTGCTCCGGCGCCGGGTAGCGGTGGATGACGAACGATCGATCGTCGGCGTCACGCAGATGCGCCCGTTCGATGTCGTCGGCGGCTCTGCCCATGTGTCGGAAATTATCAATACCGGGCCACGACCGGGCGCCTACGTTCGAAGAAACCCGACGAAGGAGAAGCCATGGCGAACAGCCTGCAGACCTGGACCACCCACGCCGACCCGTTCACCCAGGTGGTCGAGACGATCACCGAGTGGGATGCACCCAGCCCGTGCGAGGGTTGGTCGGCCCGCGACGTGCTGGCCCACGTGATCGACACCGGACGCGAATTCCTGGCCGGTCAGGGCCACCCGCTGCCCGAGACGGACGGCGACAACCCGGTCGCCCGCTGGGCCGCGTACGACGCCTCCGTCCGCGCGCTGCTCGCCGACCCGGCCGTCGGCGGCAAGACCTACGAAGGACACTTCGGGGTGACCACGATCGGCGAGACGCTCTCGCAGTTCTACGGATTCGACCTGCTCGTGCACCGCTGGGACCTCGCCCGGTCGCAGGGTGAGCGTGCGATCCTCACCGACGCCGAGCTCCAGGAGATCGACTCCGCCGTCACCGGATGGGGCGAACACGCCTACGCACCAGGCATTTTCGCGCATCCCGTGGAGGTGCCCGCGGACGCCGACCGCCAGGCCGAAGTGCTCGCCCGCACCGGCCGCACCGACCGCGTCACCACCGCTGCACGCTGACCGCACGAAAGCCACCGGCCAGAACCTGTCACACCTGAGGTCCGGCCGGTGTCTTCATGGCATGACTGACATCGCGCAACGCCAACCGTCCCTCCGCATCCCTCCCGCCGAGCCGGACGGCCTCCTCGGCGGCATCGTCCGTGCCTGGTCGCGCCGTGCCTACGGCGAGGTGCCCGATCCCGGCTACGTCTACTGGCACCACAAGCAACTCATGTTCGCCGACCTCGCGTTCGAGCGGAAAATCGCGAAGTGGAACGCACTCGACGCCGACCTGAAGAACCTCGCGGTGCTCGGCTCGGCGGCGGCGATCGGCTGCAGCTGGTGCATGGACTTCGGCTACTTCGCCGCGCACAGCGCCGGCGACTCGGTCGAGAAGCTCAGCGAGGTGCCGCGCTGGCGCGAGAGCACCGTGTTCGACGAGAACGAACGCGCAGTGCTGGAGTACGCCGAGGCGATGACCGCCACGCCGCCGACCGTCACCGACGAGATGGTCGAGCAACTGACCGTCCTGCTCGGCGTCAAGGCGGTCGTCGAACTGACCATGATGGTGGCCGTGGAGAACCTCCGGTCCCGCTTCAACAGCGCCATGGGGCTACGCAGCCAAGGCTTCCGCGACCGGTGCGATCTGTGACCGAACCAGGACGTGAGCCTCTGGCCGACCCGTTCACCGTGCATCGGTCGCTGCTGTTCACGGTGGCGTACGAGATCCTCGGGTCGGCCGCCGACGCCGAGGACGTGCTGCAGGATGCCTGGCTGCGCTGGTCGGACGCCGACCAGGACGTGGTCGCCGACCCCAAGGCGTACGCGGTGCGCATCATCACCCGGGTCGCGCTCAACAAGGCACGCTCGCTCGGCCGCCGCAAGGAGACGTACGTCGGCCCCTGGCTACCCGAGCCAATACTCACCGGCGGCGATGTCGCCGACGACGTCGTCCTCGCCGACTCGGTGTCGCTGGCGATGCTCATCGTGCTCGACAAACTGAGCCCGGTGGAACGCGCGGTCTTCCTGCTGCGTGAGGTGTTCGGCTACGAGCACACCGAGATCGCACAGATGCTGGAACGGCAGCCGGCGTCGGTGCGGCAGATCGCACACCGAGCCCGCACCCGGGTGCGGGCCGAACGCCCCGCGACGCAGGTGTCGCCCACCGACGTCCGATCGGCGGCCGAACGCTTCGTGGCCGCAGCGACCACGGGTGACGTGCAGAGCCTGCTGGACGTCGTCTCGCCCGATGTCGTCCTCGTGACCGACGGCGGCGGAGTGCGCAAGGCCGCGCTGCGTCCGATCGTCGGCGTCGAGAAGGTGCTGCGGTTCCTGCTGGCCGTGCAGCCCGACGCGCCCACGCAGTTCCGCATCGTCGACCTCAACGGCGGCCCGGCCGTGCTCGCCCACATCGACAGTCAGCTCGACTCGACCTTCACCTTCGAGGTCGTCGACGGCCTCGTAACTCGCATTCTGGTGCAACGCAATCCACTGAAACTTGCCCACCTCGACGAGGTGCGCGGCCTGTCCCGCGGCGAGTCAGGCGCGTAGCACCTTGTCCATCGGACGACCCTTGGCAAGCTCGTCGACGAGCTTGTCGAGGTAACGAATCTTCTGCATCAGCGGGTCGTCGACCTCTTGCACCTTCACCCCGCACACCGATCCGGTGATGAGCGATGCGTTCGGGTTGAGGTGCGCGGCCGCGAAGAAGTCCTCGAAGGTCGTCTCCTCGGCGAGGTGTCGTTGCAGTTCGTCGTGGTCGAAGCCGGTGAGCCAGGTGATCACCTCTACGAGCTCGTCCTCGGTGCGACCCTTCTTGGTCACCTTCGTGACGTAGTGCGGGTAGACCGAGGCGACCGGGACGCCGAAGATGCGGCTCACGACCCGCTCGCAGGCTGCACGACGATCGACCCGTCGGAGTTGAGCAACGGGGTCATCGCGAGGTTCACCCCAACCATGCTCTGCAGATAGCAGACACCGGTCTCCTTGTCGCGCAGGATGCGGGTGGTCTCGCCGATCCGGGTGCGCTCCTCGTGCACCACCTCGAAACGCTTGTTCGACTTGGGCATCACTCGCCTCCTTCGCCGATCAGAAAATCCGCACCTGGTCGTCCGGCGCGAGGTACATCCCGTCGCCCGGCTGCACGTCGAACGCCTCGTGGAACTCCCGCAGGTTGCGCGCGACGTTCGCCGGGCAGTTGGCCGGAGCGTGCGGGTCGATCGCCACCAGTCGCTTCGCCTCGTCCGGACGCGCCTTGCCGCACCACACCTGGCTCCAGCCGAGGAAGAACCGCTGGTTGCCGGTGAAGCCGTCGAGCTCGGGAGCCGGGTTCTGTTCCTGCGCAATGGAATACGCCTTGTAGCCGATGGTCAGGCCGCCGAGGTCGCCGATGTTCTCGCCGACGGTGAGACCACCGTTGACCTTGATGTCGGGTGCGTCGGCCGGCGACTGCTCGTCGAACTGCGCGATGAGCTTCTGCGCGAGCGCGTCGAAACGCTCCCGGTCCTCGGGGCTCCACCAGTCGGTGAGCGAACCGTCACCGTCGAAACGCGAGCCCTGGTCGTCAAAGCCGTGCCCGATCTCGTGACCGATCACCGCGCCGATGCCGCCGTAGTTGACCGCATCGTCGGCGTCGACGTCGAAGAACGGCGGCTGGAGGATCGCGGCCGGGAAGACGATCTCGTTCATCATCGGGTGGTAGTAGGCGTTGACCGTCTGCGGCGTCATCAGCCACTCGGTGCGGTCGATCGGGCCACCGATGCGGTCGAGCTGACGACGCATCTCGAAGTCGGCCGAGCGGGCGAGGTTGCCCAGCAGGTCACCGGGCACGATCTCCAGGTCGCTGTAGTCGCGCCACTTGTCGGGGTAGCCGATCTTCGGCACGAAGCGCGCCAGCTTCGCCAGGGCGCGTTCGCGGGTCTGCGGCGACATCCACTCCAGCGTCTCGAAGTCGCGTCGGTAGGCCTCGATGAGGTTGGCGACCAGCTCGACCATCCGCTCCTTGGCGCGCGGCGGGAAGTGCTCGGCGACGTACAACTGGCCGACCACCTCACCCAGGCACGACTCGACGACGGCCACGCCACGCTTCCACCGCTCCTTCAGCTTGGGCGTGCCACTGAGCACCTTGCCGTTGAACGCGAAGCTCTCGTCGACCATCGCCTCGTGCAGGTAGGGCGCCTGGTCGCTGATCAGTCGCCACGACAGCCACGCCTTCCAGTCGTCGAGGTCATGCTCGGTCAGCGCGGCCGACAGACCCGAGAGGTACGACGGCTCACCGACGACGACCTCGTCGAACGCACCCTGCGGCGCGTCGAGGCCGGAAACGTAAGCGTCCCAGTCGAATTCGGGCGCGAGCTCCTTGAGTTCGGCGAAGCTGTGCTTGTTGTACGACTTCAGTGCGTCGCGCGTGGCCACGACGTCCCAGTGATGGGAGGCGATACGCGTCTCGAGGGCCATCACTTTCTGCGCGAACGCCGCCGCGTCGGGCACGCCCGCGAGCGCGCTCAGCCGCTCGATGTGACCGACGTACTTCTCCCGCACGTCGGCGTACTTGTCCTCGCGGTAGTACGACTCGTCGGGCAGCCCGATGCCGGCCTGGCCGAGGTAGGCGATGTACTGCTCCGGGTTCTTGGCATCGGCCGTGACGTAGAACGCGAACGCGCCCCACACCCCGCGGCGGCTGAGTTCACCTGTCAGTCGGGCGAGTTCGCTCGTCGAACCGAGCGCGGCGATCTGCGACAGGCGCTCACTCAGCGGCTCGGCACCGGCCTTCTCGATCGCGTCGGTGTCCATGAACGACCCGAACAGGTCGCCCACCTTGCGCTCGGGCGAGCCGGCCGCCGCGTCGGACGCGGCCGCCTTCTCCACGATGTCGCGCACCGCCGCCTCGGAGGCCTCACGCAGCGCGTCGAACGCGCCGTACCGGGCACGGTCGTCGGGGATCTGCGTCGCCTGGACCCACTGGTTGTTGACGAACCCGAACAGGTCGTCCTGGACGCGGATGGAGGAGTCGAAAGTCGACGTCAGACCGGATCGCATAGTGCGACCCTAACCGGCCGAACCGCCCAGCGCCTTGACCACCCGGGACGGCGACGGCCGGCCCAGCTGGTGGGCCATCCACACGCTCGTCGCCACGAGCTTGTCGAGGTCGACACCGGTCTCGATGCCCAGGCCGCGGCACAGCCAGACGAGGTCTTCGGTGGCGAGGTTGCCGGTGGCCGACCGGGCGTAAGGACACCCGCCGAGGCCACCGGTCGACGCGTCGACCACCCGCACACCGTGCTGCAGCGCGACGAGCGTGTTCGACAGGGCCTGACCGTACGTGTCGTGAAAGTGCACACCGATCTTGTCGGTGCCGATTCCCTTGTCGTTCAACGCTTCCAGCAGCCGCACGACGTGCCCGGCGGTGCCTACGCCGATGGTGTCGCCGATGCTGAGCTGGTCGCAGCCGAGGTCCATCAGTCGGGCACAGACGTCGACCACCTGATCGACCGGCACCGGCCCTTCCCAGGGGTCGCCGAAGCACATCGACACGTAGCCGCGCACCCACAGGTCGTCGTCCTTGGCCCGTTTGACGACCGGCGCGAACATCGCCAGCGCCTGCGCGACCGACCGGTTGAGGTTCTTGTTCGCGAAGGTCTCGGTGGCCGACCCGAACACCGCGATGGCCTTCACGCCGGCGGCGAGCGCATTGTCGAGGCCACGTTCGTTCGGCACCAGCACCGGACGGGTCGCCCGCCGGGCCTCCTGGCCGAGCGCGTCGACCAGCTCGGTGGCGTCGGACAGCTGCGGGATCCACGACGGCGGCACGAAGCTGGTGGTCTCGATCGTGTCGAGGCCGGCGTCGATCATCCGGCGCACGAACTCCGCCTTCACCCCCGTCGGCACCACGGACTTCTCGTTCTGCAGGCCGTCGCGCGCTCCGACCTCGTAGATCGTGATCCGGTCGGGCAGTCCGGCAGCAGGTTCGACCATCGGAAGGCTCATGTGAGCATCGTCTCACCCGCCCGGTGGCGCACGCGCTCGGCTCAGGTCGCTGCGGGAATCGTCGAACGGCGCCGGTCGTTAGCCTGAGACGTGCCCAATGACGTACCCGGCCCCCTGATCGTGCAGAGCGACAAGACCGTCCTGCTCGAGGTCGATCACCCGTTCGCCCGCGACGCCCGCGCCGCGATCGCACCCTTCGCCGAGCTCGAGCGGGCACCCGAACACATCCACACCTACCGGGTGACCCCGCTGGGCCTCTGGAACGCGCGCGCCGCCGGCCACGACGCCGAGCAGGTCGTCGACGCCCTCGTGCGCTACAGCCGCTACCCGGTGCCGAACGCGCTGCTCATCGACCTCGCCGAGACGATGGACCGCTACGGCCGGCTCACCCTGCGCAAGCAGGAGGTGGCCGGCGAGCAGCGGCTCGTGCTCGCCACCACCGACCGGGCCGTGCTCACCGAGGTGTTGCGCAACAAAAAGATCCAGCCGCTGGTCGGTGACCGCCTCGACGACGACACGGTGCTGGTGCACGCGTCCGAACGCGGCAACATCAAGCAGCAGCTGATCAAGCTCGGCTGGCCGGCAGAGGACGAAGCGGGTTACGTCGACGGCGAGGCGCACCCGATCGAGCTCGACACCGACGGCTGGTCGATGCGCGACTACCAGCAGCACGCGGTCGACGGGTTCTGGCACGGCGGCTCGGGCGTGGTCGTGCTCCCCTGCGGAGCGGGCAAGACGCTGGTCGGCGCGGGCGCGATGGCCAAGTCTCGCACCACCACGCTGATCCTGGTGACCAATACGGTCAGCGCGCGGCAGTGGAAGGACGAACTGCTGCGCCGCACCACCCTCACCGAGGACGAGATCGGCGAATACAGCGGCGCCCGCAAGGAGATCCGTCCGGTCACCATCGCCACCTACCAGGTGCTCACCCTCAAACGGAAGGGCGTTCACCCCCACCTCGAACTGCTTGACGCGCGCGACTGGGGCCTCATCGTCTACGACGAGGTGCACCTGCTGCCCGCGCCGATCTTCCGGATGACCGCCGACCTGCAGGCCCGCCGACGCCTCGGTCTCACCGCGACGCTGGTGCGCGAGGACGGCCGGGAGGAAGACGTCTTCAGCCTCATCGGACCGAAGCGCTTCGACGCCCCGTGGAAGGAGATCGAGGCGCAGGGTTACATCGCGCCCGCCGACTGCGTGGAGGTGCGGGTGAGCCTCACCGAGAGCGAGCGGCTGGCGTACGCCTCGACCGAACCCGACGAGCGCTACCGGTTCGCCTCCTGCGCCCCGGTCAAGGACGGCGTGGTCGAGAAGCTCGTCGCGAAGCACCGCGGCGAGCCGACCTTGGTCATCGGTCAGTACCTCGACCAGCTCACCTCGTTGGCCGGACGCCTCGATGCCGACCTCATCACCGGCGAAACCTCGGTTGCGGTGCGGCAGAAGCTGTTCCAGCAGTTCCGCGAGGGCGAGATCTCGCTGCTGGTGGTGAGCAAGGTGGCCAACTTCTCGATCGATCTGCCCGAAGCCAGCGTCGCGATCCAGGTGAGCGGCACCTTCGGCTCACGCCAGGAGGAGGCCCAACGACTCGGACGCGTGTTGCGCCCGAAGGGCGACGGGCGCACCGCGCACTTCTACACGGTGGTCACCCGCGACACCGTCGACGCCGACTTCGCCGCCCATCGGCAGCGCTTCCTCGCCGAGCAGGGCTACGCCTACCGCATCACCGACGCCGAAGACCTCGGCTGACGCTCACTTGTACGCGTTCACCGCACCGGCGTCCATCACGACCTTGAGGTCGGCGCCGACGACCGGACGGTTCTCCGAACCGGGCTTGGAGTAGGCCTCCCGGTAGTCGATCGTCACGCCGTCGGGCGTGACGATGACGATGCCCCGGAGTCGCCGCCTTCGCCTTGTTGCGGCCGAACAGGCCACCGCCGGCCGGAGGCGCCGAGCCCGACCGTCCGACGTCGCCGGCATGGCGCACCGCACCGTCGGCGGTGGCGAGGCTGAAGTTCTTGTCGGTGCGGGTGCCGAAGGTGCTCACCGTCTCGACGTGCTCGTCGGTGTAGAGCACGAGCGCGTAGACGTCGTAGTCGGTGGCCGGCGGCCAGTAGATCGAGGCGGTGATCGACTCGGTCTTCTCGATCGAAACCCGTTGGCCCTTCTCCAGATTGATGGTGCCGGTGCGCTTGCCGAGGTCGATCGTGCCCATCGGCGCGGGCGGTCCGGGAGCCGGTGCCGGCGGTGCGACAGGCGCAGCGGCGGGTGCAGGCGCGACCGGCGCCGGCGCGGGTGCAGCCGCAGTGGGCGCGGCAGCCGTTTCCGGCTCGTCGACATCTACCCCATGCTCGCGCACCAGTGCCGCGAATCCGGCCGCCCAGCCGGCGCTCACGACACGCACTTTCCAGCCGGCCTCACGCCGATAGAGCTCCAGCAGCACGGCCGCGCGCTCACCGGCGAGGCCTTCGGCACGCACCGCGATCGGTTCACCGCCGCCGAGCACCATCGCGCCCAGTTGCACATCACCGAGACCGCCCGGCACGGAGTCGTCGAGTGCCACCGCGACCGTGATCCGGTTGATCTCGGCGGGCACCGTGGTCAGCTCGATCTGCAAGCCGTCGGGCGGTGTCAGCCGCACCGCACCCTCCGGCGACGCCGGTTGGTTGAAGAACACGAAGTCGGCGTCCGACCGCACCTTGCCCTGCGCGGTCACCTGGAACGCCATCAGGTCGACCGCGCCCGGCGCGGCCCCCACGACGGTCAACGTGACGACTTCGTCGGTGATCGGCGCGTTGGCGCCCTTGCTCAATTGCGGCATGTAGCCCTCCTCGGTCCCGCCCCGAAACTACCCGAGGCCACCCACGGAACAGCCGCTCGGAACGACCGAGCCCCGCGACACCGCCGAAGCGGTGCCGCGGGGCTCGACGGCGCGGCGCCGGGTCAGTTGACCCCGAACACCTGCCGGATCGGATCGATGGCGAAGTACAGGGCGAAACAGGCCGAGATGATCCACAGCACCACCGGGATCTGCGACCACTTGCCGCGGATCACCTTGATCGCCAGGTAGGTCAGCGTGCCGACGCCGATGCCGACGGTGATCGAGTAGGTGAACGGCATCAGCGCGATGGTCAGGAACGCCGGGAGCGCGATCTCGATGTCGCGCCAGTCGATGTCGCCCACCTCCTGCATCATCAGGAAGCCGACGAACACCAGCGCGGGTGCGGCCGCCTCGTGCGGGATGACCTCGACCAACGGGGCGGCGAAGGTGGCGAGCAGGAACAGCACGCCGGTGACGACCGACGCGAGACCGGTGCGGGCACCGTCGCCGACACCCGCCGCCGACTCGATGTAGGCGGTGTTGGAGCTGACGCCACCCAGACCACCGGCGGCAGCCGCCACCGAGTCGACGACGAGAATCTTCTGCGAGTCGGCCGGGATGCCATCCTTGTCGAGCAGGTCGGCCTTCGCGCCGATCGCGGTCATCGTGCCCATCGTGTCGAAGAAGTCGGCCAACACCAGCGAGAAGATGATCAGCACCGCGGCGATGACACCCGCCTTGGCGAACCCGCCGAACATGTCGACGTGTCCGACGAGCGAGAAGTCGGGGGTCTGGACGACGGTGTCGGGCACCGTCGGCACGTTGAGCGACCAGGTGCGCGGGTTGGTCTCCTTGCCGCCGACGGTCCGGGGCCCGATGTTCGCGACGGCCTCGATGATGATCGCCAGCACGGTGGCCGACACGATCGCGATGAGCATGGCGCCGGTCACCTTGCGCACCGAGAGCGCGACCAGCAGCAGGAAACCGAAGATGAACACGACGATCGGCCAGCCCTGCAGGCGCCCGTCGACGCCGAGTTGCACCGGGGTGCCCGAGCCGGCCCGGGAGAAGCCCGAGTCGAAGACGCCGATGAACGCGATGAACATGCCGATGCCGACCGAGATCGCGGTCTTCATCTGCTGCGGCAACGCCCGGAAGGCCGCCACCCGGAAACCGGAGACCACGAGCAACAGGATGAGGATGCCCTCCCAGACCACCAGACCCATCGCGGCCTGCCAGGTCATGTCGGGCAGCGCTGCGACGCCGTACGCGACGAACGCATTGAGGCCGAGACCGGCCGCGATCGACATCGGGAAGTTCGCGAACATGCCCATCGCGATCGACATCACGCCGGCGACCAGCGCCGTACAAGCCGCGATCACCGACAGGTTCGAACCGTCACCGGGTCCGCCGCCGAGGAACTGACCGGTGCCGTCCTTCACGAAACCGAGGATCAGCGGGTTCAGCGCGATGATGTAGGCCATCGTGAAGAAGGTGACGAACCCACCGCGCACCTCCCGCGACACCGTCGAGCCTCGCTCGGAGATCTTGAAGAATCTGTCGATGCCGCTGGCTGCGGCCGGGGGTGCGCTCGTGGACATGGGCGCGAGACTAGGGCCGAAAAGCGGTCTGCGTCACCACTAAACTCTGATTCGTGACCCAGAACTCACCCGATCCCACCCCCGAGCAACTCGGCCTCGCGCCGATGAAGGTCGACATGCCGAAGGTCACGCTCACCGGCATCGCCGTCTGGATCGTCGCGCTCGTCGTGATCCTCGCGGTGCCGAGCCTGCACGAGGGCGCCCGGGACTGGTGGCCGTGGGCGCCGGTGTGCGGCATCGTGCTCGGCCTGCTCGGCTACGTGTACGTGCGGCGCGGACGCGGCAACGCGTCGGCCGCCTAGCTGCGCAGGAAGGCCAGCACCGCCAGCACTCGCCGGTGACCGGCCGAGTCGTCGGGTGACAACCCGAGCTTGGCGAAGATGCGCTGGGTGTGCTTCTCGACCGCTCCCCCGGTGACGAACAGCCGCTGCGCGATCGAGCCGTTCGACAGCCCCTGCGCCATCAACTCCAGCACCTCCCGCTCGCGCGGGGTGAGTGACTGCACGGGGTCCTTCGCCCGGGTCATCAGCTGGGAGACCACGTCGGGGTCGAGCACGGTGCCGCCGCCGGCGACCTGGTCGATGGCCGCGAGGAACTCGTCGATATCGCCGATGCGGTCCTTCAACAGGTAGCCCACCCCGGCGGCGCCCGAGGCGAGCAGCTTGTCGGCGTACGCCTGCACGACGTACTGCGAGAGCACCACGATCCGCGCCTGCGGCCACGACTGCCGAATCTCGAAGGCCGCCCGCAGCCCGTCGTCGGTGCCCGTCGGGGGCATGCGCACGTCGGTGATCACCAGGTCGGGACGCTCCCGCAGCGCCGCCTCGACGAGGGTCGGTGCGTCGCCGACGCCGGCCACCACCTCGTGACCGGCATCGGTGAGGATCAACTGCACCCCCTCGCGCAGCAGCGTCGAGTCATCGGCGAGAACGATCCGCATGGGGCCTTTCTACCTTCGTCCGTGGGGAATGAGTGCGAACAGGGTGGTGGGCCCGCCGGCCGGTGAGTCGACGGTGAAGGCGCCGTCGACCGAACGGACCCGCTCGGCCAGCCCGGCCAGGCCGGTGCCCTTGCCGAGTGCGGCTCCGCCGACACCGTCGTCGGTCACGGCGACCACGAGGTCACGTTCGTCGAGGGTCAACTCGATGTAGGCGCGGCCGGCGCCGCTGTGCTTGGCGACGTTGGTGAGCGCCTCGCTGACGACGTAGTAGGCGGCCTGCTCGACGTGCGGCGGCAAAGCGCCGGCCACCTCGGGCACGTTCGTCGTGAGCGACACCGGCGCGGTCGGACGCGTCGCTGCCTGCCGCACCGCGGCCACCAGACCCAGCTCGGTCAGGGTGGGCGGCGCGATGCCCCGCGACAGCGCGCGCAACTCGTCGAGGGTCTCCTGGGTGCTGTGGATAGCGGCCCGAATCGATTCTGCTGCAGGAGAATCCGGCCCGAGCTGGCGTTCGATGCGGGCCAGGTCGACCTTCAGCCGCACCAGTCGCTGCTGCGGTCCGTCGTGGATGTCGCGCTCCAGCTTCGACAACTGGTCGGCCTCGGCCGAACGGCCCGCGTCGCGGCTCACCCGCAGCTGCTCGATGACCTGTTGACGCGACCGGCTCGACAGGATCGCCCGCGACGCCACGCCCTGCAGGTGGGCCATGCCGCGGGTGATCCACGGGGCGAGCGCCAGCAACACCACACCGACGAGCACGTTCACCAGGGACAGCAACCCGTAGTTCAGGCTGTCGAACGGCAGCAGGAAGCTGAACCCGTTCTCAGTGCCGTGGTGCGGCAGGAACCAGCCGTACACCGGCCACAGGATCTGCGCCAGACCCGTCAGCCAGACGGTGATCATGATGACCCAGGTGATCGTCGAGACGACCCACCCGACCGCCGACCAGATGACGTCGAGCCAACGCTGCGGGTCACGCACCACCGTCCAGGCCTTGGCGACGATGCCGTCGTGCGGGTTGATCCGCAGGTAGGCGCCCTCGGCGTCGGTCACCCCCTGGAACCGGCGCAACAGCCAACGTTCGGCCTGTGCGGCGTACGTCGCGACGACCAACACGGCCGGCACCGCGACGGGTGCCAACACCACGCTGCTGATGAGGCCGAAGAACATGCACGCGATACCGAAGGCCGCCAACGCGATCGGCCAGGACAGGAACAGGTACGCGATGTCACCGCCGGTGCGGCGCAGCACCGTCCGCGGCGGTGGGATCCGCTGAATCGTGTGCATGGTGGTGGACATTGCGGACTTCTCCGACAGGCTCGGCAGCTGTGTCGTCATCATGTCATCGACGCTACGGAGCACGCTCGCGCGACGACATCCGATGCACTGGCGCATTCGGGGTCGGGCCAACCCCACCCCGCGCGAAACCTCGCCCCCGACTGGCGGTCGTCACGCGCGAGCGACAGACTGTGTGCCATGGCGGAACGGCCCACAACCATTGTCCTGTTCGGTGCCACCGGAGACCTCGCGCGGCGCAAGCTGCTGCCAGGCCTGCTCCACCTGTGGCGAAGCGGTCTGCTCAACGACGTGCGTGTCGTCGGCACCTCCCTCGAAGACCACAGCCGGGAGAGCTTCGTGGAGTTCGCCGGCAAGGCAGTCGAGGAGTTCTCCTCCCGCAAGGACGAGATGAAGGACTTCATCGAGTTCGCCGAGCGGCTCTACTTCGTGCGCAGCGACGCCGGCCCCGACGCCTTGCGGGCGGTCGTCGCCGAAGCCGAGGAGGGCTACGAAGGCAACGAGCGACCCCGCCGGTTGCACTACCTGAGCGTGCCGCCCAAAGCAGCGCTGTCGGTGATCCAGACCCTCGCCGCGGCCGACCTCGCCGCCAACAGCCGGGTCGTCATGGAGAAGCCGTTCGGCACCGACCTCGTGTCCGCCGTCGAACTCAACCGGAAGCTGCACGAGGTGTTCTCGGAGGAGCAGATCTTCCGCATCGACCACTTCCTGGGCAAGGAGGCCGCGCTCAACATCCTGGCGTTCCGGTTCGCCAACGGTCTGTTCGAGCCGATCTGGCACCGCAACCACATCGACCACGTGCAGATCGACGTGCCCGAGACCCTCGGTCTGGAGACCCGCGCGTCGTTCTACGAGGCCACCGGGGCCTACCGCGACATGGTCGTCACCCACCTGTTCCAGGTGTTGGCGTTCACCGCGATGGAGCCGCCCACCTCGCTCGAACCGCAGGCCATCACCGAGGAGAAGAACAAGGTCTTCCGGTCGATGATGCCGATCATGCCGGAGAACGTGGTGCGCGGGCAGTTCCACGGTTACCGCGACCTCGACGGCGTCGCACCGGAGTCGGAGACCGAGACCTTCATCGCCCTGAAGTGCTTCATCGACAACTGGCGCTGGGCCGGCGTGCCCTTCTACCTGCGCACCGGCAAGCGCCTCGCAGAGGGCCAGCGCATCATCTCGATCGCGTTCAAGGAGCCGCCGAAGTCGATGTTCCCGGCCGGTTCGGGCGTCAGCCAGCACGGCCCGGACCACCTGACCTTCGACCTGGCCGACAAGTCGCGAATGTCGTTGTCGTTCTATGGAAAGCGGCCCGGCACCGGGTTCCGGCTCGACAAGCTGTCGATGCAGTTCGCGATGCAGGACTCCACCGGTTCGGCGGCCGCGCTCGAGGCGTACGAGCGGCTCATCTACGACGCGGTGCGCGGCGACCACACGCTGTTCACCACCTCGGACGGCATCGAGCGGCTGTGGGAGATCAGCCAGCCGCTGCTCGACAACCCGCCGCCGGTGCGGCCCTACACGCAGGGTTCGTGGGGCCCCAACCAGATCCACCAGTTGGTCGCGCCGACCGCCTGGCGTCTGCCCTTCGAGCGGGCCTGGCGCGAGCCCACCGCCTGACCCCGCCGACGACAACGGCCCCGAGTATCACGCTCGGGGCCGTTCGTCTGTCTTTCGTTGCGGTTCAGTCGGTTTCGGCTGGCTGTTCCGCCTGCTCGACGTCGACCGCGAAGTCGTCGAGCCGCGGCGGCTCGACCTTCTCGGCCACCGGGGCCGGCTCGTCGATCTCGCTGTGCGCGCCGCAGCCGTGGTCGAGCGAGACGACGGTGCCGTCGCTGGGCGACCACTCGTTGGTGCACACCCCGAAGCTGCGACGCAGCGCACCCGCCATCGGCAGGAAGTAACCACAACCGCCGCACTGCCCCTTGGCCTGGGCGGCGACGGCCGCGCGCGGGCCGTGCTCCCCCTCGTACCAGCGGGTGGCCGCGGCCTCACGACCCTGGCGGGACAGCACCCGCGGGCGGCCGAGACCGAGTTCGAAGAACGCCATTGCGTCGACGTCCTCGTCGCCGGTGGCCTCGAAGCCCTGCTCGAGGTTCGGGTCGTCGGCGATGTAGGGCATGACGTCGCCGGCACCGATGTCGCCCGGTGCGAGCCGCTGCGCGTAGGGCAGCCACTGCGGCGACAGCAACGCGTCGTCGCCGGGCAGCAGGTTGGTCTCGCAGACCGTGGCGACCTTCGCACGCGGCGCGCGGGCGACGGCAATCGCCCAGCGCCAGCCGCGGTAGCCCTTGTTGGTGCAGGTGAAGTAGTGCATCGCCAGGCGCTCACCCAGCATGACGGCGCCCTCGTGCTCGCCGACGGTGCCGCGGGTCGCGATCGACTCGGCCGCCTCGCGGGCCAGGTCGACGGCTGCCAGCAGCACCTTGTCGGGCTTGGCGGCGGCCTCCTTGCGGGCGCGGCGCGGCTTGGCCGCCTTCGGCTCGGTGTCGCTCACGGTGTCGGTCACGGCCATCACAGCTCCAGGTTGTCGGCGACGGCTCGCAGCACGGACGCGACCTTCGTCGCGTGGCCCTTGTCCGGGTAGCGACCGTGGCGCAAACCGTTGCCGACGCCGTCGAGCAACTTGATGAGGTCTTCGACGATGATCGCCATGTCGTCTGCGGGCTTGCGGTGCCGGGCGGCCAGCGACGGCGCCGGGTCGAGCAGCTGCACCGACAGCGCCTGCGCCCCACGGCGCCCCTCGGCGACGGAGTACTCCAAGCGGGTTCCGCTCTTCAGCACCGTGGTGCCGGCCGGCAGCGCACTCGAGGGCAGGAAAACGTCCTTGCCGTCGTCGCCGGAGACGAAACCGAAACCCTTCTCCGCGTCGAAGAACTTCACCTTGCCGCTGGGCACGTCACACCTGCTTGCTTCATCGAATGACCGAACATGATCGAACGCCGGTCGCGCGTCGCGACCGACGTTCTAGGCTAACGCGTGGCGGCTGCGAATCCGAACCCATTCCGGGGCGGTCCTGCGAGCGGCACTGCGTCACCGCTCAGTAGCCGCGATAACCGCCGGGGTTCCACTGTGCGGCCTGCTGCTGCATCCGGAACTGCGAGCGCTCCCGGCCGGAGTTGACCAGCTTGACGATGCCGACGATCAGCATGATCAGGCCGATCAGTCCGGCGATGCTCGCGATGATCAGCCCTCCGCCGATCCCCGTCACGGCCTTCTCCCCGGCGTTCTTCGCGTCCTTGCCGTCGGGCAGCAGCATGTCGCGGTCGCCGCAGTCGACCCGGTAGTCGCCCGCGGTCGTCGCGGTGAAGCTGCCGGCCATCACGTAGCGGTTACCGCCCCGAGTCCAGGCGGTGCTTCCGCTCGAGCTGGTGACGTCGACCCGCGCGCCGGACGGGTCTTGCACCGTGCACGAAGTCACCCCCGACGACGTGGTGCTGGTCTCGACGCCTGTGTCGTTCGAGTCGGCGGGGCCGGAGAAGGCGTAGATGTCGCGGGTCTGCCCGGCCGCCATCGGCACGCTGCCCTGAGCACCAACGATCGGTGCGCTCTGCACGATGTCGTACGCACCCTTCACGCCGAACACCACACCGGCCACGAAGATGCCCGGTGCGACGACGAACATGAGCAGTGCGCCGATGATCGTGAGCGCAAGGCCGCGGCGTTTGGGCTGGCCTGGGTTGGTCGACATCCGGGTTCTCCTTCGTGCTCGGGATCGATTCCCTGCGTGTGGTCCGAAGGATCGGACGCCCGCGCGCCCCGAAGGTTCCCTCGCCCCTGCTCCCCACCGTCCGGGAAGCCCTCGGGCGCCAGCCTAGTTGGCGCAGTCGCCACCGATCCGCCACCTGCCTCCCCCGAGCTCAGTCCTCCCAGCGGAACAGCTTCGCCGCGATGGCCATGAACAGCACCGCGAAACCGAGCAGGATCGCCATCGGCAGCAGTGCCGCGGAGGCACCCTGTCCGCGCACCATGACGTCCTTCATGCCTTCGGTGAGGTGCCCCATCGGCAGCACGTTCGCCACGGTCTTCAGCCAGTCCGGAGCGAACTCCAGCGGGATGAAGGCGCCACCGAGGAACGACATCGGCAACACGATGAGGTTGGCCAGACCCGAGGCCGCTTCCTCGGTCTTCGACACCGATCCGGCGATCAGACCGATCGCCATGAACACCAACATGCCGCACAGTGCCAGTGGCAGCGCCATGTACCACGCACCGCTCAACTGCATCCCGAACAGCAGCTTCGCCACCAACACGAACAGCGCGAACTGCAGCGCCGCGATCACCAGCGACACCACGATGCGCGAGGCGACGAGCTCCCACGGCTTGGTCGGTGAGAGCCGCATCCGGCGCAGCAGCTTGGTCTTGCGCCAGTTGACGAGCGTCATCGCGCCACCGAACGTGCCGCCCATCGCCAACGCGAACCCGAGCAACCCGGGAGCGAGGTACTGGATCGGCTTCAGCGAGGCGTCCTCGACCTGCTGGGTTTTCAGGGTGATGGCCGGTTTCACTTGTGCCGCCGCCAGATTGGCGTTGTCGACGAAGGAACTGATGGTGCCTTGCACGGTGGCCGACTTCACCTGATCGGCGTTGGAGTAGTGGAGCACCAGCGTGTCGCCCTGCTGCTCGACGACGGCGTCGACGTCGCCCTTCTTCAACTTGTCGAGCGCGTCGGCACGGTCGGTGCTCCTGGTCGTCTTGAACAGGTCGTCCCATTGCTGCTTGCCCTGGGCCGGCATCTGGTCGAGGAACTGCACGCTGCCGACCTGGATCACGTTCGAGCGGCTGGCCTTGTCGCCGCCGCTGTTGAGCAGCCCGAACAACAGCAGGAAGGCCAGCGGGAAGGCCAGCATCCAGAAGAGGATCTGCTTGTCGCGGATGAACGCCTTCCACTGGGCCCGCGCCAGCGTGACGAAGCCCTTCGGTTTGCGAGCCGGCGCCTGGGTCGCAGGCGGCCGCTCGGTCGTCTGCGTCATTTCGTCGAGATTCGTCATGATGTTGCCCCCTTGATCGAGCGTGCTCCCGACATGAGGTCGGGGTCCCCGCGAAGTATCGGAGTGAGGAACGAACGGAGAACTTCGTGGGGTGACGTCACGCTCGGTACTCCCGTCCGGTGAGTTCGAGGAAGACGTCCTCGAGGGTCGCGCCGACGACGGCGACGCCGTCCAGCGCCCGTCGATCCGCGAGCGCGATCAGCACCGGCGCCGGATCGTCGGTGACCATGGTCAGTGCGTCGGTCGATTCCTCGACCGAGATCACGCCGGGCAGTCGGCGCGCGTCGTCGTAGGCGATGCCGCCGGTGTTGACGGTGATCTTGTGCGGTGCGTCGATGCCGGCGATGAGTGCGCGCGGGGTGTCGACGGTGAGGATGCGCCCGTTGTCCATGATCGCGACCTCGTCGCACAAGGTCTGGGCTTCGTCCATGTAGTGCGTGGTGAGCACGACGGTGCGTCCCTCGGCGTTGATGCCGCGCAGGGTGTCCCACAGATTGCGGCGGGCCTGCGGGTCGAGCGCCGCGGTGGGTTCGTCGAGGAACACCACCTGCGGGTCGTGCACCAGCGAGCAGGCGATCGACAAACGCTGCGCCTGTCCGCCGGAGAGTTCTTCGGTGCCGGTGTTGGCCTTTTCGGTCAGGCCGAACTGTTCGAGCAACGCCTCGCACCGCTCGTATGGCGCGCCGTAGAGGTCGGCGAACGTGCGAATCTGTTCTGCCGCAGTCAGTTTCGGGAAGAAAGCGGTGGCCTGGAACTGGACGCCGATGCGCGGTAACAGGTTGGTGTTGCGCGGCCAGACGTCGAGTCCGGCGATGCTCGCGCTGCCGGAGTCGGGCTTGCGGATGCCCTCGATGATCTCCAGCAAAGTGGTCTTGCCGGCGCCGTTCGGACCGAGGATGCCGAAGAAGGCGCCTTCCTCGACGGTCAGGTCGACGTTGTCGACGGCTTGGTGTGTGTCGTATCTTTTGGACAGGCCTCTGGCCTGAATCACGGACCCCATGGCATCCAACCTATGGGCTCGACATACCGCGCCCCCAGGACGAATGTCACGGTTCGGTCGAGAGTCATGTCAGGACATCGGGCTAACGGCGCGCAGTGATTTTCACAGGGTCACGATGGTAAGTGTTCGGACGGGGTCCAGGGTTCCGGCGCCGGAATGCGCAGGCGACCCGCGCGGATTCGTGGTGGTCAGTTGCTTGATCCTCATTCGTAACGACCGTCGCTGCGCCGCAACAGGATTCGCGGAAGAACAACCCACAGGCCGAGCAGGCTCACCGTGCACAGTGCCGCAGTGATGTACCCGGCGGTGCGACCGAGCACGACGTCGACCACGAGGGCGGTGGCACAGACGAGGGCCGCGCCGAGGAGGCCGAGGCCCACGATCGTGAGCTTGTTGGTGGCTCTGACCAGTTCGTCCTTGGCCCGCCTGCGAAACAACATCCGATGGATGAGCACCGGAGTGATCACACAGAAGGTCGATGCCGTGATCAGCCCGACGATGACGACGTACAGGTGCACTTGCCGTCCTTCTAGCACGTCGAAGCGGGCCTGGAAAGGCAGGATCAGCAGGAACGCGAACAGGATCTGGATACCGGTCTGGGTGACTCGCAACTCCTGGAGCAGTTCGTTCCAGTTGCGGTCGAGACGTTCGCCGGGCGACTCGTTTCGTTCGTCGTCGCCGTGCTGGTAACTGACCGTCTCCTCGCGCATTGGCCCAACGTACTGACGCATGGGGCGGCGCGGGGCCGGTTCGGTCGGTGCACGACCGGGGGCAACCTTGAACGCCGACAACCGGCGACGTCAGCCACCGTGCAAGGATCGGCCGATGGGAGCCCTGCCTGATCGCATCGCTGAACGATTGTCCGGCCGACGCTCGTGGTGGGCTCTCCTGCTTGCTGTGCTGCTGGCCGGCCTGGCCTTCGCGATGGGCGCGCCGTCGAGCACGAGCGCACCCGTCTCGTTGCCGAAGTCGGCCGATTCGGCACAGGTGCGCGAACTGTTGAAGACCTTCCCCGGTGGCGACCTGTCGCAGGGCGTGGCCGTGGTGACCCGTCGCGACGGTGCCGCGCTCACGGGCCAGGATCTCTCGGCGATCTCCTCAATGCGCGAACGAATGCTTGCGGTCGATCGGGGCGAGGCAACCAAGAATGCGCCGCCCGCCGGTCCGACGGTGGTGCCCGCTCCCGACCGCAAGGCGGCCATCGCGTTCGTTCCCTTCGACTCCTCGGTCACCGGCTTCCCCCTCGTTGACGCGGTCAAGGAGGTTCGCGAGACCGCGAAGAACGTTCTGCCGCAAGGCCTTCGGGTAGAGCTGACCGGAGGACCGGGCTTCGGGGCCGACATCGCGAACTCCTTCGCCGGCGCCGACCTGCGCCTCATCCTGATCACCGCTCTCGTCGTCGCGGTGCTGCTGCTGATCACCTACCGCTCACCGATTCTGTGGTTGGTTCCGTTGATCGTCGTCGCACTCGCCGACCGGGTTGCCTCGATCGTCTCCGCACGCGTGGTCGAAGCCTTGGGTCTGGTGAGCGACGGTTCAACGTCAGGCATCACCAGCGTCCTCGTTTTCGGTGCCGGCACGAACTACGCGCTGCTGTTGGTGTCTCGATACCGCGAGGAATTGCACCGCGAGACCGATCACCGGGCCGCGCTCCGCACCGCCGTACGCCACGCAGGGCCTGCGGTGCTCGCGTCCAACCTGACCGTCGTCCTCGCCCTCGGGGCACTGCTGTTCGCGGTGCTGCCGAGCAACCGCGTGCTCGGTCTGAGTTCCGCGGTCGGCCTGCTCGTCGCGCTGGTGTTCGTGATGCTGATGCTTCCGCCCGCGCTAGCTCTGTTGGGTCGCAAGCTGTTCTGGCCGTTCGTGCCGAATGTGGGCGACGGGCACGACGAACAGCGGGGCGCTTGGCACAGGGTTGCGTCCGCGGTGTCAGCCAAGCCCTGGCTTTACGGCGGGGTCGGCGTGCTGGTGCTCGTGCTCTGCGCACTCGGCCTGATCAACGTCAAGGTCGGCCTGTCACAGACCGAGCAGTTCCGGGTGACCGCCGAGTCGGTCGACGGCGCGCGCACGATCGGTGAGCACTACCCGGCCGGCGAGGCCAACCCGACCCGCGTCGTGGCGCGCACCGCGGCCGCCGGGCCGGTGCAGGAGATCCTGAAAGGCGTGGACGGCGTCCGCTCGGTGCGCCCCGCCGGCACCTCGTCCGACGGGCTGACCTCATGGTCGGTGGTGCTCGCCGCGCCATCCGGCACCGACGCGGCCACCGGAACGATCCGCGCGGTCAGAGATGCCTTGAGGGCCGTGCCCGACGCTCAGGCGCTGGTGGGGGGTGCGGACGCCGAGGCGCTCGATCAGGCCGATGGCGCCTCGCGCGACCTCAAGGTCGTGGCGCCCCTCATTCTGCTGGTCGTCTTCGTCGTGCTCATCGCCCTGCTGCGCGCATTGGTCGCGCCGCTGCTGCTGATGGCGTCGACAGCGCTGAGCGCACTGGCCGCCATCGGCGCCGGCAGTTGGATCAGCGATCACATCGCCGGTTTCCCCGCGCTGGACGACGGGGTGCCGCTTTTCGCGTTCCTGTTCCTGGTCGCACTCGGTGTCGACTACACGATCTTCCTGGTCACCCGCGCACGAGAGGAAAACGTCACCCACGAGACCCGCGAGGCCATGGTGCGTGTCGTCTCGGCCACCGGTGCGGTGATCACCAGCGCCGGTGTCGTGCTCGCCGCGGTGTTCGCGGTGCTCGGCGTGCTGCCCCTGATCGTGCTCACCCAGCTCGGCATTGTGGTCGGGTTGGGCATCCTGCTCGACACCTTCCTGGTGCGCACCGTCGTCATCCCGGCGCTGTGGAGCCTCGTCGGCGCGAAGGTCTGGTGGCCATCCGCTCTTGGCTGAGTAGCCGCAAAGAAGCGACGGATCTGCGCAGATCGACCCCTCTCCAGTACTGCATCGTTCACCGACCAAACAAGGTCTCGATGTGATTTGTCAGGACTCCGCAGTCGACATGGAACGAAGTCGCCGGGTGGCCCGTCACTCCCCTGGTTCGGCAATGGTTCAGCCGGACAACTCAAGACGGCGTAAAAGCGTTGTCGCACAATGAGATTCAGGGCAATTCACGAAGAACATCGCAAAGTTCGCACTCGCTGCCACCTTGGTCGGCGGCATCGGTGCACCCGCCATCGCAGTGGCCACCGGAGCCGGGGAGGCCACTGCTGCAGCCCCCGTCTGCGTCAACAGCACATCGATGCCGAGCGGGTCGTTCCCGCTGAAGTCGGGCGAGGCGTACACCAACGGCGGACCCCACTCCGGCTACAACAGCGCCGCCGACCGCTTCCACATCAAGCGGATACAGAAGAAGGTCGGCATGAAGGCCGACGGCTTCTACGGCCCGAACACCGCGCGCAAGGTCGCCGCGTGGCAGAAGGCCAAGGGCCTGAAGGCAGACGGACGGGTCGGCGCCGGCACGTGGGCGAAGATGCGGACGGTCCACTGCGGCTACCGCTGACAGATCCAGTACCGCGCGGGCGACCCGGGGGCGGGGTCGCCCGCGCTCACGTCCGACGCCAGCACCACGTGTTGAGATCGCTCCCGCCCGAAAGACCTTCGTCACGAAGCATTGACGGTCATCAGAAGTACCAGGGGAACGGCGACCAGTCCGGGTCGCGCTTCTCCAAGAACTGGTCGCGACCTTCGACGGCCTCATCGGTCATGTAGGCCAGGCGGGTCGCCTCGCCGGCGAACACCTGCTGGCCCATCAGCCCGTCGTCGGTGAGGTTGAACGCGAACTTCAACATGCGTTGCGCCTGGGGCGACTTGCCCATGATCTCGCGGGCGGCCTGCACCGCTTCGTTCTCAAGCTCGGCGTGGTCGGCGACGATGTTGACGGCGCCCATGCGGTGCATGTCCTCGGCGGAGTAGGCCCGGCCGAGGAAGAAGATCTCGCGGGCGAACTTCTGCCCGACCATCTTGGCCAGGTAAGCCGAGCCGTAGCCGGCGTCGAACGAACCCACGTCGGCGTCGGTCTGCTTGAACCGGGCGTGTTCGCGGCTGGCGATCGTCAGGTCGCAGACGACGTGCAGCGAGTGCCCGCCGCCGGCCGCCCAGCCGCCGACGACCGCGATGACGATCTTCGGCATGGTGCGGATGAGGCGCTGCACCTCCAGGATGTGCAGGCGTCCGCCCTCGGCCTTCACCCGGCGCTCGTCGACCGTGTCGGCGGTCTCGCCGTCGGCGTACTGGTAACCCGAGCGGCCTCGAATGCGCTGGTCGCCGCCGGAGCAGAACGACCACTTGCCGTCCTTGGGCGAGGGCCCGTTGCCGGTGAGCAGCACGACGCCCACATCGGCGGTGCGACGGGCGTGGTCGAGCGCGCGGTACAACTCGTCGACGGTGTGCGGACGGAACGCGTTCAACACCTCCGGACGGTCGAACGCGATCCGCACGCACCCGAGGTCCTTGGCGCGGTGGTAGGTGATGTCGGTGAAGTCGAATCCCTCCACCTCGTCCCAGAGGGACGGGTCGAACGGGTTCGCGGTCTGATCGGTCACCCGCCCGAGATTAGCCGGGACGCGAGGTCACGGACGCAGCAGCACCTTGCCCACGCGCGGCTCGGTATTGGCCGCGGCGGCTGCGGAGATGTCGTCGAACGAGTAGGTCGCCTCGACCGGCAGGGTGAGCGCGCCCGAGCCGATGCGCTGGAGCAGTTCGCCGAACAACTCGCCACGCTTGGCGGCGGGCATCGTCGCGCTCACCTTGCTGCCCCAGAAACCCTTGACGGTGGCCTGCTTGAAGATCACGTCGCCCGACCCGATCTGCATGGTCGGCGAGGCCATCGCCCCGAACACCACGAGAGTGCCGTTCTCGGCGAGCAGCGACAGCACGTCGCCGCTGGCCTGCCCGCCGACGGAGTCGACCCCGACCACGATCGGCGCACCACCGGTCAGCTGCCCCACCTGCTCGCGCCAGCCCTCGTCGTCGGTCGCAACGACGCGCTCGATGCCCTGGCTCGCCAGCTCCCGCACCCCTGAGGAGCGACGCACGAGGCCGATCACGTTGATGCCGCGGGCCGCCGCCAGCTGCGCCAGCAGCCGTCCGACGGCGCCATTGGCGGCGTTCTGCACCAGCCAGTCGCCCTCGTTCAACTGCACGAAGTCGAGCAGCGAGATCGCGCTGAACGGCATGGCCACCAACTGCGCGGCCACCTCGTCGCTGAGGTCCTCGGGCACGGGGATCAGCGCGCCGGCCTCCGCCACGAAGAACTCCGCCCACGCACCGAACGAACCGCCGGTGGCGACGCGCTGCCCGGGAGCGAAACCGGTGACACCCTCCCCCACGGCCTCGACGACGCCGACCGCCTCGGTGCCGGCGCGGGCCGGCAGCTCGGGCTTGAAACCGTAGGTGCCGCGCACCGTCCACAGGTCGTGGTTGTGGATGGGCGACAGCACGGTGCGCACGAGCACCTCGCCGGGGCCGGGCTGCGGGGTCTCGACGTCCTCGACGCCGAGCACCTGCGCCGGGTCGCCGAAGCTGTGGTGGATGAGTGCGCGCATGACGGCCTCCAAAGTTTTTGAACTGACCGTTCTAATATATTCTAGAACGGTCAGTTCACCAAAACCGGGAGGGATCTTGGGCCGCGGGCGCACCTTCGACGCCGCAGAGGTGGTGCGCGCCGCCCGTCGCGTCTTCTGGGAGCGCGGCTACGCCGAGACCGCCGTGCCCGACCTGGAGAAGGCCACCGGCCTGAACCGTTCGAGCATCTACCACGCGTTCGGCAGCAAGCGCGGCCTCTTCGACGCCGCCGTCGACAGCTACCTCGACGACGTGATCCGACCCCGCCTCGCGCCCCTGCGCACTCCCCCGGTGGCCGCCGACGCACTCGAGACCTACCTCACCGGCCTGCGCACAGCGATGCTCGGCGGCCTGCGGGAGCTCGAGCAGAACGGCTGCCTGCTGATGAACGCCACCGGCTCCACCCTCGGCCACGACGACGCCCTGCGTGTGGTCGTGTCGCACTACTACGCCGATCTGCGGGCGGCGATCGCCGCAGGCGTCGCCGCACGTCGCCCCGACCTCGACGCCGCCGCGGCCGATCTGATGACCACCACCTGCACCTCGCTGGTGCTCTCGTCGATGATGAGCGTGCGGATCAGTCACGAGACCGCTGCCGAGATGCTGACCACCGCGCTGCGGACGGTGCAGGCGGGCTCGTAACGTGGGCGGGGTGGACCTCCCGCTGCACATCGTCTCCCTGCCGCTCAACACCCGTTTCCGCGGCGTCGTCCACCGCGAGATCGCCCTCGTCGAAGGGCCCGCCGGCTGGGGCGAGTTCAGTCCGTTCCTGGAGTACGAGCCGGACGAGGCCGCGCGCTGGCTGGCCGCTGCGATCGAAGTGGCCACCCACGGGTTCCCCACCCCCGTGCGCGACGAGGTGCCGGTCAACGCCACCGTGCCTGCCGTGCCCGCCGACGAGGTGCCGCGGGTGCTCGCCCGCTACGACGGGTGCACCACGGCGAAGGTGAAGGTGGCCGAACGCGGCCAGGCCCTCGACGACGACCTCGACCGGGTGGCCGCGGTGCGGGCAGCGATGGGCGCCGGCGGACGCGTCCGCATCGATGCGAACGGCGCGTGGACGGTCGACGACGCGCTCGCCGCGATCCGCGCCCTCTCCCCCTACGACCTGGAGTACGTCGAGCAACCCTGCGCCACCGTCGAAGAACTCGCGCAGCTGCGAATGGCCTTGGCCCGCAACGGCATCGACGTGCTGATCGCCGCCGACGAATCGATCCGCAAGGCCGACGACCCCCTGCGGGTGAAGCAACTCGGGGCCGCCGACGTCGCCGTGCTGAAGGTGGCTCCGCTCGGCGGGGTGCGCGGCGCGCTGCGCATCGCCGAGCAGATCGGGTTGCCGGTCGTGGTGTCGTCGGCCCTCGATTCCAGTGTCGGCATGGCCGCCGGAGTGGCGTTCGCCGCGACGCTGCCGCAACTGCCGTTCGCCTGCGGGCTCGGCACGATCGAGTTGTTCGACGGCGACGTGGTGACGAACTCCGTGGTGCCGCACGGCGGAGTGCTGCATCCCGGCGTGGTGTCGCCCGAACCCGAGTTGCTCGAACGCTGGGCGGCTCCCGCCGACCGGGTGGCGTGGTGGCGCGAACGGGTGGCTCGCGCCTCGGCCTACCTGTGAGGCGGCTACCGACTCAGGCGGAGAACGCCGAGTCGTCGGCGAGCGCCCGGCGCACCCGCGCGAAGGTCTCGTCGTCGCCCGCGGCCAGCAGCGGCGTCTGCAGCGACGTCGGGTCGTAGTCGAAGCCGTCCGCGTAGCCGACGACACCGCCGGTCTCGGTGAGCAGCAACGAACCCGGCGCGTGATCCCACGGCATCGACCCGCCGTACAGCAGGAAGTCGGCATCGCCGAGCGCGAGGTGCGGATAGTCGACTCCGCAACACACCCACGACAACGCCAGCGGCGGCAGGTCACCGATGCGCTCGTTCAGCAGCGAACGCCGCGAGGTGTGTCCCGACAGGCTGTCCTGCGCACGGGCGATCGGCTGCAACCGGTCGCCGTTGCGGAACGCACCGGCGCCCCGTTCCGCGACGTACGCGGTCTTGTACTCCGGCTGCCAGATCACGCCGCGCACCACCTGGCTGCCGTGCATCTCGGCGACCATCAGCGCATGGTCGGGCGAGCCGTTGACGAAGTTCTTCGTGCCGTCGATCGGGTCGACGGTGAACCAGTGGTCGGCGTCCGCGGTCTTCTGCAGGATCGACGGGTCGGCCGAGACGGCCTCCTCCCCCACGATCAGCGCGTCGGGGTACGCGTCCTGCAACCGGGCGGCGATGGCGAGCTCCGACTCGCGGTCGGCAACGGTCACCAGATCGCCCGGGTTCTTCTCCATCACCTCATGGGCGGCGAGGGATCTGAACCGCGGCGTCACGATCTCGGCGGCGACTTCCTGCAACAGGGCCAGCAACTGGTCGTTGTCCACGCCGTCCATCTTGCCGCACGGGGTACCTCAGCTCGTACGGTGCACCTTGTGCGCGGCGGCCTGGGCACGGGGCCGCACCACGAGCTGGTCGATGTTGACGTGCTCGGGCTGGGCGGCGACGAACGCGACGGTCTCGGCGATGTCCTCCTGGGTCAGCGGAGCCTCGACGCCCGCGTAGACCGCGGCGGCCTTCTGCTCGTCGCCGTGGAAACGCACCAGCGAGAACTCGTCGGAGGCGACCATGCCCGGGTCGATCTCGCAGACCCGCACCGGCTGGTCGAACAGTTCGAGGCGCAGCGACATCATCAGCGAGTGCACGGCGGCCTTCACGCCGCAGTACCCGGCGCCACCCTCGTACGCCACCATGCCGGCTACCGAACCGATGGTGATGATCACGCCGTGTGCCTTCGTGAGCGCGGGAAGCAGCGTTTGGATCGAGGCGGCCACACCGATGACGTTGGTGTCGTACATCGTGCGCCATTCCTCGAGCTTGGCGGTGGCGACCGTTTCGGTGCCGATGGCTCCGCCGGCGTTCGCGACGAGGACGTCGAGCCGGTCGCCGACCGCCGCGGCGAGCGCTGCGATGTCGTCGGCCTTGGTCACGTCGCAGGTGAGGGCGCGGCCGCCGATCTCCTGCGCGAGGGCCTCGATGCGGTCGGTGCGGCGGGCCGCACAGATCACCTCGAACCCGTCGGCGGCCAGCCGGCGCGCGGTCGCCCGCCCGATCCCGCTGCTCGCACCGGTCACCACTGCGATTCGTCGCTGCGTCATGGCTGCAGCTTAGGAGGGGGCGGCGCCACCGACGGCTGCGGGCCGCACCCCCCTCCTTCGGGGAGTGCGGCCCGCAGCTTCGATCAGGTGAGCTCGGCGCTCGCGACCTCAGCGGTCGTTGCGGTCGATGCGGCCGTCGCGGTCGACGCCACCCTCAAGGTCGACCTCGATCTCCTCGCGGCCGACCTCGGCCTGCACCTCGCGGTCGTCCTGCACGGTGTTGGTCTGCAGACCGACGCGCTCCTTGTCGACGACGACCTTGTCGACCACCGGACGCTCCTCGGAGAGGGTGATCGACGCCTCGTCGTCACCGAGCTCGCCCTGCGAGGTGGTGCCCTCGGCGATGGGCTCGCGGACGACCTCGAACTCCTCGCGCTCGACCGGCACGGTGATGGTCTTCTGCTCGGTCACGACGTGCTTGCGCAGTCGCACACGGCCGGTCTCGACACGCTCCTTGCCGACGCGCAGCTCCTCCTCGCGGCGCACCATCGAGTCGGTGTCGCCGTCGGTGTGGCGGTCGCCCTCGAGGTTGCCGCGACGCTCGTCGAAGTTGCGGTCGGCGCCGCCCGCCACCGGCATCGCGGCCTCGACGTCGCCCTCTCGGCGCGCGTCGAGGTCGGTGCGGTCGGTGAGGTCGGTGCTGTTGCCGACGAACTCGTCGCGACGGTCGTCACGCAGGTCGCCACGCAGGTCGCCCCGGCCGGCACCCTGACCGCGGTAGTAGTCCTGGATGGCGTCCTGCTCCTGCTCGGAGAGGTGGCCGTCGGCGTCGACGTTCGGCGCGTCCTTCACGAAGTCCTTGGTGTAGGGCACCCGCAGGTCGTCGCCGTCCTCGCGTGCGCCGTCGAGCGGCACGAAGGTCTCCTTGGTGCCGAAGAGGCCGGTCTTCACGGTCACGAAGGAGGCGCGACCGGTCTCGTCGTCGAGGTAGATCTGCCCGACGGAGCCGATCTTTTCGCCGTCCTGGTCGAGAACGTTCATGTGCTGCAGGCGATCGAGATCGAAGTTCATTGTCTTCCCCTCAGTTCGAGCGCGCCGACGTGTTCGGCGTCTCCAATCCACTTTTCTGTCACGGTCGGGCGCCCGGATGGGGACTCCGGAGCACCCCGACGTTCTTCCGCACTGTGAAAGATCGCGGAATGACGCGGAATCTACGGCGCTCGTCGACCGAATTTCACCCTTTGGGATGATCACCCGGCGACCTGCCTAGGGTGGTCACCATGCGCCCTCTGGTCCCCTTCCCCGTCGACGCGGCCGACCTGCGCAGCTACCGCCGGGCCCTGCTCGACGCGCTCGAGGGAGGGCCCGCGGTCGCCCCGCTCACCGATGCCGGCCCGCCCGATCACGACCGGGTGCCGGACGGCGTCGCGCTGGTGGTCTCCACCAGTGGCTCGACCGGTCGGCCGAAGCGCGCGATGCTCACCGCCGAAAATCTGCGCGCGAGCGCCACCGCCACCCACGCCCGGCTCGGCGGCCCCGGTCAGTGGCTGCTGCCCATGCCGCCGCAGCACATCGCCGGCACCCAGGTGATTGTGCGCAGCATCGTCGCGGGCACCGTGCCGGTCACCCTCGCCTCCTTCGGCATCGACGAATTCGTGCAGGCGACAGGCGAACTCACCGCCGAACGCTGCTACACCTCCCTGGTGCCGACCCAGCTGGTGCGGCTGCTCGAGGCCGGTCGCGGCGAGGCGTTGCGCCGTTACGACGCGATCCTGCTCGGTGGTGCGGCCAGCCCGCCGGCCCTGCTCGAACGCTCGGCCGACGCCGGGGTGCGGGTGTGCACGACGTACGGCATGAGCGAGACCGCCGGCGGCTGTGTCTACGACGGGCAGCCGCTCGACGGCACCACCGTCGAACTCGATGACGACCGGATCACGTTGCGCGGCAGCACGGTTGCCCTCGGTTACCTGGGCGACCCCGAGCTCACCGAGCAGGCCTTCGACGGCGCCGGCGGTTTCCGCACCGGCGACCTCGGCACCTTCGTCGACGGACGCCTGCAGGTGCTCGGGCGGGCCGACGACCTCATCAACACCGGCGGCATGAAGGTGGCGCCGCGGGTGGTCGAGGACGTGCTCACCCGCCTGCCGGGCGTGCGGGAGGCGGTCGTGCTGGGCCTGCCCGACCCCGAGTGGGGGCAGGTGGTGAGCGCCGCGCTCGTCGCCGATCCGCGCCCCTCCCTGCGCGCCGTCCGCGAGGCCCTGCGCGACACCCTGCCCGGCTATGCCCTGCCCCGCCGACTGCTGCTGGTCGACGCCCTGCCGCTGCGCGGACCGGGCAAACCCGACCGGGTGGCACTGGCGGCGTCCGACCAGTGGCAAAATTGGGCGACCTCTCCCGACGCCGCGACCTGATCCGGCCTGCCCTTGCAGGAGTTCGCAACACCTATGGCCACGCTCAACCAGTGGATCGCCGGCGCCCGTCCGCGCACCATCCCCGCCGCCGTCGCACCCGTCGCGGTCGGCACCGGCGCCGCCTACGTGCTGCAGCGTGCCAACCCCGGCTACGCCGTTCTCGCCCTGCTGGTGTCGGTGTTGCTGCAGATCGGCGTCAACTACGCCAACGACTACTCCGACGGCATCCGCGGCACCGACGAAGACCGCGTCGGACCCGTGCGCCTGGTGGGGCAGCGCCTCGCCACGCCCTCGAACGTGAAGCTCGCCGCGTTCATCGCGTTCTTCTGGGCCGGTTTCTGCGGGCTCGCGCTCGTCACGTTGAGCAGCACCTGGTGGTTGCTGATCGTCGGGGCGGCCGCGATCTGGGCGGCGTGGAAGTACACCGGGGGCGACAAGCCGTACGGCTACATGGGCCTCGGCGAGGTCTTCGTGTTCGTCTTCTTCGGTCTCGTGGCGACCCTCGGCACCACCTACACCCAGGCGAAGGAACTCAACCTCGCCGCGGTGGCCGGCTCGATCGGCGTGGGCGCACTCGCGGTGGCGATCCTGCTGGTCAACAACCTGCGTGACATCCCCGGCGACACCGTCTCCGGCAAGCGCACGCTCGCCGTCCGCATCGGCGACCGCAGCACCCGAGTGCTGTTCGTCGGCATGTACGTCATCGCGCTGGCGGCGGTCGTGGTGATCGCGTTCGACCAGCCGTGGGCGGCACTGGGCGTGGTCGGGCTGCTGCCCGCAGTCGTGCCGATCCGCACGGTGATCGCCGGGCGCAAGGGCCGCGACCTGGTGCCGGCGCTGGCCGGCGCCGGGCTCACCAGCCTGACGTACGGCCTGACGCTGGGCCTCGGGTTGTACCTCGCCTACCGGGTGGGCTGAGACCGCTCAGCGGTCGGTGTACTCCTCGTCGGCCTCGTCGCTGCCTTCGGCCGTGGAGAGGTCGTCGTCCAGGTCGTCGTCCTCGGCCGTGCGGTACTCGTCGGCCTTCGCGCGCCGCTCGGTGACCTTCTGTTCCAACTTCTGGGCCACCGCCTCGCGCGGACCGGCCAGCAGGAAGGTGGAGATGATCGCCGACACGACCGCCGACAGCACCAGCAGGGCCCAGCCGCGCAGTTGGGTGAGCCACAGCGCGCAGAGCACGCCGAAGAAGACGAGCAGACGAAGAACGGTGTAACGCGCCATCAGGTCACATTCCCGAGTAGGAGTGCTGGCCGACGAAGAACACGTTGACGATGCCGTAGTTGATCAGCACGCACGCGAACCCGGCGAGCGCCACGTAGATCGACTTGCGACCGCTCCACCCGGCGGTCATGCGGGCGTGCAGGTAGGCGGCGTAGAGCACCCAGATCACCAGGGTCCACACCTCCTTGGGGTCCCAGCTCCAGTACTGGCCCCAGGCCTCCTGCGCCCAGATCGCGCCCGCGATGAGGGTGAAGGTCCACAGCGGGAAAGCGATGATCAGCACGCCGTACGCGAGCCGGTCGAGCGTGTCCTTGCCGGGCACGGCGTCCATGAAGGCGAGCTTGCCGGGCTTCTTCTCCCGCCAGGCCTGCACGAACCACAGGGCGTGCAGCACGAACGCGACGGTGAACAACGCGACCGACAAGGTGGCGACGGTGACGTGGATCGACAGCCAGTAGCTGCGCAGCGACGGCAGCAGCTGGCTGGCGTCGGTGTAGAACACCAGACCGGCGAGCATCTCGAAGAGCACGACGACGCCGGTGACGAACGCCCCGAGCCACCGGACGTCGTGTCGCAGCGCCCAGCCCAGGTAGGCGACCATCACGAAACCGCAACCGACGAGCAGGAACTCGTACATGTTGCCCAGCGGCGGGCGCTGCACCGACCAGCCACGGGTGGCGATGCAGGCAATGAGCAGCAGGGCGCCCAGCCACGACAGCGAGATGCCGATGCCGGCCCACTGCCGCTTCTCCGGCACGTCGGGTGCCTCGGTCTCGACCTTCGTGACCACGGCGGTGTCACCGCCGGCCTCGGCCACCTCCTGCGTCTCGCCGGCCCGGCGCGCGGCCGCCCGGGCCTGACGGCCGGGGTGTCCCGCGAGGTCGACGGTGAACGACAGCATCGCGAGGGTCAGCACGAGCGCCGACGACCACAGCAGCCGGAGGCTGTTGTCGGCGAGGGCCTGGTCGACCCCGGAGGTCATGAGGGAGGTGATCATCGGGGACCTGCTTTCTTGTCCTGAACAGGGTACGTCGCACCCGAGGTGCTGGCTCGGAGCGTTCCGAGCAGTTCGTCGACGGCGAGCTGCAGACGCGGGTCGTCGCCCTTGGCGAGCGCGCCGATCTGCACCCGGCTGCCGCCGGCGTCGGTCGGGGTCACACGCAGGAAAATGCGGCGGCGGCGCAGCACCATCGACATCACCAGACCGATCAGACCGAGCATCGCGCCGACGAGTGCGGGCACCTTGCCCGGGTCGGTGCGCACCGACAGACCGGCCCAGCGCGGCACGGCCTCGAGGGTGATCGAGCCGCGTCCGCCGGGCAACTGGATGGTCTCGCCGGGGCGGATCATCATGCGCAGCGGCTGACCGTTGGTGGCCATGACCTGTTTCATCTCGCTGGTGTCGAGCGAGAACACCGACTGCGGTCGCCCGCCGGGGAACAGGTTGCCCTCGTACATGCCGAGCACCAGCGCCGGCTCCTTGAGGTCGGGGAAGGTCGAGTAGGGCCCTTGCACGTCGTCGAAGGCGACGGACGGCAGGAACAGGCCGAAGAAGCCGTACTGCTGCGGCGACGCACCGGTCACCTTGATCGCGCCGACCGAGCGGTAGTTGTTGTCCTGCGGCAGGAACGGGGTGGCGTCGTCGTAGAGCACCTTGCCCTTCGCGTCGCGCACGACGACCTTCGGGGCGTAGCCGTTGCCGAGCAGGTAGACGTTGGAGCCGCCGATCTTCAGCGGGTGGTTGACCGAGATCTGCTGGTCGGTGGCCTTTCCGCCGGCGCCGTCCGTCGTGGTCACCTGGGCGGTGAAGCTGCGCGGCTGGCCGTACTGCGGCGAGTCGGCCGGCACGTTCTCCTCGAACGACACGTCGAGCTTGTTCATCGTGAGCGTCCAGGGCGTGATCTTCTCCAGGTCCACCCACGGGCCCGGGTCGAGCGTGTCGTAACGCGTCATGGTGGAGGCGAAGTCGCTCTTCTCCGGCACGATCACGTCGCCGCGCCAGCCGAGCAGCGAACCCATCGCGACCGAGATGATCACGATCACCAGCGACAGGTGGAACAGCAGGTTGCCGGTCTCGCGCAGCCGGCCGCCCTCGGCCGAGAGCTCGAGCGGACCGTCAGCGGGCAGGTCGTCCTCCCGCAGCCGGTAACGTCTGCGGCCCAACGCGGTTCGTGCCGCGGCGATGACCTCCGCCGGCGCCGCGTCGATTTCCTCGTCGGCGCTCGCGGCGAGCCGGCCGAGCCGGGCGGGCACCTTCGGGATCGGCGACCGCAGCGACCGGTAGTGAATGCGCATGCGCGGGATCACACAGCCCAGCAGCGACACGATCAGCAGCAGGTAGATCGCGGCGAACCACGGGCTGGAGAACACGTCGAAGAAGCCGAACCGGTCGAGCCACGGGCCGACGGTCTTGTGCTTGTCGAGGTAGTCGGTCACGCGGCCGGCGTTGATCGACCGCTGCGGGAAGATCGAGCCGGGCACCGCGGCCACCGACAGGATCAACAGCAGGAACAGCGCGGTGCGCATCGAGGTGAGCTGGCGCCACAACCAGCGCAGCGTGCCCACGAGGCCCAGCTTGGGCTGGGTGGGGCCGGACGCGGTCGGACGGGTCTCGGTGGTCGTCATCAGATCACCGTCCGGAATCCGTCGACGCCGACAAGGTTCGTCTGCATCCAGACAATGAACTGCTCCCAGACCCCGGCGACCATCAACAGGCCGACCAGCAACATCAGTCCCCCGCCGACCCATTGGATCGCACGGTGGTGGTCACGCAACCAACGTGAAGCCCGCTCGGCACGTGACCAACCGGCGGCGATGAGAACGAACGGGATGCCCAGTCCCACGGCATAACAGATCGCCAGCACGACACCGCGTCCGACGAACCCGCCGTCACCGGCGAGCGGGGCGTTGACCGACAGGATCGCGCCGTAGACCGGGCCGATGCACGGGCTCATGCCGAGCCCGAACACGACGCCGAGCAACGGCGCGCCGGCCAGCCCGGCGGCGGGGCGCCAGCGCACCGGCAGACCGCGCTGTCCGATGAAGCCGAGGTAGACCAGCGCGAGCACGATGACGATCACCCCGGCGACCCGGTTGATCGTGGCACGGTACTGCTGGGTGGCTTCGAGCGCCACGCCGAGCGCGACGGCCACCGACACGAGCACGGCCCCGAAGCCGAGCACGAACAGCAGCGCCCCCGCCACCAACCGGGTGCGACGTTGTTCGTCGGTGAGGCCGGTGACGTAGGCGAGGAACCCCGGCACCAACGGCAGCACGCACGGCGACGCGAACGACACCACGCCGGCCAGCAGCGCGAGCGCGAGCGCCACCGGCAGGCTGCCGGAGACGACCGTGGAACCGACGTCGGTGATCATCGAGAGCGACTACGCCGACTTCAGCACGTCGTCGACGAGACCCTTGAGGGTCGCCTCGGTGACCTCGCCCGACACGCGGGCCGCGATGCGGTGCTCCTTGTCGAGCACGAGGGTGGTCGGGTAGGCGCGCACCTTGCCCTGCAGCGACAGCAGCGCCTTGCCGCCGTCCTCGGCCAGGGACGGGTAGGTGACCTTTAACTTCGCCAGCGTGGCCTGCGCGCGCTGCACCGAGTCGCGCTGGTTGATGCCGAGCATGACGACCGGCTGCCCGGCGGCCTGCCAACCGGCCCAGGCGCTCTGCAGATGCGGCAGTTCGTTCTGGCAGGGCGGGCACCACGCGCCCCACACGTTGAGCACGACGACCTTGCCGTCGGCGCTGCTGCTGCTCCACGTCTTGCCGTCGAGCAGGGTGCCGTCGAGTTGCACCGGCTTGCCCCGCTGGGAGACGGCGAGCTGCTCGATGGTGCCGTCGCCGGCGACGTAACCCTTCGAGTCGCCCTTGTTCGCCTGTGCGGAAACGGAATTCGGGTCGCTGCTGCACGCGGCGAGGGTCGCCGTGGCGAACATCCCGCCGAGGGCGGTGAGCACGGTGCGGCGGCTGGCGCTCATGCTCCGGGCACTTTCGAGGCGCGGGCGACCAGCGCGGCGGCCGGCTCGGAGTACTGGATGCTCAGCAGGTTGTCGTCGGCGAAGCCGATGCTGGTGACCGACGCCAGCGAACACTCCCGTTTGCGCGGGTCGTGCCAGTAGCGGCGTCCCTCGAACGCCAACCGGGCGATCCACACCGGCAGCTGGTGGCTGACGATCACCGCTTCGTGGCCGCGGGCGGCGTCGCGGGCGTCGGCGACGGCGGCCTGCATCCGGCTCGCGATCTGGGTGTAGGGCTCACCCCACGACGGCACGGTCGGGTTGACGAGCTTGGGCCACAGGCGCGGGTTGAGCAGTTGCTTGGGGTTGGAGCCGACGGTCATGCCCTCGAAGTCGTTGCCCGCCTCGATGACGCGCTCGTCGATCGTGACCGCCTGGTGCAGCGTCTCGGCCAACGGCTCGATGGTCTCCTGTGCGCGTTCCAGGGGCGAGCTGACCAGGTGGGTGACGTCGTGGGTGGAGAGGTACTCCCCCACCACGACGGCCATCTCGCGGCCGAGCTCGGACAGGTGGAAACCGGGCATCCGTCCGTAGAGCACACCCTGCGGGTTGTGCACCTCGCCGTGCCGGACGAGGTGGACGACGGTACGGGTGCTCATGCCGGAAGGTTCCCATCCGTTCCTGTGGATGACGTGATCGCCGCGACGGCGGCCGGCAGCGCGTCGATCACCTTGTTGACGGCGTCGTCGTCGTGGGACGCGCTGACGAACCACGCCTCGTAGGCGCTCGGCGGCAGGTGCACGCCCTGGTCGAGCATCGCGTGGAAGAACCGGCCGAACGCGGCGGTGTCCTGTGCCTTCGCGTCGTCGTAGTTGGCGACCGGCTCCTCGCGGAAGAACACGCTGAACATCGAACCCGCCCATTGCACGACGTGCGGCACGCCCGCCTTGTCGAGGGCTTCGGACGTCGCGCCGGCGATGGCGCGGGCGGCGACGTCGAGCCGGCCGTAGATGTCCGGGGTGCACAGGCGCAGGGTGGTCAGGCCCGCCGCGGTGGCGACGGGGTTACCCGACAGGGTGCCCGCCTGGTAGACGGGGCCGTCGGGAGCCAGGCGGCTCATGATGTCGGCGCGGCCGCCGAACGCCGCGGCCGGGAAACCGCCGCCCATGACCTTGCCGAAGGTGAACAGGTCGGGCACGCCGTCGCCCTGCGGGCCTTCCAGCCCGAACCACCCGGACGGCGAGCAGCGGAAGCCGGTCATCACCTCGTCGCTGATCAGCAGCGCGCCGTGTGCGCGGGTGACATTGCGCAGCGCGGCGGTGAACCCGGGCGCCGGTGGCACGACACCCATGTTGCCGGGGCTCGCCTCGGTGATGACGCAGGCGATCTCGTCGCCGTACTCGGCGAATGCCGCCTCGAGCGCGGCAATGTCGTTGTACGGCAACACGATCGTGTCGTGGGCGTTCGACTCGGGCACACCCGCGGAGTCGGGCAGCGCGAAGGTGGCGACACCGGAGCCCGCCTGGGCGAGCAGCGCGTCGACGTGACCGTGGTAGCAACCGGCGAACTTCACGACCTTGGTGCGGCCGGTGAACCCGCGGGCCAACCGCAGCGCGCTCATCGTGGCCTCGGTGCCGCTGCTGACCAGTCGCACCTGCTCGACCGGGTCGACCCGGGAGACGATCTCCTCGGCGAGAGCCACCTCGTTCTCGCTCGGGGTGCCGAACGAGAAGCCCTTGGTCGCCGCCTCGCGCACCGCGCGCTCCACCTCGGGGTGGGAGTGGCCGAGGATCATCGGCCCCCACGAACAGATGAGGTCGACGTATTCGTTGCCGTCGACGTCGGTGAGCCACGGGCCCTTGGCCGAGGCGATGAAACGCGGGGTGCCGCCGACCGCCCGGAACGCACGCACCGGGGAATTGACCCCACCGGGGGTGACCCGGCGGGCACGGTCGAGCAGGGCAGCGGAAACCGAGGTCTGCGGGGTGGACATGGCCCCCATTGTCCCAGACGGGTCGCGGCATCCGAAATCGCGTGCGGCGGCGGGGCCGGAGGGTCAGAGGTTTACGCGCACCTTCGCCATCGTGGCGCCCAGATCGATCAACTCCGACCGCTCCAGCCGATCGACCAAATGCCGACGGACGCCGGTGACGTGCACGCGCGCACCGATCACCACGGCATCGAGACCGGCGTCGGTGAGCACGAGTTCGACGCCGCGTCCGTCGCCGACCGCGGCCCGGCGCTCGACCCATCCGCGGGCGGCCAACCGGTTGGCGGTGTGGGTGACGCGGCTGCGCGACTGCACGATGAGATCGGCCAACGTGCTCATCCGAAGCACCCGATCGGGCACCTCGGACAGCATCGACAACAGTTCGTACTCGGACAACGACATGCCGGCGCCCGACTGGAGCTCGGTGTCGAGCACCGTCTCGAGCGCGCGGGAACTACGGATGTAGCTGCGCCACGCCACCTGCTGGTCATCGTCGAGCCACTCGACCCCTGAGTCACTCATGACCCACAAGGTACGCCCCGACGGGGCTGTGACGGCCGATGAATACTGCAACTATCCGGAAACGAACGGTCTCAGTTCGCGTAGTCGGGGGCGGCCGGAAGCGCGAACGCCCGCTCCAAGGTAAGTGATCCGACGCTGTGCAGGTAACCGGCCAGCCAGGGTCCGACATAGCGCAGGTGCCACGGCTCGTAGCGATAGCCGGTGGTCGCGTCGGCGCCCTTCGGGTAGCGGACGACGAAGCCGTACCTGTAAGCGTCGGACTTCACGAACCGCCCGGCGGCGGTGTCGGCGAAACACCCGGACAGGGTGCAGGACGAGCCGGCGACGTCGACTGCGAGCCCGGTCTGGTGCTCGCTGTGTCCGGGACGGGCGGAGTAGGTGTCGGCGGCCTTGCGCCCGTCGCGTGCGACGTAGGCGGTGTAGAGCGACTTCTGTCGTGCCGCCGACCGGTAGGAGCTCGCCACCCACAGCGAGGTGCCCTGTCGCGCAGCGGTTTTCGCCATCTTCTCGTAGGCACCGGCGGCGGACGGCTGCAACCGCAGGTTGCCCGAGGTCGTCAGCCGCGGCGGCGTGGAAGACCCGGCCGAGACCTTCTTGTTCACGACCAACCAGGGGCTGGCCGCGAGCGCCGCGGCGTCGGTGCGCACCGTGATGATGCGGCGCTGCCCGGCCACCACCACGGTGACGCGGCTGCCCTGCACCTTCGAACTGATCGGCACGATCGCCTTGCCCGCGGTGACCCGAGAGCGGCCGATCACGCGTCCGTCGTCGATGACGGTCACCCGCGAGCCGGTGGCGACACCGGTCGTGCCGACACCGACCACGACGCAGGCGGACGTCACCGGCAGCGCGGTGGCCAACACGATGCGGGCCGGTTTGCGCGGGGCCGCGGAGGCAGCTTGCGCGGGACCGGCGAGGGTGGTCAGGGCTGCGGCGGTCACGAGAACCGCGAGCGTCTTCATCTGCGAACTCCGAACGGGTCGACGACGGAAGGGCCCGTCAACCCTAGTGGGGTCCGACCCCCGAGTGGTTCACAGCGCCTTGGCGACCTCGGTGGCGTAGTACGTGAGGATGATGCGCGCACCCGCGCGTTTGATCGCGGTGAGCTGCTCCAGCACCATCCGGTCACGGTCGATCCACCCGTTCGCGGCGGCGGCCTCGATCATCGCCATCTCGCCGCTGACGTGGTAGGCGGCCAGCGGCACGTCGACGTTGGGTGCAACCTTCGCGATGACGTCGAGGTAGAGCGTCGCCGGCTTCACCATGACCATGTCGGCGCCTTCCTCGAGGTCGAGCTCCACTTCGCGCAGCGACTCGGTGAGGTTGGCGGGGTCCTGCTGGTAGGTGGCCCGGTCGCCCTTGAGCGCCGAGTCGACCGCCTCGCGGAACGGCCCGAACGCCGCCGAGGCGTACTTCGCGGCGTACGCCAGCACGATGGTGTCGGTGAACCCGGCCACGTCGAGCGCCTCGCGGATGACGGCGACCTGGCCGTCCATCATGCCGCTGGGACCCACCACGTGCGCCCCCGCCTCGGCCTGCGCCACCGCCATCCGGCCGTAGATCTCCAGGGTCGCGTCGTTGTCGACGGTGCCGTCGTCGGCGAGCACGCCGCAGTGCCCGTGCGAGGTGAACTCGTCGAGGCACAGGTCGGCCATCAGCACGGTGCTGTCACCGAACTCGTCCCGCAGGCGCCGCAGCGCGACGTTGAGGATGCCGTTCGGATCGGTTGCGCCCGAACCCATTTCGTCACGCTCGGCCGGCACGCCGAAGAGCATCAGCCCGCCGACACCGGCCTCGATCGCCTCCCGCGCGGCGTCGACCAGCGAGTCGAGCGTGTGCTGGACGACGCCCGGCATCGAGGTGACCGGCACCGGCTCGGTGATGCCCTCCCTGACGAACATCGGCAGCACCAGGTCGGCCGGGTGCAGCCGGGTCTCGGCCACCCACCGTCGCACCGCGGGGGTGCGGCGCAGGCGGCGCGGACGGATGATCGGGTGCTGCGTCATCAGGCCTTGGCCTTTCGACGGCCGGTGGTGCGGCGCTCGCTCGGACGGCGCACCGCCTCGCCGGCCTCGGCGGCCGACAGGGCGAGGCTACGACCGAAGTCGGCCAGCGCGTCGACGAGAGCCTCGGCGGACGGCTCGGTCGACATCACGTCGACCCGCAGGCCGTGCTCCTCGGCGGTCTTGGCGGTGGCCGGGCCGATACACGCCACGATCGTGGTGGCGTGTGGCTTGCCGGCGATGCCGACCAGGTTGCGCACGGTCGAGGAGGAGGTGAAGCAGACCGCGTCGAACTTGCCGCTCTTGATCGCCTCGCGCACCTCGGGGGCCGGCGGGGCGGCCCGGACGGTGCGGTAGGCGGTGACGTCGTCGACCTCCCAACCGATCTCCTGCAGACCGGCCACGAGGGTGTCGGTCGCGATATCGGCGCGCGGCAGGAACACCCGGTTGATCGGGTCGAGCTGCTCGTCGAACTCGGGCCACTCCTCCAGCAGGCCCTTCGCCGACTGCTCGCCGCTCGGCACGAGGTCGGGCTCCAGGCCCCACTCGCGCAGCGCGTCGGCGGTGACCCCACCGACCGCGGCGATCTTGAGCCCGGCGAACGCACGCGCGTCGAGACCGAACTCCTCGAACTTCTCCCGCACCGCCTTCACGGCGTTCTGCGAGGTGAAGCCGATCCACTCGTAGCGACCGGTCACCAGACCCTTGATCGCCCGCTCCATCTGCTGCGGGGTGCGCGGCGGCTCGACGCTGATCGTCGGCACGATGTCGCTCGACGCCCCGAAGTCGCCGAGGCGGTCGGTCATCGAACCGGCTTGGTCCTTGGTGCGCGGCACCAGCACGTTCCAGCCGAACAGCGGCTTGTTCTCCCACCACGACAGCGACTCGCGGTAGCTGACCGGAGCGCCGACGACGGCGACGACCGCGCCGGTGACGCCCGACCCGGCGAGCGCCTTCTCGGTCTCGTCGAGGGTGAACGTGTGGGTCTTCTGGTGGATGGTGGTGCCGTCGGTCGTGACCGAGACGGCGGTCTCACCGTCGCGGCCGGCGTCGCGCAGTCGCACCAGCGCGTCGCCGAGGGTCTCGGCGGTCGCGAACAGCACGACGGTGGTGTCGGCGGCGGCCGAACGTGCGTAGTCGACCTTCGAGTCGGACGCCGACAGCACGTGCACGCCGCGAGACCCATTGTGTGTCAGCGGGATACCGGCGTACGCGGGCACCGCGGTGGCGGCGCTGACACCGGGCACGATCTCGAACGGAATGCCCGCCTTGTGCAGCGCGGTGGCTTCCTCGGCCAGGCCGTTGAAGGTGGCCGGGTCGCCGTCCATCAGCCGGACGACGAGCGCGTCCTTGCCGAGCTTGCCCGCGGCCTTCGCGGTGCGCACGACCAGCTTCGCGCGCGACGCGGTGGTCAGCGGGACGCCGGTGTCGCCGTGCCCGGCGTCGACGATCTCGGCGTCCTCCCGGGCGAATCGCGCCACGAAGTCCGCACGGGCGACCCGGTCGAGCACGACGACGTCGGCCCGGCGCAACAGGTTCGCCGCTCGAACTGTCAGCAGGCCCGGATCGCCGGGGCCGGACCCGACGAAGGCAACTGCTGCAGGCGTCTTGGTGGTGGTGCTCACTTCTCACGCTCCATGGCGTCGATGTCGGTCGTTCGGTCTGCGGGGCCGCCAGTCGCACTGGCGCCGGGTGGTCGTTGTCGGTCGGGTCTTTCCTGGGCGTCGGCGATGATCCGCCGCGCGCCGTCGTCCAGGAGCACGTCTGCCAGGCAGAGGCCGAGTTGCTCGGCGTCTGCGATCGGGCCGGTGATCGAGCGGCGCAGGTCGGTGCTGCCGTCGGGAGCACCGACGAACGCGCGCAGCGAGATCTCCAGCGAACCGTCGACGTCCTCCACCACTTCGGCGAGCGCCCCGACGGGTGCCGAGCATCCGGCCTGCAGGCCGCGCAGCACGGCGCGTTCGGCGGTGACGGCGGCCCGGGTGTCGGAGTCGTCGATCGCCGACACGATCTCGATCGTCGCGGCGTCGTCGGCGCGCACCTCGACCGCCAGCGCACCCTGCCCGGGGGCGGGCAGCATCTGCAGCGGGTCGATGGCCTCGGTGATGCGGTCGGCGCGATCAATCCGGCGCAGGCCGGCCGACGCGAGCACGACGGCGTCGAGTTCACCGTCGCTGACCCGGGCGAGCCGGGAGTCGACGTTTCCGCGCAGCGGACGGATCTCGAACCCGAGACCCAGTGCGGCCAGTGCGGCGACCCGGCGGGGCGAGCCCGTGCCGATCGTGGCACCGGCCGGCAGCTCGCCGAGGGTGAGTCCGTCGCGGGCCACGAGCGCGTCGCGCGGGTCTTCGCGCGGCGGCATCGCGGCGATGAGCAGGCCCGGGTGGTCGGCGGCGGGGAGGTCCTTGAGCGAGTGCACCGCCAGGTCGACCTCGCCACGCAGCAGCGCCTCGCGCAGTGCTGCGGCGAACACGCCGGTGCCGCCCATCTGGGTCAAGGGGGCACGGTTCGTGTCGCCCTCGGTGACGATCTCGACGAGTTCGACCTCGTGGCCGAGCGCGCGCAGGGCGTCGGCGACGTGACCCGACTGGGTCATCGCCAGCTGCGATCGGCGGGTGCCGAGACGAAGGACGCTCACTGGACACCTCCGCTCTGCCGACCGGCCGGCGCACCCTGGTGGCCGACCTCGCGCGGGATGTTCGAGACCTGCGACACGAACGGGTCGAGGTCGAACAGCGTGTGCAGCAGCTTGGTGTAGTCGCCGCCGTCGTCGGAGGTCGCCAGTTCCTTCATCCGCACCGTCGGGGTGTGCAGCAGTTTCTCCACGATGCGGTGGATCGTCAGCTGCACCTGGGCGCGCTGCTTCTCGTCGAGTTCGATGCGGGCGTCCATGCGCTGCAGCTCACCGGCAACCACGTCGGCGGCGTACCGGCGGATAGCGGCGACGGTCGGCCCCACCGCAGCAGCCCGGCGGCTGAGCGCGAACTCGGCCACCTCCTCGGTGACCATCGACTCGACCGCTTCGAGTTCGGTGCGGGAGCCGTCGGCCTCGACCACCGTGTGCAGGTCGTCGAGCCAGAACACCTCGACCCCGGCGACGTCGCCGACGGCAGGGTCGACGTCGCGCGGCAGCGCGAGGTCGAGGAAGACCTGAGCCGGGCTGTCGTTCGACCGCCCCGCGCGCACCTCGTCGGCGCCGATCACGTGTCCCACGGCTCCGGTGCAGGACACGACGAACTGGGCGCCGGCGATGACGTCGTGCCGCTCGTCCCACGGTCGGACGGAGGCCCCGGTCGCGGTGGCGAGCCGCTGCGCGTTCTCCAGGGTGCGGCTGACGATCGTGATGTCGGTGACGCCCATCCGGGTGAGCGTGTGGGCGGTGAGCGCGCTCATCGCGCCCGAGCCCACGACCGCGACGGGCGCCTGGGTGACCGGGCCGATCCGCTGCTCGGCGAGCGCGACGCCACGCTCGATGAGGCCCTTGCTGACGGTGTCGATGCCGGTCTCGGCGTGCACCTTCTTGCCCACCCGCAGCGCCTGCTGCGCGACGTTCTCCAGCGCCCTGCCGAGGTGGCCGTGCTCGCGGCCGTCCTGCAGCGAGGTGCGCAGCTGGGCGAGGATCTGGCTCTCCCCCACCGCGAGCGAGTCGAGCCCGGCGGCGACCGAGAACAGGTGGGCGACGGCCCGCTCCTCGTAGTGGGCGTAGAGGCTGTCACCCACTTCCTCGAGGTCGAGACCTGTTGCCGCACAGAGCGATTCGCTCATCTGGGTGACCGCCCCGTGGAAGGTGGCGACCTCGCCGTAGATCTCCACCCGATTGCAGGTGGAGACGACCATCCACTCGTTCACGTGGTCGCCGCGGCGCAGCGCCTCGTCGAGTTGGGCACCACGGTCACCGGACAGGGTGGCGCGCTCCAGCAGTTCGACGGGTGCCGAACGGTGCGACAACCCCACAACCAACAAACTCACGAAGTCACCTCCGCGAAGGGATCGGGCAACGGCTCGGGCTCGGGACGGGTGCGCTGGTCGTGGAACGCCAGGATCTGCAGTTCGGTGGCGAGGTCGACCTTGCGCACGGCGACGGAGTCGGGAAGATCCAGCGGCTCCGAGGCGAAGTTGAGGATGGAGCGGACGCCGCGCTCGACCAGCGAGTCGGCGGCCTCCTGGGCCGACGCGGGCGGGGTGGCGAGCACTCCGATGACCGCTTCGTCGGGGCCGGGCCGGAAGCCGTCGAAGTCGACGACGGTGAGCCCGGCGATGGTGCTGCCGGTGAGTTCGGGGTCGGTGTCGATCAGCCAGCGCACCGAGAAACCGCGGGTGGCGAAACCCCGGTAGTCGGCCAGCGCCCGGCCGAGGTTGCCCATTCCGACGATCGCAACCGCGAAATCACCCTGCAGACCGAGTTCGCGGGTGATCTCCTCCGACAACCGCTCGACGTCGTAACCGACGCCGCGCACACCGTAGGAGCCCAAGTAGGACAGGTCTTTTCGCAGCCCGGACGACCGGACACCGGCCGCGTCGGCGAGTTCTTCGGAGGAGACGACGTCCACGCCACGGCCGCTGAGGGCCCGGAGCACCCGCAGGTACACCGGTAGCCGGGCGACGGTCGCATCCGGAATATCCCGGCGCGCGGCGGGCGCATTGGTCACAGGGAACGAACTCCTCCCGATGAGGTGGCGTGCGTATACCAAACGCAACTCACCTCTGGTTCACGACCCCCCGAGGGTAAGTCTTTGTGAACGCAGGCACAAAGTCGCATGAACACGCGAAACGTGCTACAAGCCCGCTGTGATAAGGGCCGTGCGGTCGTTTCAGGCCAGAGCGCGGCGCAACCGCTGCTCGTCCACCCGCCAGTAGTCGTGCTGCGCACCGTCGACGAGCGTCACCGGAATGAGCTCGCCGTAGGCGTGCATCAACTGCTCGTCACCGGCGATCGAGATCTCCTCGTAGTCCTCGCCGAGGTCGGCGCACACCCGCTCGATCACCGCGCGGGCGTCGTCGCACAGGTGGCAGCCGGGCTTGCCGTAGAGCGTGATCCGAGCCATCGAGCGTCCGATCAGAAGAAGACCGAGCGGCGCTCGAGCAGCAGCGAGTAGAGCGTCTGCTGGATCGTCTCGCGCACCTGGTCGGTGACGTCGAACAACACGGACGGGTCGTCGGCCGAGGCGGCGCCGTGGTGGGCGGTCTCGATCGGGGTGCCGAACTCGATGATCCACTTGCTCGGCAACGGGATGGCCCCGAGCAGCCCGAGCAGCGGGAAGGTCGGCGTGATCGGGAAGTAGGGGAAGCCGAACAAGCGCGCGATGCTCTTGGCGTTGCCGAGCATCGGGTAGATCTCCTCGGCGCCCACGATCGAGCACGGGATGATCGGAGCCCCCGTGCGCACCGCGGACGACACGAAACCGCCGCGCCCGAACCGTTGCAACCGGTAGCGGTCGCCGAACGGCTTGCCGACGCCCTTGAAGCCCTCCGGGAACACGGCCACCAACTCGTCGGCGTCCAGGAGTCGTTGCGCATCGGAGTTCGCAGCGAGGGTGGTGCCCGACTTGCGCGACAACTCCCCCACGAACGGCGACTGGAACACCAGGTCGGCGCCGAGCATCCGCACGAACCGGTGGTTCGGGTGCTCGTCGTAGATCGCGACCTGGGTCATCAGACCGTCGACCGGGATGGTGCCGGAGTGGTTGGCGACGACCAGCACCCGGCCGGTGGCCGGGATGTTCTCGATGCCGCGCACCTCCACCCGGAACCACCGCTTGTACAGCGGACGCAGCAGCGGCAGCCAGATCTCGCGGGTGAACTCCTCGTCGAAGCCGAAGTCGTCGATCGAGTAGTCGCCGGTGATGCGCCGTCGCACGAACGCCAGTGCGCCGGCGACCCGACGCTCGAGGTCGTCGCCGGACAGCCCGGCCGAGGAGCCGGCCGCGCGCAGCAGCGACACCAGCGTCTGAACCAACGCACCCGGGTCGAGGTCGACGGGCAGATCGAACGGCAACTTCGCCGCGAACGGGTTCTTGGACGGCGTCTCGACCGGGGCGTCGTGCGTCGGGTCGGGCACGACCCGCAGCGCCGGACGCGGACGGTCGGCGGCCTTGGCACGCATCGCCGACCGGCTCGGGCGACGGGTCGCCTTGGAGCCGAGGGCGTCGTCGTTGGTGCGGGCGGCCCGCAGCGGCTTGGCGGCCTGCGGCCCGCGTGCGGCGGTCTTCCGGGTGCCGGCGGACGCCGACTTCGAGGTGGTCGACTTCGTGGTCGCCGACTTCTTGGCTGCAGCCGACTTCGAGGTGCCCGGCTTGGCGGCCGCGGGCTTCGCTGCGCCCGACTTGGCGGCAGAACGGCGTCCGGTCGAATCAGCCACGCCGCACCCCCGCGGCGGCCGCGGCACGGCGCGAGGCCGGTGCGAACACGTCGGCGAACGCCTCCCGGGTCGTCATCGCCGGTTCGAACCCGAGCTCGGTGCGCATCCGCGTGGTCTCCATTCCTCGTCCGTAACACAAGAAGTCCATCTCGGACGCCTCGAAACCCTTGAGCCCGATGCGACGGGTCACCTGCTGCACCAGACCACCGGCCTGAGGCACGATCGGCACGACCGGCTTGCCGGCGATCCGGGCGGCCATCCGCACGGTCAACAGTCCGTCGGCGGCCACGTTGACCGTGCCCGAGACGTCCGACAGGGTCGCGGTGCGCAGCGCGCTCAGCGCGTCGTCGAGATGCAGCAACTGCATCCGCCCGTCGAACCCGAGCGGCACCGGCATCACCGGCATCGACAGGTAGTCCGACAGTTGGCTGCGGAACCCGCGTCCGACGACATTGGCCATGCGCAGCGTGCACACCGACACGTCGGGGCGGCGCCGGGCGAACCCGCGCACGTAGTTCTCGACCTCGGCGGAGTCTTTTCCGGTGCCGCCGGTGGGGCTGCGCCGGGCCTGCTGTTCCTCGGTGAACATCGCCGGGTCACGCGGCGAGGAGCCGTAGACCGCCGACGACGACTTCACCACGAAGCGCTTGAGGGACTCGGCACGTTGGCAGGCAGCCAGCAACTGCATGGTGCCGATGACGTTGATCTCCTTCTGCGAGGTGCGGCCACCGACCTGCTTGGGAGTGATGATCACCCCGAGGTGCAGCACGGTGTCGACGCCCTCGTGGGAGATGACCTTGCCGACCATCGGGTTGCGGATGTCGGCGCGCACGAACTGCGCGCGACCCAGGCTGTGCGACGGCGGCACCGCGTCGACCGCGATCACCTTGTCGATCTCGGGGTCTCGGGACAGCAACTCCGCCGTGCGCCCGCCGATGCGGCGCGACACACCGGTGACCAGAACGATGCGGCCCATCCCTGTCGCCTCCCCATTGGAATTCTGCCGCTGCGATCCTACGGCGGCCCCTGCTGGACGCAAGAGGCTCCGTCCCTCAAACCGGGCGGAGCCTGCTTGTGCGTGAAGAAGTCGATTACTTCTTGTTGCGACGCTGGTGGCGCGTCTTGCGCAGCAGCTTGCGGTGCTTCTTCTTGGCCATGCGCTTACGGCGCTTCTTGATGACGGAACCCATGCGTCAGCAGTGTCCTTACTGGATCTCGAGGATGGAACGATTCGGTGGGCCCAAGAGCCCTTCGGGCCACTTTACGGCATTGCCCGCGAGCCGGAAAATCAGGCAGTGCCCATGTACGACTGGTTGAGGTACTCGTGCACCGCGTCCTCCGGCACACGGAACGACCGACCGACACGAACGGCCGGCAGCTCGCCGGCGTGCACGAGCCGGTAGACCGTCATCTTCGACACACGCATGATCGCGGCGACCTCGGCCACCGTCATGAACGTGACGTCGCCGATCTGACGCTCTTGCTCCATGTGTACCCCGGCCCTCTCGCGGCTGTGTCTCGCCCCGGTCGGAGCGAACCTGTGTGGTTGGTGTTGCCTTGGAGAACCTTAGGGGCAGATGTACCTCCGTGGAAAGTTCCGGCGAGGATCTGTCCATCCGACACGCCGCCTACGCCCAAAATCGGCGCTAATCGAACCAAATGTCGAGGCCGTGGTGCGGGAAGATCGCCTCGCGGGTGGCCATCACGGCGCGGTCGACGGGGTTGTCGGGGTCGCTGCCGGTGGCCCAGGAGCGGAACCACACGTGGCCGCCGTCGGCCACTCCGTCGCCCATCCGGGGCGGTCCGGGGCGGCCGACGAGGGTGGTGACGTAGTCACGCCATTCCTGCGGGACTGCTGACTCCAGGTCGATCGGGTGGTGCGCGGCCACCGCGGTGAGATGGGTCCAGGAGCGGGGCACGACGTCGACGAGTTCGTACCCTCCCCCGCCGAGCGCCACCCAACGTCCGCCGCACAGTTCGTGGGCGAGGTCGTGGATCGTCTCGAACGCGGTGCGCTGGGCGTCGATGCTGATCGCCATGTGCGCCAGCGGATCGGAGTAGTGGGAGTCGCACCCCTGCTGGGTGACCATGATCTGCGGCTTGAACGCACGCAGCACCGCGGGCACCACGGCGTGGATGGCGCGCAGCCAGCCGGCGTCGCCGGTGCCGGCGGGAAGTTCGACGTTGACCGCCGAACCCTGCGCGTCGGGTCCACCGATGTCGCCGGGGAAGCCGGTGCCGGGGAACAGCACGCGTCCGGTCTCGTGCACCGAGATCGTGAGCACCCGCGGGTCGTCCCAGAAGATCCGTTCGACGCCGTCGCCGTGGTGCACGTCGACGTCCACGTAGGCGACGCGCTCGGCGCCGTGGTCGAGCAACCACCTGATGCCGAGCGCGACGTCGTTGTAGATGCAGAAGCCGGCCGCGCGGTCGGCCATCGCGTGGTGCAGGCCGCCGCAGTAGTTGACGCCGTGGTCGACCTCGCCCTCCCATACCGCCTTGCAGAGGTCACGGGTGGCGACGGCGATGCGGGCCGAGGTCTCGTGGATGCCCCGGAACGCCGGATCGTCCTCGGTGCCGAGCCCGAACGCCTGGTCGGCGTGGTCGGGATCGGCCGAGGCCGCCTTGACCGCCGCGACGAACTCCGGGGTGTGCACCTGGGTCAGGAAACTGTCGAGGTCGGGCTCGTCGGCGACCGGGTGCACCTCGACGTTGGGCAGGTCGAGCACCCCGAGGGCGCGCGCCAGCCTGGTGGTCAGGTCGAGCCGCACCGGATTCATCGGGTGCGAATCGCCGAAGTCGTACTGGGTGAAGCGGTCGTCCCAGACGACCCGGACCGACGACGGTGTCGAAGCCATGGCGCGCCCCTACGGGTTCGAGGAGTTAGGAGTGCCTCTGGTCGAGGACGGAGGAAGGAACGGCCGCCGGGTCGTCGCCCAGCGGATAGACCATCGCCATCTCGTCCTCGTCCTGGGTCTCCTCGGACGCGCCCTTCATCGGACGGCGGGAGTCGGTCGGACGGAAGCCGAAACTGCTGGCGAACGCCACGGCCCGGCCGTTGTCGGTGCCGACCCAGTAGATGAGGAACTTGTAGGCCTCCTGCTGCGCCTGGTCGACGCCGGCCTGGACGAGCTTCCAGGCGACACCCTGGCCGCGCAGCCGCGGGGTGACCCACAGGCCGAACAGCTCGCCGACCCGGTTCTCCTCGGTGGAACGGTCACCGACCGAGACCACACCGACGATGGATTCACCGTCTTCGGCGACCAGACGGCGCGACCGCTCCACGCGGGCGCGCCAGAAGTCCTCGTCGTAGTTCTTCTCCTGCGTTGCGGACGCGGCGAACGCCTCCGGCGACTCCTCCAGCGCGTTCAGGCGCACCTCACGGTAGGTCTCCCATTCGTCGGTGCCCAGCGTGCGGATCGTGATCTCGCTCATGCACTCCACCTTTCCATGCCCAATAAATTCCCGATAATCGGCCAGGGTGGTCTAGCGCCGCCAGCCTAACCGCAGCGGCTGCGCGCCGGTCGCCCCGCAGGGGGGCTGCTCAGCGCATCCTCAGTGCCTGCACGGGTCGACACAGCGGTCCCTCAGCCTTGTGCCAGCTCGGCGGAGCGTTGCGCGGCGGCCTCCATCGCGGTGAGGAACGCCGCGCGCACCTTGTGGTCGTCGAGTTGGCGCAGCGCCGACATCGTGGTGCCGCCCGGCGACGACACCTGCTCCCGGAGCACGGTCGGGTGCTCACCGGTCTCCTTGAGCATCGTCGCGGCACCGAACAACGTCTGCACCACGAGCTCGGTGGAGGTGACGCGGGGCAGCCCGAGCAGCACACCGGCCTCGACCATCGCCTCGACGACATAGAAGATGTACGCCGGTCCGCTGCCGCTGATCGCGGTGACGGCGTCCTGGTGCTTCTCCGGCACGGTGACGACCTTGCCGCAGCCCTCCAGCAGGCGCATCGCCTCGGCGAGATCGTCTGTGCCGCAATGGGTTCCGGGGCTGACAGCGGCCATGCCCTGGTCGACGAGCGCAGGCGTGTTCGGCATGGCCCGCGCGACCGGGGTACCCTCGGGCAGGCGCGCTTCGAGGTAGGCCGTCGTGATGCCGGCGGCGATCGACACGACGAACGCCCCCGGACGCAGGGCGTCGTGGATCTCCTCCAGGAGCGACCCCATGTCTTGCGGCTTCACCGCGAGCACCACGGTGTCGGCCCCGGCGACCGCCTCAGCGGGCAGCGCCACCGTGACGCCGTACGTCTCGACGATGTGCTGGGCGCGCGCCTCGTAGCGGTCACCGACCACCACCTGGGCGGCGTCCTGACCGCTGCGCAGCAGACCGGACAGCAGCGCCTCGCCCATCACGCCGACCCCGAGCAGGGCCAACCGGCGCGACGACGTGGCGTTGACGGACACGTTCTCGGACACGTTCTCGGACACCGGTCGCCCTTTCGAGGAGGAGGCTGTGCTCAGCGCTTACCGGTGACGGCGCGCAGGAAGAACATCGTGTTGGCGGGGCGCTCGGCCATGCGACGCACCAGGTAGCCGTACCACTCGTCGCCGTAGGGCACGTAGACGCGCATCCGGTTGCCCGCGTCGGCCAGGCGCTGCTGCTCCTTCGGGCGAATGCCGTAGAGCATCTGGTACTCGAAGGAGTCGGCTGCTCGCAGGTTCTTGTCGGCGAGCGACCCGGCGATCTCGATGATGCGCGGGTCGTGGCTGGCCACCATCGGGTAGCCCTTGCCCTCCATCAGCACCCGCAGGCACTTGACGTAGTTCATGTCGACCTCGCCCTTGTCCTGGAAGGCGACCGAGGCCGGTTCGGAGTAGGCGCCCTTGCACAGTCGCACGCGGCTGCCCTCGGTGGCGAGGTCGCGGCAGTCGGCCTCGGTGCGCTTGAGGTAGGCCTGCAGCACGGCGCCGGTGGTCGGGAAGTCCTTGCGCAGTTCGGCCAGCGACTCCAGCGTCGCGTCGGTGGTGGTGTGGTCCTCCATGTCGAGGGTCACCGTGGTGCCGGCGATGGCGGCGGCTTCGCAGATCGAGCGGGCGAAGTCGAGCGAGATCTTCTTGCCGTCCTGCGGCAGCGCCTGCCCGAGCGCGCTGAGCTTGAGGCTCACCTCGACGCGTCCACCGTCGGTGAGGCCGGCGTCGGCGAGGTCGGCCAGCAGGTCGAGGTAGGTGTCGCGGGTGTGGATCGCCTGAGCCTTGTCGAGGGTGTCCTCGCCGAGGAAGTCGAGGGTGGCGAGCTTGCCGTGACCATCGAGTTCCCGCACTGCGCTGACCGCATCGGCGGTGCCGGTGCCGGCGACGAACCTCTTGACGACGTCCTTGCTGACCGGCGCCTTCTCGACGACGTCACGAACCTTGGTGTTCTTGCTCAGGCCGATCATGCCCTGGCGAAGCGCGGCGCTCGGGTCGAACAATGCCTTCTCCTTCTTGTGCGGCTCTCGTGCAGTGGGATCAGGCCAATCTGCTGATCTCCACCGTGACGGACATCTTGCTCCCGGGAGTGCCGGTGAAGATGCCGCGCAGAGGGGCGACGTCGGTGTGGTCGCGTCCGTGCGCAACCTCAATGTAGAAGTCGTCGGGTGTGGTGCGCACGGCCGGGTCGAATGCGACCCATTCGCCGTCCCACCACTCGATCCAACAGTGGCCGTGACCGGAGATCACCTCGCCGATCTCGGCGGTGCGATCGGGCAGCAGGTAACCGATGACGAAGCGCGCCGGAATGCCGGCTGCCCGCAGTGCGGCGATCGTCAGATGGGCGAGGTCGATCGAGCCACCCTCGCCGACGTTCCACACCTTGTCGGCCGTCCTGGCGTGGGCGAAGCGCTCGCGCCGGTAGCCGACCTCACGGTGGATCCGCTCCACGATGCCGTCGACGAATTGCGCGGGCGTCTGCGACTGTGCGCGCACCTCGTCGACGACGGCCGCGAAGGCGGCACCGGTCGTGCAGTGCCCGGTCAGGTCGAGGTACTCCCCCAGGTCGTCGACGACCTCCTGGGCGGCCACCTCGTGCCAGCCGAGGTGCCGGCCGGGTGCCTCGGCACCCTCACCCGATTCGTGCTCGCGGTGGACGGTGACGGTGCTGATCGCGACCACCTTGAGCTCGGCGTGCGGCTCGTGCAGTTCGAAGGTGGTGACGTTGGTGCCCCAGTAGTCGATCCACGAGTCCTGCCACGGGGTCGGTGTGATTTCCAGCCTTGTGTGCGAAACCGTTTGGGCCAGAGTCGATTTGGGCACCATTCGGGCTTCGTTGTACGACGCGACGGCCGGGCCTGAGTAGGTGTAGCCGGCGCGGTGCACCAGGCGCAGGGTGACGCTCACGATTCACCTCGGTTCCATTCGGGAGAGATCGCTCCCTCGAAGTAGCGTTTGGTCACCGCGTCGGTGGCGGCTGCACCGACCCGTTGCAGCCCCTCCATCTCGGCGGCGACATCGGCGAGCACATCGCTGATCGCGCGGTACTCCAGTTGCGCGAGCGCCTGACCGACGATGCGGCGGGCGTCTCCGGAGAATCCGGTGCGCGACTTTTTCGGGTCGAGCTTCTCCAGGCACTCCTTCGCCTCGGCCAGACAGAAGCTGACCGACCGCGGGAACAACCGGTCCTGCAACAGGAACTCGGCAGCCGACCGGGGCGACTCCGACGCGCGATGGATGCGGGTGAACGCGTGCGCGGCGCCGCACGCGCGCAGCGTCACCAGCCAGGACGACGCGGAACCCGTGCCGTAGCTGGTCATCAGCGTCACCCGCGCGGTCATGTCGACGCGTTCGATCATCCGACCGAGCTTGATGAACTGCCACCCGTCGTCGTGGCTCTGGGTGTTGTCGGCCAGCGCGGCGATGAGATTGGCGCGTTCACGCACCAGCCGAAACGCGTCGGCCGGACGCATCCGCCCGAGCTCGCCCCGGTTCACCGCGAGATGAGTGGTGTTGATCGCCTCCCACAACTCGATCGACACGATCTCGCGCGAGCGCCGGGCGTTTTCCCGGGCCTGCCAGATCGCGTGCGCGATCGAGGTCGGCGCCTCCTGGTCGACGAGCAGCAACCGCAGCACGTCATCGGTGGTCGCCGGCCCCTCGTGCGCCACCGCCATCGCCGCGAGCAGCGAGCGACAGGTGGCGTCGTGGTCGAGCACCGGGTCTTCGACGAGCAGTTGCAGGTGCACATCGAGGATGCGCGCGGTGGCCTCGGCGCGCTCGATGTAGCGGCCAATCCAGAAGAGGGACTCCGCAATTCGACTGAGCATCAGCGGTTTCCCCCGTCCGTGCTGGTCTGACTCTGAGATTGGGACTGGCTCTGGCTGCCCCCGGACTGACTCTGGCTCTGTGTCTGGCTCTGTGTCTGGCTCTGTGTCTGGCTCTGGGATTGACTCTGTGTCTGACTCTGCGCCTGCGCGGCACCGGGCGCCAGCGACTGCGGTTGGTCACGCTCGGCGTCGGCGGCCTCCCGTTGCGCAGCGGCACGGGCGGTGCGCTGCGCCGGGTGCAGCACCGCGCCGTCCGCGGCCGGCTCGGCGACGACCGCAGGGTCACCCGGTTCGGGTGCGAGCACCCAGGTGTCCTTCGACCCGCCGCCCTGGCTGGAGTTGACGATCAGTTCGCCCTCGGGCAGTGCGACGCGCGTCAGGCCGCCCGGCAACACCCACACCTTCTCGCCGTCGTTGACCGCGAACGGCCGCAGGTCGACGTGCCGCGGCGCGAGCTCGCTGCCGATCAGGGTGGGCACCGTGCTCAGTTGCACCACCGGCTGGGCGATCCAGCCGCGGGGGTCCTGCAGCAGCCGGGTGCGCAGCTCCTCGATCTGCTGCGGGGTTGCCCGCGGGCCGATGACGATGCCCTTGCCGCCCGCGCCATCGACCGGCTTCACCACGAGTTCGTCGAGCCGGTCGAGCACCTCCTCGCGATGACCGGGGTCTTCGCAGCGCCAGGTGTCGACGTTGGGCAGGATCGGCTCCTGCGCCAGGTAGTAGCGGATGAGGTCGGGCAGGTAGGTGTAGACGAGCTTGTCATCGGCCACGCCGTTACCGACCGCGTTGGCGATCGTGACATTGCCGCGCCGTGCCGCGTTGAGCAGGCCGGGCACGCCGAGCACCGAATCACGCCGGAAATGAACGGGATCCAGGAAGTCGTCGTCGACCCGGCGGTAGATGACGTGCACCGGAACCAGCCCGTTGGTCGTGCGCACGCTGACCCGTCCGGCCTGTGCGACCAGGTCGCGCCCCTCCACGAGGCGCACCCCCATCAACCGCGCCAGCAGCGCGTGCTCGAAGTACGCCGCGTTGTAGGAGCCCGGCGACAGCACCACGACCGTCGGGTCGCCCACACCGGACGGCGCACAGGCCCGCAGGGCCGCGAGCAACTTGGCGGGGTATTGCGTGACCGGGCGGATGCGGTGGTGCGCGAACGCCTCGGGCAGCCCGGCCGACATCGCGCGCCGGTTCGTCATCACGTACGAGACACCGGACGGGATGCGCACATTGTCCTCGAGCACCCGGAAGTCACCGTTGGCGTCGCGGATCAGGTCGATGCCGGCGACGTGCACACGCACCCCCGCGGGCGGGTCGATGCCCTTCGCGGCGCGCAGGAAGTGCGGGCTGCTGGTGACGACACGGCGCGGGATCACACCGTCGTTGAACACCTGACCCTCGCCGTAGATATCGGCGAGAAATGCTTCAAGCGCCCGAACCCGTTGTGCCACACCAGCTTCCACCCGCGACCACGCCTGGTTGTCGATCAGGCGCGGGATGATGTCGACCGGGAACGGACGTTCCTCGCCACCGATATCGAAGGTGACGCCCTGGTCGAGATAGGTGTGCGAGAGATAGTCGGCCCGCGTGCGCAGATCGTCCGGAGTGAGCTGTTCGACCTGTCTGCGCAGCTGCGCGTATGCCGAGCGCGTCTCGCCGCTGTCGGCATACATCTCGTCATAGGTGTTCGGTCGCGTCCGATACGCCTCGAAGATCCCTGTCACGCATGCGAACCTAGCGCGATTGTGTTGCGCCCGTGTTTCAGCTGCGAGGCTTCGCTGTGTGATCAATGCCGCCGATCCCCGCCCGAGGAACGGCCTGCGTTCAGTTCTTCTTGACGTATGCGTCAGTCGGCCGACGCGGGCGCCGCAAGATGCAGCCGGGCGAACGCGAGCGCCTCGGCGAGGTCGAGTTCGCGGTCGTCGTCGGACAGTTTGCGGGTGCCGACCTCGACCACGACATCGCCCGAGAAGCGCTGGGCAGCAAGCATTTCCAGCACCTCGGCGCAGGGTTGACCGCCGCGTCCGGGCACCAGGTGCTCGTCTTTGAACGACCCGAGTCCGTCGGCGAGGTGGATGTGGCGCAGCCGATCGCCGAGGTCCTGCACCATCTGCACGGCGTCCGACCCGGCGGTCGCGGTGTGCGACAGGTCGAGCGTGACGTTCCGGTAGTCCTCCCCCACCGGGTCCCAGTCGGGCAAATAGGCCTGCATCTCGCGTCCGCGGGCACGCCAGGGGAACATGTTCTCGACCGCGATCGCGATGCCCGACGCGTCCTCGCGGGCCCGAATGCCCTCGACGAACTCGGTCGCGTATTCCTTCTGCCACCGGAACGGCGGGTGCACGACGACCACCTCGGCCCCGACCTCCTGGGCCAAGCGCACCGAGTTGTCGACCTTGCCCCACGGTTCGACACCCCAGACCCGTTGGGTCAGCAGCAGCGTCGGCGCGTGGATCGACACGACCGGGAGCCCGTAGTGGTCGATCAGTCGGCCCAGCGCGCCCGATTCCTGGCTCACCGGGTCGGTCCAGACCATCACCTCGATGCCGTCGTAGCCGAGGCGCTCGGCGAGGTCGAACGCGCCCACAACCCCCAGGGGGTACACCGAGGATGTCGACAATGCGACACGCGAGTCGGGCACGTCCACCACACCCATCTAGGAGTCCAGCCAGTCCAACCGTCGCAGGATGACACCTTCGCGCATCGCCCACGGGCACAGTTCCAGCTCTGCGATGTCGAGCAGGTCCATCACGGCCTCGATGACCATCGCGCCGGCGAGCACCTGCGCCGACCGACTCTCGGAGACACCGGGCAGCGAGGACCGTTGTGCCGCAGTCATCTTCGACAGCTTCGGCACCATCGCCTTGAGGTCGTCGCGGGCGAGCACGCGACGCACGTACGGGCCCTCACCGGACGGCGCGGCACCGCACATGCGCGCCAGGGAACGGATGGTCTTGCTGGTGCCGATGATCCGGTCGGGCACGCCCGCCTTGGTCAGCGGACGCAGTTCGCGGGCGATGTCGGAACGGATCTGCTTGCGCAGCGCCTTCAGATCGGCGGACGGCGGCGGGTCGCCGTGGAGAGTGCGGGTCAGGCGGCCGGCGCCGAGCAGCAGGCTCATCGCGACGTCGGGTTCTTCGTCGGTGCCGGTGACGAGTTCGAGGGATCCACCACCGATGTCGACGACGAGGAGGCGGCCGGCCGACCAGCCGAACCAGCGGCGTACAGCCAGGAAGGTCAGCCGGGCCTCGTCCTCACCGGGCAACACCTGGATGTCGAGGCCGGAGCGGGTGCGCACCTGCTCGATGACGTACTCACCGTTGGCGGCCTCACGGATCGCGCTGGTCGCGAAGGGAAGCAGTTCCTCGACGCCCTGGTCGTCGGCGATCTCCTGGCACTCACGCACGAAGGTGACCAGCGCGTCGACGCCGCTCTCGGCAATGTGACCGGCGTCGTCGGTGAACTCCGAGAGCCGCAACTCCCGCTTGTGCGAGAAGGCCGGAAGCGGCCGCGCCCCCTGGTGGGCATCGACCACGAGGAGGTGAACGGTGTTCGATCCGACGTCGATGACACCCAGGCGCATGAGGGCGAGGTTATCGGTAGGCAACAATGCGTCCGTGACCGAGACACCGTTCGAGACACCGCTGCGGGCCCCACGGGTCTGGGCCGAGTTCGACAACCCCGACGACGACACCGAGCGTTTCCGGGTGGATCTGACCTGGCTGACGTCGAACTGGACCTGCATCTTCGGGCAGGGTTGTCAGGGCATCTACGCCGATCGCCCCGACGACGGTTGCTGCACGCTCGGCGCGCATTTCAGTGACAAGGACGACCTGAAGAACATCAAGCAGGTCGCCAAGACCCTCGGCCCCGACGAGTGGCAGTACTACGACGAGGGTCACTCCAAGAAGGGCTGGACCGAGAAGGAGGACGGCGCGACCAAGACCCGCGTCGTCGACGGCGCGTGCATCTTCCTCAACCGCCCGGGCTTTCCGGCCGGCGCCGGCTGCGCGCTGCACCAGCACGCGATGGCCGAGGGCATCGAGCCACACACGATCAAGCCGGACGTCTGCTGGCAACTGCCGATCCGCCGCGACTTCCGCACGGTGACGATGAACGACGAGTCGAGCTTCACCGAGGTGACGATCACCGAATACGACCGCCGCGGCTGGGGTCCCGGCGGCCACGACCTCGACTGGTACTGCTCGGGCAACCCGGAGGCGCACGTGGGTAAAGACCCGGTGTACGTCTCGAATGCCGGAGAGCTGAAACATCTGATGGGCGAGGCCGGTTATGCCGAACTGGTCCTTCGCTGCGAGGCTCACCTCGCCGCGGTCGAAGCCGCGCAGCGTCCGGGCCGCCGCAAGATGCTGCCGTTGCTGGTGCACCCCGCAACGCTGGCCGCCCAGCAGCAGAATCGTCGAAGGATCTGAGAATGGCCGAGTACGAAGCGATCCCGTCGCCGAACATCTGGAACAACCCCGACATCTACGAGATCGAGAACCGCGGCGTCGACCCGGACGGTCTGATCTGGGACGCGATGCGTTCGGTGCGCGACTGGGCCGGCGCCCGCGTGCTCGACGTCGGCTGTGGCACCGGCTTCCACCTTCCCGAACTGGCCCGCACCGCCGCGTCGGTGATCGGTGTCGAACCGCACGAGCCGTTGGTGCGCCGAGCGCAGGCCCGGGTGCGCGGTCTCGGGAATGTCGACGTCCGGCTCGGCGGCGCGGAGATGCTGCCGGTCGAGGAAGCGTCCGTCGACGTGATGCACAACCGGTGGGCGTACTTCTTCGGCGCCGGCTGCGAGCCGGGGCTCGCCGAGCTCGACCGGGTGATGGCCCGTGGCGGAGTCGCCTTCGTCGTCGACAACGACGCGTCGCGCTCGACCTTCGGGTCGTGGTTCCGCGAGGCCTGGCCGACGTACGACCCCGTGTCCGTCGAACGCTTCTGGGACCGCCAGGGTTGGTCGAAGATTCCGGTGCTCATGCGCTGGAAGCTCGACTCGCGGGCCGACTTCGAGGCCGTCGTCGGCATCGAGTTCGACAAGCACCACACCGACCGGATTCTCGCGGCGCACCAGGGCGACGAGGTCGACTACGCCGTGTGCGTGCGCTGGAAGAAGTACTGACCGGCGCTGCTCGCTCAGCCTGACTGAGGCCCATTCGCTGATTCGGACTGATCGTCGCTTCGGCCTTTGTCGGTGTCGGGGTAGGTGACGTAGCGGCGGCCGGTGCGGCTGATCCAGGTACAGATTCCGTCGTCGGTCATCTCGACGTCCCAGTGGCCTTTGGTTTTGGCGTCGTGGTGGTGTCGGCACATGGCTGCGAGGTTCGCGCCTTTGGTGTCGCCGGTTGGCCATTCCTGCACGTGGTCTTCGTCGCAGCGGATCGCGGGTCGGCTGCATCCGGGGAACCGGCAGGACTGGTCCCTCAGTTGGACGAACTCCCGGATCTTCGGTGGTGGTTCGTAGCGTGCGGAGGCCGTTTCGGCGGTGATGCCGGTGTCGGTGTCGAACAGCACCCGGGTCAGCCGGCAGCCGAACCGTTCGACCAGCGCATCGACGGTGTCGGGAGCGACCAACCCGATGCCCGGGATCTCCGCCCAGTCAGTGCGGGTGCTCCCACGGGCGTCACCATCTGGTGGGCCGGTCGAGCCGTGTGATGTCTCCGGATCGGCTGTGTCACAGTCATTTTCGGGCGGACCTGGATCGCTTGCCGCCTGCGCACCGGCGCCTTCGCCGTTGTCGGCGCAGTCACTGCTCTCGTCATGGTTGTCGCTGGTGGCGTTGGTGCGTTGGAAGGGGACGTGGATGACGAGGTGAAACCCGATGTCGCAGCCTTGGGTGACCAGGTCGCACAGCGCGTCGAGGCGTAGCTGACCGAGCGTCGGTTTGACCGTCGGTTTGAACGCTGACCCTGGCTCCGTCCCCATGCCCGACCCTGCCGGCGTGCCCTGCTGTCCGGTCTGCTGGGGGTACTGCTCGGGGTGGGCTTCCGCGTGTTGTTCAGGGTGTTTGCGCCAGGTGTCGGCCAACTGGTCGAGCGCGGCGTGGATCTTCGCGATCTGATCCGCCGGACCCACCGCCCGCAGTTCGGACAACCCGGGGATGTCGGAGCCTTCCGCCCAGACCCCGATCGCTTCCCGCGCGGTCCGCTTCTTCGTTTGTTTGGCGGCGTCGGCTTCCCACCGGGTCACCAGTGCCCGCACAGTCGACTTCAGCTTCTGGAACCCCCACGAGGCGAACCCACGCGACCCCAACAACTCGTCCTCGACCATCGCCGCCGTCGTGGAGGTGGCGTCGGCCAGTTCGGCCGCGACGAGGCTCACCTTCCAGAACGGCACCCCACCCGCGACCGCCGCCTCGACCAACCGCGGCGTCTTCGTACACGCGGTGACCGCGGCACCCAGCCTGGTGGAAGCGGTGCGTGGTGCGAGTTGGCAGGCGGCGGCCAAATCGGTGTCGGCGAAGTCGGCCTGATGCCCGATGGGCCGTTCGACCGGCACCGCGAACCCGGTGTCGGTATCGATGACTTCGCGGTCGATCGCGGCGTACCTCGCCATCGCGATCGCCGCAGCACCTTGCACGACCGAACCCGTCACCGCGGCCGCGCTGATCGTCTCCTCCAACGACCGCAGCTCCTCCACCGACGACACCCGTCCTGTCGACGCAGCCTCACCCGCGCGGATGGTGTCGGTGTCGATCTTGGCGAACGCGTCCCGACACAACTGCGCCGCCGCGGCCAGCATCTCCGTGGGGGTTGAGTGTTCGGTGATGACCGGCCGCACCCGATACGTCTTGCGACTCAACAGGGAATCGAGCAGCTCGAGTTCGACCTCGCTCAGAGGCTCGTCGATCTCGTAACTGGTGGTCATGAATCAAACATATGTACGACCACCGACACCCACAATCAGTCGCAGACGACCTGTGGAGAACCGGCACCTACCGGATGGGCTGTGGATCAAATTCCGTTGGGAACCAGAGGGCTTCGGCTCGGCCTACGCAGCTCCTTGACGCCGCCCCAACTTGCGCCACAACCACGTCGTCGGCACGTGACTGCCGGTGACGACGTACTCCAACGTGGCCGGGTAGAACAACGCCGCACGCAGATCGGAGAACCCGTGCGAGGCGCCGGCGAGCAGGATCTTGTCGCCGACACGAAGCGGCGTGCCGGGCGGCGGGGACAGGATCTCGGCCCCCTCGCGCGCGAGCATCAGCACGACGAGTTCGAGGTGTTCCTCGCGGTTCAGCGGGTGGTGCAGCAGGTCACCGATCGTGAGGTCCTTGTCGGCCAGCCAGTCGACCACGGCGGGCGCACCCTCCTTGTCGAGGGTGACGACCTCTTTCTCGGGCGCGCGACGTCCGCAGTAGGCGACGATCTCGTCGCGCACCGCGAGCGCATAACCCTCGTCCTGCTGCAGCACGTGCTCGATGTACTGCCAGAAGGTCGGGGCGAGCACCCGCGCCAGCACCTCACGGGCGACCAGTTCCGTGGAGATGTAGACCGAGTCGATCTCCATCGCGCTGACCAGGGCGCGGTAGGCCTCGGTGCGCTGACGGACGCACAGAAACACGTCGGCGTTGGCGGCGAGCACCTGCTCCGCGAGCGCGAGGTTGGTGAGGTCGTTGGCGGACGCGGCCACGAACCCGACGACGTCGTCGAGCACCGGCAGGGGGTCTTTCTCGCCGATCAGGTCGACCTCGAGTCCGGCACCGCGCAGATCGGCCGCCACCATGCGTCCGAAATCGCAGTCGCCGGATACCACCCAGGTGCCGGCGTCCAGGCCGGGGTGCGGCGCAGGGAGGTTCTCCTCGTCGTTGTCCATGAGCCACCAGATGAGCTGGTGGGTGCCCGGCTGATGCAACTGCAGCGCCAGATATCCGCCGTAGCGGTCGTCCGGATTGATGATCGCCGTCGGCGCGAACTCCTCCATCCGGGCCTGGACGTCCTTGTCCACGCAGCGGGCGATGCACGGGATCTCGGGGCGCAGCAGCGCAGCACTCATCACCACCGCGAGGTTGGCCTCGTCGTCGTCGGTGAGCGCCAGCACGGCTTCGCACATCGGATGGCCGAGCCCGGCCAGGCCGAGGGTCGCCGGGAACTTCCCATCACCGCCGTGCGCGGGCACGTCGGCGTGCAGTTCGTCGGTCCAGACCGCCTCGACCCGTTCCTGTTCGCGCTCGACCACGACGAACCGGCGCCGCCTGCGGTCGAGCTCCGAGCCGACCGCCTGACCGGCAGCGCCGTAGCCGACGACCAGTTCGAACGGCTCCCGCATGCCCTTCACCTTGCGCCGGAAGCGCTGGGTGCCGAGCGCCTGCTGGAAGGCGGAGTCCTGCATGATCGAGAAGATCACGCCGATCGTGTAGGCCCAACAGACCACCAGCATGAAGATCGACGCCGTCATCCACATGCGCTGCGCGTAGGTGAACGGGTGTGGCGCCTCGGTGTAGCCGACCGTGGTGACGGTCATCGTCACCTGGTAGAACGCGTCGAACAAGGTGTACTTGTACGGCTTGCCGTCGGCGGTACGACCGGGGATGAGCGACAGACCGATCATCGACACGGTGAACGTCACGATGAGCACCACGAACGGTGCCCGCATCCGCCGCAACAGCAGGAACACGGCGTCGGTGGTGGGCACGCCGGTCGGGATGGGCACCACCTTGCGACGACCCATGCGCACGCGTCGCGTCCGCAAGTTCATCAGGTGCATCAGGTTGACCAACGCGGAATGTCCTTGTCGCTCAGTCTTTTCGGTCTGTCGGTGGCCGGTCGGTGGTTCAGTGGCGGCGGTACGACACCGTCTCGACGACCAGGAGCGTCACCGAGACGATGTTCGCCAGCAGCGCTCCACCGGACAACGAGACCATGCTCGAGGTCGCGTGGGCGTCGAGGCCGTGGGCGCCGATCTGGGTGGCCCACACCCACACCGTGGCCGCGCCGAGAAGTTGCAGCAACGCCACGAGGCTGGTGGCGAGGTGGATCGCGCCGACCTGCGTGCGGTCACCGAACTTCAGCACCGTCGCGATGAGGTTGACCGCGAGCGCGAGGAACAACTCGTAGACGTTGTGCACCTCGGGATCGCTGATGTCGCCGATGAAAAATCCGAAGTTCAACGTGGCTGCGAGCAGCACGAAGAAGCCGAAGACCACTTTTTCCAGGTTCACTCGCGCGAGCCTAGTTCGCTGGACGGCGCCTGGGTACTCTCCCGGCCGCCGGACGAGGTGCCGATCGGGTGGACGAGGTGCTCGACGAGGTTGTCGGTGAGGTTGTCGGTGAGGTCACCTACGGTGTGGCGCATGGCTGCGAAGAAGGGCTCGACTCCCGCGTACAAGTGCACCGAGTGCGGTTGGACGGCGATCAAGTGGGTCGGGCGCTGTGGCGAATGTCAGGCGTGGGGCACGGTGGTGGAGGCCGGCGCGGTCAAGCCGCGCACAGCACCGGCCCGACACGTCGAGCGTCACGCGCAGCCGATCTCCGATGTCGACGCGACGCTCGCGGCTGCGGCCCCCACCGGCGTCGGCGAGTTCGACCGGGTGCTCGGCGGCGGGCTCGTGCCGGGCGCCGTCGTGCTCATCGCCGGCGAGCCGGGCATCGGCAAGTCGACGCTGCTGCTCGACGTCGCGGGGCGCACCGCGCGTGCGGGGAAGGACGTGCTCTACATCAGCGGCGAGGAGTCGGCCGCCCAGGTGCGGCTGCGCGGCGAGCGCATCGAGGCCATGGCCCGCACCCTGTATCTCGCGGCCGAGACCGACCTCGCCACCGTGCTCGCCCAGATCGAGCAGGTCGATCCGGGGCTGCTGATCGTCGACTCCGTGCAGACCATCGCCTCCGCCGACATCGAGGGCGCTCCGGGCAATGTGTCGCAGATCCGGGAGGTGGCGGCGAGCATCATCCAGGTGGCCAAGGAGAAGAACATCGCCACACTGCTCGTCGGCCATGTCACCAAAGACGGCTCGATCGCCGGCCCGCGGGTGCTCGAACACCTCGTCGATGTCGTCGTGCAGTTCGAGGGCGAACGCCACTCGCGGCTGCGGATGGTGCGCGCGGTGAAGAACCGGTTCGGCCCCACCGACGAGGTCGGCTGCTTCGACCTGTCCGACGTCGGCATCGTCGGCCTGCCCGACCCGAGCGGGCTGTTCCTCACCCGCACCGCCGAACCCGCCCCCGGCACCTGCATCACGGTCACCCTCGAGGGACGCCGTCCGCTGGTGACCGAGGTGCAGGCGTTGCTCGCGCCATCGGGTCAGGGTGGGTCCCCGCGACGCACCACCAGCGGGGTCGACTCCTCCCGCACCGCGATGATCCTCGCGGTGCTCGACCGGCATTGCGGCGTGAAGGCGCGCGACTCCGACTGCTACGTCTCCACCGTGGGCGGCGTACGTCTGGCCGAGCCGGCCGCCGACCTAGCGATCGCACTGGCGATGGCGAGTTCGCTCGCGGATCAACCGTTTCGGCAGGGCACCTTGGCGATCGGCGAGGTGGGTCTGGCGGGCGATGTGCGCGCCGTCCAGGGGGTGCCGCGTCGGCTGGCCGAAGCCGCCCGCATCGGCTTCACCCGGGCGATCGTGCCCAAGGGCTCGCTCGGCGACGAGTCGACCCCGCAGGGAATGGACGTGCGGGAGGTAGCCGACCTGGCGTCGGCGGTGCGGTTGCTGAACATCGCGGCCGCGCCCGCCATCGGCAGCTGAGCCTACAACCGGCGAACCACGCCGCCCCGCGGGATTCCTTCGCAGCCACACCGGTCATCGTCAACGACCTGCACGCCAGCACGGGTCGGGTTCGAGACGTTGCCCAACGGCGATGAGGCCAAGTTAGTCGAGACCGCAGAACGAGGTCAGGTCAGGACAGCTGAAGCCGTCCTCGGCCGTAGCGTTGGGCACGTCGAGGTCTTCCAGATGAGGCGTGTAGGAACCTTCATCCTCGGAAGACTCCTCGGAAGACCTCGACCCCTACCCGGTCAGCGACGTGCTGACAGATCGACACCCTCGACTGTGAAGAGTCCGCAAAGGGGCACCCGTTTGAACGATGGATGCGATGGTGCACTTCCCACAGAACGGAGCGAGAGTTTTCGCCGTCGACGGCACCAGCACCGAGGCGTACGCGCCCGAGGGGAGAAGCTTCAGCTCCGATAGATGACTAGCTGACCCACCGCCCCTGGTGCCGGATCGATCTCGGACAAGCTGTCAGTTGTCTCAACTTCGTGGCAGTGACGCGATCCAGGTCGATGGCGGCGCAACCAACCGCAGCGGCGGCCACTTTTCGCCCTCGCCAAGCGGACTCTCTAAGGGCATTCCTCGTACATTGGCAAGCTCATGTCGTGCTCGATGAGTTCATCGAAGCGCGCCCGCGAAGCGATCTCCCCGCGGATGACGCGACCCACCACTGCGCGAGACAGGCCCGTCGTGGACGCGATAACCCCTTGTGGCTCACCAGCAGCCGCCATCTGCTGAATGAGGAGGTACTGGTGCCGGTTCACCCTGGAGGGCCGGCCAAGTCGGCGATCGCTCGCCCGCGCGGCCGCCAACGCTGCACGGGTGCGCTCGGTGGTCATCTCCCGCTCGAACTGCGCGACAGCGCCTACGACGTGGAACAGCAGCCGGCCCACCGGCGTCGTGGTGTCCAACGCCTCCGTGATCGAGCGGAACTCGACGCCCCGGTCTCCCAACTCGTCAACAACACGGATTAGGTGCGACAGGGACCGGCCGAGGCGGTCCAACTTCCACACCGTCAGAACGTCGCCGGTTTCCAACCCTCCCAGCAGTTCATCGAGGCCAGGTCTCGACTCTTTCGTGCCGGAGGCATGGTCGACCACGATGTGCGCGCGGTCGACACCGGCCGCTAGCAGTGCGTCGAGTTGCAACGCCGCGTCCTGGTCGACAGTGCTGACTCGCGCGTATCCCCATTGAGTCACCGTGTGACCACTTGACTGCTCGAAAGTAACGAAACTGAGAGGTTTCGAGCATGTAGGTCAGTGAGCAGGGTTTTCGAACACCATTTACGGCGCGTTTCCGGGCCCTGCCTTGCCCGCTCGAAAACGATCGTTAGTGAGCCCGCCCAGAACGACTCGAAACCGGTTCCGCCAGGACCACGTAGATGGGAGGCTTCGCTCATGCGAGACCTGGATTGGAACACTGCGATTGCCGCGGGCGGGTGGGACGCTCGCTCGGCCACCGTCCTGGCAGTAGCGACGAATGGGGATGTAGGGGCCGCGATCATCGACACCAACGGTGACGGCGCCGATATCGACCTCGACTGGTACGTGCGCGTCGACGGCGACTGGCAGCCAGGCTCCAGCGGCAACATCAGTGAAGCCGGCTCCGCCGAATCCTTTGACGGATTGGCGCAGTGGGGGCGCACCACGCCGGGACAAACCATCGAGATCGAGCATCAAGGAAATCGGCACACTCTCACCGCCACCGACACCGGTTGGTGGCTCTTCGTCACCGCGAACCAAGCCTGAGCAGCCGCTCCTACAGTTCCTATGGTGCAAGTCGGCGAAGCATGGTTCACCTACCCAGCGATCGGCCCTCTCATTTGCGACCGATCGACGCTGTCGTAAGGCTCGGTCGAGCGTTTCGCCTCTCCCCTTTGCTAGAGATCCTCCAAACTCACTTCTTGATTGCAGTGCTCCAGCCTATCCGCGGCTGCGGGTCCTCCTCATTGCCTCAGTGTGACGCGGCCAAACCAGAACAGTGCTGCCCTGGTCGCTGCGCAGCCCGGAGCCGAGCCTCCACAGGTCAGGCTGCTCGAAAGGCGAAGCAACCGTTTCGAATCTCCGTACAAGGTGGTTTCGAACAGCCGAGACCCGGTGGACCCGCGCCTCGCGTGTCGCCGCTCGAAAACGATCGTCACTGAGCACGCATGTAGCTACCCCAGGAGGGCCTAGACGACCGAGAGACTCTCCATAGCTTCCATCGCAGCCCTGAGTGTCGTGGAGAAATTATTGAGAGCGTCGAACACGCTCGTGTACTCTGATGGTGCGAGAGGTCAGCCGTGTTGAACGCACGCACATCACGACGAGGAGAACATTCGATGGGGTTCGAGGTTTTTGAGAAGGGGAGCGCTCCCGTCCCGACCGTTCCGGCCGTAACGATTCAGAAGCGCGGGATGTTCAGCCTGAACGCGGCGGCCTACCAACTCCTGGGGGAACCGATGGCAGTTCAGTTTCTCTGGGATGCCGACGAGAAGCTGATCGCTTTGAAGCCGACTTCTGCTGATGACCTGAACGGGTACCCGGCGAGGCGACAGACGGCCGCCAAGGCGAACAGTCCTGTCGTGATTGCGGGAGCAATGTTCACGCGTTTCATCGGTCTTGACACAACCCATGCGAAGCGGTGGACTCCGGAGAAACGAGACGAACTCTTGATCGTCGACCTGAAGCAAGAAGGTGCGTTGGTCATCTCCAACCGAGACCGCAACAAGGTGACCACCCAAGGGTTGGATCTCTCCGGAAACCAAGACAAGGACTAGCCGATGGCAGGAAGGCACGCCTACGTCGATGAGTCCTGTCCGGGTGACTACCTGGTGATGTGCTCTTTGGTCGCGTCGAGCGACGCCGCAGCTGCGCGCCAGGCCATGCGCGGGCTGCTCCTGCCCCGCCAGCGCAGCATCCACATGAAGGACGAACGCAAGGGAGCCAGACAAGACCGGATCATCAGGACCGTCTGCGCGCTCGACCTCGGCGTCACGATCTACTCAGCCCGGCCGGCCGACCACCGCGGCCAGTCTGGAGCCCGCGATGCCTGTCTTCAGCGCCTCGCCGCCGACAGCGTTCGAAACGAGGTGGACCAAATGATCTTGGACCGTAGCGATGCGACTAAGAAGCGTGACGCTCAGTCGATCCGAACCGGTGCTACGAGCGCTGGCGCACGCGGTGTGCCCTTCTCGTACGACCACCTCTCCCGGCACGACGAACCACTGTTGTGGGTGCCTGACGTTGTGGGGTGGTGCTACGCGCGAGGTGGACGTCTGCGACAGCAGGTGATGCCGATCATCAAGGTCATCGAGCTCTAGACAAGCGCAAAGCCCGAGTGCCGCGGTCGTCCGGCCGGGTCTCGGGCTCACTTCCCAAGCTGAGTCAGCTTGGGCACCACCAACTATAGGGCTAATGCATCGGCGGAACCAAAGAAAAAAATTTCTGCTTCTTTTTACGGGGATGCTGAGCCAGAGTCTTCGCTGCCGTCACCTTCGGCCACGGCTACAGCAACGCCCGCCATTCCGCGGCCCGTGAGGAGCCGTGCCATGTAGTCCAGACTGCCGAGGACGATGGCGTAGAGCTTCGGCCCGCCGATCGCCTTCACTCTGCCGACAACCTCCACCAGGCCGGCGACCTCCAGCACTCGCATCTGGGTAGGGATGTCATCTGCCGCGATGAACTCCCAGAGTCCGCGCACGTAGAGGAGGCCACGCAGGGTGAGCCCTTGGAGGATCTCATGGGGACGGAGCCGAAGGAACCCCCTGAGTCGAAGCTGGCCGTCGGTAGCTGGGGCTCGTGAAGATGTGGGTCAACCCGGGCCGCTCGACATCCCGACTCCCAACCTTGGCGGCGGTGAGCTACTAGCCTCGAGATTTCATCGGGTGTCGGTGTCGACGGCCGTGTTGTGAACTGAAAAGTGCTCCTGACCTGGGACGATAGGTGTTGCGAAGCAACTATCGGAACCAGTTCGAGGAGCACCTTCCAGGTGAAGAAGACTACCGGGTTCTACCCGTCTGTTCAGGTCGACACGGCACCGGTGTCGGCGGCTGGTTCGGCGGGCGGGGTGTTGCTGACCACGGCCGCGGAGGTGACGGGTCTGTCCCCGGCGATGGCGCGGGCTCTGGATGGGTGGCGCAAGCCGGCGGCGGTGCATCACCCGGCCAAGGTGCTCACCGACCTGGCCGTGACGCTGGCGCTCGGCGGTGACTGCCTGGCGGACGCGGCAGTGATCCGGTCCGAGGCCGACGTGTACGGACCGGTTGGATCCGAGGCAACGATCTCTCGCACGATTACCGCGTTGGCCGCGGACGCCCACCGCGTGTTGAAGCAGGTGGCGGCCGCACGACGTGCCGCCCGTGCCCGCGCGTGGGCGCTGGCCGGTGAGCGCGCACCGACCCACGGTGTGACCGCCACCGATCCGTTGATCGTGGACCTGGACGCCACGCTGATCACCGCGCACTCGGACAAGGAAGAAGCCAAGCCCACGTTCAAGAAAGGCTTCGGGTTCCACCCGTTGTGTGCGTTCGTGGACCACGGCCCGGACGGGACCGGTGAACCATTGGCGATGCAGTTGCGGCCGGGTAACGCCGGCTCCAACACCGCCGCCGACCACATCCAGGTCACCCGGGACGCGCTCAAACAGCTGCCCGGGATCAACCCGGCCCGGCCGGGCCGCAAGGTGCTGATCCGCACCGACGGCGGCGGCGGAACCCAGGAGTACACCAGGTGGCTTGCCCGCCGGGGTGTTTCGTACTCGGTCGGGTTCACCCTGCCCGCGTGCCTGCCCGAGCTGTACCGGCTGATCCCGGCCAAGGCGTGGCAGGCAGCACTGAACGCCGATGGCGAGGTCCGCGAAGGCGCGGACGTGGTCGAACTGACCGGCCTGCTCACGTTCCGCGGTCTGTTGTCCGGCTGGCCGGCAGGGATGCGGGTCATCGTGCGCCGGGAACGACCCCACCCCGGAGCGCAGTTGCGGTTCGACGACGTCGACGGGTACCGGTTGACCGCGTTCGCGACCAACACCACCCGCGGGCAACTGGCGAACCTGGAGTTGCGGCACCGGCGGCGGGCGCGGTGTGAGGACCGGATCCGGATCGCGAAGGACACCGGGCTGCGGAACTTGCCGCTGAAAGGGTTCACCGCCAACCAGATTTGGTGCGCCATCGTGATGCTCGCGGCCGACCTGATCGCCTGGACCCAGCTGATCGGGTTCGACGCCGAGCACGAGGCACGCCGCTGGGAACCAAAGAAACTACGGTTACGGGTCTTCACGATCCCGGCCGCTATCGCTCGGCACAGTCGCCGAATCCTGTTGCACATCAAGGAAACCGCAGCAAACGCCGACCTCGTGATCACTGCCTGGAAACGACTACACGACCCCGCGCCGGCAGCGACCGCGCCGGGGTGACCACCGGCACCCGTCCCGACGACCCCGCACGACTACCGGCCACGTGGAAACCGGCGCCCACCGCGAACGACATCGCGGGGACTTGTCACACCCATCAGGCAGAACCGACACCAGAACCGGCGATCACGCCGTCAACGACGGCACACGTCCGCCCGATGAAAGATCGAGGCTAGCCCAGCATTGGCGCGACGTTCCTGAGCAGCCTGCGAAGACGGTTGTTCAGGGACGTGCTCAAGTCGGAGTCCATCGCGAAGTAGCTCTCGCACGAACGCACGGCGAGCATCGCCCCCAGGAGGCAGGCTTGAGTTGCAGTAACGATCTCCGATCCGCCGAACTCCCTCGTGGTCACCGATCGTTGCAGTTCACTGCCGGCCAGCCACATAGCCCCGTGCGTGGCACCTGAGCACAGTGACCACAGAAGCTCGATGTGGCCTTTCGGCACCTCTACCCCTGGGTTGGCGACACTTTCGGCCAGCCTGGTAGTTGAGACGTCGATGCTCGTGACCACTTGGCCGAACCCAACCGACGAAGGCGCCGGTTCGCCTGCAAATTTCCTCTTCTTCGCGTCATCCACGGTGAAGCCAGCGGCACCTGCCAGTTGGCGAATTTCGCGATACTTCGCAACCAGAGCAGCAGGAGTCATAGAAGCCTCCCAGGGCGTGCTCTGCACACCGGGCCCGCGGCCGCGAAAAAGTATCTGCGAAGCCTTGTACGCCTGTTCGATCTCCCAGAGCTCGGCGGCTACGGTCCGCTGTAGTCGCTCACCGTTTGCTCCTGGGCCGACCTCGTGGTCGAGCAAGAGACCGCTCTCAAGGCTAGTTCGAGCCACCGAAATTGGGGCTGCGACGGGTAGCTGGGGCGAGCCCAGCAGAATCACCATTGCTTGTAGCGAATCGGAGATGACGTGCAAGCGCATGACCATTCGGTGCCGTAGAGCGCCGAATATCTCCTCGCGCGCCTGTCTCTGGCGCTTGAAGCGGTTGCGGTCCGCGGAGCGCCGGCTCGCCGGACGCGGCCGGCTGAAGTTCGCGTCGTCGGCTGCAGGTGATCCTTGCGGCTCCGCAAGAGGAAAGACCTGAGGGAACGACGCGACCTGTTTGAAGGCGCCCTCAAGTGGCGATGACAGTCTGATTCGGGACCACTGTGACGGTCTGATTCGGACCCACCCGGTCGTCGGCGTGGCGTCGTGACGGCTTGATCTGGACCCACTTCCGTGGCGTCGAGAGTTCCCGCATCCAGCGGGGCTCGCGGCACCGGAAGTGGGTTTCGGGATGAGGGTGCGTGTGGAAGTGTTCGCTGCGATCCGCCGGGACGCCAGGGTCGAGGGCATGTCGATCCGCGCGCTCGCGCGCAAGCACCAGGTCGGCCGGGCAACGGTCCGCCAAGCCCTTGCCTGCGCGGAGCCACCAGCTCGGAAGACCCCGGTACGCGCTTCGCCGCGGCTGGACCCGTTCAAGGCCGCGATCGACGACATGCTCCGCGCCGACCTGGACGCGCCACGCAAACAGCGGCACACCGCCCGCCGCATCCACGTCCGCCTGATCGAGGAACACGCCGCGACCGATGTCTCGTATTCGACGGTTCGGGACTACGTCCGCATCCGCCGCGCACAGATCGACCTCGAAGCCGGACGACGGGTCGAGGTCATGGTCCCCCAGGAGCACGCACCGGGTGCGGAAGCCGAGGTCGACTTCGGCGAGCTCTTCGTCATCCTCGCTGGGGTGAAGACGAAGGTCTTCCTGTTCACCTTCCGCCTCTCCTACTCGGGCAAGGCGGTGCACCGGATCTACGCCACCCAGGGCCAGGAGGCGTTCCTGGAAGGCCACATCGCCGCCTTCCAGGAGATTGGCGGCATCCCCACCCGACACATCCGCTACGACAACCTCACGAGCGCTGTCACCCGGGTGGTGAACGCGCATGGTCGGGAGCGGGTAGAGAACGACCGTTGGGTGCTGTTCCGCTCCCACTTCGGGTTCGACCCCTTCTACTGCCAGCCCGGCATCGCCGGTGCACACGAGAAGGGCGGCGTCGAAGGCGACGTCGGCCGGTTCCGTCGCCAACACCTCGTGCCGATGCCAGTCGTCGACTCCCTCGATGAGCTGAACGAGAAGGTCCGCGCCTGGGACACCTCCGACGACAAGCGCCGGATCTCCTCCCGGATCCGGACCGTCGGCGAAGACTTCGCCACCGAACAAACACATCTCGCGCCGCTCCCGGTGGAGGGGTTCGATCCCGGTTTGATGCTGCACCCGATGGTCGACCGCTCCGCCATGATCACCGTTCGGATGGCCCGCTACTCCGTCCCGGCCCGGTTCATCCACCGCCGCGTCCGCGTCTCCCTGCGCGCCAGCGAAGTGGTCGTCTTCGACGGCCGCACCCAGATCGCCCGCCACCCCCGTGTCGTGACCCGCGGCGGACAGTCGGTGAGCCTCGACCACTACCTCGAGGTGCTCAAGGGCAAGCCTGGAGCACTGCCCGGATCCACCGTCCTCGCGCAAGCCCGCGAATCTGGGGTATTCACCCCGGCCCATGAGGCGTTCTGGGCCAACGCCCGCAGGAGGCTCGGGGACGCCGCTGGCACCCGCGAACTCATCGACGTGCTCCTGCTGCACCGCTCCATGACCGCCGACGAAGTCGAAGCAGGTCTCCTCGCAGCGGTCAGCGTCGGCGCGGTCTCTGCGGACGTGGTCGCGGTCGAAGCCCGCCTGCAGGCGGTCCGCGATGCCGCGGCTGGGTCCGGGTCGGAGCGTCACCTCGTTGCTCAGGCGAGTGGTGTCGAGCAACGCGATGCCGACCAGCGCGTCGACAAGAGGCGGAAAGTCGTCTCCCTCACCGAACGGCTGCTCCTCGACCCCGAAGCCGTCATCGCCGGCCTGCCGCCGGACAACCGGCCACTGCCGTCGATGGAGAAGTACCAGCAACTCCTCGGCCGCCGCACCGGCACCGACAACCAGCCCAGTCCCAATGAGAGCGGAGCACCCCGATGAGCACAGCCACGAACGTGACCACCACCCTGCGCCGCCGACGCGGCCTAACCGAAGAAGCCGCCGCCACCGCGGTCGACCAAGCCTGCCGCCGGCTGAGGTTGCCGACCATGCGGGCCCTGCTCGGCGACGCGGTCGCCGCTGCGAACAAGGACCAGCTGACCTACACAGGATTCCTCGCCGAGCTGTTGCTGGCCGAGTGCGACGACCGCGACCGACGCTCCACGATCCGTCGGGTCAACGGGGCCGGGTTCCCGCGACAGAAGTACATCGCGGACTTCGACTTCGACGCCAATCCGAACATCAACCCCGCCACCATCCACACCCTTGCCACTGGCGAATGGGTCAGGAAGGGCCAGCCGCTCTGTCTGATCGGGGACTCCGGGACTGGCAAATCCCACCTGCTCATCGGGCTGGGTACTGCCGCCGCGGAGAAGGGATTCCGGGTCAAGTACACCCTCGCCACCCGGTTGGTGAACGAGCTCGTCGAAGCAGCCGACGAGAAGCAGCTCGCACGCACGATCGCCCGCTACGGGCGCGTCGACCTGCTTTGCATCGACGAACTCGGGTACATGGAACTCGACCGCCGCGGCGCCGAACTCCTCTTCCAAGTGCTTACCGAACGTGAAGAGAAGAACTCCGTCGCTATCGCGAGCAATGAGGGCTTCGCCGGCTGGACCAAGACCTTCACCGACCCCCGACTCTGCGCCGCCATCGTCGACCGACTCACCTTCGGCGGCAACATCATCGAAACCGGCACCGACTCCTACCGTCTGGCCAGTCGTGCTTCGTCTTGAGCACCGGGATGGTCAGGGGTGTTCATTTGACGGTCTCATCCCTGCGCGGTGCGCGCATTCGCCTTCGCTGCAGGATGCCGAGCGCCAGCGCCAGCACGACGGCCGCAGCGGCGAGTAGGGTGAGGAGTGAGGTCTGTTCCTGAACCCAGCTTGACACGGTTGCGGAAAGTCCCGTCAGCCCGCCGGTCCGGCCGGCCGCCACGGGAGCGTCGCTGGTCGCGGCCGGAAACCAGTACCAGGCCAGATAGGCGCCGGTGAGCAGCAGGACAAGGGCGGTGATCCGTGGACCGAAGCGGGCCAGTCGCGCCACGTGGCGGGTGAGTTCCGTGCCGGCTGCGGCGGTGGCCAGCGCGAGAAGCAACAGGACGGCTGCCGAGCCGGCGGCATATACCGCGAACACCAGCAGAAGCCCGGCGTAACTGGCGGTGGCCTGGGCCTGGGCGATGACCGCGAGGATCACCCCGAAGGTGCATGACAGAGAGGCCAACGCGTAGCCGACGCCGAAGACGACCATTCGGGCGGTGGGCGGGAGCCCCGCGGTTGACCGGCCGGGGATCTGGGGCAACTTCAGGGAGATCGAGCGGCCGACCAGCATCCAAAGGCCGAGCAGCATGAGCACGATGCCGACGGCGAGGCCGAGCCGGGGCGCGGCCTGGATCAGCCCACGGGCACCGGCGCTCACCAGTAGGCCGGCAGCTGCGAGGGTGCCGGCAAACCCGACCGTTAGCGCGAGGCCGGAGCGCAGGGCGCGCAGCAACCGCACCGGAGTCGGGGAGGCGTCGCCCTCGCCGAGGGTCTGGGTGAGCCAGGCCGGCAGCAGCGCGAAACCGCAGGGGTTGACCGGGGCGACCATGCCGGCGGCGAAGGCGAGCGTGAGCAGTCCGCCCATGGGTCAGGCTCCGGCCTTCTGCAGTTCGGCGGTGATCGTCTTCGCGTCGGGGTCGGTGGCGCGGAAGGTCACCGTGCCGTCGGCGTCGACGACGATGAGGGTGGACAGCGCCGATACGCCGAATCGCCGGGACAGCGTTGCGCCCTGATCGATCGCGGCCGGGACGTGCTCGGCATCGACGTACTCCATAAAGTCGCCGATCGTCTCCTTCGACTCGCCGGGGTCCATGTCGACAGCGAGGAAGTTCGCCTCGGATCCGGCCTCGTCGGCGCTGGTGGCGGCCACGCCGAGGGACCGGACGCCGTTCACGCACTCGCCGCAGCCGACGGAGAAGAAGAACACCGCGGTCGGCTTGCCGGGGGAGGGCAGGTTGATCTGCTGACCGTTGATGCTGGTCACCGTGGTGGGCGTGCCTACCGCGGCCGACGGGTCAGTGTCGGTGCTGCCGCAGGCGGTCAGGAGCGGGGTACGGCGGGTGCGGGAGGTCGTCATCGGTTCTGCTCGTCCTTCGGGTCGTGTTCGGTGGTGCGCATGGGCGTGCAGCAGTCGTGGCCGGCGTTGTCGCCGCCGTTGGGGCGCCTGGTGGCCGCGACCCCGCCAAACGCCAGAAGCGCGACGCCGGCGCCGATCACCCACGGGTTGCGGAGGAATGCGCCTACACCGGCAAGGGCTCCGCCGGCGACAAGCAGGGGTAGCAGGGCGCAGCAGGCGACCATGAGGAACGCGGCTCCCGCTCCCAAGAGCAGGCCGGCCCGTCCCGGCTGGTCGTCGTGGTGGGGGGTCATTGCTGTTCTGATTCCCTTCGGTGGATTAACAGCAGCAGTGGCAGTCGTCGGCCACGGCGGCATCGGTCTGGTTGAGGAAGGCGGCGGTGAGATCGGCCGCGATCCCGTAGGCCTCGGCCACGGTGACGACCTCGGCGGCTGGGTGTACAGCCAGCCATGCTGCTGCGTCCTCGGGGGCGGTGAAGTAGTGCACCTGGTTGCAGAAAGACGAGCGGATCGAGGTGATCTTCTCGGGGTTGACCAGGGACACCATGGCGGTGGCCGGCTCGACGCTGGTCACCCCTGCGGTGGGGTCGACGGTGACCCGGATCGGCTCGCCACTGGTCGGGGAGACCGACTCCACGCGTGCCGGGCGGTCAAGGAGGGCGGGAAAGATCAGGGTGTCCAAGGCGCACCAGGTGTAGAGCTCCTCGCCAGCCACGGTGAACCGGTGTGGGGTGGGGCGCAGCGTGAGCCCCTGGCCGATGATCCGGCCCTGCTCGTCGTACTCGGTGTCCGGCACCGCAGCGAGACCGCGCCGTACCTCGTCGAGGGTGCAGCCCGCGACGGCGGCGAGCTGCTCGACGGTGACGGGGTCGCCGTCGACGAGTAGCCGCAGCAGCGGAATCAGCAGGCCGGCGTCGAGGCCGGTCTCCTCAGTCCCAGTGAGTCGTTGGGAAAGTTGCGTACTGAGGTCTGACATTGCGGATGCGTTCCCTTCTTGAGTGGGGGTCGGGACTGTCTGGGTGCGGGTCAGGCGCAGCAGGACAGCTTCGCGACGTCGGTGGTGAAGGCCTTGGCGACGATCCGGATGCCTTCGGTCATGGTCAGGTAGGGCGCCCATGCGTCGGCGACCTCGGTGAGGGTCTTGCCGAGGATGTGGACCCCGGCAGCGGCGAGCTCGCCGGCGTCTTTGGCGACCGCGGTGAGTCCGAGGATCTCGCCGGTGTCGGCATTGGCGACCATCTTGATGAACCCGCGGGTGTCGCGGTTGACCAGCGCCCTGGGCACGTAGCCCAGCGGCAGCACCCGGCAGTCGCAACGGATCCCGGCTGCAAGCACCTGGGACTCGGTCATCCCGACAGCGCCGATCGCGGGGCTGGTGAAGGTCACCCGCGGTAGCTGGGTGTAATCCACAGGCCGCTCAGCACCGGCGAACGCGTTCTCGGCGACCACATTGCCGTGGTGGGCGGCGACGTAGACGAACTCCGGGTGCCCGGTCACGTCGCCGGCCGCCCAGATCCGAGGGTTGGAGGACAGCAGCTGGTTGGTGACCACGATCTCGCCCGCGTCACCGGTCTTCACCTCCACCGCATCGAGGTTCAGCCCGTCGGTGACCGGCCGTCGACCGAGGGCGACAAGGACCTGGTCGGCGCGGAATTCCTGCTCGCCGCCGGAGATGTCAGCGGTGACAACAACCTGGCCCGTGACGGCGTCGTGGGCAACGCGAGTCGGTGCTGCGCGGCGGACCACGCGGATGCCTTCGTCGGCGAAGACCTCCTGCAGCGCCTTGGAGACCTCCGGCTCCTCCTTCGAGGCCAGCCGGGAACGAACCAGCACGGTGACCTTCGACCCGAGACGGGCGAACAACTGGGCCTGCTCCAAGGCAACGTAGCCGCCGCCGAGCACCAGCAGCGAGTCGGGGACCTCGGTCAACTCCATCGCCGTGGTCGAGGTCAGGTACCCGACCTCGTCCAGCCCGTCGATCGGCGGCGCCCAGGGGCGGGCGCCGGTGGCCACCAGGTAATGCTCAGCCGCGATGGTCTCGACGGTGCCGTCAGTCGCGGTGACTTCGAGGAGCGGTGCGTCCGGGGTGCCGGCGAACGCAGCGTTCCCGTGTCGGATCTGCCAGCCGTAGGCATCGGCGACGTCGACGTACTTCTCGCCGCGCAGTTCCTCGACGAGGTCCTGCTTGCCGCCGATCAGAGCCGGCATGTCCACGGCGTCCGCGGTGGTGGCGATCCCCGGGAATCGGCTGCCCGCGTCGGCGGCGGTCTGGCGGGCCTCGGCAGCGGCGATGAGCGCCTTCGACGGCACACAGCCGGTGTTCACGCACGTGCCGCCGAACGTGTCGCGCTCGACCATCACCACCGACTTGCCGAGTGCGGTCGCATGGATGGCGGCGGCGAACGCGCCTCCACCGGACCCGATGATCGCGAGGTCGTACCTGCTCTGCATCCCGATTCCTCCCCGGAGTGTTGGGAAAAGCTCCTGATGCAGCAACAATGGACCTTCCAGTACAGGGGAAGGTCAAGCGAGACCTGTGACACACGGGAGGTTGGATGCGGATCGGGGAACTCGCCGAGGCGTCGGGGACGACCACGAAGACCCTGCGGTTCTACGAGGAGCAGGGGCTGCTGCCACCCACCGAGCGCACCATGTCCGGTTACCGGGACTACACCACCGAGGCCGTTAGCCGGATCGACTTCATCCACCGCGGCCAAGCCGCAGGATTGACCCTCGCCCAGATCAAGCAGATCCTCGACATCCGCGACCGCGGCCAGGCGCCGTGTGGCCACGTGCGCGACCTGCTTGATGCCCGCCTGGCCGACATCGAGAAGCAGATCTCCGACCTCGTCGCCCTCCGTGACAACGTCTCCGCGCTCCGCGACGCTGCCGCCGACCCCGAACCCGACACTTGCGCCACCGCCGATGTGTGCCGCTACCTCTGAGCCGTCGCTGGATGGCCAATAGGTTCAGCCAGATCACGAATTCACCCGGCTCGTCCGCGGCAGTGCGCTTTCTGTCAGGCGGCCACATCGGTGACCTCGCAGTCACGCGCGGCGGATCCAACCGCAGGCTCCCGGCATCGGACCGCACGGGCACGGGTGGTCCCAAGTCAGACCGTCACAGTGGTCCTGAGTCGGGTTGACACAGCCAGGGGGTTGCTTCGACACCGCTCAGTTCGTGAGCTGCGCCGGTGTTGGTGAGTTTCGACATCACTTCTGAAGTGGGCAGGCATGGCTGGACGTTTAGTTCGGGTCGGGCTCAGCCGTGGCTCGGTAGCGGTCGGCGACTGCGTCTGCCCGAGCGTGCAGGGAAGCGCGCAGTTCGGGCGGGGCGAGCGCTTCAACGTTGGTGCAGAGCTGCCACAGCGCCCACTCTGCGTGCCAGAGATCTTGGAAGGTGACTTCGAGGCGTAGCCAGCCGTCCGGTTCGGCCTCCTCGGCGCGTACGGCTTCTGCCATGTCGAGGAGGTCGTCCCGGCGCGCCGGGCTCACACGTACATGGACAGAGATGTGGCCCTCGGACAGGAATTCGGCGCACCGTTGTGCCCAGATGTGTTCGAGGTTGACCTGATCTGGTCGCTGGGCTGGTTCGACAAGCTCTTCGGCGGCGTGGATTCGCGATATTCGCATGGTCCGGTCGGTGCCGGACTCGGTGGCTAGTAAGTAGCCCTTGTCTCGCACGGTGACCAGGCCGATCGGGTCCACTGTGTGCCATTGGGGTGGCTGGCCGCGCGAGGCGTAGTGGATCCGCAGTTTGCGTCCGGCGAGGACCGCGCGTCGCACCACCATCACCGTGGCGTCGGGCAGCTCTTCCTGGCTCAGGCGACGGGAAAGTAGGTCGGTCTCAGGGTTGACGAGGAACCGTTGTGCCGCGTTGGTCGCGGCGATCTGGTGGCCTTCGGGGAGGGCGTCAACGATCTTCCGCATCGCTGAGGCGAGAGCCGTCCCGAGTCCGAAGATCTGCTCGCCTGGCCTCGAGCCAGCGGTGAGCAGCGCGAGTGCTTCGTCGTTGTTGAGGCCCGTGAGCTCGGTCCGGAACCCAGGTAGGAGTGCGTACCCACCGTGCCGGCCACGTTCGGCATAGACGGGGACGCCGGCCGCGGAAAGCGCTTCGATGTCGCGCAGGACGGTGCGCGGGGAGACCTCGAGCTCTTTGGCCAGGGCATCCGCGGTCAACTGGCCGCGCTGACGCAGCAGCAGGACCAAGGACACCAGCCGGTCAGCTCGCACGGCGAAGACGTTATCTGAATACCTGACACAAGGTGTCGTGATTCAGCGTCAGGGTGGTCACGCGCCGCCGAACCGCGGCGACGCCCGAATGCGGGCAACCCCGATGGAATCTGATTGGAGCTGATGTGGCAATCGAACGAGTGGCCGTCAACCCGGTGACGTGGTCGGTGGAGATGGGGTTCAACCAGGGCGAGGTGATCACCGGCCACACCCGGACGTTGTACTGCTCTGGGCAGACCGCGATGGGAGCCGACGGAACTCCTCAGCATGAGGGAGACATGGCAGCACAGGTTGCGTTGAGCCTGGACAACCTGGAGGCGGTGCTGGCCGCGGCCGACATGTCACTGGCCAACCTCGTGCGGCTCAACGTGTACACCACCGACGTCGACCTGCTCTTCCAGCACTACGGAGTGCTGGCGTCGCGGCTGGGAGCAGCCCAGGTAGCGCCGACCACCGCCATGCTCGGCGTGACACGGCTGGCGATCCCCGGCCAGATGATCGAGCTGGAAGGCACCGCGGTCGCCTGAGCGACCCCTGCTGCCCGCTCCGGTCACCGTCGGCGCGGGCAGCCAGGCAGGGAGGCCGGTGACGACGGTCAGCTGCTTCTTGGGGATGTCGACGTCGATGTGGCGCAGGTTGTGGGTGCGGGCACCGCGCACCCGGATCACGTCGCTGGTCATGGTGAAGGTTGCTTTCGGTGGCGGCGTCATCGGGTCAGCCTTGGTGTGCTGCGGCGGCCTTGGGCAGCGCGAGCATCGCCAGAGCGGCCAAAAGGTAGGTGGCGACCTGCCAGGGCATCACGTGCGCCAGTGCTTGGCCGAAGACGTGGGCTTGGGTGCCGGGTGCGCCTGCGGGTGCGGTGGCCGGGAGTGCGTTGAAGAAGACGGTGGCCAGGATCGCGATCCCGATCGCGCCGCCAATCTGGTTGACGGTGGACAGCGCCCCGCCGGCGGCGCCGGCCTGTCGGCCGGGGACACCGGCGAGGACGACGTTGACCAGGATCGGTGCGCCAAGCCCCAGTCCGAGCCCGCCGAGGAACATCACGCCCCCCAGCGCCCAGTAGCCGGGTGTGGCTCCGTCGCGGACCAGCCACCACAGCAGCCCTTGCGAGGCGGCCAGGGTCAGCGAGCCGGTGATCAGGAGGGCGCGGCCGGCTTTGGCGGCCAAGGCTACCCCGGCGCCGGAGGTGATGATCGAGCCGAGCGCGTACGGCAGGATCACCAGTCCGGTCTCCCACGCGGTACGCCCGGTGCCGAGCTGGAGGTAGATGGACAGTACGAGGAAGAACGAGGCGAGACCGCCGAAGAAGAACACCGCAGCCGCCAGGCCGGCGCTGAATGGTCGGATCGACAGGAGGGAAGGATCGAGGACGGGTTGGCCACCGGCTCGGGCCAGCCGCCGCTCGTAAGCGAGGAAGCCGGCGAGCACCACCAGGCCGAGCACTAACAGGCCCCATCCCCACCCCGGCCATCCCCAGTCCCGGCCCTGCACGAGCGGCAGCAGCACGAGGAACACGCCGACCGCGGCCAGCAGGGCGCCGACCACGTCGAGCCGGCTGCGGCCCGGGGCGTGGGACTCGGGCAGGAACCGCAGCCCGAGGGCCAATGCGAGCACCGCGACCGGGACGTTGATCCAGAAGATCGTGCGCCATCCCAAGCCCCACAGGTCAGCGTCAACGAGGGCCCCGCCCAACAGCGGCCCGGCCACAGAGGCCAAGCCCTGGACCGCGCCATACGCGCCGAAGGCCTTGGCCATCGCGGCCGGGGCGAACGAGGAGCGGATGATCCCGAAGACCTGCGGAACCATGAACCCGCCCGCCAGGCCCTGCAGCGCCCGCAACGCAATGAGCATCCCGGCCGACGACGCCAAGGCGCAGGCCGCGGAAGCAACAGCGAACGCGGCCAACGAGACCAAGAAGACCCGGCGTCGCCCATAGGCGTCGCCGACTCGCCCACCGGTCACCAATCCGGACCCGAGGGCGAGTACGTATGCGGCGAGCATCCACTGTAGTTGCGCTTCGGACGCCTTCAGGTTGGTCGCGATGTCCGGGGCCGCGACCGTGATGATCGTGACGTCGAGCAGATCCATGAAGGACGCGAACAGCACGACGAGAAGGGCCAGGGACGCGGCCCGGCCGGCGACGTACGGTTCGGGCGCGGTGTGGGGTGCCGCGGGTGCGGGTGTCGGTGAACTCATGTGCCCACCCTGACGGTGGTAGAGGACATCGAGTGTCCGCTATTCGTGGGAGTCTTTCGGACATGGCGGACACCTCAGAGCGGATCCTGCGGTTGCTCTCGCTGCTCGGCGCGCGAGTCGAATGGTCGGGCGTCGAGTTGGCGCAGCGCCTGAGCGTGTCGTCCCGGACGCTGCGCCGGGACGTGGAGACCCTGCGTGAACTCGGGTACCCCGTTCATGCGATCAAGGGCCCACGAGGCGGGTACCGGCTCGGCGCCGGCGGCAAGCTGCCGCCACTGGTCCTCGATGACGACCAGGCCATCGCGATCGCCCTCGCCCTGCAGACCGCCCCAGCCACCGTCACCGGCATCGACGACGCCGTCGCCAGAGCACTGACCACCCTGCGTCAGGTCATGCCAGCTCACCTACGCGCGGCGAGCGATGCGTTCGAGGTCACCAGCCTGCGCAACTACTGGGAGTTCTCCGCCCCACCGCTCGACGTCGCAACCCTTCAAATCGTGGGTGCAGCGATCCGCACCAGCCACTCTCTGAGGTTCGATTACGCCACCCCGGAAGGCGACACGCCAGGGCCGAGAGACATTGGCTTCAAGCCACCCCGAGAGGTTGAACCGCACCACTTGGTCGTGTGGGCCGGCCGCTGGTACCTCATCGCCAGAGACCGGCAACACCAGACATGGGGCCTGACCCCGGTTCTTGGACACGCTGAATCCAGCACCTGGTGCTGGGGAAGCGAGATGATCGAAGGACTATGGCCAGGAAGAACTACTCCGAAGAGTTCCGTCGTCAGGCCGTCGACTTGTACGAGTCCACCCCGGGCGCCACGGTGCGCGGCATCGCCGAGGACCTCGGCATCGTCCGCGGCACGCGAGCACCACCAGGCCGAGCACTAACAGGCCCCATCCCCGATCCTGCAGCGGGCGGCCAAGTATTTCGCCGGGGAGACGCGCTGGTGAGTCGCTTCCAGTTCGTCGCCGACAACTCCGCCACCTTCGAGGTGAAGCGACTGTGCGAGCTCGTCGAGATCGAGCGCTCGTCCTACTACGCCTGGCTCAACGCCGCGCCGGCCCGCGAAGCCAGAGCAGCTGACGACGCGGCGCTGGCTGAGCGGATCAGAGCGGTCCATGCCGAGGACAACACTCAGGGCGCGCCGCGGATCACCGCCGAGCTCAACGCTCAACTCGGTGACAGCGCGGCTGCCGGTGAGCGGGTCAACCACAAGCGTGTCGCGAGGGTGATGCGGCTCGAGGGCATCCGCGGCTATGTGAAGAAGCGGCGGGTCCGCACCACGATTCCCGAGCCGTCGGGGCAGAAGTACCCCGACCTGCTCAAGCGTGACTTCACCGCCGAGCGCCCCAACGAGCGCCCCAACGAGCGCTATGTCGGCGACATCACCTACCTGCCGCTGGCCGACGGGACGAACCTGTACTTGGCGACCGTGATCGACTGCTACTCCCGTCGGCTGGCCGGGTGGGCCATCGCCGATCACATGCGCACCGAACTCGTCGAGGACGCCCTCAAGGCCGCCGCCGCGACCCGGGGCAGCCTCAAGGGCGTTGTGTTCCACAGCGACCACGGGTCGGTCTACTGCTCGAAGGCCTACGCCAAGCTCTGCCGCAAGCTCGGCGTGACCCAGTCCATGGGCGCCGTCGGATCCAGCGCGGACAACGCCCTCGCAGAGTCGTTCAACGCCACGATGAAGCGTGAAGTCCTCCAAGACGCCGCCTGCTGGAGTGAGGAGCTGACCTGTCGTCGGCAGGTCTTCAGATGGCTCGTCCGCTACAACACCAAGCGACGCCACTCGTGGTGTCGCTACACCTCGCCGGTCGCCTTCGAGACCGGCTACACCGCTACGCTGCGACCTGCTGCGTAATCACACCCGTGTCCAAGATCCGGGGGTAGGGCCCGTCTCCATGCCTCCACCCTGCCAGCAGGGTGCTCCCGGTCAGGCGTCGGCAGTCGCGCGCGGTCGGGTCATCAGAGCGGCCAGCGCGATCAGGGCGATCGTCACCGGCGCCTGGGTCAGCGCGACGACCGGACCGCGCCCGGCCAGGGCCCCGGCCATGACGGTCCCCACCAGGAGCAGCGTGGGCAGCCACACGGGGACCGCGCGGGACACGTAGAGCCCGATGGCGACGACGACGAAGCCGATCGCGAACAGCGGGACGGACGCAAAGGACAGTGGGAAGCCCACGGGACCGGCCACGATGTCCTGCACGACCACCTGTCCCGACTCGGCGTCGACCCCGGCTCCGGTCGCGACGTAGGTCGCGTATCCCTGCACGGCCTGCGCCACGGCGTTGAAGAACATGCCGACGGCGACCAGCGCGCCCCCGACCCGCACTGTCCGCGACCGCCCGACCCGCCGAGCCAGCATCGTCGCGAGCGCGACGCCGGTCAGGACGAGCAGGAAGCATCCGATCGAGGTGAGCAGCCGTGACGCCATCAGCTGGTCGCGGTGGGCGACCATGCCGGGGAAGGCGTCCTCGATGCTGTTGGGCAGGACCGGGAGGGCAGCCTGTCCGGCCAGGAAGAGGAGGGTGCCGGCCGCAGTCGCGGTGCGGACGACCCGCGGCCAGCTCGTCGAGGGGGCGGTCGTCGCGAGGGCGACCTGGGTGTCATGTGTCGTTGTCATGACGTCAGGCTGGCCGTCGGCAGGGGCCGGAGGCGTCCCCCCACAGAGTGACGTTCGATGACGACGGTGCCGCCTATCCTGAACGTCGTGCCGCGCGCCACCGTGACCCGTCGAGCAGTCGCTGTCGGACTCGTCTGCGCTGCTGTCGCAGGGCCGTTCGTTGCACTGGGCCTGGGCTGGACGTCCTACGTCGACGGCTGGGTCGGCATCCTGCTGGCCGTGGCCGCCGCCCATGTGGCCGGGGCGTGGTTGCCGCGATCGGTCGCCGTGGCGTGCGTGCTGACGACAGTCGTGGCGCTGGTGGTCGCCGGCCAGGTGCACGGGGTCGCCTTCCACTGGGTGGACGACACGGCCTTCTACGCCGTGGTCATCGGCGGGGCAGCGGTCGCGGGAGCCGCGGTGACGACCCGCGCACGGCAGGTCCACCGGCTCCAGCGCCTGCAGGCAGAGCTTGCCGAGCAGCACGAGATGGAGGCGAGACTGGCCACGCTCGACGAGCAGAACCGGGTCCACCTCGAGGTGCACACACGGCTCAGCGAGCGGATCGCCGGGATCGCCGTACGGGCCGAAGGAGCGCGCCGGGTCGCCGATCGCACGGCGCTCCCCGTCATCGAGGCGGAGGCACGCGCCGTCCTCGACGAGCTGCGACACGTGCTGGGGTCGATGCGGGCCAGCGTTCCCGAGGCGCCTCCCGAACCGTCTCCCCCGCCCGGCCCGGCCCGGCCGACCGTGCTGGACGTCGCACTCACCGTGGCCATCGGGACCGCCCTCGCCGCGGAGACCGCCGTCATCGCGCGCACCGAGGGAGCGGCAATCTCCAACGCAGCGGCGGCGGTGGTCGCGGCTGCTCCGCTGGTGCTGCGCCGTTCGCGCCCGATCGCCTCGGGCATGGCCAGCATGGTCGTTGCCGGTGCCACCAGTCCCTGGTTGACCCCTCTCTCCTCGACCGTCGCGGGTGTCGCCCTCGTCGGTGTCATCGCCTACACGGTCGGTGCGTGGTCCGACGGGCGGCGGTGGCTTCCCGGATGGGCGGCCGTGGCCGCCGGCAGTGCGGGCATCGGTCTCCTGGCCCCGGGCCAGCTCGAGCCCGAGGCGCTGGTGGGAGTGATCGCGCTGACGCTCGTGGCGCTGGTCCTCGGGCTCCTCACAGCTCAGTGGCGCACGCGAGCCCAGCGGCTGGCCGAGGCCGTCGCGGAGCTCACCCGAGGACGCGACGCGGCCCTGCGACTGGTCACCGCCCGCGAGCGCGAGGCCATGGCCGGCCGACTGCACGACACAGTCGCCCACTCGATGACGGTGGTCTGCCTGCACGCCGGAGCAGCAACGCGCGCAGACGTCGAGGTCGGTGATGCGCTACGGACGGTCAGCACCACGGCCGAGGCCAGCCTGGCCGAGCTGCGCGACGGCATCGAGGGCTTCGAGACGGCCAAGCACCCCCTCGAGGCGGGCCGGATCGCCGCGCTCGGCCGACGGATGGGCGTGGACGTGTCGACCTCCGGGTGCTCGGCCGACGGCGCGGCCGCGACCCTGGGCTACCGCGTGGTCCGCGAGGCCGTCGTCAACGTCGCCCGGCACGCGCCTGGCGCCCGGGCCGCGGTCGACCTCCGCCGCGACGGTGACGTGCTCACGGTCCAGGTCTCCGACGACGGCCGAACCCTCGCCGCAACCGGCGCCGGGACAGGGCCGAGCGCGGCACTCGCGGCGGGCGCTGCGGCGGCACTCGCGGCGGGCGCTGAGCGCCTCGGGACCGGCACCGGCCTCCTCGGCCTGGCCCGTGCGGTGGAGACTGCCGGCGGTTCGATGTCCTGGGGCACCCGGGCCGGGGGTGGCTACGTCGTCACGGCGAGGATCCCGGAGAGTCCCACCCGATGACCACCATCGTGATCGTCGACGACCAGGAGCTGGTGCGCACCGGGCTGCGCATGATCTTCTCCGCCGAGGACGGCCTCAGCGTGGTCGGTGAGGCTGCCGACGGCAGCACCGCCGTCGACCTCGTCCACCGGCTGCGCCCCGACGTCGTGCTGATGGACATCCGGATGCCGAGTGTCGACGGCATCGAGGCCACCCGCCGCATCACGCGCTCCACACCCGACGTACGAGTCGTCATGCTCACCACGTTCGACCGATCGCAGCTGGTCTACGACTCGCTGGTGGCCGGCGCCAGCGGGTTCATGCTCAAGGACGCTCCGGGCGCCCAGCTCGTGAGCGGCGTGCGCGCCGTGGCGCGCGGGGAGGAGCTGCTGGCACCCAGCATCACGCGGCGCCTCATCGAGGAGTTCACCCGGGCAGGTCGCCACGGCTCCCCTCCCGGCTACGCCGCGCTCACGGAGCGTGAGCAGGAGGTGCTCACCCTCGTGGCCCGCGGCCTGTCCAACGCCGAGATCGCCGCACACCTCTTCGTCACCGTCGAGACCGTCAAGACCCACGTCTCGCGGATGCTCGCCAAGCTCGGGCTGCGCGACCGTGTGCAGGCCGTGGTGCTGGCGTACGAGCACGGACTGGTGCGACCTGGCGGCTGAGGCGGGCCGGCACGCCTCCCGGCACCGTCCCCTTGCCCCCGCCGTAGGCTGGGGGCATGGCCTACGAGGTGCAGAAGACTGACGAGGAGTGGCGTGCCGAGCTCACGCCCGAGGAGTACGCCGTCCTGCGCGAGGCCGGCACGGAGCCCGCCTTCACCGGCGAGTACACCGACACCGAGACCACCGGCACCTACGTGTGCCGCGCATGCAACGCCGACCTCTTCACCAGCGACACGAAGTTCCACTCCGGTTGCGGCTGGCCGAGCTTCTACCAGCCGCTGAAGAACGAGGACGGCGAGGAGACGATCGAGTACCTCGAGGACAACTCCGCCGGGATGAAGCGCGTCGAGGTCCGCTGCAAGCGGTGCGGCTCGCACCTGGGCCACGTCTTCCCCGACGGCTACGGCACGCCCACCGGCGACCGCTACTGCATCAACTCGATCAGCCTCAAGCTCAACGCGGCCGACTGACACCTTGCACTCCTCAGCGCCGCCCCCAGTGGGTCCCGGGGACGACTGGAAGGCCGACCGGATCGGGTCGGCTCGCGCCGGCACCAACCCGACCGTCCTGGCCAGGCTGCCGCAGTCGTACGCCGTCATGGGCGACGCGCAGATGCTGCCCGGCTACTGCGTGCTGCTGGTGGACCGCCCCGGCGTCGACCGGCTGACCGACCTGCCGCGGGCGGACCGGCTGGAGTTCCTCGCCAGCATGGACCTGCTCGGCCAGGCCGTGGAGACGGCGTGCCAGGAGCTCGACCCGGCCTTCCGCCGGATGAACTACGAGGTCCTCGGCAACACCGACGCCTTCCTCCACGCCCACCTCTTCGCCCGCTACGAGTGGGAGCCCGCCGACCACGTCGGGCGGCCGGTGTGGCTCTACGACCCCGAGGTCTTCTACGGGCCGGACGCCGCCCTGGGCCCGCAGCACGACGACCTCCGGGCGCGCATTACCGCCGAGCTCGCGGCTCTCGGGGCCGTCCCGGCCGCGCCCTAGTTGTACCCGGCCATCAGGTTGGTAGCAGCGGCGCGTCACCGTTGACGTAGGGAGAGCCCCCGGATGGGGTGTAGCTTGTCTAGGTCCCACTCCACCCTGGTGGCTCTCGTGTCCCACCGTAATGCCCGCCTGACCGTGCACGGCCGCATGCTCATCGTCCAGCGCCACCTGGCTGGCTGGAAGCAGGCCCACATCGCCGCCGCGATGGGGGTTTCCCGCAAGTGCGTCCGCACCTGGCTCGACCGGTACGCCGCCGAGGGCGATGCCGGCCTGGAGACCCGTTCCTCGCGCCCGCACACCATGCCGACCCGCACCAGTCACGAGGTCGAGCAGAAGGTCCTCGCCGCGCGGGCTGAGCACCGTGATGGCCAAGACGTCCTCGGTCCCCGGGTCGGGGTCGCGCCGCGCACCGTGGCGCGGATCCTGCGCCGCCACGGCGTCCCCTATCTGCGCGAGTGCGACCCCATGACCGGGGAGGTCATCCGGTCCTCGAAGGCCACCGCGCAGCGCTACGAACGCGACCGGCCCGGCGAGCTGGTCCACATGGACGTCAAGAAGCTCGGCAAGATCCCCGACGGCGGCGGCTGGCGCGCCCACGGACGGGCGAACGGCAATCGCGACCGCAAGGTCAAGATCGGCTACGACTACGTGCACTCGCTGGTCGATGACCACTCACGACTGGCCTACTCAGAGATCCTGCCCGACGAGAAGGGCCCCACCTGCGCGGCGTTCATCGAGCGTGCCGCGGCCTACTTCGCTGCCAGGGCATCACCCGGATCGAACGGGTCATGACCGATAACGCGTTCGCCTACCGGAACTCGGCCGACATGAAGCGGGTCTGCGCCGACCTGGGCGCCAAGCAGAAGTTCATCAAACCCCACTGCCCCTGGCAGAACGGCAAGGTCGAGCGCCTCAACCGCACCCTGGCCACCGAGTGGGCCTACCGCCAGACCTTCACCCAACAACGCCGAGCGGGCAGACGCCCCTTGCCCCGTGGCTCGAGCACTACAACACTGTCCGCCGTCACAGCTCACTCCGAGGCAAGCCCCCGATCAGCCGCCTGCTACCAACCTGATGGCCGGGTACAACTAGGGCGCCTGACGCCAGGGTGAGAAGACCTCTGTCAGCTCCTCGAGCAGAACGTCCCAGGCCAGCAGCAGCCACACTCCCACCGCCTCGGCGTACCCCCCAGGGACCTGCGAACGTCCGTGCTCGAGAGCGTCCGCCACGATCCCCCTACTTACCCGAGATGCTGGCAAGTCTCACAATCGGGCTTCCCAACGTGCGTCGAGTCAGCCTGTTCGAGGCCTGCCTCAGGCACTCCGACTTGAAGGCCAAGGATCCGGCCGTCACGTACAAGAACTTCTCCAGCCCGGAGGCGTCTCTCTCCAGTCGTTCCAAGTCCAGCGGGTCCGTGGCATCACGGTAGTCGCCCTGCCGCAGGCGCTTACCAACGACCTTCTCCAACTCATCAGGGACGAAGTACTCCCCGAATAACCGTTCCTTCCCCTTGTGCTTGTGCCAGTTGATCTCCGCAAGCCAGATAAACGGTTCGGTGGAGCTCGCCAGCCTGGTGGCCACAAACGCGAGGCCCGCTTTGTCGATCTTCTTGAGGACCTCTTGGACCTGTGCGATGTCTTCCACGAGTGACCCGGAATCAGCTGTGTTACTCCGTAGGTATGGGGGCCGGCTCGGTGAGAGACGGGGCCTGACCCCGGTTCTTGGACACGCTGAATCCAGCACCTGGTGTTGGGGAAGCGAGATGATCGAAGGACTATGGCCAGGAAGAACTACTCCGAAGAGTTCCGTCGTCAGGCCGTCGACTTGTACGAGTCCACCCCGGGCGCCACGGTGCGCGGCATCGCCGAGGACCTCGGCATCGTCCGCGGCACGCTGCGGCACTGGCTCGAGGTCTACGGGACCGGCAAGAAGACCGCCGCTGATGGGACGTTGACCTCCAGCCCGCTGCAAGCCAAGACGTCCGCCGCGAGCTCGTCGGCACCGACGGACGAGACGCCGGAGCAGAGGGTCGCCCGGCTCGAGGCCGAGAACGCGGCGTTGCGAGCGGAGACGACCAAGCTCACGACTGAGCGGGAGATCCTGCAGCGGGCGGCCAAGTATTTCGCCGGGGAGACGCGCTGGTGAGTCGCTTCCAGTTCGTCGCCGACAACTCCGCCACCTTCGAGGTGAAGCGACTGTGCGAGCTCGTCGAGATCGAGCGCTCGTCCTACTACGCCTGGCTCAACGCCGCGCCGGCCCGCGAAGCCAGAGCAGCTGACGACGCGGCGCTGGCTGAGCGGATCAGAGCGGTCCATGCCGAGGACAACACTCAGGGCGCGCCGCGGATCACCGCCGAGCTCAACGCTCAACTCGGTGACAGCGCGGCTGCCGGTGAGCGGGTCAACCACAAGCGTGTCGCGAGGGTGATGCGGCTCGAGGGCATCCGCGGCTATGTGAAGAAGCGGCGGGTCCGCACCACGATTCCCGAGCCGTCGGGGCAGAAGTACCCCGACCTGCTCAAGCGTGACTTCACCGCCGAGCGCCCCAACGAGCGCCCCAACGAGCGCTATGTCGGCGACATCACCTACCTGCCGCTGGCCGACGGGACGAACCTGTACTTGGCGACCGTGATCGACTGCTACTCCCGTCGGCTGGCCGGGTGGGCCATCGCCGATCACATGCGCACCGAACTCGTCGAGGACGCCCTCAAGGCCGCCGCCGCGACCCGGGGCAGCCTCAAGGGCGTTGTGTTCCACAGCGACCACGGGTCGGTCTACTGCTCGAAGGCCTACGCCAAGCTCTGCCGCAAGCTCGGCGTGACCCAGTCCATGGGCGCCGTCGGATCCAGCGCGGACAACGCCCTCGCAGAGTCGTTCAACGCCACGATGAAGCGTGAAGTCCTCCAAGACGCCGCCTGCTGGAGTGAGGAGCTGACCTGTCGTCGGCAGGTCTTCAGATGGCTCGTCCGCTACAACACCAAACGACGCCACTCGTGGTGTCGCTACACCTCGCCGGTCGCCTTCGAGACCGGCTACACCGCTACGCTGCGACCTGCTGCGTAATCACACCCGTGTCCAAGATCCGGGGGTAGGGCCCCATGGTCCACCTACCGCGTTGACCGGATCCGCCCGAAATCGAGCACCGGAAGGCCCTTCACCCTCAACCCATTGACCTTGGACGAGCTCAACCGGCTCGTCACGCAAAACCCCGACCGAGGAGACACCCCCGGCCAATGGCAATGCATCGGGAGTGCCACGCTTAGCCTGCCCGCCGACGTAGTCGCCCGCTGGGCACCCGGAGGATCCGTCGTCACCCCCATCGACCCAGAACGCTCTCGCCTCACCATCGGCGGATGGTCATGGGCCGGCGTCGCCGGCCTCTTCATCACCTTCGACACCGACCTGAGCGACATCAACCCTCCAGCCCTCCAGAACGCGTTCCGAATCGCCGCAGCGCGACTCCAAGACGCCACGCGCGAATCGTGATCGTCGCGCCACACGTCGGTCACATGTCACCCTGTCAACGGCGGGTTGAAGTGAACCCTCTTGCGACGGCTTAAGACGGACCCCCGTGGCTCGCCTGTCGGGTCGGGTTGACTGTTTGATGTGATCGAGATTGCTGAGGCTGACTTCGATGATCCGGGTCTGACGGTGTTCTTGCAGGAGCACTTGGATGACATTGCCCCGACGGGCCCGCAGGAGAGCCAGCACGCCCTGGATGTCGGTGCGCTACGAGGCCCCGGGGTGCGGCTGTGGGTAGCCCGTGACGGCGACGTGACGGTCGGCACGGTCGCACTGGCTGCCTTGGCTGAAGGACATGAGGAACTGAAAAGCATGCGCACCGCGCCAGCCCGCCGTGGTGCAGGGATCGCGTCCCGGATGCTGAACCATGTGCTGCAGGACGCCGAAGGTCGTGGGGTGAACCGGGTGTCGCTGGAAACCGGGAGCATGGACTTCTTCGCCCCCGCGCGTGCGTTCTACCGCAAGGCTGGCTTCACCGATTGCCCACCGTTCGGCAGTTACGGTGCCGATCCGAACAGCGTGTTCATGACGCTGGCACTGCGGCCTTCGGTTTAGAGCTTGGCGCCGGTGGTAACCGTGTAGGTGCCGAGCCCGATCTGAATGGCTCCACCGGCTGTGCGGAGCCGTCCGATGCGCCGAGGGCTTTGAGTGAACCAGGCTCGGGCGGTACCTGCTGCTATGGCCCACACGCTGTCACCCGCGACCGCTACCGCCGCGAAAATCGTTCTAGGCAGCAGCATTTGAGGGACGGTGGATGTTCCGGATGGGACGAACGCGGGTAGCAGCCGGACAGGAAGATCAGCGTTTTGGGGTTGGTCAGCCCGACCGTGACACCGGTGCGGAAGTCGGTCAGCAGGAACTGCTGTGGGGTAGCTGACCGGACCCCCAAACCTCGACGGTTAACGTCCGTAACCGCGGTCGGTGCTCGTGTCCAGACCGCGGCTTCCGGGTAACCCTGGGCGTTCGCCCAAGTCGAGCCCATGGGGCGGCTTGGGCGCTGAAGGCTCCCACGCACGAATCGGATCGCGGGTCGGGAGTTCAGGTGTGGGCGAATGATCCGGATGCCCGCCCATGTCGGAGATCGGCACCAGGTGGGCTGCGACGAGTTCACTGGTGCGGGTGGCGGCGACGAGTTCACCACGGGCCCGTTGAGCATCCTCGATGGCTCGCATGGTGCGTTGCATCTGCTTCATGACCGCATACCAACCCCGGGCCGAGTTGGTCGACGACGCGCGCAGCGCAAGGTTGAAATGCACCAGCGCGAGTCCGGCACTGCTGGTGCGTGGTTGCAGGCTGCCGTGACCGTAGCTGCGGTGCCGTGGCTGCTGTGGCTCGAAGGAGACTCGTGCGGCTTCGTCGGAGACGGCGCCGAGCTGGGAACCCGTTTCGCGGTCGGGGTGATGAATCGCCGCCAACGCGAGCAGGCTCGCGGCCGTCGCCGCGTGCGATCGCCACTGGTCGACGTCGTGCGGGTCGGTCTGCCGCACATCGGATTCCCACTCGGCCAAATGACGGCTTGCCTGCTCCAACTCCGCCGGCGCGTCAACAGGTTCAGGATCTGTGACGGGAGCCTCGTCCCGCCACAAAGCCAACGCTTGTGCCCTCGATTCAGGGGTCTCGTTCATCTCCCACAACGACCGGCGCAACGAGGTGTGAATCGCCCCGGGTGGCAGTTGTGAGGCCATCGAGTGTCTGATTGGGGTGTACCCCAGATGCCACCAAGAATCGCGTCTCGCTCTACGAACGGCCCCTCGGACGAGACCTACGTGTGCCTGACTGACAGCGGGTTGGTTTCGCGTGTGGTTCTGACACTGACTGCGGTGGCCGCGATGCCGACGACGACCGAAATCACCGTCGCGGCGGAAGCGTAGGTGAACGACGGGTCGAGTCGGGCGTCTTCGCTATTCGTTGCGGCCGGCAGAACGAAGTACGCAACGCTGGCAAACGTGCCTGCCGCACCAATCGGAACCAGTACCGACAGCAGCGCGTGTTGCCACAGCCACCCCTTGTTTCCTCTCACTGCCGCCAACGCGGCCAATCGGCGGGCATCGGACATGGTTTCGCTGGTGAGCATCGCGGCCATGGCAATGATGAGCAGCGCGAGGGCGATGGCACCGTAGAGCACGACCCAACGCCCCCTAATCCGATTCGGCTCGCTTCCCGCGACTGACTGGGCAGCGAGTGACTCTAGCCGCAGGCCGCCACCGACATAGGCCGTTGACTTTCTGGTCATGTCGCGCACGGACATGGCTACCGTTGCTGGAGACACGATGAGGAGCTGGCATTGGTCTCGTCCCTTCGTTTCGCATGGCGAACCTGCCGTGGTTCGAACTGCACCACCACCCAAGGACGCCAGTGCCATTCGAGTACGCGGCGGGAGTGCGTTGGTTTTCACCCTCTGGGAGCTGCAGGGCAGGGAAAGTGACGCCAAGGAGGAACACGAACCAGAAAATGTCTGGGTGGGAGTGGAGTTTCCTCGCTCGGGGAGGCGCGTCTCTACCCAGATCGCTCGTTGCGTCGTCGGGAGGGTGGAGACGTACGACTGCACCTGGGTGGTGGGCAGAACATTGGGGGAAATCAGGATGCTGTCGTTAATGGCCCTCTGGGCCGCGGTCGCGGCGTGGTACTGGGAGCCCAATAGGCCAGTCGAAAGCTGTACCTGGCCGAGGGTGAGGATCGCCAGACAAACGGCTGTGAGCATTCGCGCTGTTCGCCGCGGACGTGCTTTGAGTAGGCCCCCTGCGGTGAGACTCGCCGGAGAATTCTTGCCGATCGTTCCCGTGGAGAGGAAGCGGCCCAGGGCATGAATGAGGATTGCCACGAGCGAGGAGAGCGTGCACGCAACCACCGCGACGCACAGCAAATATGCCTGTTGCCGCGGGGGCCCCGTGAGCAGGGGCGGGATCCACAAGCCAGCGACGATCCCTGCGACACAGATCCAAGAACGCGTAATTGGCAATGAGTCTTGCGGTGTGAAGAATCGCCCGCGCCCGGCTCGTCGCGTGCTGAGCGTGCGCCAGACCGGCGCTGCCAGGATGATGAGCGCCACGACGATCGCGATCATGGGCGCCGCTACCAGCAACCCGGGTCTGCCTCGCAGATCCGCAGGCGCCGTGATCTCGTGCAACCAGGAGATGTTGAGCGGCACCCACAGAAGTGCTGTTGTGACGGCCGCACCCAAACCGGCACCGATCACGATCGGACCTGCACACTCTACCCATCGCATCGCGACCACCTGGGGTCGACTTGCGCCCAGCGCGGCCAACCGACGAACACGACGTCGCGCGTCGTCACCACCCATCCCGGCCGCTGTGACTAAAGACGCTGCGCCCGCCAGGCCGAGCGTTCCCCACAGGCCTGCGAGCACCGATCCCATGCCAAGTCGGTTCAGAAAGGCCAGGCCGACCGAGGATGAGAGTTCGCTGGTGTCGTCGTCGCCGAAGCGGTCCGCGGACCGCATCTGTGTCCGATCCACCGTCCCCCTCGCAGGTCGTACGTACACGCGAGGGTCGGTCGCCGACTCCAAGCCTTCGATCCCGATCGTCTGAGGAGCAGGCCCGAACATGTCCGCCGCGCCCATCCTCTGGACACTCGGGGACAGTGCTGCTTCCCCGGGACGCGGCCAACGATCGAGCCCGGGCGGCACCGGCGCCGCAGCCGACAGCGGCTCGACAGTGATCACGACGACCTGCTCACGACCGATCGTTTGAAACCGGTTGTCGATCAGGAACGTTGCAGGATGACCGGGGGCGGGTTTGAGAGCAAGCAGTTCCTGCGATCTGTTGCTGATGACCGCATCACGCGAGAGTGCCATCGCCGACAAGGTCGCGGCCATGGTGATCGCGAACACTCCCACGACAAGGCACACCGCCCGTAACGGGACCCATCGTGCTCGGGTTCGAGATGCGCGCGTGAGGTGGACTAACACGGCGGGACTCAAGACCGGTCGCCTTCCTCAAGATGCACGGTCCGATCCGCCCTGGCCGCGACATCCCGGTCGTGAGTGGCGATGATGAGCGCCGCACCCGTTTGAGCGGGCAGCGCGAAGATCGCGTCAGCGATCTGGTCCCGAGTGTCAGAGTCGAGGGAAGCGGTGGGCTCGTCAGCGATCAGCAGTGATGGGCCTCCCATCAAGGCTCTGGCCACAGCCACTCGTTGCTGCTCACCACCGGACAGATCCGAGGTTCGGACGACATCAGTGGGAACGCCAAGCTTGGAGAGCCAACTCACCGCCTCTGCTGTTGCTTGATCTCTGGACTGCCCACCGAGCATCCCGGCCACTGCGACGTTCTCAACGGGTGTCAGATCTTCGACCAGTTCACCACTTTGAAAGACGACTCCGATACGTGTTCGCCGCATCGCCGTGAGACTTCGTTGTGACGCGCGGATCACGTCGATCGCGCCCACCCGGATCTCTCCCGAGTCCGGTTTGAGCAAGCCGAGCACCATCGACAACACCGAGGACTTACCCGAGCCACTCTTTCCCATGAGGGCAACAGACGAGCCACCGCTTACGGTCAGAGAAAAATCACGAATAACCTGGCGTTCCTGGTACGTCAGGGACACGCCGTCGATGCAAACTGCGGGGGCCGTCTTGACGACGGCCCCCGCAGTACCCTGGGTCACTGCCACGTGCTGCAATCGTCCGGGTTCCAGGTGTAGACAACGCAGGCCTGCACTGCAGTGATTTCACGGCTCGTGTCCCTGAAGACGGTCGTTCCGTTGCCGCTGCCGTTGTAGAGGTTGCCGCCGGTGCCGTCGGCCCAGTGGTAGTTCCCACGGGTCCCACGTTCGTCAGACCTGTAATCGGTCGTATTTATGCCGCTGTACCACCCGCCACTGCCGGTACCCCGACCGTTGTACGCGCCCGCGCCGTTGTTATAGGCATCGTGGTAGGCCGCGAAGGCCGGAGACGCTGCCGTCATCATGACGGCAGCGACAATGCCGACCTTCGTTAACTTCTTGCGCACGATGTATACCTCCATCATCGATCCTGACCCCTGAGTGCTCCCTGGCCCCCGGTGCACCCAATATTGCACAACCAGACGACCCGTATACACCATTTGCTGTACACGTTACTTGACACCACTCCACCGTGGCTGCGCATCGAACGTCTCCTGGCAAGAACGTCTGGGGTGTACGGGCCCTACCCCCGGATCTTGGACACGGGGTGTGATTACGCAGCAGGTCGCAGCGTAGCGGTGTAGCCGGTACTCAGAGAAGGCATCAACGCCATCCTCAAGGAGCGCAAGGTCGTCTCGTGATAACCGCCGGACCTCTCACACTGCGACCGAGGAGCCAACTGTCAACACCGGGAACCGGACAAAAGAGTTCGCATGAAGGTGCGATCAAAACGATGGCGGGGCCGTTGGTCCGGGCCCACCATTAGACCTGAGATTCTCGCGAACCCAGCAATTCGAGAGAGTAGCGGAGTCCCCTGAGGTCCTCACGACGACGACCCACTCCACTCAGGTCATCGGCACTCCGAAGGAGGAGTCATGGCCAAGTCAGTCAACCGCTCGGCGTCGACCGGACGCTTCGTCTCCCGCGCCACCGCAGCCCGCTGGCCGGGGAAGACCACCACCGAACGAGTCGGGGCTGGAACCGGCAACAACCGCTCGGTCTACCGTTCCGCCTCCACCGGACGCTTCGTCACCCCGGCCACCGCCAAACGCAACCCCGGCGGAACCATCAACCAGCAGGTCTGAGCCATGGCCTGCCTCCTCATCACCTACGACCTCCACACTCCCGGCCAGGACTACAAGGACCTGCACGAGGCCATTAAGGCGCTCGGAACGGGCTGGTGGCACTACCTGGACTCCACCTGGCTGGTCACCACCAGCCTGAGCCAGAGCCAGGCCTGGGAGAAGCTGGCCGTCGTGGCCGACAAGAACGACAACTTCCTCATCCTCAACATCACCGGCGACGGCTACAGCGGCTGGCTGCCGGAGAAGGCGTGGGAGTGGATCCGAGCCAACATCTGATCCGTGCCGGGGTGGGAGCGATCGATTGTCGCTCCCACCCCGACCGGCCATTGACTGATGGGAGAGCACGATGAGCACCGGGCTCCGTGTTCCTGTCGCTGAGCATCTCGTCTGGGCCAACGTCACTCGTCCGTCGACTCCGCTGATCTACCTCGACCTGAACACGATCATCTACTTCGCCCGAGAGGTCAGCGGTCAAGGAGGGCCGCGAGGCTACGGAGAGCTGCTCCAGGCTGTCCGGCGAGCCAAAGAAGAGGGCCGCGTCCTATTCCCCCTTGGCGAGGCTCACCTCTGGGAGGTCAGCAAGATCGCCGACCCGAAGCAGCGCGCCCGCCTGACCGGGGTCATCGAAGAACTTTCCGACTTCAACTACCTATTGGGCAGGGTCAGCATCGCCGAGCTCGAGTTCGACGCGGGCATCGCCGCCGTCATGGGTGAACAGCCCCGCACAGCTGCGGCTCTGATTCGACCGACATCGCGCCAACTCTTCGAAAACATCGACGGCACGAGCCTGATCGATCTTCCCGAGATCGACCGCCTGCACGCCGACATCGCGAACGGCAACCCACCCGACCCCTTGAAGGTGGCCGGGACCCGGGCGTTCGAGCGACTCCTTCTTCGTGGACCCACCGACGATCAGGTCACCGAGCTCCGCAAAGACCCTGACTACCGACCCGAACGCGCTATCGCCAGCCACAAGAGCCGGGTCGAGTTCGAACGCGACACCAAGAGAGTGCTCGACCAGGAACCCAAGTGGAGGCGAGGTCGGCTACGGGACGTCATTGGTGCGCGAGAAGTCGTTCACGAGTGGGGGGAGCTTTTGACTCGGATGCGCCTTCAACGCGTTCAAGAAGGGTTGCCGCCCTTCATCCCTAGCGATCAGGAGTTCCGCGCCTTCCTCGGCGCGATGCCCCACACCCAAGTCGCGATCAGCATCAAGACGCACCTTCATCGCAACCCCCGGCACGTCTGGACCAGTAATGACATCAGCGACATCGACTCCATGTCCGTCGCCTACGCCTACTGCGACGTCGTCTTCCCCGACAAGGCCATCAGGCAGGCGCTGATCAATGCCAAAGAGCTCAGAGCCTTCAAGACCGTCGTCCCAAGGACACCATCAGATCTCGTCGAAATGCTCGACGGGTTGCAACGCCCGGCCTAAGCCGGAGACTCCCGGGCATGGAATCAGTCCGACGGCCAGGTCATCCAAACCTTCCTAGGCCGGCCTCATCGACGAGATCACGATACCGGCTGGGCTCCCATCCTGCTTGGCTCCGGCCGCCCCTGTTCGGTGAACTCCCGAGCGACGTCCACCTCGAACTCACCGCCAGCAAGGCCGACATGGTCCAAGCCACCTACCGCATATGCCGACCGCAACATGACCCCATCGACACCGACATCACCCCAGGTCAACGCGTGCGGATGGGTGTACCCCATCCGCGCTAACCTCGAGATTTCATCGGGTGTCGGTGTCGACGGCCGTGTTGTGAACTGAAAAGTGCTCCTGACCTGGGACGATAGGTGTTGCGAAGCAACTATCGGAACCAGTTCGAGGAGCACCTTCCAGGTGAAGAAGACTACCGGGTTCTACCCGTCTGTTCAGGTCGACACGGCACCGGTGTCGGCGGCTGGTTCGGCGGGCGGGGTGTTGCTGACCACGGCCGCGGAGGTGACGGGTCTGTCCCCGGCGATGGCGCGGGCTCTGGATGGGTGGCGCAAGCCGGCGGCGGTGCATCACCCGGCCAAGGTGCTCACCGACCTGGCCGTGACGCTGGCGCTCGGCGGTGACTGCCTGGCGGACGCGGCAGTGATCCGGTCCGAGGCCGACGTGTACGGACCGGTTGGATCCGAGGCAACGATCTCTCGCACGATTACCGCGTTGGCCGCGGACGCCCACCGCGTGTTGAAGCAGGTGGCGGCCGCACGACGTGCCGCCCGTGCCCGCGCGTGGGCGCTGGCCGGTGAGCGCGCACCGACCCACGGTGTGACCGCCACCGATCCGTTGATCGTGGACCTGGACGCCACGCTGATCACCGCGCACTCGGACAAGGAAGAAGCCAAGCCCACGTTCAAGAAAGGCTTCGGGTTCCACCCGTTGTGTGCGTTCGTGGACCACGGCCCGGACGGGACCGGTGAACCATTGGCGATGCAGTTGCGGCCGGGTAACGCCGGCTCCAACACCGCCGCCGACCACATCCAGGTCACCCGGGACGCGCTCAAACAGCTGCCCGGGATCAACCCGGCCCGGCCGGGCCGCAAGGTGCTGATCCGCACCGACGGCGGCGGCGGAACCCAGGAGTACACCAGGTGGCTTGCCCGCCGGGGTGTTTCGTACTCGGTCGGGTTCACCCTGCCCGCGTGCCTGCCCGAGCTGTACCGGCTGATCCCGGCCAAGGCGTGGCAGGCAGCACTGAACGCCGATGGCGAGGTCCGCGAAGGCGCGGACGTGGTCGAACTGACCGGCCTGCTCACGTTCCGCGGTCTGTTGTCCGGCTGGCCGGCAGGGATGCGGGTCATCGTGCGCCGGGAACGACCCCACCCCGGAGCGCAGTTGCGGTTCGACGACGTCGACGGGTACCGGTTGACCGCGTTCGCGACCAACACCACCCGCGGGCAACTGGCGAACCTGGAGTTGCGGCACCGGCGGCGGGCGCGGTGTGAGGACCGGATCCGGATCGCGAAGGACACCGGGCTGCGGAACTTGCCGCTGAAAGGGTTCACCGCCAACCAGATTTGGTGCGCCATCGTGATGCTCGCGGCCGACCTGATCGCCTGGACCCAGCTGATCGGGTTCGACGCCGAGCACGAGGCACGCCGCTGGGAACCAAAGAAACTACGGTTACGGGTCTTCACGATCCCGGCCGCTATCGCTCGGCACAGTCGCCGAATCCTGTTGCACATCAAGGAAACCGCAGCAAACGCCGACCTCGTGATCACTGCCTGGAAACGACTACACGACCCCGCGCCGGCAGCGACCGCGCCGGGGTGACCACCGGCACCCGTCCCGACGACCCCGCACGACTACCGGCCACGTGGAAACCGGCGCCCACCGCGAACGACATCGCGGGGACTTGTCACACCCATCAGGCAGAACCGACACCAGAACCGGCGATCACGCCGTCAACGACGGCACACGTCCGCCCGATGAAAGATCGAGGCTAATGCGGGGAGGGAGGCCAGCCACTTAGGGGAGGTGACCCGTCGCCCCATGGCCCAGTAGGCCATCCCTGGTTGAACCACGCGCCGGAGAAGTCGACCCGGCAACCCTTGTTGAACTCCGCGTCGGTGAAGTCGACGTGGCAGCCCTTGTTGAACTCCGCGTCGGTGAAGTCGACGTGGCAGCCCTCGTTGAACTCCGCGTCGGGGAAGTCGACGTGGCAGCCCTCGTTGAACTGCGCGCCGAGGAAGGTGACCCAGCAACCCTTGTTGAACTGCGCGCCGCGGAAGTAGACCTGGCAACCCTTGTTGAACTGCGCGTCGAGAAAGGTGACCCAGCAACCCTTGTTGAACTGCGCGTCGCGGAAGTCGACCTGGCAACCCTCGGTGAACTCCGCGCCGCGGAAGCTGACCCGGCAACCCTCGTTGAACCGCGCGCCGTAGAACGAGTGAGATCCTGTGAAGCGCGCCTCGGTGAAGTCGAAGGCTTTGCCCGACCAAGGTGTGACAGCCCCAGCTTGCAGGTGTTGGGTGATGACCCGGGTGATTGTTTCGCGCACTCGGGTGTCGGCAACAGCATCCTCGCTCGTTGTGGTGCTCCGGGGGGTGCGGATGTATGCGCAGAGCACGTCAATGCAGACTTGCGCCTCGCGATGGTTGCCCAGAGTGATCCAGTCGTCGGCTAGGGCGGCCATGGCGTAAACGCCGGCGAGACGGACGGGTGCCGCGTCATCACCGAGCTGGGCGGCGATCGTGGTGTACCGGTCGCGCAGCCGGTCGATTTCTTCTCGCCCGGCTCGCTTTTGGTCCAGTGCGTAGGCGTCGGCCGTGATCTGTGCGGTTCGTGCGGTGAGCTCGACAGTCTTCTCGGTGGAGCGTTGGCGTCGGATGCCGACCACGATCGCGGCGGCTCCACCGACCAGCGCGGCGACGGGGACGGCGGTGCGGCTGAGTTCGAACAGTTCCGGATGTGTCTTCGCTGACCAGGGCCACCACCGCGCCGGGTGGGTGTCGATCAGTGCGAAGCCGTAGAAGGCCGCGGCGAACACTGCCAGGACCAAGAGGATCGCCCCCGCGATTTGGGCCCAGAGACGATCTCGCACCCGGGCCTTCTCACCGCCGGACTCGGTGGCATCAGACATGACGGTCAGTCTGCCGAGTGAGTCGCGACTGTGAACCGCTGTTGCCGATCTTGGTGATGCGTGTCTCGGCAGGCGCGGAGAACAAGAACCACAAGCGACTCGCGGTGTACCCCAGATGCGCGGCTACTCCCCAGCACCAAACCCTCAACAACCGTTGGTTTCGAAGTACGAGCTCACCTGAGCGAGCCATCCGTTATCAGCGGACAGTCACGACTTGATGAGGTCCTCGGCCAAGGCTGCGACCCTTTTGCGGATGTCGTCACGAATGAGACGCATCCGCTGCGCGCCTTCGATGCCCCGCGCCGAGGGTTCGTCGGTTTCCCAACGCTCGATCGGTGCGGTCCCAGCGGGGTCGATCACGGCATCGCCGCCGAGGATCACGACGCGGTCGACGGTGTCGAGCAGGGTCGGGTCGATCGGTTTGGGATGTTCCCCCGCCATGGTGGCGCCGACTTCTTCGACGGCCTGCGCCGATTCGGCGTTGACCGCACTGCCGGGTTGGGTGCCAGCTGAGTAGACGGTCATCTTCTCGCCGGCGTACTGACGCATGAGCGCGGCGGCCATCTGAGACTTGCCGCCGTTCTTGACGCAGACGAACAGCACGGACGGGGTCATGCGGATGCTCCCTGGTCCGCGCCGGTTGCGTGCTGGTGCTGCCGGGCCCAGGCCTGGGTGGCCATCTGCACCGCGTCCCACGGTGATCCGAGGGGTGGGGTGTAGGACAGGTCCAGTTCGGACATCGCGTCGACGGTCATGCCGTGGAAGAGGGCGGTGGCGTAGGTGTCGACGCGTTTGGCGGTCTCGGTGCCGCGCGCGCCGATCAGCTGCGCGCCCAGCAGTCGCCCGGTGTGCTGGTCGCCGGTGACGCGGATGGTGATGGGGTGGGCACCTGGGTAGTAGGCCTTGTGGTCGTCGGGGGTAGCGGTGGTGGTGACGGGCGCGAACCCCGCTGCGACGGCCTCGTGTTCACGCAGGCCGGTGCGGGCGGCGACCAGGTCGAAGACCTTCACGACCTGGGTGCCCAGGCTCCCGGCGAATCGGACATTTCCACCGAGGGCGTTCTCGCCGGCGACCCGGCCTTGCTTATGCGCGGTCGTACCGAGCGGCAGGTAAGTGGTCCCCAGGAGCCGGTGGTGGGTGATGACGCAGTCGCCGGCGGCCCACACGTGCGGCAAGCCAGTGGCCATCGTGTCGTCGACGACGACCGCGCCCCGCTGTCCGGTTTGGGCTCCGGCTCGGACCAGCAGGTCGGTGTCGGGGGTCACGCCGACGACGACGAGGACCAGGTCGACGTCCCAGGACAAGGGTTCTTGGTCTGGACCAGCGCCGCTCACGTGCAGTCCGCCCTCGATCTTCTCGATGCGGGTGGCCCGGCTGCTGGTGTGCACGCTCACGCCGTGCCGGTCCAGCTCGGCGTGGACCAGGGCGCCGAGTTCGGGGTCCACGGTGGGCAAGACCTCCTCGAGCATCTCGACCTGGGTGACGTGGATGCCGCGGGCCGTCAGGCCCTCGGCCATCTCCAGGCCGACGTACCCGGCGCCCACGATCAGCGCTGTCTTGGGGTCGATGCGGTCCAGGGACTGGGTCAGCGCGAACGTGTCGCCCATCGAGTGCAGCAGGTGCACCCCATCCGCCGCACCGAGCTGGTCGAGGCCCTGGATCGTGGGTCGGGTCGGAACCGCTCCGGTGCCGACGATCAACTCGTCGTAGTCCAGCAGCGACTCGGCGCCGGCGGCGTCGCGCAGGTGGAGGCGCTGTCCGTGGACGTCGATGCTGGTGGCGAGGGTGTTCAGGCGCAGCCGCATGCCGGTGGCTTCGAGGTCCGCGTGGGTGCGGTGGGCCAGGTTGGTCCAGTGAGTGACCTCCCCGGAGATGTAGTAGGGGATCCCGCAGATGGAGAAGTTGGGGTACGCGTCAGCGACCACCACGGTGACGTCGGTGGTGGGGTCGAGTTCGCGGGCGCGCAGCGCGGCCGAGATTCCGGCGTCGCTGCCGCCGATGGCAACCAGGTGCATGACTGGCCTTTCCAGGTCAGAAGGGTGAGGGTGCGTGTGGTCGTTGGGTGTTGCGGTCTTAGACGTTGAGTTGGCGCAGGAGGGCACTGACCCGGCTGGTCAGGTCGTCGCGGATGTCGCGGACCACGGCCAGGGGCTGCCCGGCGGGGTCCGCCACGTCCCATTCCTCGTAGCGTTTGCCGGGATAGACCGGGCAGGTGTCGCCGCAGCCCATGGTGATGATGATGTCGGCAGCGTGGACGACCCGGTCGTCCAACGGCTTGGGGTAGGCGTTGGTCAGGTCGATCCCTCGCTCACGCAACGCCTGGATGGCGACCGGGTTGATCTCTCCGGTCGGCTTGGAGCCGGCGGAGCGGACGTGCACCTTCCCCGGGGCGAGGTGGGCGGCGATCGCGGCGGCCATCTGTGAGCGGCCGGCGTTGTGGACACAGACGAACAAGATCTCCGGCACCGTTTTGGCGATCGCGCCGGAGGCCTGCGCGGCGGCCGTGAGCAGCTCCTTGGCGTGCCGAGTTACCAGGATCGGCAGGAAGGTCGGTATCCGCGACTGTGGCTGCAAAGCGGCACGGGCCTGCTGGACCGCGTCGGCGATCTGTTCGCGAGTGAAGATGCCCTCGAACTGATAGGTCAGTTCCGTTGCGATGGCGGCTGTGTCGAGTGGGCGTACAGCCGGGGTGCTGGACTCAGGTTCGGACACGAGCCGACTCCTTTGCGGGCGTGAACCGGTTGCGCAGGGCGAGCGAGACGTACACCAGGCCCACCAGGACGGGGACCTCGATAAGCGGGCCGACGACTCCGGCCAAGGCTTGACCGGAGGTGACCCCGAACGTGGCGATCGCGACGGCGATGGCGAGTTCGAAGTTGTTCCCGGCAGCGGTGAACGCCAAGGTGGTGGTGCGTTCGTACCCGAGCCCGACGGCGCGACCCAGGCCGTACCCACCGCCCCACATCAGCGCGAAGTAGACCAGCAGCGGCAACGCGATCCGCGCCACGTCCAGCGGGTGCCCGGTGATCTGGTGGCCCTGCAGGGCGAACAGGATCACGATGGTGAACAGCAGCCCGTACAGGGCCCACGGTCCGATCCGCGGCACGAACTTCTCCTCGTACCAGGTGCGGCCCTTGGCGCGTTCGCCAAGGCGTCGGGATAGGTACCCCGCCAACAGGGGGATGCCAAGGAAGACCAGCACAGATCCGGCGATTTTCCATGGGGAGACGTTGAGGTGCTCCTGGTGCAGCCCGAGCCACCCGGGCAGCACGGACAGGTAGAACCAGCCCAGGACTGCGAACATGATGACCTGGAAGACCGAGTTGATCGCGACCAGCACCGCGGCGGCCTCCCGGTCTCCGCACGCCAAGTCGTTCCAGATGATCACCATCGCGATGCAGCGGGCCAGCCCCACGATGATCAGCCCCGTCCGGTAGGTCGGCAGGTCAGGCAGGAACACCCAGGCGAGGGCGAACATCAGCAGCGGCCCGACCACCCAGTTCAGCACTAGTGACGTGCCGAGCAGTCGCCGGTCGCTGGTCACGGCGTCGAGGCGGTCGTAGCGGACCTTGGCCAGCACCGGATACATCATGATCAACAGCCCCAGGGCGATCGGTAGCGAAACGCCCTGCACCTCAACGGCACTCAGCGCTGTGTCCAGGCCCGGGATGACTCGGCCCAGGAGCAGCCCGGCGACCATGGCCACACCGATCCAGACCGGCAGGAACCGGTCCAGTGTGGACAGCTTTCCCACGACCGCGTCCTGGCGGACAGTGGGCGCTTGCGTAGTGCTGGTCACCGGGTCACCGAACTGAGGCCGAGGCCGGCGAGGCTGATCGGCTGCGGACCGGCCGGCGCCGGAGCGCAGCAACCACCGCCGCCACCTTCTTCACCATCGAACAGGCCCGCGCCGCCACAGACACCGGTGTCCGGCAGGGACAGCTGCACCGTGTTCGCGGACTCCAGGTCCCCAGCAAGAGCGGCTGCGATGGAGCGGGCCTGCTCAAAGCCGGTCATCGCCAGGAAGGAGGGGGCGCGCCCGTAGGACTTCATCCCGGCCAGGTAGAGGCCCGCGTCGGGCTGAGCCAGCACGTCGTGCCCGTGCGGCTGCACGGACCCACACGAGTGCCAGTTCGGGTCGATCTCAGGGGCGAGCTTGCTCGGAGCCTGCAGTCGCTGGTCCAGGTCCAGGCGTACCTCGGACAGGAACGACAAGTCGGGGCGGAAGCCAGTGACACACACCACCTGGTCCAGGCCCTCGACGCGGCGCCCGTCCGAACCGACCAGCGCGACCCGGCCATCACCAGCCTCTTCGACGGCCGCGGTGCGGAACCCGGTGACGACCTCGATGCGGCCGTCCTCGACGGCTTGACGAACCCTGCTGCCCAGGGCGCCGCGGGCCGGCAGTTCGTCGGCGTCACCACCGCCGTAGGAGTTGCCCACAACGCCGCGGCGCAGCACCCAGACCACCCGTGCGCCTGGCGCGTACACGGCGTCGGAAGTCAGGGCGATCAACGAAGTCAGCGCCGAAGCACCCGAGCCCACAACCGCGACCGCCTTGCCGGCGCACGGGTTTCCCACAACATCCGGATTCGGCATTCCGTACAGGATCCGGTCGGCGTGCGCAGTATCCCCGGTCACCGGGTACCCCTCCGAGCCCAGCGGGTTGGGCCGGTTCAGGGTCCCGGTCGCGTCGATCACCGCACGAGCCACTACACGCTCGATCGCGCCATCGGTGCCCTGGACGTGCAGCACGAACGGCTGCCCCTCGCGTCCGGACTCGACCAACAGGTCTCGATCCAGCCGGGACACTCCGATCACTCGCGAGTTGGTGCGCACCCGATCACCCAGAACCTCAGCGAGCGGGGCCAGATAGGTCTCGACCCAGTCGTTGCCGGTCGGATAACGCTTCCCGTTCGGTGCCGACCACCCCGTCGGCTCCAAGAGCGCAACGGCCGCCGGGGAAGTCAACTCCGACCACGGTGAGAACAGGCGCACGTGGCCCCAGGAACGAACCGCCGCCGCAGGGTGGCCACCCTGCTCGAAGACCAGAACGTCCTGATCCCTGGCGACCAGTTCGGCGGCGGCAGCCAACCCGATCGGGCCGGCGCCGATCACGGCGACCGGAAGCTGCTCAGAGAAGGAAACGACCATCAGCGACACACCCTTGATTAGACGACTGTCGATGCGTCCCAGCCTTGCGCATTGAATCGATAGTTGTCAATATGGGCAGGTGACCATGGCCGAACCCAGCATCCAGACCCCGATCAGCGACGGGTGCGGCCAATCCTGCGCTCCCGGAGCCGGCTTGGATGTTGCCGCCGCCGAGCGTGCGGCAGCGGTCTTCAAGGCTTTGTCCGACCCGGTCCGGCTACGGCTCTACTCCCGGATCGCCGACTGCGACGGAGAGACCTGCGTCTGCGACATCCAGGACGTTGGGGTCTCCCAGCCGACCGTGTCGCACCACCTACGCAAACTACGCGAGGCCGGGCTGATCGACTGTGAACGCCGCGGCACCTGGGTCTACTACCGCGCCATTCCGACAGCGCTCGCCCCACTGGACGCCCTTCGCGCAGGGAACCAAACCACCCACTGAACCCCGCACGCACCAGATCCGATCTTCCGACTCCTCCCGCTGTGGCGGGTCGGCACGCCGTGTCGCTGCATCGCTGCAGGTGAGCGCGTGCAGAGTGGAGTCCAGCAGAGTGGTGTACGACGGACCTGAGTGAGCGCGTGCCTTCAACGTAGGCGCGGCCACCAGGTGGATCCTTCGAGTGATCTCTCACAACCAACCTCGAAGAAGGACACGTTGATGACCGCTGGACCCAGTATCGACCCTGCCCGTTTCCTGAACGAGCAGCTGTCCCAGGCGAGCCCCGATCTGATGCGGGACCTGCTCACCACCTTCGTCAATGCACTGCTGTCCGCCCAGGCCGACGCGGTGTGCGGTGCCGGCTACAACGAACGGACCCCGGAGCGGGTCAACTCCCGCAACGGCTACCGCCACCGCGACCTCGACACCCGCGTCGGCACCCTGGATGTCGCCGTCCCCAAGCTACGCACCGGGTCGCTGTATCCGGAGTGGCTGCTCGAGCGCAGGAAGCGTGCCGAACGAGCACTGACCAGCGTGGTGGCGACCTGCTACCTCCTCGGCGTCTCGACGCGGCGGATGGACAAGCTCGTCCAGACTCTCGGGATCACCGGCCTGTCGAAGTCCCAGGTCTCGGTGATGGCCAAGGAACTCGACGAGCACGTCGAAGAGTTTCGCACCCGACGACTCGAAGACGCCGGGCCGTTCACGTTCGTCGCCGCTGACGCGCTGGTGTTGAAGGTCCGCGAAGGTGGCCGTGTGGTGCCGGTGCACGTGCTGGTCGCGACCGGTGTCAACGCTGACGGGCACCGCGAGATCCTCGGCGTCAGGTCACCACCAGCGAGGACGGCGCCGGCTGGCTCGCGTTCTGGAGGGATCTGACCGCCCGCGGCCTCACGGGGGTCAAGCTCGTCACCTCTGACGCCCACGCCGGGCTCGTAGCTGCGATCGCGGCCACGAGCCCGGGCGCCGGTTGGCAGCGCTGCCGGACCCACTACGCGGCCAACCTGATGTCCGCGACCCCGAAGACCAACTGGCCGTGGGTCAAGGCGTTGCTGCACTCGATCTACGACCAGCCCGATGCTGAGGCCGTGCACGCCCAGTTCGACCGCGTCGTCGACGCCCTGCACGAGAAGCTCCCGGCGGTGGCTGAACATCTCGAAGGTGCCAAGGCGGACATTCTGGCGTTCACGCCGTTCCCGAAAGAGGTCTGGCGTCAGATCTGGTCGAACAACCCGAACGAGCGGCTCAACCGCGAAATCCGCCGGCGCACCGACGTGGTCGGGATCTCCCCGACCGCGCATCCATCATCCGGCTCGTCGGCGCCGTCCTGGCCGAGCAACACGACGAGTGGGCCGAAGGCCGCCGCTACCTCGGCCTCGACGTCCTCGCCCGCGCACAAGCCGTCGACACCACCACCGAGGAGGTGACCACCGAACTCGAACTACAGGCCCTCACAGCCTGACAACACGACCAACCGAGGGATCAACCTCGTACACCACCCCAGCGGACTTGACCCAGTCAGTCATGCCGGGGCCGGCGACCAGGAGCCTTACCTCAAGGCCCACCCAAAACGGTAACGGGGGTGAACTTTCAATCAGCGGTACGGGGCGAAAGTTCAATCGACCTTTGACACCAGTAGCGCCTTCGCTTTGGCGACGATGTCGCGTTCCAACTCTTCACGCTCGATACCTCAATCGGCGCTCCAGTCTTCCCACTCGCTGACCGAACCGATGATTGGGCGCAAGCTCTCGGGGTAGCCGAGCTTCTCCCAGCCCTCCGACCAGATCATGCGGCCGCCGACCTCCGGCCGCAGACGGCCGCCGACAATTTCACCGCACCACCAGTGGACAAGCTCCCACCGACCCTCAGCCAGGTCCGATGACGCGGTCTGCAGCTCGTCGGTGACGCGTCGGAAGACCTCCTGCGCCTCTGGCTCCTCGCGGCGAGCCAGTCCGGCCAGCTCGTACAGGGAGGGCGACTCGACCCCCAGAGCCACAGCCCGAACAGCAGCCTCGATCAGCAGGTCTGCCCGTACGAAACCGTCGAGCTGTTGACGGATCGCATGCATCCTCAACTCTGCGACTCGATCCATGTCGGCAGTCTGGCACCGCGGTCGCCTGCGGCAACCCAATTCGGCGCCGGTCTCATCGACGACGGTCGCGGCGATGAGGTCCCAGAATCGCTGGACCGGCGGTGCACACACGCCGTGGTCGACCGCGCTGCCCTGCGCGGCACCCCTCGTCGCCTACGCTGTGCGGGTGGAGCGCACCGCCGAAGAGATCCTTCATGACACCCTCGCGCTCGTGGCCCCGGGAACCGTCCTTCGAGAAGCCCTCGAACGCATCCTGCGCGGGCGCACGGGCGCTCTGATCGTGCTCGGCAACGACCCGGTCGTCGAACAGATCAGCACCGGCGGGTTCCCGATCGACATCGAGCTCACGGCCACCCGCCTGCGCGAGCTGGCCAAGATGGACGGCGCGATCGTCGTCGACAGGGACGGCACCCGCATCATCCGTGCGGCCACCCAGCTCCTGCCCGACGCCGCGATCGAGACGTCCGAATCGGGCACCCGGCACCGCACCGCCGAACGTGTTGCCAAGCAGACCGGCTTCCCGGTCGTCTCGGTCAGCCAGTCGATGCATATCGTCGCGCTGTACGTCGGCAACCTGCGCCATGTCATCGAAGACTCCACGGCGATCCTGTCCCGCGCCAACCAGGCGTTGCAGACGCTCGAGCGCTACAAGGAGCGTCTCGACGAGGTCGCCGGCACGCTCAGCGCCCTGGAGATCGAAGACCTCGTGACCGTGCGCGACGTCGCCAGCGTGGTGCAGCGCATGGAGATGGTGCGCCGCATCAGCGAGGAGATCGCCGCCTACGTCGTCGAACTCGGCGTCGACGGACGGCTGATGGCGCTGCAGCTCGACGAACTCGTCACCGGACTCGGCGACGACCGCACGCTGGTCGTACGTGACTACGTCGAAGCCGCCCGCGAACCGCTTTCGGTCGAGGAGGCACTCGACAACCTCGGCACGCTGTCGTCGGCCGATCTGCTCGACCTCGCCGCCGGCGCCCGCGCGATGGGTTTCTCGGTCACCGGCGACTCCCTCGACAGCGCGGTCAACCCGCGCGGCTACCGCCTGCTGTCGCGCATCCCGCGGCTGCCCGGCGCGATCGTCGAACGGCTCATCGATCACTTCGGCACCCTGCAGGCTCTGCTCGCCGCCGACTTCGACGACCTGATGGCGGTCGAGGGTGTCGGTGAGTCGCGGGCCCGCGCGGTGCGTGAGGGGATGTCGCGGCTCGCCGAGAGCAGCATCCTCGAGCGTTACGTCTAGGCCACCCCCCACACGCCACCCCACGCCCCTCCCGGGAAGATCACCGAAACACATTGCCCGACAACGAGATCGCCTCGATCCACCGCCGCATCATCGAGTGGTACGAGCGCGAGCAACGCCCGTTGCCGTGGCGCACCCCCGACTGCACGGCGTGGGGCGTGCTGCTGTCGGAGGTGATGGCTCAGCAGACCCCCGTGGCCCGGGTCGCACCGATCTGGGCCGAATGGCTCGACCGCTGGCCGACGCCCGCCGACCTCGCGGCGGCCGCGCCGGGTGAAGCCGTTCGGCACTGGGGACGCCTCGGCTACCCGCGTCGAGCGCTGCGCCTGCACGCCGCCGCAACCGCCATCGCGAACGACCACGACAACGTGGTGCCCTCGGATCCCGTGCAGCTGCAAGCCCTCCCCGGCATCGGCAGCTACACCGCAGCGGCCGTCGCCGCGTTCGCGTACGGCGTGCGGACAGTGGTCGTCGACACCAACGTCCGCCGGGTCGAGGCGCGCCTGTTCACCGGTGACGCACTCGCCGCGCCGAGCCTTACCGCAGCCGAATCACGTTTGGCCGCAACGGTTCTCCCTGACGACGACACCGACGCGGCCACCTGGAACGTGGCGGTGATGGAGCTCGGCGCCGTGGTCTGCACCGCGACGAACCCCGACTGCGGCGCCTGCCCGGTGCTCGACTCGTGCGCGTGGCAGCGGGCCGGTGCGCCGGCGTACGACGGCCCGGCCCGCAAGTCGCAGAAATGGGCCGGCACCGACCGGCAGGTGCGCGGCAAGCTGCTGCAGGCGCTGCGTGACGCGCACGGCCCGCTCCCCCGCGCCCAGCTCGACCTGGTGTGGAGCGATGCGGCACAACGGGATCGGTGCCTGGCCGGGCTGATCGAGGACGGCCTCGTCGAGCCCCTCGGCGACGAGAGGTACGCCCTCCCCAGCTGACCCACGTTCTCCTTTTTCCGGCGGGCGCGAATTCAGGCGGCGACCGCCAGCGCGCGATCGCCCCGCGGGCTCAGGCGCACCCGGTCGCCCGGGCGGAACTGCTCCACCTCGGCGTTCCCGACCTGGACGGTGACCAGTTCCTCGCGCTCGTTCCGCACGATCACGCGTCCGTGGCCGCCGAGGAAGCTCGCCGACACCACCTGCGCCGCGCCGTCCGCGGCGAGCGCGATACGGATCGCCTCCGGGCGCACCAGCACGACCACGTCGCCGGTCGCCGAACCCGGCAGCAGCGGCACGCTCGCGCCGAGCACCCGCGCCGAGGCACCGTCGGCCGTGCCGGAGAGCCGGTTGGTGAGCCCGACGAAATCGGCCACGAACGGGCTCGCCGGCTCGGAGTACAGCTGCGCCGGCGGGGCGATCTGCTCGAGCCGTCCGGCGTTCATCACCCCGACCCGGTCGGCGACCGCGAGCGCCTCCTCCTGGTCGTGGGTGACGAACAGCGTGGTGGTGCCGATCTCCAGCTGGATGCGCCGGATCTCGTCACGCAACTGGGTGCGCACCTTCGCATCGAGCGCCGACAACGGCTCGTCGAGCAGCAGCACCCGCGGCTCGATCGCCAGTGCCCGGGCCAGCGCGACACGCTGCTGCTGACCGCCGGACATCTGGTGGGCGTACTTGTCGAGGTGTGCCGACAGGCCGACGAGTTCGAGCACCTGCGCGGCCCGGTCGCGACGAGCCGACTTGTCGTGCTTGCGCAGTTCGAGCCCGAACTCGACGTTCTGGCGGGCGGTCATGTGCGGAAACAGCGAGTAAGCCTGGAAGACCATGCCCATGTCCCGCTTGTTGGTCGGCACCCGGGTGACGTCCGCGCCGCCGACGGTGATGGTGCCGGAGTCGGGGTCTTCGAGCCCCGCAAGGCAGCGCAACGCGGTGGTCTTCCCGCAACCCGACGGGCCGAGCAGCGCGACGAACTCGCTCGGCTCGATGTGCAGGGTGAGCCCGTCGAGAGCGGCGACCCCGCCGTAGAGCCGGCGCAGGTCGGTGAGTTGGACAGGCGTGCTCATGACTTCTTCTCCTTGCCGCCGCGACGCAGCCGCGGCCGGGCGCCCGGGGTGCCGCCGACGAACGACATGGCAAACAGGACGACGAATGCGAATACGAGACAGGCGAATCCGACCGCGACCGAGATCTTGGCGTCGGACTGGCCGAGTTGGAACATGGCGGTCTGCAGGTTGTTGCGCGAGAACAGGCTGGCGATCGTGAACTCACCCAGCACCAACGCGACCGACAGGAACGACGCCGACAGCACCGCGGTGCGCAGGTTGGGCAGCACGATCCGCCACATCACCGTCACCCACGACGCGCCGAGCGAGCGGGCCGCCTCCGACAGGGTGCGGACGTCGATCGCGCGCAGTCCGGCGTCGAGCGAGCGGTACGCGTAGGGCAGCACCAGCACGACGTACGCGAACGCCAGCCAGAGCGTCTGGGCGCCGAGGAAATAGTTGACCCAGCTGTAGACGGGCGTGAGCCCGACGACCAACACGATGGCCGGCACGGTCAGCGGCAGCAGACAGATGAACTCCATCAGCCGCGACATGCCCGGCAGTCGCAGCCGCACCCAGGTCATCGTCGGCACCAACAGCAGGAGCATCAGCACCACGGTCAGCACGGCGAGCTGCACCGACGCAACGAAACCCTCCTGCAACACCGGGTAGTCGGAGGTCACCTTGCCGAAGTCGGCGAGGTGACGCCAGGTGTCGAGGGTGTGTCCGTTGCCGCCCGCGCCCTGCAGCGTGAACTCCAGCATGCCGAGCATCGGCGCCGCGAAGAACAACATGCACAGGGTGACGACGACCCAACGGAAGACGTTCTGCTTGCGACGGAACGCGGCCCGCCGTCCGGTATCGGCGCTCATCGCTGCAACCACCGGGAGGCGCGCTTGTCGATCCAGGCGTAGATCGCCATCACGATCGCCACCACCACGACCATCGCCATCGCCATCGCCTTGCCGACGTTCTCCTGGCCGACGATGACATCGGACGACATGGTGCTGGCGACCTGCTGCGGCACCAGCGGCGACGCCTGGGTGATGAGGGCGGCGACCGTGGCGTACGCGGAGAAGGCGTTGGTGAACAACAGCAGGGTGGCGCCGACGAACGAGGGCGCGAGGATCGGCAGGGCGACCTTGCGCCAGTAGGTCCAGGTGGTGCCGCCGAGCGACTCGGTGGCCTCGCGCCACTGCGGGCGCAGCCCCTCGACCGCGGGCAGGAAGACGATCACCATGAGCGGGATCTGGAAGTACAAGTAGACCAGCATCAGGCCCTTGCTCCACTCATACAGCCAGAGGCTGCCGGTGAGGTCGACCCCGAGCTTCGCGAGCCAGCCGGTCAGCAGACCGGTCATTCCGAAGCTGGCGATGAACGCGAATGCCAGTGCGACACCGCCGAATTGGGCGAGCACACCGGAGAGCGAGGTGACGAACCGCTTGAGCAGTCCGTTCGGTTTGGAGGTGCTGATCGCGTAGGCGAGCAGCCCGCCGACCACCGCGCCGATGAGCGCGGTGGCGAGCGAGAGCAGCACCGACTTCTTCAGTGCCCCGAGGAAGACCGGCTGATTGAGCGCCGACACGTTCGACATCGTCGGGCGGCCCTGCGGGGTGAGGAACGCCCCGATCACGACGACCAGCGTCGGGATGATCAGGAAGACCGTCGTGTAGACGAAGAACGGGACGACGCCGGCGAGGGCGCCCGACGGCTTGATGCCGCCGAGCGCCCTGCCGGTGCGGGAACGAGTTGCCATGGGGGTGCGACCGCGAACGATCAGCCCATCGCCGCCGGCCACGCGGTGGCCAGCTTGCTCTTCGCCTTGTCGGTCTCGTCGGGGGTCGGCACGGTGACCTCACCGGCCTTCGGCAGCGCGGCAGCGGCCGCCTTGTCGATGGTGCCGTCGGCGGTCATCGCGTCCATGAGCACCGGGGTCGCGCCACCCTTCAGCCACGCGTTCTGGCCCGCGGCGCTGAACAAGTACTCCTGGAACAGGCGGGCAGCCGCCGGGTGCGGGGCGTCCTTGTTGATCGCCTGGTTGTAGTAGGTCTTCAACGCCTTCGGCGGAGCCCACAGCTTCCAGGTCTTCACCTTCGCCGGGATGGCGGTCTGGTTGTACGACCAGTCGAAGACGACCGGGGTCTGGCCCGACTCGATGGTGGCCGGGGTCGGGTCGACCGGCAGGAAGTTGCCGGCGGCCTTCAGCTTCTTGAAGTAGTCGATCGCCTTGGTCGGGTCGTCGACGGTGCCGCCCTCGTTGATCGCGACCATCTGCACCGCACCGAACGCCGAACCGGCCTTGGTCGGGTCACCGTTGAGCGCGACCTTGCCCTTGTACTCGGGCTTCAGCAGGTCGGCCAGCGACGTCGGTGCGGGCACCTTCGCCGAGTCGTACCCGACGGTCATCATGCCGGCGTAGTCGTTGACCCAGAGGCCGGTGGCCTCCTTGTTCTCCGCCGGGATCTTGTCGAACGACTCGACCTTGTACGGCGCGAACATGGCGGTGTTGGTGAGTGCCACCGCCGAACCCAGGTCGAAGACGTCCGGGGCGGTGCCCTGGCCCTTGAGCCGCTTGGCGGCGGCGATCTCGTCGGCGCTCGAGGCGTCGGGCTGGGCGCTGGTGATCTTGATCTGCGGGTACTTCGCCTTGAAGCCGTCGAGGATCTCCTTGTAGTTCGCCCAGTCCGGCGGGAGGGCGATGACGTTGAGGGCGCCCTCCTTCTTGGCGGCCTCGACGAGCTTGTCCATGCTGCCGAAGTCCTTGGCGGAGGTGGCGGTCTTCGCGTCGACCGCGGCGCCTGCCGAGCCGCCGGAGGAGTTGGTCGAGGACGAGGACGACGAGCTGTCGGTCGGGGCCGAGCAGGCGGCGACGGTCGCGGCGGTGAAGCCGGCGACCACGAGCGCGGTGAGGCGCGTGCGAACAGTGGACATGAACGACCTTCCGGGGTGATGCATGAAATGCCATGGGTGCCGCGAGTGCGGCTCGGGGGAACCGTATTGGCGAGATCAGCCCGGAATGCCTGTGTTTCAACGATGTTCGGCGGGCAAGGGCCAACAGTTGGCCAACCGTTCACCCACTTCCCAGCCGACCGTCGATCTGTGGCGCCGGGGTGTCGCGGTGGGCTAGGCTCTTGCATTTGTGTCTTCCACTGCCCTCGCCCCCAGCATGCGGCCCTACTGGAAGCTCTTCCTCGCCGGCATCCGCCAGCAGGCCACCTACCGGCTCGCGATGCTCGGCGGCCTCATCGCCAATGCGACCTTCGGTTTCCTCAAGACCGCCATCCTGTCGGCAACGGTGGTCGCGGGCGGCGGCATGGTCGGCGGCTACGACGGCGCGATGATGGCGACGTACGTGTGGGTCGGTCAGGGCATGCTCGGCTCGCTCAACCTCAACGGACGGCTCGACCTGGCCCACCGGATCAAGTCGGGTGACGTCACCACCGACTTCCTGCGCCCGCTCGACGTGCAGGCCGCGACCGTCGCCACCGAGGTCGGTAAGGCCGTGTATGCGCTCCTGCCCCGCGGCGTCCCCAGCGTTGTGATCGGCGCGCTGTTCGTCGGGCTCGGCACCCCCGCCTCCCCGCTGACGTGGTTGCTCGCGTTCGTCAGCCTGGCGCTCGGCATGATCGTGTCGCAGACCACCGTCTACGTGCTCGCCACCGCCGGGTTCTGGCTGATCGAACTGCGCGGCCTGCAGACGATGTACATGATGCTGTCGGGCTTCCTCGCCGGGCTGTTCGTGCCCGTCTCGCTGTTTCCGCGCTGGCTCGAGGTGCTCGCGCACGCCACGCCGTTCCCGGCGATGATGCAGTATCCGATCGGCATCTTCACCGAACACGGCGGCCCCTCCGGTGCGTGGGAACGCCTTGGGGCGCAATGCTTCTGGATCGCCGTCACCTGGGTCGCGGGTGCGCTCCTGACTCGACTGGGCCGCCACAGACTCGAGGTGCAGGGCGGATGATCACCCCACGCACCGCCCAGTTCGCGCCGTACCGCGCCGTGCTCGCCTCGCGGGTGCGTAGCCAGCGCTCCTACCGCACCAACTTCGCCCTCGACCTCGCGTCGTCGGCGCTGATCGGGTTCATCGAACTCGCCGAGATCTGGGTGCTGTTCCACAACGTCGGCTCGCTCGGCGGCTACTCGTTCAAGCAGATCCTGCTGGTCTACGGCATCGCCGACCTGGCGTTTTCGATCGCCGACCTGTTCTTCGGTCACTGCGACGACCTGCCCAACTACCTACGCGCGGGCACCCTGGACGTGTTCTACCTGCGTCCGCAACCGATCCTCGCCCAACTGATCGGCAGCGACATCTCGCTCAAACGGATCACCCGGGCAGGCGTCGCCATCGGCTGCATCGTGGTGGCGATCTCGATCGGCGACATCCAGTGGACGGCGGCGAAGGTGGCGCTGTTCGCGCTGAGCATCGTCTGCGCGGTGCTCATCTTCTCCGCGCAGTTCGTCTCGGCCGCGGGGTTGCAGTTCTTCCTGATCAACGGCGCCGAGGCCACCAATGCGTACGTCTACGGTGGGCGGTACGCCTCCACCCAGGTCGCGTCGGTGTGGTCGAACCCGTTGAAGGTGATCTTCGGGTTCTTCTTCCCGATGGCCTTCGCGGCGTTCATCCCGTCGCTGTGGTTGCTCGACAAGCCCGGGCCGGCAATGTTCCCCAGCTGGCTCGCCTGGTGCACCCCGATCATGGCGTTGTGGGCGTGGGGCGCGGCGATGCTGTGCTGGCGATGGGGACTTCGGCACTACCAAGGAGGCGGCGGATGATCATCGAGACCCACGGACTCACCCGCGAGTTCAAGCGCCGCGCGAAGGGCCCGACCCGCACCACGCTCACCGCGGTCGACCACCTCGATCTGCGGGTCGAGCCGGGCGAGTCGGTCGGCTACATCGGTGCCAACGGGGCCGGCAAATCGACCACCATCAAGATGCTCGTCGGCATCCTCGTGCCCACCTCGGGCCACGTGCGCACCTGCGGGCTCGACCCGTTGAAGCAACGCCGCGAGCTCGCCCGCCGGGTGGGCGTCGTGTTCGGGCAGCGCTCGCAACTGTGGTGGGACCTCCCGGTGCGCGAGTCGTTCGAGATCCTCGCCGCCATCCACCGGCTGTCGCCCGAGCGTGCGAACTCCCGCCGCGACCAACTCATCGACCACCTGGAGATGGGCGAGTTCCTCGACACCCCCGTCCGTCAGTTGTCGCTGGGTCAGCGGATGCGCGCCGAGGTGGCCGCCGCACTGCTGCACTCCCCCGAACTGGTCATCCTCGACGAACCGACCATCGGCCTCGACGTGCTGTCGAAGCAGCGACTGCGCGACTTCCTCATCACCGAGCGGGCCGAGCACGGCACCACCCTGCTGCTCACCACCCACGACATGGGCGACATCGAGCGGCTGTGCGACCGGGTGCTGGTGGTCGACCACGGCAAGCTCGCCTACGACGGCACCCTGCCGGGGCTGTCCGCCCAGGTCGGCGCCCAACGGGTGCTCGTCGTCGACCTGGCCGATGCCGGCCCCGACCTCACCAGCATTCCCGGCGCCACACACCTGGGCAGCGAGGCCGACGGGATGCGGCAGCGGCTGTCGTTCGACCCGTCCGCCACGACCGCGGCCGCTTTGCTCGCCGAGGTCGGCGCCCGCGCCGAGTTGCGTGATCTCACCATCGAGGAGCCCGACATCGAGGACGTCGTGCGCCGCCTCTACCTGTCGGCGCGATGACCGCCGACCTGCGCGCCCAGGTGTACGAGGTCGTGCGGCTCGTGCCACGCGGGCGGGTGGTGAGCTACGGCGACATCGCCGGCATGTTCGGCATCAACCCCCGCCAGGTCGGACGGTTCCTGGCCACCAGCGAGCCGTCCGAGGAGTTGCCGTGGTGGCGGGTCACGAACGCGTCCGGTGTGTTGCCGAAGCATCTGCTCGACGAGGCGCGCGCGTGCTGGTTGGAGGAGGGAATCGCCCTCAGCGCGGGCGGGAGAGGTTGCTGTATCAACAGCAGCCGCGCCGACCTGGGTGACCTGGCCGACGCGGCGGAAGAACGGTTGGGACCGTTGCCCGGGGTGAGCGGACCTGCCGCCGACCCCGGGCCCGAACCCGACTAGACGATCACGCTGACGATCAGCACGCAGATCAGGCCGACGACGGAGATCACCGTCTCCATCAGCGACCACGACAGGATCGTTTCCTTGATGGTCAGGCCGAAGTACTCCTTCACCAGCCAGAAGCCGGCGTCGTTGACGTGGCTGAAGAACACCGAGCCGGCACCGATCGCCAGCACGAGCAGCGCGAGGTGGGTGCTCGACAGGTCGGCCGCGAGCGGCGACACGATGCCGGCCGCGGTGATCGTTGCGACCGTCGCCGAACCGGTGGCCAGGCGAATGCCGACCGCGACCAGCCAGCCGAGCAGCAGCACATTGATGCCGGAGTCCTTGGCGAGGTCGCCGATCACGTTGCCGACGCCGGCGTCGACGAGCATCTGCTTGAAACCGCCACCGGCGGCGACGATGAGCAGGATGCCGGCGATCGCGGGCAGCGCCCCGCCGACCGACTTCTCGACCTGCGACTTGTTCATGCCCGAGCCGTAGCCGAGGAACCACATCGAGACGAGCACGGCGATCAGCAGCGCCACGGCCGGGGTGCCGAGGAACTCCAGGAACTTGCGGACGCCGTTGCCCTCGTCCATCACGATCTCGGCGATCGCGCGCGCGAGCATCAACACGACCGGCAGGGTGATCGAGATGATCGCCTGGGCGAAACCCGGACGCTTGGTGACGGTCTCGCCCTTGATCTCTTCGAGCTCCTCCACCTCGGCGGAGTCGGTGGCCGCGCCGCCGGCACCGACCAGCTCGGGGGCCTGCTTGGGCACGAGCCGGTCGACGAAGCCCGCCAGCAGCGGCCCACTGATGATCAGGGTGGGCACGGCGATGATCAGGCCGAGGATGAGCGTGGTGCCGAGGTCTGCCTTGAGCGCGTCGATCGCGACCAGTGGGCCGGGGTGTGGCGGCACGAAGCCGTGCAGGATCGACAGACCTGCGAGCGCCGGGATGCCGACGGTCATCAGGTTGACGCCGAGCTTGCGGGCCACCAGCACCACGACCGGCACGAGCAGCACGACGCCGACCTCGAAGAACAGCGGGATGCCGAGGATGAACGCGATGAGCGCCATCATCCACGGCACCTTGTTGGGACTGACCCCGCCGATGAGTTTGTCGACGATGGAGTCGGAGCCTCCGGAGTCCTGCAGCAGTTTACCGATCATCGCGCCGAGCGCGACCAGCAGACCGACCGAGCCGGTGGTGTTGCCGAACCCGGTCGTGAAGCTGGTGACGACGTCGGCGGGTGCGACACCGGCGGTGCCGCCCATGACCGCGGCGCCGAGGATCAGCGCGAGGAACGGGTGGAACTTCAGGAAGCTGATCAGGATGACGACGGTGGCGATGCCGAGCAGCGCAGCGATGATCAGCTGCGTGTCACCGGCATCCGTCAGCTTCTTGGCGTCGTCAGCACTGAGGAACGAACCGGCTTGTAGCGCAATGGTGTTCATGTTCACTCTCCAACTCGCGGGCTGAGGCCGAGTGCGGCCAACGAACGGGTGATGACCTGAGGCACACCTCCCTCGACGGAGACCTCGACACTGCCGGCGGCGAGTTCGTCCTGGTCGAGTTGCTCGAGGTCTTCGAACTGGCTGTGCAACAACGAAGCCGGCATGAAGTGCCCCTCACGTTGGCTCAGCCGCTCGGCGATGAGTTCCTCGGACGCGTTGAGGTGCAGGAACCGCACCTGCGGCCCGGCCTCCCGCAACAGGTCGCGATAGCTGCGCTTCAACGCCGAACAGGTGACGACGGCGCTTCGGCCCGAAGCGATCTCGTCGGCCATCCAGTCGCGCAACGACCGCAGCCAGGGCCAGCGGTCGTCGTCGTCGAGCGCGTGACCGGCGTGCATCTTGTCGATGTTCGCCTGCGGGTGGAACGCGTCGCCCTCGGCGAACTCGCACCCCAGGTGCGTCGAGATCCCCTTGGCGACAGTGCTCTTCCCGACTCCGGACACACCCATGACGACGACGATCTGCGCGCTCATGGTCCCCACAGTATCCGCGCCGTCCTGTCGCACGTTGTCGGCAGCGTCCTAGGTAATTACGTGGGACAGTGCCGATTTCCTGGGACGGTGCCCGGCCGAGCTGAAAGGCGCGTCAGAAGGTGAGCAGCATGCGGGTGTTGCCGAGGGTGTTCGGCTTCACCCGGTCGAGGTCGAGAAATTCCGCGACGCCCTCGTCGTACGACTGCAGCAACTCGCCGTAGACCTGCGGCTCCACCGGGGCGCCTTCGATCTCGACGAATCCGTGCCGGGCGAAGAACTCCGTCTCGAAGGTCAGGCAGAACACCCGCTCGACCCGCAGTTCGCGTGCGCGGGCGAGCAGTTCACGCACGATGAGGCTGCCGGCGCCGCGTCCCTTGGCGGCGCGGTCGACCGCGAGCGTGCGGATCTCGGCGACGTCGTCCCACATCACGTGCAGCGCACCGCACCCGATGATCTCGCCGTCGAACTCGGCGACCACGAACTCCTGCAGCGACTCGTAGTACGACACCGCCGGCTTCGGCACGATCGCCCGCGACTCGACGTACGGCGCGGTCACCTCGCGGATCCGACGGACGTCGTCGGCGCGCGCGGCGCGCACGATCGGCTGGTCGCGCACGATCGGCTGGTCCGGGGTCACCCACGCAACGCTAGTGGACCCCCGCGCACGCAAACACTGCGCCTCCCGGCAGGTGCTGCTGTTGCAACAGCAGCGTTTGCCGGAAGGCGCAGCGTTTGCCCAAGGGGGGCGGGGGTCCTACTACGAGCGGACGATCACTCGCCGGTCTTGCCCAGGTCGACACCGTCGACGATCGCGGCGGTCTCGGCTTCGAGCGAGTCGGGGGCGGTGGCCCGCGGCGAACCCTTGAAGGTGAACGTGTCGTCCTTGCCCTCGCCGGTGGCGTCGACCAGCACGATCTCGCCCGCGCCGAGCTCGCCGTACAGCAGCTTCTCGGACAGCTGGTCCTCGATCTCTCGCTGGATCGTGCGACGCAACGGACGCGCACCGAGCGCGGGGTCGTAACCACGCTTGGCCAGCAGGTTCTTGGCGGTCGGGGTCAGCTCGATCGCCATGTCCTTGTCCTTCAGACGCTCGTCGAGACGGGCGACCATCAGGTCGACGATCTGGACGATCTCGTCCTGCGAAAGCTGCGGGAACACGATCGTGTCATCGACACGGTTGAGGAACTCGGGGCGGAAGTGCTGCTTCAGCTCCTCGTTGACCTTCGCGCGCATCTTGTCGTAGCCGGTGGCGGTGTCGTTGCCGGACGCGAAGCCCAGCGACACGCCCTTGGCGATGTCACGCGTACCGAGGTTGGTCGTCATGATGATGATCGTGTTCTTGAAGTCGACCACCCGACCCTGACTGTCGGTCAACCGGCCGTCCTCCAGGATCTGCAGGAGGCTGTTGAAGATGTCCGGGTGGGCCTTTTCGACCTCGTCGAACAGCACGACCGAGAACGGCTTGCGGCGCACCTTCTCGGTGAGCTGACCGCCCTCTTCGTACCCGACGTAGCCGGGAGGCGAACCGAACAGTCGCGACACCGTGTGCTTCTCGGAGAACTCCGACATGTCGAGCGTGATCAACGCGTCGTCGTCACCGAACAAGAACTCCGCGAGCGCAAGGGCCAGCTCCGTCTTACCGACACCGGTCGGGCCGGCGAAGATGAACGAGCCACCCGGACGGCGCGGGTCCTTCAGACCCGCACGGGTGCGGCGAATCGCCTGGGACAGCGCCTTGATCGCGTCGTCGTTGCCGACGATGCGCTTGTGCAGCTCGTCCTCCATGCGCAGCAGGCGGGCCGACTCCTCCTCGGTGAGCTGGAACACCGGGATACCGGTGGACGCAGCGAGCACCTCGGCGATCAGCTCGTCGTCGACCTCGGCCACGACGTCCTGGTCGCCCGACTTCCAGGCCTTCTCGCGCTCGGCCTTGGCGTCGATGAGCTTCTTCTCGTCGTCGCGCAGCGACGCCGCCTTCTCGAAGTCCTGGCCGTCGATGGCCGACTCCTTCTCGCGGCGCACGTGGGCGATCTTCTCGTCGAACTCGCGCAGGTCGGCCGGGGCCGTCATGCGACGGATGCGCAGGCGAGCACCCGCTTCGTCGATGAGGTCGATCGCCTTGTCCGGCAGGTGCCGGTCGTTGACGTAGCGGTCGGCGAGGTTGACGGCGGCCACCAGCGCGGCGTCGGTGATCGTGACGCGGTGGTGTGCCTCGTAGCGGTCGCGCAGACCCTTGAGGATCTCGATGGCGTGCGGGATCGCCGGCTCCTGCACCTGGATCGGCTGGAAGCGGCGCTCCAGCGCGGCGTCCTTCTCGATGTGCTTGCGGTACTCGTCGAGCGTGGTGGCACCGATGGTCTGCAGCTCACCGCGGGCCAGCATCGGCTTGAGGATGGACGCGGCGTCGATCGCGCCCTCGGCCGCACCGGCACCGACGAGGGTGTGGATCTCGTCGATGAACAGGATGATGTCGCCGCGGGTGCGGATCTCCTTCAGCACCTTCTTCAGGCGCTCCTCGAAGTCGCCGCGGTAGCGCGAACCGGCCACCAGCGACCCGAGGTCGAGCGTGTAGAGCTGCTTGTCCTTCAGCGTCTCGGGCACGTCGCCACGCACGATGTCGGCGGCGAGGCCCTCGACGACGGCGGTCTTGCCGACGCCGGGCTCACCGATGAGCACCGGGTTGTTCTTGGTGCGGCGGGACAGCACCTGCATGACCCGCTCGATCTCCTTCTCGCGCCCGATGACCGGGTCGAGCTTGCCCTCGTGGGCAGCCTGCGTCAGGTTGCGACCGAACTGGTCGAGCACCAGCGAACCGGCCGGCTGACCGGCCTCCGGGCCGCCCTGACCGACGCCCGCGCCGGCCTTCTCGCCCTTCTCGCCGTTGTTGAACCCGGACACCAGCTGGATCACCTGCTGGCGGACGCGGGGCAGGTCGGCACCCATCTTCACCAGCACCTGGGCGGCAACGCCCTCACCCTCACGGATCAGACCGAGCAGGATGTGCTCGGTGCCGATGTAGGAGTGGTTGAGCTGCAGGCCCTCGCGCAGCGAGAGCTCAAGCACCTTCTTGGCGCGCGGGGTGAACGGGATGTGCCCCGACTGCGGCTGGTGAGAGGGGCCGATGATCTCCTGGACCTGCTCACGCACGGCCTCCAAGGAGATCCCGAGCTGCTCCAGCGCCTTCGCGGCGACGCCTTCACCCTCGTGGATGAGGCCGAGCAGGATGTGCTCGGTCCCGATGTAGTTGTGGTTGAGCATGCGCGCTTCTTCCTGCGCAAGCACCACCACGCGGCGGGCACGGTCGGTGAACCGTTCAAACATGTCGAACTCCCTCGGCTCTACTTCGTTCGATGCTAGTCGTCGCGCCTGTCATCGGGGGGCCGGATCTGCGGCCGTGGACGACTCACGCACGAACTCTGGTGGGGTCAACGCGACCCACCCCGGCTCTGTTCCACGATCCTCCCCCGGTAATTACGCGTAGGGCTGAACCTGCGTCCGCTTAGGATCGCGGCCATGCCCCGTCTCGTCGTCGACGCCTTCGGCACGACCGTGCTGGTGCACTGCGCCGACGCCGACCGTGACCGGTTGAGCGGGCAGTGGGCGCGGTGCCTGCTGCCCGACGACACCGCCGTTCCCGACGACGTCCCGACGCTCACCCACCCCGGCGGTGAGCTCACCGACAGCCACGACTACGCGCTCGCGTCGGCGCTCACGACGGCCGCGATCACCGACCAGGCGGGCGAGCGCCTGATGTTCCACGCGTGCGGGCTGGCCGATCCGGCCTCCGGACGGGTGGCGGTGCTGGTGGCGGCGTCCGGCACCGGCAAGACCACGGCCGCGGTGCGGTTGTCGCAGGCGGGCCTCGGCTACGTCAGCGACGAGACGATCGCGGTCGATGCCGACGACACCGTGCGGCGCTACCCGAAGCCGGTGTCGGTCGTGATCGACCCGGCGGTGCCCTACGCCAAGAGCCAGCACGGCCCCGACGAACTCGCCATGACACCCGCGCCGGACGGTGACCTTCGTGCGGCCGCCGTCGTCCTCCTGCGCCGGTCGCGCGACACCCCCCGCGCTCCCGAACTCACCGCGGTGCCGCTGATCGACGGGCTGATCGAACTCATCCCGCAGACCTCCGCGCTCCCCCGCATGCGCCAACCCTTGCGCCGACTGGCCGACCTGGTGGCGAGCCTCGGCGGGCCGTGGCGCCTCGACTACTCCGAGATCGGGGAGGCCACCGACCTGGTGCGGACGGCGCTCACGAGCCGGCGCCCGCCGCTCGGTTTCGTGCACCATCCGCCACGGGCGACCGGCGACGAGGACCGGAGCGAAGCCAAAGACGACGCGGCGACCGGCGCTCGAGCGTTACGCCGGGGCGACTACCTCGACGCGATCGAGCACGACGGACGCGTGCTGCTGCTGCGCGGCAATCAACCGATCGTGCTCGACGGGTTGGGTGCACTCGCCTGGCTGCACGCCGACACCGAGGACTTCGATCGGCACGACCTGCTCGCACTGGCCCGCGAGTCGTTCGGCGACCACCCGGACGCCGAGCGTCTGGTCGACGAGGCGGTCGGCGAACTGCTCGACCACGGCGTGCTCCGCGCGCACTGACCGGCGCTGCAGCCGCGCGCGACAAGCAGCGATCAGCCCTCCACCGCCCGCACGATCCGCCACACCTGGAGCGCGATCTCCCGTGCGGCCGTCGCCGCTGCCTCGTCGCCGCGGCGGTAGGGATCGGCGATGTCGGCATGCCTGCTGTCGGGCCGGCTGTCGAGCACGGCCCGCACCAACTCCTGGCCGACCGCGGTCGGTTGGTCGGCCAGCCCGGCCGCGAAGCGGGTCAACAAAGTGGTGCGGCGCAGGGCGCGCGGCACCTCCTCGACCAGCCAGGCGCGGTGCGCGGCGGTCATGCAGAGCACCAGGTCGGCGTCGCGCACGAGCTCGGGAGTCACCTGTTGCGCGGCGAACCCGTCGGCACTGCCGCCGCGCGCCTCGAGCTCACGCGCCATCGGCGGATCGACCGGCGAGCCGACCAGCGCACCGGTGCCGGCGGACGCGTACTGCCAGCTCCCGTCGGACAGGCTGCGGGCCATCCGCTCGGCGAACGCCGAACGACAGATGTTGCCGGTGCAGACGAACAGAACCTTCGGCATCGATCAGCCGGCGGCCTCGCCGCGGGCCTTCTTGGCCCGGTCGACGCTCTGTTGCAGCGCCGCGAGCAGGTCTACGACCTCGCCCTCGGACTCCGCGGCCTCGACCGGCTTCTTGACCTCGCCGCCCTTCAGCTTCGCCTCGACCACGGCCTTGACGGCCTCCTCGTAGTCGTCGGTGTAGGCGTCCGGGTCGTAGTCGCCGGCGAGCGACTCGACGAGCATGTGCGCCATCTCGAGTTCTGCCTTCTTGACCGTCGGGGTGTCCTCGTCGAGCACCCCGAACTCGGCGGCGCGCACCTCGTCGGGCCACAAGAGGGTCTGCAACACGATCACGTCGTCGCGCACCCGCAGCAGCGCGACGGTCATCCGGGTGCGCAGCGACACCGTCACCAGCGCCACCCGATCGGTCTGTTCCAGCGCCTCGCGCAGCAGCACGTACGGCTTCACCGCCGACTTGTCCGGCTCCAGGTAGTACGACTTGTCGAGCACCAACGGGTCGATCTGCTCGGCCGGCACGAACCGGTCGACCGCGATCTCCTTGGTGGTGCTGATCGGCAGGTCGGCGAGGTCGTCGTCGTCGAGCACGACCATATCGCCGTCCGGTGTCTCGTAGCCCTTGGCGATGTCGTCGTAGGAGACTTGCTCCCCGTCGATCGCGCACACCCGCTGGTACTTGATCCGTCCCCCGTCGGTGCGGTGCACCTGACGGAACTGGACGTCGTGGTTCTCGGTCGCGGAGTACAACCGCACCGGGACGTTGACCAGGCCGAAGGAGACTGCGCCCTTCCAGATCGCTCGCATCCGTCAAGATTGCCCCATGCGTCCCATGCTCGCCACCCCGGCAGAGATGGTTCCGACCGGCGACGGTTGGCGCCACGAGGTGAAGTGGGACGGTATGCGTGCCCTCATCGACGTCCGCGACCACCGGGTGCGCCTGTTCAGCCGCACCGAGCGTGACGTCACGGTCGCCTTCCCCGAACTCGCCGCTCCCGTAGCCGCACTCACCGATTTCGAGGACGTCCTGCTCGATGCCGAGATCGTGGTGATGAAGCAGGGTCGCCCCTCGTTCGCGGCGCTGGCCGAACGGTTCAACGTCGTCGACGCGCACACCGCCGCAGAGTTGTCGGCGAGCGCGCCGGTGACCGCGATGGTGTTCGACGTGCTGCGCGTGATGGGCACGCCGGTGACCGGGCGCACCTGGCGCGAACGCCGCGCTTTGCTGACCGGCATCAACCCGTCGTCGAAATGGGTGACCGTGCCACCCGACTTCCCGGACGGCGAGGCGCTGCTGGCCGCGACCGCCGACGAGGGCATCGAGGGCATCGTGTCGAAACGGGTCGAGTCGAAGTACGTGCCGGGGGCGCGCAGCGACGACTGGCGCAAGTCGGTGCACCGGCGCACGGCGAGCTACGTGATCGTCGGCTGGCGTCGCGAACAGGCCGGTTCCGCGCTCGGCGCGGTGCTGCTCGCCGAGCCGACGGACGCCGGTCTCGCCTATCGCGGACGGGTCGGCTCGGGTCTCGCCGGACGCCGGGGTGTGCTGCTGGCCCGCGATCTGTTGCCGTTGCGCCGCGACACACCGCCCGTGGTCACCGGTGTGCCCGATGTCGACGCGAAGGACACCGTGTGGGTCGAACCGGTGCTCGTCGCCGACGTGGAGTTCCACGGGCTGTCCGACCAGGGCCGGCTGCGACAGCCGTCGTGGCGCGGGCTGCGTGCCGACCTGCGTCCGGCCGATCTGCTGGACCCGATTCCGAATCCCGATCCGAACCTCGACCCGACCCTCGACGAGGAGCGCTGACGATGCCCGATGCGAAAAAGACCGTGACCGTCGAGGTCGAAGGCCGAACACTCGGACTGTCCAATCTCGACAAGATCCTTTATCCCGCCACCGAGACGACCAAGGGCGAGGTGTTGCACTATTACGCAACCGTCGCGCCCGTGTTGCTCCCCCAACTCGCCGGACGCCCGGTCACCCGTATCCGCTTCCCCGAAGGTGTCGGTGGCATCAGTTTCTTCGAGAAGAACCTTCCGTCCGGGGCGCCGGAATGGCTGGAACGGGTGACGATCAACTCGCGCGGCTCCCGCGGTGGCGACAAGGTGATCTATCCCCTGGTGCCGGACGTCGCCACCCTCACCTACCTGGTCAACCTCGCCTCGATCGAATTGCACACGCCGCAATGGCGGGTGGAGGACGGCGAGCCGCGCAATCCGGATCGCCTCGTGATCGACCTCGATCCGGGAGCACCCGCCGGGTTGCACGAATGCGCCGAACTCGCCTTGCAGATCCGTGACCGCCTCGCCGAACTCGGCTATTCGCGCACCGTGCCGGTGACCTCCGGCAGCAAGGGCCTGCAGATCTATGCGCCGACCGACGGTGAACTCACCAGCGACGAAGTGCGCGACACGATGCGCGAACTCGCCCAGGAACTCACTGCGAAGCACCCGGATCGGGTGGTCTGGAAGATGACCACCAGCCTGCGCAAAGGAAAGATCCTGCTCGACTGGTCGCAGAACGTGGCCGCCAAGACCACCATCTGCCCGTATTCGATGCGCGCCAAGGAACGCCCGACCGTCGCCGCCCCGCGCCGCTGGGAGGAGCTGGAACGAGAAACGCAGCACCCGGGGGTGCTGCGTCAACTCGATATCTACGAGGTGATGGAACGCCTCGCGACCGACGGCGACCTGATGGCCGCCCTCAATTCCTGACCGTCAGCCGTTGGCTGCGGCGTAGGCTTCCTGCACCTCACGCGAAACACGTCCGCGCTCGCTCACCTGGTAACCGTTCTGCCGGCCCCATTCGCGAATCTTGTTCAGGTCGTCCTTGCTGTTTCCGCTGCTTCCGCCCGTCGCGCGGGTGGTGCGCGAAACACGGCCCTTCACCCGGCGGGCGCTGCCGACCCACTTGGCGAGGTCGTCACGCAATTGCGCGGCGTTCGCCTGCGAAAGGTCGATTTCATACGAGACCCCGTCGAGCCCGAAGGAAACCGTCTCTTCGGCGTCGGTCCCGTCGAGGTCGTCGATGAGCTTGATCTGGACGCGCTGCGCCATTTTGTTCCTCCGAAAATTGTCATATCGGCATTGCCAGGGACCAATTTAGCGGCACGAAGGTGCGAACGGGCAACCGACCCGAAACAACTGTGAATATCAGGAATGGTCGGACGGCGGCGGGCCGATTTCGTGATCGCGCTCCCACTGCGCCTGCGCGATTCGTTCGCGTCGGTCGCCCTCGAGGATGTGCTTCATGATCACGTAGAAGAGATAGAGCAGCCCGATGGACGGCAACAGGGTCGCGATGTAGGGCCACACGAGGAGCAAGTTTAGATCCCCGTCCTGTGTGGTCGGACAAGGGCATGCTCAGTGCGGGCCGGTACAGCCCACTACGGGTCAGTCGGCGTACTCGACGACCGGCCGCTCGCCGCCGCCCGGGCCCACCACCAGCGGCAGGTTGTCGATCAGCCGGGTGGTGCCGACCTTGGCGGCCACCGCGAGCAGCGCCGGGCCGCGGTACCACTCCGGCACCTGTTCCAGGGTCGTCGGGTGCACCAGCACGAGATAGTCGACGATCGCCAGCGGTTCCCGCACGAGCACGTCGCGAGCGGCGCGCCTGATCGCGGCCGGGCCCGTCTCGGCCATGGCCGCGCCGGCCTTCAGCGCGGTCGACAGGCTGAGCGCCACGTCGCGGTCGGCGTCGGACAGGTAGGTGTTGCGGCTGCTGAGCGCCAGACCGTCGCCCTCGCGCACGGTGGCGACCGGCACGATCTCGACCGGGAAGTCGAGGTCGCGCACCATCCGGCGGATGAGCAGCAACTGCTGGGCGTCCTTCTGGCCGAAGAACGCCTTGTCCGGCTGGGTGAGGTGCAGCAGCTTCGCGACGACCGTCAGCACACCGTCGAAGTGACCCGGACGCGAGGCTCCCTCGAGCACGCTGCCGAGCGGGCCGGCAGCCACCCGGATACCCGGTTCGCCCTCGGGGTAGACGACGTCGGGGCTCGGCGCGAACACCAGTTGCGCGCCGTACTCGCGGCAGATCTCGACGTCGGACTCGAAGGTGCGCGGGTAGCGGGAGAGGTCTTCGCCCTGGGCGAACTGCAGGGGGTTGAGGAAGATCGTGACGATCACGTGGTCGACCTGTTCGCGGGCCTGCTTGATCAGCTCGGCGTGGCCGCTGTGCAATGCGCCCATCGTCATCGTCACACCGACGGTGCCGGCCAGTTCGCGACGTGCGGCCGCGAGTTCCTCGCGGCTGTGGGCGATCGTCAGGTCGGTCATCGGTCCTCCTCGGACACAGGGTTGTTCGACTCGTGGAACAGGTCGGTCATCGGGTCGACGGACTCGGCGGGCACGGCGCGGCGCCGCGCGGCTCGTTCCAAGGTGGCACGGGCCATCGCACGATAGGCCATCAGCACATCGCCGGTCAGCACCGACAGATGCGCCCGGACGGTCTCGACGTCGCCACGTCCGACCGGCCCGGTGAGGGCCCTGTCCCCGCGTTCCAGCGCGTTCTCCAGGCTCGCTTCGAGCAGCGGACGCAGCACTCGGGACGGATCGTCGATGCCGATCTCGCGCAGTGTCTGCTGCGCCTGCCCGACGAGCGTGACCAGGTGATTGGAGCCGTGCGCCAAGGCGGCGTGGTAGCGCGGACGGTCGGCTTCGGCGAGCGGAAAAGGATCGCCGCCGAGGTCGACGACGATCGCCTCGCCGACCAGCTGCGCGCCGGGCGACCCGGTCACCGCGAACGGCGTGCCGATCAGACGCGGCAGGTCCTTGGCGGTGCCGGTGAAGGTCATCGCCGGGTGCATCGCGACCACGTCACCGCCTGCCGCGAGCACGGCGGGCAACGCAGACGGCCCGTGGAACCCGCTGGTGTGGATGACCAATCGTCCTGGCCCCCAGGCGTTCTCGGCGCCGAGTCCGTCGGTCAACGGACGCAGGGCATCGTCCGGCACGGCGAGCAAGGTGACCTCGGCGCGCGCAACCACCTGCGGGATGGGCAGGATCGGCACGCCGGGCAGGAGTTCCTCGGCACGCGCCAGCGATGCCTCACTCACCGCGGAGGCGGCGACGATCGCGTGGCCGGCCGACCGCAGCGCCGCACCGAGCACTGCACCGACCCGGCCGATGCCGACGATTCCGATACGCAGGGCGGGCGGCTGGTGCATCACCCGCACGACGTTACCGGCCACCTCGTACGCTGCGCAGATGCCGACCACCGACGCCCCGCTGCGCGACCTGCCCGGCGCGTGGGCGCAGGCGCTCTACGGGCCGTCCGGGTTCTACCGGCAAGCGGCTGGGCCGGCCGGCCATTTCGTCACCTCGGCCCAAGGACTCCCCGGGGTCGACGAACTGCTGGCCGATCTCGTCGCGGCTGTCGCGGCCGCCCATCACCTCGAGCAGATCATCGAGATCGGTTGTGGCAGAGGCGAACTCCTGAACCTCCTGCGTGAGCGAGCGCCACACCTTCGACTGCTCGGGGTCGACGTGGTGCCCCGACCTTCCTCGCTCGCGCCCGGGATCGACTGGCTGGTGTCACCCGGCGCGGAACGCCTGCCGGAGCAACTGACCGACCTGCGCGGCGCCCTCGTGTTCGCCCACGAGTGGCTCGACGTCGTCCCCTGCGACATCGCGGTGCACACCGACGCCGGGTTCCGGTTGCTCGCTGTCGACGGTGACGGTGACCTGGTGCCCGACCGGCCGTTGGACGACGCTCAGGACACGTGGCGCCGCGCGCACTGGCCGGACGGCGAGGTCGTCGAGATCGGGTTGCGACGCGACGCGGCCTACCGCGACCTGCGGTCGAGGTTGAGCGACGGACTGCTGGTCTGCGTCGACTACACCCACACCGCCGACGACCGACCCGAGGGCGGCACCTTCGTCGGTTACCGAGCGGGCGCGGTCTGCGCGCCCCGCTTCGACGGATCGACCGACCTCACCGCGCACGTCGCGATGGACTGCCTCGGTGCCGACCGGTTGCTGCGCCAGCACGAGGTCGCGGACGAGTTCCTCGACCGACCGGCACGCCCCGATCACGCGCGCGCCGGCACCGACCCGTCCGGCTATGTGGCGGCGTTGCGCGCCCGGGCAGCCTGGACGGCGCTGACCGCCCCGGGCGGATTGGGCGACTTCCGGTGGTCGTTCGACCGGGTCGCCCCGGTCACTTCATCGGACGCAGCGAGTTGATGACGTCGAGGATGTCCTGGTCGGGCATCTTGTCCGGGTGGTCCATGTCGCGGAAGATCAGCAGCATCGTCGAGACGCCGTTGCCGGAGAACGCGATCGTGCGCGCCTCGTAGTTCTTGCCGTCGCACTGCTTCGCGTCGACGTCACCCTTCTCGAAGGTCATCAACGACTCGATGGCAGGTGTCTTGCCGCCGTTGACGGTGATCTGGCGGGTGCGGATCGCACTCGCCTTCGCGTACTGCTTGGTCGTCTTGTTGTAGCGGATCAACTTCGAGGTGCGCTCGACGACATCGGGGGCGACCTCCGAGGGGTCTCGCGAGCCGATGTTGACGAACCCGACGAAGCCGGCGTTGCCCGACTTGTAGGTCGCACAGGAGCCCTTGAGGTACGTGCTCGGCGCGCTGGTGAGCACGCTCTTGTCCTCCTTGTTCTCGCGCGTCCAGCCGAGGAGGGTGTCCGAGCGAGACGGCGGCGACCACTTCTTCTCGTCCGCCGGGATGTCGTACGCCGCCTTGCTGGTGTCCTTCTTCCCCTCCACGATCCGCCAGCCCGGCTTCACCGCCGGGCCGTACACGGCGGCGCGGGTGGCCTGCGGATCGACCGAACTCGAGCTGCTCGAGCTGGACGAGGACGTGCTCGACGACGTGGTGGTCGAGGACGGTCCCTGCGACCCGGCGGACGTCGACGGATTGGCGGCCGAGGTCGTGCTCGCCGCACCGACGTCGTCGACCGTGCCGCCGCCGCGGGTGGCGAGGAAGACGCCCCCACCGCCGACGAGCAGGACGGCCGCCACCCCACCGGCGATCAGAGCGTTACGGCGACCCCTGCCGCCGCCCGAGCCGCGCAAGGTCGGGTCGGTGTCCTGCAGGTACCGCTCGTAGTAACGGTCCTGCGGTGAGCGCGGCTGCTGATCCCCCATTTGATCGTTCACCTGCCCCAAGCTACCTTCCGCAGCGCGCGGAGCCGGCCCCCGCGAGGCGGCTTGCGATCGAGCTCACGCTGCGATGGACTGACTCCCATGCCTGCCGCCACCCCCGCTGCCGACGCGGGACGCCCCGCCTCCTCGCCGTCCGGATCGGTGACGGCGACCGTCGGCGCAAGCGGTTTCACCACCACCGACATGGTGCTGAACATCGGCCCGCAGCACCCGGCGACCCACGGCGTTCTACGGCTGCGACTGACGCTCGACGGTGAGCTCATCAAGCACGCCGAGCCGATCATCGGTTACATGCACCGCGGCGCGGAGAAGCTGTTCGAGGTGCGCGACTACCGGCAGATCATGGTGCTGGCCAACCGGCACGACTGGCTGTCGGCGTTCAGCAACGAGATCGGGGTCGCGCTCACCGTCGAACGGATGCTCGGCATGGACGTGCCGGAGCGAGCCACCTGGACCCGCACCCTGCTCGCCGAGCTCAACCGGGTGCTCAACCACCTGATGTTCGCCGGCTCCTACCCGTTGGAGTTGGGCGCGATCACGCCGATCTTCTACAGCTTCCGCGAGCGCGAGGAGTTGCAGGCGGTGATGGAGGAGATCTCCGGCGGCCGGATGCACTACATGTTTTCCCGGGTCGGCGGCCTGCGCGATGACCTGCCGGCCGGCTGGTTGCACCGCGTGGAGCAGGCCATTGGGGCGGTTCGCGGGCGCATGCCCGAGTTGGAGTCGCTGCTGCTCGGCAACGAGATCCTGCAGGCCCGCACCCGCGGGGTCGGAGTGCTGTCGACCGCCACGGCCAAGGGCTACGGCGTCACCGGGCCGATCGCCCGGGCCAGCGGGCTGGACGTCGACCTGCGCCGCGACCAGCCCTACCTCGCCTACGGCGAGTTGTTCGCCGACGGCGGCCCCGGACGCGTGGTGACCCGCACCGCGGGCGACTGCGAGGCCCGCCTGGAGGTACTGCTCGAGCAGATCCATGTGTCGCTGGACCTCGCACAGGCCTGCGTCGACCGACTCCGGTCGATGCCCGCCGGACCCGTCAACGTGAAGCTGCCGAAGGTGTTGAAGGTGCCCGAGGGCACCGATTACGTGGCCACCGAGAACCCGCTCGGCTTCAACGGCTACTACCTCGTTTCCCGTGGGGACAAGACTCCGTGGCGGCTCAAGCTGCGCTCAGCGTCGTTCAACAACGTCGCCGTGCTGGGCGAACTGCTCGAAGGCACCCTGGTCGCCGACATGGTGGCGATCCTCGGTTCGATGTTCTTCGTCGTCGGCGACATCGACCGCTGACCGCCCTTCGGACACCGAGCGTCCACTGGGTGATCCTGTTTGGTCGCCCGTTCAAAATTGTCGCTTCGTAGTAATGCGATCCAGGTCACATTCGGTTAGCCTGCAAATCGTCCATTACCCAGTGGTAACCCGCGGGCTCGGATCAGAGTGGCGGGTCTAAGGAGAACCTTCATGCGTAACAAGACAACTCGCCGTTCACTGGCGACCCTCGGTGCCGTCGGCATCGTCGCGGGCACCGGCCTCATCGGCCTCGGCGCCATGACCGCCGGTCAGGCCACCGCGGCCACCACCGCACCGCTGCAGTACAGCTGCGAAGCAAACGTCTTCGGCCAGGTGGCGCAGCAGGGCACCTGGACGGCCGAGGTCACCGTCGACCTGCCCAGCCAGGTGACCGTCGGCGCGGCCATCCCCGCCCCGGCCATCTCGGCCAAGGTGACTACTTCGCCCGACTCCGCCAACACGCTGCGCTTCCTCGGTGAGACCGAGGTCGACGGCACCAGCGTCGCGAAGTACACGCTTGCCGGACTAGACCGCTCGGCGAACCTGACCATCGGCAAGACCGCAGTTCCCGCCTCCGGGGCGTTGACCACGACGGCCACCGGCATCGGTGCGGCCGAGACCGCACCGACAGCCCCCGGCTCGCTCGAGGTCAAGGTCGGCGACTTCACCGCAAGCATCCAGACCTACAAGAACGGCACGCCCGATCTGCTCCTGCCGATCACGTGCACCTTGACGGCGGGCCAGGACGCGACGGTCGGCACCATCGATGTCGTCGCCGCTGAGACGACGACCACCGAGCCGACCACGTCGGAGCCGACGACCACCGACCCGACGACCTCGGAGCCGACGACCACCGACCCGACGACCTCGGAGCCGACCACCACCACCACCGAGCCCACCGGCACCACCGAGCCCACCGGCACCACCGAGCCCACCGGCACCACCGAGCCCACCGGCACCACCGAGCCGACGACCACCACTGAGCCGACGACCACCACTGAGCCCACCGGCCCGGTCACCCCGAGCACCGTCCAGACCGACGGCGGCGCCTCCGACGGCGGCGCGAACCTGTGGACCGTCGCCGGTGTCGGCGCCGGAGCGCTCGGCCTGCTGGCTGTTGCCGGTGCGTCGCTGAGCGGTCGCCGCGAGGACTGATCAACGCATGCGTCACCGCCTTCAGTTCGCGGGAGCTGCACTGGCAGCGGCGGCCTTCGTGGCCGTCGCTGCCGGTTGCGGTGACAACTCCGAGATCGGTTCGCCGAGCAGTGACTCGGCGACCTATTCGGTCTCGCAGTACGCCGGTGCCACCGGCAGCACCCACGCCCGCTCGATGAGCGCGTCCGGGTCAACCGGGTCGTCTTCGGCCGGCTCCGCTGCAGGCACCACGTCGACGGGCGGCACCCCGGGTTCGTCGACCAACGCTTCGGCCACGTCAGGTGCGTCCGGCTCGTCGACGACCGGCGCGTCCGGCTCCGCCTCGAGCAGCACCGCGACCGGCGGTACCACCACCACCAACCCGACCGGCTCGCCGTCCCGGGTCTACGTCTTCGACAGCGGCGGACGCACGATCGTCAACGCCTCGCTGGTCCCGACCTACCTCGACTCCCAGAACGTCCTCGCGCCTCCGGGAGGAACCGCGGGCTGGTACGCCGAACGGGGATGGGCGCTGCCGGGCAAGCGCGGCGCATCGATCCTCGTCGGTCACGTCACCTGGGGCGGCGCACCCGACACGTTCTACAACCTGCTCAAGGTCGTGCCCGGCAACAAGATCCTGGTCACCTACACCTCGGGCGACCGCGTCTCCTTCACCGCGACCCAGTCGCGTCCGGTGTCGAAGGCGGCGGTGCCGAAGGACGGCACGATCTGGGCAGCGAACTCCCCCACCCCGGTGCTGCGCCTCATCACCTGTGACCCGAAGACGCCGATCAACGGTGGGCACTTCGAGGGCAACTGGGTGGTCTGGGCCAACCCGGGCTGATCCCCGCCCGGAGATCCCGCTGAATCAGGCCGGCGAGGGGTCGCCGTCGCCCCGGTGGTCGTCGTCATCGTCATCGTCGTCGATGCGGCACCACGACTGCACGACCAGACCGACGGCGGACAGCCCGAGCGAGGCGATCGCTGCCACGGCCCCCACCAGAGCGACCTGGCGCAACCGGTCGGAGTCGAGATTCGACAGGGCGACGCCGACGTGGCCGCCGTACCACCCGGCGAGCGCACCGCCGACCAGCGCGGACGCCTGCGCCGACACCACCGTGCGACGGGCCACCTGCGGCGACGGCATCCGGGTGGCGCGGCGCTGGCGGTAGGAACGGATCTGCCAGCCGCCCGCGAGCACAAGCGCACCGATGAGCACGATCACCGCGACGGTGAACCAGGTGATCTCCGGGATCGCGTTGCCGTACCCCGACCACACCCGAAGCAGCACGTACGACAGCACCAGGGCGACCGCAGTGGTGACCGCCACGTGCCCGACCTGCACACCGTTCTTCACCGCTGCACCGCCCGCACGCCGGAGGTGTCCACCGTCTCCAGGAGTTCGGCCACCGTCCGCACGCCGTCCGGGGTGCGCAGCAGGGCGCCCGGGTCGACCGATGCCCAGGGCACGAGCACGAACCCGCGTTCGTGGGCGCGGGGGTGCGGGAGCGTGAGTTCGTCGGTGCCGCTGGTGAGATCGCTGTCGTCACCCGGGTCGCCGACCTGGATGAGGTCGAGGTCGAGAGTTCTTGCGCCCCAACGCACTTCGCGCACGCGGTGGTGCCAGCGTTCGATGCGGTGCAGGTGGTCGAGGATGCTCGACGGCGCAAGGCGGGAGCGGGCGAGCACGACGGTGTTGAGGTAGTCGGGCTGCTCCGGTCCGCCGACGGGGTCGGTCTCGACCAGCGGCGCAACGGCGACCACGGTGAGTCCGTCGATGGCATCGAGTGCCCGCACGGCGGCGTCGAGGGTGGCCTCGCGGTCACCGAGATTGGCTCCGACAGCGATGACCACCGGACGGTCGTGCTCGCGACGGACGGTGACCGACGGCCCACCGAGTTGCGGGTCGTGGAACGGCACTCCGGCCGGTGCCTGCGGTTTGTGGATCGTCACCGTCACGCGCTCGACGCCCGGAAACCCCAGGGTCGACGCGGCGATTCGTTCGGCGAGGGTCTCGATGAGGTCGACCGGCGCAGCGCGCAGGATCGCCTCGGCCGCCTGCGCCACATCGGCGTAACTGACCGACCGGGTGAGGTCGTCGCTCTCCCCCGCGCGGCGCAGGTCGATGTCGAACGAGATGTCGGCGATGAACCGTTGTGGCTCGACCTTCTCGCTCGCCAGCACGCCGTGGCAGGTGGTCACCTCGAGGCCGGTGATCGTGATGAAGTCGCTCATCGGGCCCGCTCCAGGGCGGCAACCACATCGCAGGCGGCGCGGGTCGAGCGCACCTCGTGCACCCGGATCGCCCACACCTTGGCCTGCGCGAGCACGACACTCACCGCGGCCGTCGCGGCATCGCGCTCGTCGGCCGGGATCGGTTCGCCGTCCAGCGACCCGACGGTGGCCAGGAACGACTTGCGCGAGGCACCCACCAGCAGTTCGTGGCCGAGCTCGGCGAAGCGGGCGGTCGCAGCCAGCACCGCCCAGTTCTGGGCCGCGGTCTTGGCGAACCCCAGGCCCGGGTCGAGCACCAGCAGTTCCGGACGCACGCCGGCGTCGAGCAAGGCGTCCCGCCGCTGCGCGAGTTCGCGCAACACGTCCTCGACGACGTCGTCGTACTGCGTGCGGGTCTGCATGTCGTGACTGTGGCCGCGCCAGTGCATCGCGACATACGGCACCTGAGCCTGCGCGACCACTTCGGCCATCCGGGCATCGGCGAGACCGCCGCTGACGTCGTTGACGATCGCCACGCCCGCCTCGACGCACGCCTGTGCGACCGAGGCGCGCATGGTGTCGACCGAGACCGGCACGACCGGCGCGAGCTCGCGCACCACCGGCAGCACACGGGCGAGCTCTTCCTCGTCCGTCGGCCGGGCCGCGCCCGGACGGGTCGACTCACCGCCGACGTCGAGGATGTCGGCGCCCTGCGCGATGAGACTGTGCGCGTGGTCGATCGCGGCTCGCGGGTCGAACCATCGGCCGCCGTCGGAGAAGGAATCGGGCGTGACGTTGACGACGCCCATCACGAGGGGCCGATCCGCCGGCCGCGCCGGGAGCGGGCTCATCGCGACGTGGGCGCCTTCATCAGGCTCATCGCCTCGGCGCGGGTCGCCGGGTCGCGCAGCTGACCGCGCACCGCGGACGTGATCGTGGTCGCGCCCGGTTTGCGGACGCCGCGCATCGACATGCACAGGTGCTCGCACTCGACGACCACCAGCACGCCCTGCGCCCCGAGGTGCTGCACCAGCGCATCGGCCACCTGGGTGGTCAACCGCTCCTGCACCTGCGGGCGGCGCGCATAGACGTCGACCAGTCGGGCGATCTTCGACAGACCGGTCACCCGGCCGTCCTTCGCCGGGATGTAGCCGACGTGGGCGACACCGTGGAAGGGCACCAGGTGGTGCTCGCAGGTGCTGTAGACCTCGATGTCCTTGACGATGATCAGCTCGTCGTGGTCGATCGAGAAGGTGCGCGACAGGATCTCGGCGGGGTCTTGGCGCAACCCGGCGAAGGTCTCCTCGAAGGCCTTGGCCACCCGCATCGGGGTGTCGACGAGGCCTTCCCGGTCAGGGTCTTCGCCGAGCGCGAGCAGGAGCTCACGCACCGCCGCGGCGGCGCGCTCCCGGTCGACCGTCAGGAGCCCGTCGCCGCGCTCGATGTCGTCAGTGCCCGGCGGGGTCGACACGTCCACCGTCCGGGATCTCCACGACCTGCTCGGGCACGCGCTCCTGCGGCTTGTCGAGGTCGACACCCTGCGCCAGCGCGCGCTTCTCGGCCTCGGTCATGACCGGCGGACGGTCACTGACGAAGCGGCGGTCGCTGGACAGCCAGACCTGCCGACGCGGACGCTTGTGCACCGCCTTGAAGATCTCGGCCAACTGCTCGGCGTTGAGGGTTTCCTTCTCCAGCAGCTCGAGCACCAGGTTGTCAAGGATGTCGCGGTTGTCGTTGATCGCGTGCCACGCCTCGTCGTGGGCGGCCTCGATCAGACGACGCACCTCTTCGTCGACGACCCCGGCGAGCTCCTCGGAGTAGTCGCGCTCGTGGCCCATGTCGCGGCCGAGGAAGACCTCGGAGTTGCCCGAGCCCAGCTTCACCGCGCCGATGCGCTCGCTCATGCCGTACTGCGTGACCATCTGGCGGGCCATGCCGGTGGCTTTCTCGATGTCGTTCGATGCACCCGTGGACGGGTCGTGGAACACGACCTCCTCGGCGACGCGTCCGCCGAGGGCGTAGGCGAGCTGGTCGAGCAGTTCGTTGCGGGTGGTGGAGTACTTGTCGTCGATCGGCAACACCATCGTGTAACCGAGGGCGCGACCGCGCGGCAGGATCGTGATCTTGCTGACCGGTGCGGTGTGGTTCATCGCCGCGGCGACCAGCGCGTGACCGCCCTCGTGGTAGGCGGTGATCTTGCGCTCCTTGGCGCTCATCGCACGGGTGCGCTTCTGCGGACCGGCCACGACCCGGTCGATGGCCTCGTCGAGAGCGCGGTTGTCGATGATCTGCGCGTTGCTGCGCGCGGTGAGCAGCGCGGCCTCGTTGAGCACGTTGGCGAGGTCGGCACCGGAGAAACCCGGCGTGCGGCGCGCGACAGCGAGCAGGTCGACGTCGTTGGCCATCGGCTTGCCCTTGGCGTGCACCTGCAGGATGTGGTGGCGGCCGGCCATGTCGGGGGCCTCGACCGCGATCTGCCGGTCGAATCGGCCCGGGCGCAGCAGCGCCGGGTCGAGGATGTCGGGGCGGTTGGTCGCCGCGATGAGGATGACGTTGGTCTTGACGTCGAAGCCGTCCATCTCGACCAGCAACTGGTTGAGGGTCTGCTCGCGCTCGTCGTGACCGCCGCCCAGGCCGGCGCCGCGGTGGCGACCGACGGCGTCGATCTCGTCGACGAAGATGATGGCCGGCGCGTTGGCCTTCGCCTGCTCGAACAGGTCGCGGACGCGGGAGGCACCGACACCGACGAACATCTCGACGAAGTCCGAACCGGAGATCGAGTAGAACGGCACCCCGGCCTCGCCGGCGACGGCGCGGGCCAGCAGGGTCTTACCGGTGCCGGGCGGGCCGTAGAGCAGCACGCCCTTGGGGATCTTCGCGCCCACGTCGAGGAACTTCTTCGGCGCCTGCAGGAACTCCTTGATCTCGTGGAGTTCCTCGACGGCCTCGTCGGAACCGGCGACGTCGGCGAAGGTGACCTTCGGCATGTCCTTGGTCGCGAGCTTCGCGCGGGACTTGCCGAACTGCATCACCCGCGAGCCACCGCCCTGCATCTGGCTCAGGATGAACCAGAAGACACCGAGCACCAGCAGCAGCGGCAGGATCGTGAACAGCAACGACACGAAGACGTTCTGCTTGGCCGGGTCGTCGGTGAAGCCCTTGGTCGGCGGGTTCTGCTCGAGCAGGTCGACCAGTTGGCTGCCGCGCGCGGTGACGTAGTTGGCCTGGACCTTGGTGGCGTCCTTGGCCTCACCGCCGGTGTAGGGCTTGGTGAGCGTGAGGTTGATGGTGTCCGGGGTCAGCTTGGCCGACTCGACCTGCTTGGTCGCGATCAGCTTCTGGGCCTCGGAGGTGTCGATCTTCTGGTAACCGCCGGCATTGCCGAACGAGAACCAGATGAACGCACCCGCGATGACGAGGGCGATCAGCAGCCAGGGGCCGCGGACGAGACGCTTGGATTTCATGTACGTGCGGGGATCGCTCCCCGTGCCTCCTGCTCACTGTGCATTGTCAGCTGACCAACAGCCGACTCACCGCCCGACGGTACAACCCTGCGGTCGGAAAGAACGGATCGGTCCATCCTCCCAGCCACAACGGGCGGGACGGGCGTTCTGTTCCGCCGCGCGTCAACCGTTCGTCGACCGGCGCCGACCGCACCGATTACGAGTAGACGTGCGGGGCGAGAGTGCCGATGTCGCGCAGGTTGCGGTACTTCTCGTCGTAGTCGAGGCCGTAACCGACGACGAACTCGTTGGGGATCTCGAAGCCGACGTACTTGCAGTCGATCTCGACCTTCGCGGCGTCGGGTTTGCGCAGCAGCGTGCAGATCTCCAGCGAGGCCGGGTTGCGCGACAGCAGGTTGCTGCGAATCCAGTTGAGCGTCAGCCCGGAGTCGATGATGTCCTCGACGATCAGCACGTGCCGGTTCGAGATGTCGGTGTCGAGGTCCTTGAGGATGCGGACGACACCGGAGGACTTCGTGCCGGAGCCGTAGGACGACACCGCCATCCAGTCCATCGTGACCGTGCCGGGCAGGGCGCGCATCAGGTCGGCCATCACCAGGACGGCGCCCTTCAGCACTCCGACGAGCAACACGTCCTTGTCGTGGTAGTCCGCCCAGATCAGCTCGGCGAGTTCGGCGAGCCGGGCGTGGATCTGCTCCTCCGTGTAGAGGACGTGGTCGAGGTCGTCACCGAGGTGCGCTGAATCCATGGGTGCTATTCAACCCGACGCGACCGACGTAGGTGGACGAGGCCGTCGGCGCGCACGACCCGCAGGCCTCCCGGCACATCGACCGGCCCCTGCCCGATCCAGTCGGTGAGCAGAGCTTCCAACCAGCGGACGTGGGTCGAGGACAGATCGGCCAGCGTTGCCCCGGCGTCGGTGAGCGCCCGACGCCACCACCGCGTGCGGACGGCGACCGGCAGGTCGACGAGCGTGTCGACCGGCCACGGCGCACTGCCCAGCCGGGTGCGCGCGGCCTCGGCTTCGGCGTCGAGGTGGTCGGCGTCCTGTCGAGCCAGGTCGGCGGTGCGGGCGAGGCCGACGATCAGGCCGGGGCCGAGGTCGGTCTCGAGATGGGCCAGCGCGCGGCGCACGCGCACCCGCAGGAAGCGGGGGTCGTCGTTGTGCGGGTCGTCCCAGAACTCGTGCCCCTCGGCCGCGCAGGCGGCGCGTGTCTGCGCGCGGGTGACCTCGAGCAACGGGCGCACCAGGTCGCCGGCGACCGGTGCCATGCCGGCCAGCGACCGGGTGCCCGAACCCCGCACCAACCCGAGCAACACCGTCTCGGCCTGATCGTCACGGGTGTGTCCGAGCAGGATCGCGGCGGCACCGATCCGGGCGGCGACCTCACGCAGCCGGGCGTAGCGGGCCTCGCGCGCGGCGGCCTCGACTCCCCCGTCGGCGCCGACGGCGACCCGCTCGATCCGGGTGTCGAGCCCGAGCCGGCGCAGGCGATCGGCCACCTGGGCGGCCACCTGCGCCGAGTCGTCCTGCAGGCCGTGGTCGACGATCACGACGACCGGGTCGACGTCGAGTTTGGGCGCCTCGAAGGCCACTGCAGCGGCGAGCGCGGTGGAGTCGGCACCGCCCGAGCACGCGACGACGACCCGCCGGGCACGATGCGGTGCCAACGCGCGCCGCACCCCGAGCCGGACGGCGGCGACCGCCGGGTCAGGCCCGGGCACGCCGCGACGCTCGGTCGAGCTCAGCCATGGACACGCTGCAGCCACAGTTGCGGCTCGGTGATCTCGCGTGCCTTCGGCAGGGTCTCGGGCGACGTCCAGATCTGGTTGAACCCATCGACGCCGACCTGGTCCTGCACCGCGCGGCAGAAGACCGCGCCGTCGCGGTACTGCCGCATCTTGGCCTCCAGGCCGAGCAGTCGGCGCAGCAGCCGGTCGAGTTGTCCGCGGCCCTGTCGGCGGCGGTCGAACTTGGCGCGGATCTGCTCGACGCTCGGCACGACCTGCGGACCCACGTCGTCCATGACGACGTCGGCGTGCCCTTCCAGCAGCGACATCACCGCGGTCATGTCGGCGAGCCGTTCGCGCTGCTCGGGAGTGGCGAAGATGTCGGCGAGCCCCGTGCCGCCCTCCTTGATCGCGGCCGGCAACCGGGCGGCGATCTCCTTGAGCCGGTCTGGCATGGCCTCGCTGTCGGGCACGAGGTCGACGAGCATCGCGCGCGACTGCTCGATGACGTGTTCGCGCAGCCACGGCACGGCGGTGAACTGCACCCGGTGGGTCTCCTCGTGCAGGCACACCCAGAGCCGGAAGTCGTGGCTGTCGACCCCGAGTTCGCGTTCGGCCGCAACGATATTCGGCGCGACGAGCAGCAAGCTCGGCTGGTTGTCGGGCGCGAGGTCGTACTGTCCGAGCACCTTCGACGACACGAACCCGAGCAGCCCGCCCGCCTGCGCACCCGAGATGCGGGAGGTGACCGCCCGGCCGGCCTGTCCGAGCGCCCGCGTGCTGAGCAGCTTGTCCATCACCGGGTCGGTGAGCGCCGCGAAGGAGGAGACGTTGACGTCGATCCAGGTGGAGCGGTCGACCACGTGCACCGGCGAGTCGGGCTTGCCCGTGGTGTCGAGCCGCGCGGTCGAGGCGACCGGTTCGTGGGCCCGCTGGGCGGCGATGCGCAGGTCTTCGGTGATCGCGTGGGCCTCGCCGACGCTGACCTGCGGGCCGTCACCGGCGACCCGGCGTCCGATGCTGCGGGCGGTGTTCCAATCGACGTACGACATGTCGGCCAACCTACGTTGCCGGCAGCGCAGCGAGCGCCGCGACCGTGTTGTCGATCGCGACACGCACCGGCCAAGCGCCGGCGCTCATCGGCCCGTTGGTGATGATCGAGAACACCAGCAGCCGTCCGCCGTCGGTGACGACGGTGCCGGCCAGCGAACTCACGTCGGGCAGGCTGCCGGTCTTGGCGCGCACCTCGCCCGCCGCGGACTTGTTGGTGTCGAGGTAGTAGCGGTCGTGCAGCGTGCCGTTCCACCCGGCGACCGATTCGCGGGCGAGCACCTCGGCGAAGGGCCGGCTCTTGCCGGTGGTGCCGGCGACGACGATGTCGCTGAGCAGCTTCGCCGGAATCGTGGTGCCGGCGGCGAGCCCGCACACGTCGGCCAGCTTCACCCCGGTGACGTCGAACCCGTCCTTCTTCAACACCGAGACGACCCAGTTGTTCACCGACGTGTTGTCGCCCGGCACGCCGGCTTTGAACGCGGCCGCGCGGGTGAGCGACTCGATCATCGCGTTGTCGCTGTCGCGCATCGCCTGGCCGAGCACGTCGATCAACGGTGCGGAGCGCACCGCGCCCAGCTCGGTGGCGCCGGACGGTGCGGCGGCGTTCGGGCCGGCCGTGGCGGTGATGCCGCGTGCCTTGAGTTGCTTGACGAGTTCGGCCTGCACCGACTTGTTCGGGTCGGCGGCAGCCGGCTCGGGCGGGTTGGAGCGCTGCGTCGACAGCCCGAGTTGTGCGATGCGGGCGGTGAATCCCTGCGCCAGGAACCCCGGCTCCCAGCCCGGCACGGCGTCGGGACCGGGCGCGTACGAGGTGGTGTCGAGACCGAGGGTGACCGTGCTGCGGCCCTGTCGGCGCAGCGTCGCGGCGACCTGGTCGGCCAGATCGGCGACACCGGCGTGGCCGACGATCTGGTCGGGGTCACCCTTGCCCGGTGCCAGCAGGGTGTCGCCGCCCGCGACGAGCACGAGCTGGTCGCCGGTGCCGACGACCCGGGTGGTGAACGGCTGGTCGAGGTCCATCGTGGTGGCAACGGCCCAGGCCGCCAGCAGCTTGGTGGTCGAGGCCGGGGTCAGCGCGCGGGTGCCGCCCTGGTCGAACAACACGGTGCCGGTGGCGCCGTCGCGGATCACCACGGCGGTGTCCTTGAGGAAGCCCTTCGCCGCGAGCGGTGCCTTCACCGCCGCAGACACCTGGGCGGCGGTCGGCATCGCCGCGCTGACCGTGCCGGCGACGGCGGGCACGGACGGCGGGGTCGGCGCGGCCACCGACGGAGCCGGTGTGGTCTGCGACGGCAGCGGCACCGGCTCCGGCTTGGCGTCGGCCAAGGTGAGGATGCCGGGCACCTTGTCGTAGACGTCCAGTGCGCCGTAACCGGCGACGGCGAGCACGACGACGGTGCTGCCGGCAAGCACGCGTTTGAGCATCGACTCCCCCTTTCCGGACGGCGCGAGCAACGAACGCACCCGAGCCTAGACGGCCCGGCCGGGTGGTCTCAGTGCCGGTTCAGCACCGGTTCACTGGCCTCGGACGCGCTGGGAGAAGCGCCGCCGCAGCGCGTCGTCGACGTCGGGGTCGGCGTCGATCTCGGCGCGCACCTTGCGGCGCAGCCGGAAGATCTGGAAGAGACCGATGCCCCAGACGAGGTACTGCACGCACCACGCGGCGCGGAAACTGTCGAGGTTCCAGCTAGAGGGTCCGCCCGGCGAGACGTGGTCGATCACCAGACCGATGAGCACCACGGTGCACAGCGACGCGGTGAACCCGCCGACGTTGACGATGCCGGTGGCCGACCCGATGCGGTCGGGCGGGTTGAAGGTGCGGGCCAGGTCGAACCCGACCATCGACCCCGGACCGCCCGCGGACACCAATACACACACCAGCACCACCAGCGCGGTCGGCGGGCGACCGGGCCAGACCAGCACCACCGTCCAGGTGGTCACGATGCTGATCACGACCCCGAGCACCAGCGACGAGCGTGAGTAGGGGAAGCGCGCGGCGAAGCCGCCGATGAACGGCGACACCAGGATGCCGGTCACCACCATGAGGCTCAGCAGGGCGCTGGCTTGGCCGGAGCTGAAGCCGAGGCCGACGGTGAGGTAGGGGAAGCCCCAGATCATCGCGAACACGGTCGAGCTGAACTGCGCGGTGAAGTGGCACCACAGCCCGAGCTGGGTGGCGGTGGTCTTCCACGCAGCCTGCAGCGCGCGGCCGACGGCGCTCATCCGCATCTCGGTGCGGGAGTTGTCGAGGAACGGGGTGTCCTTGACGACCGCGAACATGATCGCCGCGATCACCACGCCGGAGCCGGCGGCGATGAGGAACGACGTCTCCCAGCCGAAGTTGCTCAGCGCGCTCGCCAGCGGACCGGCCGCGACGATCGCGCCGACCTGGCCCGCCCAACCGGTGGCCTGGGTGACCATGCCCGACTTCGTCGGCGGGAACCACAGCGCCACCAGGCGCAGCACCGACACGAACACCATCGCGTCGCCCATCCCGACGAACACGCGCGCGACCACACCGGCGCCGAACGAGTGCGCGAAGGCGAACCCGAACTGGGCGAGCGTCATGAGCAGCAGTCCGGCGCCCAGCAGCGCGCGCGACCCGAACCTGTCGAGCATCGCGCCGACCGGCACCTGCATCACCGCGTAGACGAGCAACTGCACCATCGTGAAGGTCGCCAGCTGGGCGGAGGTGATGTGGAATCGCTCGGCCGCGAGCACACCGGCGACGCCGAGCGAAGACCGGTGGAACACCGCGAGTACGTAGACGAGCAGGGCCGCGCCCCACACCGCCCAGGCCCGTCGACCACCAATGGGGTACGCGAGCGCCGCGCTGTTCACTTCCTGCCTCCGTTCATGCATGGCACGCTCAAGGCATGCACACCTTCGAACGCGACGGACTCGTCTTCGACGTCACCGACAGCGGCCCGCACGAAACCTCAGGATCCGATCCGGAGGTGGTGGTCCTGCTGCACGGCTTCCCCCAGGATCGCACTGCTTGGAAAGAAGTGTCGGACCGTCTCAACGCGGCCGGCTACCGCACCCTGGCTCCCGACCAGCGTGGCTACTCCCCCGGTGCCAGCCCGACGGCCGTGTCGGCGTACTCGATGCGCGCCCTGGTGGCCGACGTCGCCGCGCTGATCAACGCCAGCGGGGCGCAGCAGGTGCACCTGGTCGGCCACGACTGGGGCGGCGCGGTCGCCTGGGCCGTCGCGACCTTCCTGCCCGAGCGGGTGGCGACGCTCACCGTGCTGTCGACCCCGCACCCGACCGCGATGCAGTGGGCGATGCGGCACGGCGGTCAGTGGAAGAACAGTTGGTACATGGGTGCGTTCCAGTTGCCGTGGCTGCCCGAGCGCGTGCTCGCCGGACGGCTGCAGGAGCGGCTGTTCACCCCGAGCGGGTTGCCGGCCGAGCAGGCCCGCCCGTACGTCGAGCGGTTCGCGACACCGGAGTCGTTGCGCGGGCCGATCAACTGGTACCGCGCGTTGGCGAAGTCGATGCTCGGCATCGGGTCGCGCAAGCCGGGCGGCACGGGTGCCACTAGTTCGTCGAGCTCGTCGGGCGGCGGGATGTCCCAGCCCGTTCAGGTGCCGACCACCTACGTCTGGGGTCGCAAGGACGTCGCCCTCGGTGAGGCCGCCGCGAAGAAGACGGCCGAATACGTTGCAGGGCCCTACCGGTTCGTCGAACTCGAGGTCGGGCACTGGCTGCCCGAGCGCCGTCCGGACGAAGTGGCCGACGCGATCCTGGAACGCATCCGCGGCTGACGACTACTGGCCGTCGAACTTGCCCTGCTCGCGGGCGCGCCGCTCGCGTTCGGCGTCCTTCGCCCGCAACACCGGGGTGCGAATCGGCTCCTGACGCGGCTTGTTCTTGTTGCGCTGCTCACCGATCATCACCATCGCGACGAAGATCACGACGAAACCCATCGAAAAGAGAATGAAGGTCGTCCCCATCCCCAATGCGGACGTCTTCGTGGTCAAGGCAGCGAGCTGATTCACCCTTCGATGATCGCAGGCGGACGCCGTCGCCGCGACGGTGCCCACCGTCGCGGCGAGTCGAGGCGGGGTCGGCGCGGGGTCGGCCCAGGGTCGGCGCGAGGTCCGTCGACCGTCGGGTCGTGCCGATTCGGTGGAAGTGGGGTCGCCGCGTATACTCGCTGATCGCATCCGTACGCCTCGCGCGCACCCGGATGCGGCGCCGCTTTAGCTCAGTTGGCCAGAGCGATTCACTCGTAATGAATAGGTCGTCGGTTCGATTCCGACAAGCGGCTCACGAGACAGAAAGGCCCCCGGTTCGCCGGGGGCCTTTTCCATGCCCTCCCCTCCCGCAAACGGGGTTGGCGGGGCCTGTGGGGCTGCGCGGCCAGGGGTGGAACGAGGTCAGCGCAGGAGCAGATCGCGCAGTTCGTCGACGGAATCGACCAGCGCGTCGGGTTCGCTGCCCCGCAGCACCTCGGCCGTGCCGGCTCCCCAGGTGACCGCGATCGCGTACATGCCGGCGGCGCGGGCGGCGAGCACGTCGACGTCCGCGTCGCCGATGTAGACGCAATCGGACGGCGCGACGCCCAGGCGCTGGGCGGCGTACAGAAGCGGCTGCGGGTCGGGCTTGTGCCTCGGCGTCTCGTCCATGCCGGCGAGCACGTCGATCTGGTCGGCCAGGCCGACCACCCGCAACCCCTGCCGCACGGTCTCGGCCTTCTTCGACGACACCACGCCGAGCCGGATGCCACCGTCTGTCAGTGCGTTCAGCAGCTCCGGCATGCCCGGCACCGACTCGATGAGTTCGTCGTGGTTGGCGAGGTTCCACTCGCGGTAGGTGGCGGTGAGCTCGGCGCCGCGTCCGGGGTAACGGTCCTCGAGCACCGGCTGCAACGGCCGGCCGATCCACGACCGGGCCTCGACGTCGTCGACCGCGGGCAGCCCGGAGGTCGCGAGGGTGTGGTGGAAGGACTGCACGATGAGCGGGATGGTGTCCGCCAGCGTGCCGTCGAAATCGAACAGGGCGACCGGTCGCAAACTCACGGCGCCAACCGTACGGGGAGGTGCCGCGTGCACCGACGCCGGTCAGCCAACACCCCCGCCACCCATTGCGAACGCTGCGGTTGGGGTGGGGCCGAGCCGGGTCGTTCAGGCGGACGCGGTCAGCACATCTGACCCTCGGGCGGCAGCGTGCCGTTCAGCAGGTAGGCGTCGACGGCGGAGTTGACGCACTCGCTCTTGCCGTACGCGGTGTGGCCGTCGGCGTCGTAGGTGAGCAGGCGACCGTGCGCGAGTTCCTTGGCCAGCCGCTGCGCGAACGCCAGTGGGGTGGCGGGGTCACGGGTGTTGCCGATGACCAGGATCGGCCCGGCGTCCTGCGCCTTCACCGGCTGCTCCTTGCCGGTGGCAGGCACCTTCCACTCGCCGCAGGTCAGCGAACCCCAGGCCAGCATCCGACCCCAGGTCGGCGCCTGCTTGGCGAACTCCACCGCCGACTTCTCGTAGTCGGCGAGGTTGCTGCTGGCCTTCCGGTCGAGGCACGACACCGCGTAGAACGACTGCATCGAGTTGTCGGCGTAGGCGCCGTTCGGTTGCCGGGCGGCGTACTGGTTGGCCATCGCCATCAGCTGGTTCGGGTCGCCGGCCATCGCCGACTTCAACGCCTCGGTGAGGCCCGGCCAACTGTCACGCGAGTAGAACCCGAGCGCGAGGCCGAGGGTCGCCCACCCCTCGGTGAACTTCGTGACCGGTCCCTGCCCGGAGATCGGCAGCGGGTTGGCGTCGAGTTGCTTGAGGAAGTCGCTGATCCGCTTCATCGCGGCGTCGACCGTGCTGCCGAGGTAGCAGTTGCCCTTGGCGATGCAGTCCTCGACGTAGCTGCGGGTGGCCTGTTCGAAACCGGTCGCCTGGCCGAGGTTCATCTCCTCGGAGGTGACGTCGGGCGGCACCACGCCGTCGAGCACGAGCCGGCCGACGTTCTTGGGGAACAGGTCGGCGTACGTCGATCCGATGAAGGTGCCGTAGGAGAAGCCGAGGTAGTCGAGCTTGTCGCGGCCGAGCGCGGCCCGCAGGATGTCGACGTCCTTCGCCACCTCGACGGTCGACACATGGGCCAGCAACGGGCCGGCCTTGTCCTTGCAGGCCTGCGCGAACTTGCCCACTTCGGCCTGCACCGAGGTTTCCTCGGCCTTGTCGTCAGGGGTCGGGTCGACCCCGAGCATGGTGTCCATCTCGGCGTCGGAGACGCAGGTGATCGGGGCCGACCGGCCGACACCGCGCGGGTCGAACCCGATGACGTCGTAGGACTCACGGATGGTCGGGGTGACGATCATGTCGGCGGCCGCGCCGTAGTCGTAGCCGCTGGCGCCGGGCCCGCCCGGGTTGACCACCAGGCTGCCCTTCGCCTTGCCCTTGGCGGGCACCTTCGAGATCGCCAACTGGATCGTCTGCCCGGACGGGTTCGCGTAGTCGATCGGCACGGTGAGCTTGGCGCACTGCACGCCGTCGCAGTTCGACCAGGTCAGCTTCTGGTCGTAGAACTTCTGCAGCCCCGCGGTGCTCGCCGCCGTGCCACTGGCGCTCGCACTGCCGCTCGCGCTGGACGACCCACCGGAGGGCTGCGACCCCACCTCGGAGGACGAACTCGACGAGCCGTTGCCGGAACCGCCGCTGCATCCGGACAACACGAGCGCGGACGCGGTCAGCGCGGCGGCAACGGGGCGCAGGGCACGGCGGGAGGAGCGGCTCATGGTGCTCAACGCTACGTCATCGAGGGCGTGACTCAGTCTCGCTCGGTGCGCAGCGCGATCATCATCGCTTCCAACGCCAGCAGCGGCGGCACGTTGGCCGCGATCCGTTCGCGGGCGGTGCCGATGGCGTCCATCGCGCCGAGCAACGACTCCGCCGGACGGCTGGTGAGCCGGTCGACCTGCTCGCGGTGGTCCTGGTTGATGAGTTCGACCGGGCTGCCGGTCTGTTGCACCAGGGCGTCGCGGTAGATCGACATCAGGTCGACGAGCGAACGGTCGATGACGTCGCGGCCGATCCGGGTCGCGCGGGTCTTCTGTTCCTTCTCCAGCGCCGCCAGCTGCGAGCGCACGTGCGGCGGCTGGGTGCGGGCGGCCGGGTCGGCACCCAACTGCTCCAGCAGTCGTTCCCGCTCGGCCGCATCGCGTTCGGACGCCGACGCCGACGACTCCTGCTTGGCGAGCCCGTCGAGTTGCTCGGCGGCACGCATCGCGTCGCCGAGGGAGTGGATCGAACCGGCCAGGCGCAGCGTGTCGGCGCGGCGCCCCCGGGCCGCTTCGTCCTTGGCCAACCGCTTGGCCAACCCGACGTGCGACTGCGCGGCGTGGGCGGCGAGCAGCCCCTGGCTGCGCGGCACGCCGTCGCGCCGCTCGAGCAGGTCGGCCACCGCGTCGACGGACGGCGTGCGCAACCGCACGTGCCGGCTGCGGCTGCGAATGGTGATGATGACGTCTTCGAGGCTCGGCGCGCACAGCAGCCACACGGTGCGCGGCACCGGCTCCTCGAGCGCCTTCAGCAGCGCGTCGGCGGCGCGTTCGGTGAGCCGGTCGGCGTCCTCGACGAGGATCACCTGCCACGGCCCGACGGACGGCGAGTGCTGCGCCACGCGCGCGAGTTCGCGGGCGTCCTTCACCTGGATCGACAGCCCCTGGGTGGTGAGCACGGTGAGGTCGGCGTGCGATCCGTCGAGCACGGTGCGGCATTCGCGGCAGGTGCCACAGCCGTGCTGCGGGCACTGCAGCGCCGCCGCGAACGCCCGCGCCGCCGTCGAGCGTCCGGAACCGGGCGGGCCGGTGAACAGCCACGCGTGGGTCATCGCGGCCGGTTCGCGCACCGCCCGATCGAGGGTGGCGACGACCTCGGGCTGCCCGACGACGTCGGCCCACACGCCCGCGGCGGTCTCGACGCTCATGCCGATGCCCCGATCAACGGCGCCACTCGCGCGCGGATCGCCGCGGCGAGCTCGTCGCGCGGGAGGGAGGCATCGAGCACGAGGTAGCGCTCGGGTGCGGTCTGCGCCATCGCGAGGAACTGCTCCCGCACCCGGGCGTGGAAGTCGTCGGCCTCGCGTTCCAACCGGTCGTGCACGTCGCCACGGCGGGCGCGACCGAGCACCGGGTCGACGTCGAGCACGACGGTGAGCTCGGGCAGCAACTCCCGGGTGGCCCACATCGACAGGCCACGGATCTCGTCGGGCACCAGGTCGCGTCCCTGCCCCTGGTAGGCGATCGAGGAGTCGAGGTAGCGGTCTTGCAGCACGATCTCGGCGCGCTCGAGCGCCGGACGCACCAGCGTGGCGATGTGGTGGGCGCGGTCGGCCGCAAACAACAAGGCCTCGGCGCGCGGGTCGACATGGTCGCCGTGCAGCACCAGCTCCCGGATCTGTCGGCCGAGGTCGGTGCCGCCCGGCTCGCGGGTGAGCAGCACGGTGCGCCCCTGCGCGCGCAACCACTGCGCGAGCGCCTCGATCTGGGTGGTCTTGCCGGCGCCGTCGCCGCCCTCGAACACGATGTACCCGGCGGCGGTCGACATGCGGGTCAGCCTAGACGGCACCGCCGACAACCCGCGGACGGGAGCCCGGGGCTCACCCGCGCCCGAAGACCCCGATCGCGTCGTAGGCGATCCAGCTCCCGTGGTCCTTGGCGATGTCGACCGTGTTCTCACCCAGTCGCAGCAGGTCGCGCGGCACCGGCATCTCGAAGTAGGCGGGGCCGGCGCCGCTGCCCGGCACGACCAGCGACTGGTGCGTCTCCCCGATCGTCTCGTCGAACAGCAGGGTCTCCAGCGGCAGGCAGTTGACCGCGATGCTCGCGGATCCGGCGCGGGTGGGGTGCCGGTCGACCAGCCAGAGCGCGAGGTCGACGTCGCCGTCGGGAAGTTCGTCGAGGTCGAAGCGCAGCCGGAAGCGGTGGCTGCGCCGTCCGGCCCACGCGTCCTCGGGGCCAGGCTGCACGTAGCTCCACCGGCGCTCGGGGCTGTCGAAGCCGTAGCGGAAGTCGACGTCGCTCGGGAAGGTCGTGCGGTAGTGCACGAAGCCGGAACTGCTGATCGCCAGGTCGAGGCCGCTGCCGTCGAATGCACCGACGACCGCGATCGGCCGGCCGGTCACGGTCACGGAGGTCGTCGTCGTGGTGACGGCGACCGGGGTCATCAGGTGCTCGCCGTCGCTGGTCACCGCGAGCACGCGGTACGACCAGGTGGCGTCGTAGGCACCCAACCCACGGTGCACGAACCCGGTGGTCGTCGCCACCGAGATGCGCGTCGACCCGTTCGGTCGCCAGCCCTCGCGCCGTCCGGGCACCCCGTGCACCTCGTACGCGACCATGGGCCCGAAGGCGCGCCAGGCCAATCGCACCGATCCGACCTCGGGGGTCAGCACGAGCGCACGATCGGTGACCCGCCAGGGCATGCCGGTCTCCGCCGTGTTGGCCATGCCTATCCACCCCCGGGGACGTTGTCGTCGCCGAAATCCTGCGGTACGGATCCGACGCGAATGCGACGAACAGGTGAACATCTGCGCCGAAGTGGGGCCGAAGGACGGCCGACGTAGGCTCGAACCATGTCGAACTCATTGCGCAAGTCGCTCGTCCGAGACCTTGAACGCATCGCCCGAGACAGCCAGATCGCAAGTCGCACACCGGGACTGGTGGCCGGAGTCGCACGTGAGTCAGAGTTGGTGTGGTCGACGGCGATCGGCGTCGCCGACCTCGACGATCCTCAGGTGCCTCTTGGCCCCGACACCCAGTTCCTGGTCGCGTCGAACACCAAGACCTTCACCGCGGCGATGATCATGCAGCTGCGCGACGAAGGCCGGCTCGACCTCGACGACCGGTTGGAGACCCACCTCCCGGGCGTCGAACACGGCACCGTCACCGTCCGTCAGTTGCTGGTGCACGGCAGTGGGATGCAGCGCGAGCCGGTCGGGGACGTCTGGGACACACTCGAATTCCCCGATCGTGCGGGCCTTGTCGACGGGTGGAACAAGGCCGAGCGGATCGGTCGCCCACATCTGGTCTGGCACTACAGCAACCTCGGGTTCTCGCTGCTCGGCGAACTCGTCGCCCGCCTCGACGGCCGCGAGTGGGCCGAGTCGTTGCAGACCCGCCTGCTCGACCCGGTCGGCCTCAAGCGTTCCGGGCTCACTCTCACCGCGCCCCACTCCGGGCAGTACTACGTCGCGCCGTTCACCGACGTGCCGGTGCGGGAACCGTTGTTGGACAAGGGAGCCACCGCGGCGGCCGGGGCCCTGTGCAGCACGCTCGCGGACATGATGCGCTGGCACCAGTTCCTGCTCGACCCCGACGAAGCGGTGCTGCGAAAGGACACCGTCGCGGAGATGCTCACCCCGCAACTGCTGGTCGACGGGTCGTGGACCGGCGCGTGGGGACTCGGTTTCCAACTCGTCCGCAAGGACGGCCGCACCTGGTTCGGACACACCGGTGGCCTGCCCGGCGGCATCACCGGGTTCTTCTCCGAGACCACCAGCGGGGTGAGCGCGGGCGTGCTCAACAACGCGACGAACGCGGTCGCCCCGGACGCCACCGCGGTCGCCTTGGGGTCGCTCGTCGCCGAGCGTGACCCGGCCCTGCCGACCCCCTGGACGCCGGGCACCACGACCCCGGACGGCCTCACCGAGCTCACCGGCCGCTGGTTCTCCGAGGGCGCGGGTTTCACCTTCGTCATCCGGGAAGGCGAACTGCAGGCCCGCCTCGACCGGGCGCCCGACAGCGCGCCGTGGTCGCGCTTCACCCAACTGGAGCCGGACGTCTATCGCACCGTCGCCGGCCGGGAGAAGGGAGAACGCCTGGTCGTGCACCGACACCCCGACGGGTCGGTGCGCCAACTGAACTGGGCCACCTACAAGTTCACCCGGGAGCCGCTGCCCTTCGGCTGACCGAGGGGACCGAAAAAGGGGAAGTGGCCGCCACGAGGCGGCCACTTCCCTTTTCGTCGATCCAGGGGTGTTACCCGATCACTCCCAGGTGATGCGGTGGCTGGAGTTGGCGTAGGTGGCGGTCTTCGAGGTCTCGCCGGTGATCTGGTAGATGTTGCAGCCGCTGCCGGTCTGGCCGACCTCGAGCTTCCCGGAGCTGCTCTTGCAGTCGTCGGTCGAGCCGTACATCCGCTTGGCGGTCTGGCCCTGGGTGAAGGTCGGGTACAGCCACAGGCCGTTGACGCTGCTCGGGTAGAACGAGCCGTCGGCCTCGATCGGGCTCACGTCGTAGCGCAGGTAGTAGACCGTGCCCTTGCTCTTGTCGAGGTTCTTCTGCGAGTAGATCGACTCAGGAGCAACCTGCACCTCCTTGACCGTGAGGCGGAAGGTCTTGCCGCTCTCCTTGATGACCGCGCTCTCGTTGAACTTCATCGTCGTGCCGCGCGGGGTCTCGGCGGTCGAGCCGGAGGTGGCGGACGAGCTCGGCGACTGCGAGGTGGTCGACGACTCGGTCGACGACGAGGACGACTCGGTCGAGGTGCTCGACTCGGTGCTCGACTCGGTGGACGAGGAGGAGGTCTCGCTCGAGGTCGACGGCGCGCTGGAGGAGGTCGAGGACGAAGTGGACGAGCTGCTGTTGGTGACGGTCGTGTCGCTGCTGTTGCACGCGGTCAGGCCGAGAGCGCCGACCAGGACGATCGAGCCGAAGGCGACGCGGTTGCGCAAGGCGGTGCTGGACATGGTGTATCTCCCTGTGTGTTTCGTTACGGAACTGCCCCTGTGACGTTCACTGCCGTCGACTCGGTTCCGCTGATTTCCCAAGGTTTCGTGTCGGGCCAGGACAAACGGGGAAATCGACCGGTGATTTCGGCGACATCACGGCGTCTTTCGGCGCGTGCGCACCGCTCCCGCAACGACAGCGGGACCCGGACGATGACGTCCGGGTCCCGCTGCGTGGCGACTCGAGGTCAGCTCGACTTCTTGGCCGCCGTCGTCTTCTTCGCCGTTGTCTTCTTGGCCGTCGTCTTCTTGGCGGCGGTCTTCTTCGTGGTGGCCTTCTTCGCCGTCTTCTTGGCGGCCCGCTTGCGCGTGGTCGGGCCCTTCGCGCGCTTCTCGGCGAGCAACTCGAAGCCGCGCTCCGGCGTGATCGTCGACGGGTCGTCGTCCTTGCGCAGGGTCGCGTTGGTCTCGCCGTCGGTGACGTACGGGCCGAACCGGCCGTCCTTCACCACGACCGGCTTGCCCGACACCGGGTCGGCGCCGAGTTCCTTCAGCGGCGCCGCGGCGGCGCGTCCGCGCTGCTTGGGCTGGGCGTAGATCGCCAACGCCTCGTCGAGCGTGATGTCGAAGATCTGCGCCTCGGTCTGCAGCGAGCGCGAGTCGGTGCCCTTCTTCAGGTACGGCCCGTACCGCCCGTTCTGCGCGGTGATCTGCACCGGCTCACCGTTGTCGTCGGTGGTCTCACCGACCACCCGCGGCAGGCTGAGCAGCTTCAGCGCGGTGTCGAGTTCGATCGTGCCGAGGTCCATGTCCTTGAACAGCGACGCGGTGCGCGGCTTGGGCTTCTTGGCCCCACGCTTCGGCTTCTCCTCGCCCTCGGGCTCGGGCAGCACCTCGGTGACGTACGGCCCGTACCGGCCGGCCCGCGCCACGATCTCGTGACCGGTGGCGGGGTCGGTGCCGAGCACGCGTCCGTCGTCGCCGGCCTGCTCCAACAGTTCGCGCGCCTTCTCCGGCGTCATCTCGTCGGGCGCGATGTCGTCGGTGATCGAGGCGCGGCGCGGGTCTTTCACCTCGGCGCCCTCGAGCATCTCGCCGGTCTCCGGGTCGATGCCGGACGGCGCGAGCTCGGTGACGTACGGCCCGTACCGGCCGACGCGCACGGCGAGGTTCTCGCCGAGGCGGATGGTGGAGATCTCGCGGGCGTCGATCTCACCGAGGTCCTCGACCATGCGGTGCAAGCCCTCGCGCGACTGCTGCGCCGTCTGGCCCTGACCGCCGAAGTAGAACTTCGTCAGCCAGGCCACCCGCTGCTCGTCGCCGGCGGCGATGCGGTCGAGGTCCTCCTCCATCGAGGCGGTGAAGTCGTAGTCGACCAGGCTCGGGAAGTGCTCCTCCATGAGCCGGGTCACCGCGAACGCGAGCCAGGTCGGGATGAGCGCCGAGCCGCGCTTGTTGATGTAGCCGCGGTTGGTGATCGTGGCGATCGTCGGTTCGTAGGTCGAGGGGCGGCCGATGCCCTTCTCCTCCATTGCCTTGACGATCGAGGCCTCGGTGTAGCGCGGCGGCGGCGAGGTCTCGTGGCCCTTGGCCTCGGCGTCCTCGACCTCCAGACGCACACCTTCGGACAGCTTCGGCAACCGCCGTTCGGTGGCGCCGTCGGCGTTGCGCTCGACGTCGCGGCCCTCCTCGTAGGCGGCGAGGAACCCACGGAAGGTGATGACGGTGCCGGACGCGGTGAACTCGGCGCTCTTCGCCCCGGCGGCGTCGACCGGCACGGCCAGCTTCACGGTGGCGGTCGAACCGCGGGCGTCGGCCATCTGCGAGGCGACGGTGCGCTTCCAGATGAGCTCGTAGAGAGCGAACTCGGTGCCGCGCAGTTCACCGGCCACCTGGGCCGGGGTGCGGAACCGGTCACCGGCCGGGCGGATCGCCTCGTGCGCCTCCTGGGCGCCCTTCGCCTTGCCGGCGTAGCGGCGCGGCGCGTCGGGCACGTACTCCGCGCCGTACAGGTCGCGGGCCTGGCTGCGGGCGGCGGTGAGCGCCGACTCCGACAGCACGACCGAGTCGGTACGCATGTAGGTGATGAAGCCGTCCTCGTAGAGGCGCTGCGCAGCGCGCATCGTCTCCCGGCTCGACAGGCGCAGCTTGCGGCTGGCCTCCTGCTGCAGCGTCGAGGTGATGAACGGCGCGCTCGGACGACGGGTGTAGGGCTTCTCCTGCACCGAGGTGACGTCGGCGTGGCTGGCGCGCACGGCCTCGGCGAGCGCGTTGGCCCGCTGCGAGTCGAGGTGGACGACATCCTTGGTGACGAGTTCGCCGGTGTCGGCGAAGTCGCGTCCGGTGGCGACGCGGGTGCCGTCGAGGGCGCTGAGGCGGGCCCCAAACTGCTGGCCGCCGTCGACCGTGAACTCACCGTCGACGTCCCAGTAGGAGGCCGCCTTGAACGCCATCCGCTCGCGCTCACGCTCGACGATCATCCGGGTGACGACCGACTGCACGCGTCCGCCGGAGAGGCCCTGACGCACCTTGCGCCACAGCACCGGCGACACCTCGTAGCCGTAGAGGCGGTCGAGGATGCGGCGGGTCTCCTGCGCGTCGACCAGGTAGGTGTCGAGGTCGCGGGTGTTGTTGGCGGCGCGCTGGATCGCTTCCTTGGTGATCTCGTGGAACACCATGCGCTTGACCGGCACCTTGGGCTTCAGCACCTCGAGCAGGTGCCACGCGATGGCCTCGCCCTCGCGGTCCTCATCGGTGGCGAGCAGGAGTTCGTCGGCGTCCTTGAGCGCGCGCCGCAGCTCGGTGACCTTCTTCTTCTTGTCGGCGTCGACCACGTAGTAGGGCTCGAAACCGTCGTCGACGTTGACCGCGAACTTGCCGAACGGGCCCTTCTTCATGTCGGCCGGCAGTTCGGACGGGGTGGGCAGGTCACGGATGTGACCGGCGCTCGCGTCGACTACGTAGTCGGACCCGAGGAAGCTGCCGATTTTCTTCGCCTTGGCGGGCGACTCGACGATGACCAGCTTGCGCGACACTTCGATGTGCTCCTTGTCTGCGGCTGCGTGCAGCGGATTCGTCGCTGCTTCGACGCGAGCCGCCTTGAAGGTAACGCCTGCCGCAGGTTTGCGCTGAATCGGCCCACGCCGGTGTGGCGCACCTCACCGGCGTCGCGTCAGGTGCGGACCAGGAAGCCGGTCTCCACGAGCCGGGTCACGATCGGCTGCGCACGTTCGAGCAGATCGCGCTCGTCGCGTTCGAGCAGGGTTGCGATGGCGACGAGCGCCTGACGGGCGGTGAGGTCGCCGTCGGCGACACTCAGGTAGGCGGAGATCGCGGTGTCGATGTGCAGCTGCCGGCCGAGCCCGCCGACCTGGGTAATGCGGATGACCGATGGGTCGTCGGCGCCGGGAGCGGCGAACCGTTCCTCGGTGACGTCGTCGGCGACCCGCCAGTTCTGGTCGAGCACCTCGTCCGGATGCTCGGCGCACCAGGTGAGCGCCGCGAGTTCGGCGTCGACGGCCGGGCCCATCGGCGAGGCGACCGGGCCGCTGTGTTCTTCGAGCACCTGGAAGCGGCGGCGCTTGGTCGCCGGACGTTGCAGCGTGATGACGCCGAAACCGATGCTTGCGACGCCGCGGGCGTCGAAGTCGTCCAGCCAGGCGGCATACATGCGCTCGTACGCCTCGGTACCGGGACGGTGACCCCCATCGCGGATCCACAGTTCGGCGTACTCGGCCGGGTCCTGCGTCTCGCGCTGGACGACCCAGGCGTCCAGCTCGGTCGGGGCGAGCCACTGCCGGACGACGTCCTGCCAGTCGGTGCCGGCCGGCACCTCCCAGTTGCCGAGGAGTTGGGCGACGCCGCCGGGTTCGAGATGCGCTTCGACCTGATGGACGACGGTGCGGACAAGAGAATCACCCACCATTCCGCCGTCGCGGTACTCCATCAGCGGCACGCCCGCCACGCGCGGGGTGATGACGAACGGCGGGTTGCTGACGATGAGTTCGAACCGCTCCCCCGCGACCGGCTCGAACAGCGAACCGCGGCGCACCTGCCAGTCGGTGCCGGCGAGCGCGGCGTTGAACTCCAGGATCTCGACGGCCCGCGCGGCGATGTCGGTGGCGACGACCTGCCGAACGTGCGCGTCGAGGTGCAGCGCCTGGATGCCGCACCCGGCGCCCAGGTCGAGCGCTCGCCCCGCCGGACGGCGCACCGTCCAGGACGCCAGGGTGGTCGAGGCCCCACCGATGCCGAGCACGTAGTCGTCGGGCAGCGGGCCGCCGGTGACGAGTTCGGAGAGGTCCGACAGCACCCACCAGGAGTGCGCCTCGTCGGCGTGCGGGTGCAGGTCGAAGCGCGCCCGCCCGTCGTCGTCGAGGAGCCCGAGGGCGCGCAGGCCTGCTGCTCGACAGCCCGGCAGGGCCGCATCGATGTGTTCGTCGCGTTCGGCGCCGCCGAGCCCGAACAGCCGGATCAGCACGTCGAGCGGGGCGTCGGTGGTGACGACCCGCTTGGCCGGCACACTCTGTTCGCGGTCGAGGGCCGCCGAGGCGACGGGGCCGAGACGCTGCTGCACGCCGTCGACCGTGAAATCGGCCGCGCGCAGGTCGGCGTCGAGCGCGGCCAGCACTTCCGGAAGCACCCGCAGCCCGGTGGAATCCGCGTGAGTTTGTGGGGTTCGTACGGGTGACGAAGGCATGAAAGTCACGCGGATTCCTGGATGGTGCCGGCGCGAGGTCGGGACGGGGTCAGGACGCGGCGTCGGGCTCGACCCGGGCGGCGAGGGCCGCGTCGACGGAGTCGAACAGTCGGAACACCTGGTCGAGACCCGTGATGCGGAAGTTGCGCAGGGTGCGCTCCTGGGCACCGGCGAGCACCAGGTCACCGTCGAGCAGACGCACCGCCTTGAGCCGTCCGACGAGCACACCGAGACCGGTGGAGTCGAGGAACGGGACGTCGGACAGGTCGACGATCAGGTCGTGGGATCCCTCGGAGATCACCCGGCTCAGCTCGTCGCGTAGCCTCGGGGCCGTCGACACGTCGATCTCGCCGACGAGGTGAAGGATCGAGCGCCCGTCCTGCTGGCGCCGTGTCACCGTCAGATCCACTTTGCGAAGTCCCCATCCACATCGAGTAGGCGGCATGCGAAGCATGCGCTCGCAGTGCACCATACGCTGAACCACCCGCTTTCGCCTATCCGCCGTTAGGGTGCCCCCTGCACTTATGTCCTCTCCTTCCGTCCAGCCCACCGGCCCCGACTTCGACCCGCAGGCCGTGCTGGCCCGGCTCGACGGCGTCGGCACGGGCGGGTTGGTACACGTGGAGCGCATCCCGGGCCGTGACGCCGTAGGACGGGACTGGCCCGACTGGGTCGACCCGCAGGTGGAGGCCGCAATTCGTGGCTCGGGCATCACCTCCCTGTGGGACCACCAGCGCCGCACGGTCGACTTGGTACACGACGGCACGGACGTGGTGCTGTGCACCGGCACCGCGTCGGGCAAGAGCCTCGGCTACCAGTTGCCGATGCTCAGCACGGTCAGCCGCGGCGCCGCGGCACCGACCGGGCGCGGCGCCACCGCGCTCTACCTCGCGCCGACGAAGGCGTTGGCCGCCGACCAGGAGGCCCGCATCCGCAGCTGGGCGATCCCGACGGTGCGGGCGGCCGTGCTCGACGGCGACACCCCGATCGACGAACGTCGCTGGATCCGCGACCACGCCGCGCTGATCCTGTCGAACCCCGACCTGGTGCACCACACCCTGCTGCCGACCCATGAACGCTGGGCGTCGTTCTTCCGCGCACTGAAGGTGGTCGTCGTCGACGAGTGCCACCAGTACCGCGGGGTGTTCGGCACTCACGTCGCGCTGGTGCTGCGCCGGTTGCGCCGGGTCGCCGCACGGTACGGCGCCGACCCGGTGTTCGTGCTGGCGTCGGCGACCGTCGCCTCCCCCGCCGCGCACGCGAGCGCCCTCATCGGCCGCCCGGTCACCGCGGTGACGCAGGACGGTTCGCCCCGGCGTGCGCTGACCTTCGGGCTCTGGCGGCCCGGGATGATCGACACCGAGCAGGGCGTCGTGCAGCGCGGCGCGATCGCCGAGACCGCCGACCTGATGACTCGCCTGGTCGACGACGGGGTGCAGACGCTGGCTTTCGCGAAGTCGCGGGTCGGCGTGGAGCGGGTGGCCGACACGGTGCGCCACCGGGCGAGCAGCCCCGACGTGGAGGTGGCGGCCTATCGCGGCGGCTACCTGCCCGAGGAACGGCGGGTGCTCGAACGCGACCTGCGCACCGGACGGCTGCGCGGCGTGGCCGCGACGAACGCCCTCGAACTCGGCATCGACGTCAGCGGGCTCGACGCGGTGATCGTCGCGGGCTGGCCGGGCACCACCGCGTCGCTGTGGCAGCAGGTCGGCCGGGCCGGTCGCAGTGGCCGCGAGTCGCTGGCCCTGTTCGTCGCCGCCGACGACCCGCTCGACACCTACCTGGTCAACCACCCCGAGTCGCTGTTCGGGCGACCGGTCGAACCGTCGGTGATCAACCCGGAGAACCCGCACGTGCTCGCCCCGCACCTGGCGGCGGCCGCGTACGAGATCGCGTTGACCCCGGACGACGTCGACTACTTCGGCGCCTCGATGCCGGCGATCGCCAATACGCTCGCCGACGCGAAGATCCTGCGGCGGCGCCCGCGCGGGTGGTTCTGGGACCGTGACGATCGCCCCGGCGACCACGTGAACCTGCGTGGCGATCTCGGCACCCCGGTGGCCATCGTCGAGAAGCGCACCGGACGTGTGCTCGGCACCGTCGACGCCGACCGCGCCGAGACGACCGTGCACACCGGCGCGGTGTACGTGCACCAGGGCCGCACCCACGTCGTCACCCAGTACGACCAGGAGGCCGCACTCGCGGAGGTGGCTGCCGGCGATCCGGGCTGGACCACCTGGGCCACCAGCGTCGAGGAGTTCCAGATCTCGCAGGTGGAGTTGCGCAGCGAGCACGCCGACCTCGACTGGTGTTACGGCCAGATCGTGGTGCACCGTCAGGTGACCGGGTTTCGGCGCCGGTTGCCCGGCGGGGAGATCATCGGGCAGCACCCGCTCGACTTCCCGGTGCACACCCTGCGCACCCGGGGCGTGTGGTGGACCCTTCCCGAGGAGACCCTCGCCGCCGCCGGTGTCGACGGCGCCCGGCTGCCCGGCGCACTGCACGCCGCCGAGCACGCCCTGATCGGGCTGCTGTCGTTCGTGGCGCAGTCGGACCGCTGGGACGTCGGCGGCGTCTCGACCGCGCTCCATCCGGACACCGGCCTACCGACGGTCGTCGTCTACGACGGGTTCCCCGGCGGCGCCGGGATCGCCGAACGCGGCTTCCACGACGCGGCCCGCTGGGTCGACGCGACGCTCGCGGCGGTGCGCGAGTGCCGGTGCCGCACCGGCTGCCCGGCCTGCGTGCAGTCGCCGAAGTGCGGCAACGGCAACGAGCCGCTCGACAAGGACGGCGCGATCACGGTGCTGGCCCTGCTGTCGGCCCGACTGCATGATCGGGTCCGGCGCGAGCTCGCGCCGTAGCCTCGCCGAGCCGGCCCAAACCCGGACGCACCGCGACGATCACCTCGAAGTCGCCGCCGCCGAGATCGGTGCAGCGCGTCGTGCGCGCTCCGTTCGCCCGGGCGACGGTGGCCGCTGCCGCGCAGCCCGCGACCGGTTCGAGGCGTACCGTGCTGCCGGCCGCGGCGAGCGCGGCCAGGTCGGCGGCGGTGCGGGCCCGGCCCGAGGCCAGTTGAGCGCTCGCCAGCGCGGCACCCGCACCGAACAGCAGCACGGCTGCACCGACGATGCCCGCGATGAGCACCGTTCCCGAACCTCGTTCGCAGTCAACGGTTTCCGTCATCGTTCTCCTCCCGCAGTGCCGTCGCGTCGGCGACGAACCGGCTCGACGGCACCATCCATGCGGTGGGTCCGCGAGCGGGCACCGTCACCCGCACCTGCACCCGGTTGCCGTCGCCGTAGACCGCCACACCCGCGCCGGGAGCAACCCGGTGGGCGAGGCTCTGCACCTGCCCGGGTGGGTCGCCTCGGGCCGCCGATCTGGCGGCGACCCGTGCAGCTTCCTGGGCGCGGGTGGCGGCGATGCCGTGCTGCGCCGCGCCGAGCACGAACAACAGCGCGAGCACGACCGCCGGGAACGCCGCCGCGAGTTCGGCGCTGACCATGCCCGACTCGCCCTCACGTCGAGGGCAGGCTCGCGGCGGCGTCCGCATCGGCGTCAGCTCGCGACCGACAGAGCCGAGGTGATGATGCCGGTGAGGGCCGTCTTGACCGCCGCCGACTTCACGATCGCGATGAGCACGACCGCGAAGCTGACGGCGGCCAGGATGCCGACGGCGTACTCACTGGTGGCCATGCCGGCCTCCCCGTCGGCCGCGCGGCAGCGCTGCAGCCGGCGGACAAGCGCCGCGCCGAGAGTGTTCGGATTCATCCGGTTCTCCTTTGGTTGATTGGTGCATTTCCGGCGGGACGGTCCCGCCGGCTCACCCGATTCCTGCGAAGGTCGCGCGGGCGAGACTGATGACCACCGGCACCACGGCCAGCAGCGCGAACGCGGGCAGGAACAGCAGCCCGAGTGGCAACACGAGCAGCACGCCGAGCCGGCCGAGTGCCGCCTCACCACGGGCGGCTTCGCTGCGGCGCAGTTCGTCGGCGCATTCGTGCAGGAGCCGGCGCGGTGGCAGGCCGAGTTCGGCGGCGAGGGTGAAGGCGACTCCCACCGGCGCCCACACCCCACCGGCCTCGCGCCAGGCGACCGGCGGCTCGACTCCCCAGCGCAGCGCCGCCTCGACCAGCCGCAGGTCGCGGCGCACCCGACCCCGGCTCACCTCGGCGACGGCGCCGAGGGCGTCGGCCAGCGGCAGACCGCCGGCGAGCGAGACCGCGACGAGGTCGACGGCGGCCGCGGCGTCGAGCACGGTGGATGTCTCTTGCGTCGTTCCCTGCTCAACCGCTTCGGTGACGTCGCTCATGCCAGGCTCCTGATCCGTCCGGCGTGGTCGACCATCCGCCGGCAGCACAGGCGTCCGACCGCGACCAGTACCAGGCCGGGCAAGACCGTCACAAGCGCCAACGGCGATGCGTACACGCCGATGACGTCGGCGCCGAGCACCATGCCGAGGCCGGCGCCGCAGACCGGTAGGGCGGTGAGCAGGTTGACCGAGGCGGTGGGTGCGGCGAGCGCCGCCTTCGCCCGCGCGGCGCGTTCGACCTCGCCGCGGCGTAGGCGTGCGGCGACGTCGAGGGCGTCGGCCAGTGGCGTACCGGTCGTCTCCGACAGTTGCCACGCGGCGGCGACCGCACGTAGTCCCGGGTCGTCGACGCGGGCGGCGACCTCGTGCCACGCGGCGCCGAGGTCACCTCCTGCACTCGCGGTGCGGGCCAACAACTCCACCTCGGCATCGACCTCGGGCGCCAGGTCGAGCGCGGCCCGGCAGCAGGCGGCACACGCCGGGGTCGGGGCGGCCCCGGCTCGCACGGCGGTGGCCACCGACTCGACGACCAGCGACCAGACCTCAACCTCGGCGGGGTGGCCACGTCGGCGCGGCAGCGGCAGACGTCGGCGGCGTCCGCGTGCTTTGCCGGGTCTTCCGGGTCTTCCGGGTAGCGGCCCCAGCCACAGCAGCAGCGCGCCGACCAGGAGCCCAGCGGTGATCAGCATGAGGTACCCGGCCCGCCCAGAATCGCCTCCAGGCGAGGCAACCCGTCGGCCGGCACGGCCGCGCCGCCGACCCAGCGCAGCGCGGTCGTGACGCGCAACCGGTCGCCGTCCCACCCGATCGTGCCGATCTCGGCGAGCCGACGGGTGTCGCCGTCGCGCCGCACGTGCACCACCACCTGCACCGAGCTGGCCAGTTGCGACCGCACCGCCGCGGGGGTCATGCCGGCCAGCGCACCCAGCGCCTCGAACCTCGCGACGACGTCGGCGGGTGAGTTGGCGTGCAAGGTGCCGCAGCCTCCCTCGTGACCGGTGTTGAGGGCGCTGAGCAGCTCGCGCACCTCCGCGCCGCGCACTTCGCCGACGACCACGCGGTCGGGGCGCATCCGCAGGGCCTGCCGCACCAGGGTCGCGAGGCTGACCTCGCCGACCCCTTCGACGTTCGGCGGTCGGCCCTCGAGGCGCACGACGTGCGGATGATCGACGATCAGTTCGCGCACGTCCTCGACCACGAGGAGGCGTTGGTCGACCGGCACCAGGGCGAGCAGCGCCGAGAGCAGCGTGGTCTTGCCGCTGCCGGTGCCTCCGGTGATGACGAACGCGACCTGGTGCTCGACCAGACGCCGCAGCACTTGCTGTCCGACGGCGTCGCACAACCCGCGGTCGCACAGTTGGGTGAGGCCGACCCCGACGCGGCGCGGGATGCGCAGTGAGAGGTGTGCTCCGTCGGCGACCAGCGGGGGCAGCACCGCGTGCAGCCGCACCCCGCCGGGCAGTTGCCCGTCGACCCACGGACTGGCGTCGTCCAGGCGGCGGCCGGCGATCGCGGCCAGTCGCACCGCGAGCCGGCGCACGTCGTCGTCGCCGCCGAGGTCGATGTCGGCGGCCTCGAGCCCGCCGCCCCGGTCGACCCACACCTGGCTCGGCCCGTTCACGAGCACGTCGGTGACATCGGGTTCGTCGAGCAGCGGTTGCAGCGGGCCGCCGCCGAGCACCTCCGCGCTCCAGCGCCGTCCGAGCGCCGAGGCGTTGCGATCGCCGAGCACGGCGGCTTCGCTCCCTGCGACGGTCGCGATGCGTTCGGCGGTGGGCGGTTGGCCGGAGCGGATGTGCTCCCACATGGCTTTGCCGACGACCGACCCGCTCATGCCGCCACCTGCCCGTCGACGAGGTCGTCGAGCAACCGTCCCGCGAACGCCCGCAGGGGCCCGTTGCGACGTCCGCAGAGCACGCCCCGATCGAGGTCGCGCCACTCCGATCGGCCGACCCGCACCAACTCGTCGATGCGGTCGAACTCGTCGTGCTCGGGAGCCGCCCCCGTGTGCAGCAGCACCGTGCGGTGCTGCACACCCTGAAGCGAAAGCCATTGCGTCGCAGCGATTCCTGCGGCACTGGAGCGCACGTCGGCGCCGATCGCCACCCACACCCGGTCGCGTGGGCGGCGCAGTTCGGGCAGGTCGGCCGGGACAGCGCCGTCGACGACGAGCAGCCCGGCCGACAGCCGCAGCGCATGCATCGCCGCACGCACGACGTCGGGATCGACCGGCCGCGCCGCCCAGCGGTCGTGGGCGAGCACCCGCTCCCCGAGCGGCCCGGCCGGCAGCCGGTGCAACAGCCCGTCGGCGTCGAACTCACCGTCGGCGCCGTCGAGGTCGTGCCAGCGCACACCGGCCACGTGTTCCAGCCCGAGCAGCACATCGCTGCCGCCGGCCCACGGGTCGAGATCGACGAGCACCGGCTCGTGGCCCCGCTCGGCGGCGACGCGCACGACCGCTGCTCGCAGCGGAGCTGCCACGTCTGCGCCGACGAGGTGCAGGGCGCTTGCGAATCCGTTCATGGGCGAAAGAGTCGATCGCCGCACCCCGGGCGACCAGCCGCCAACCGACTTCTGTGGAAGCCCGGCGACGGGGAGTGCGGCTGTGGAATCAGCCGGCCCCGAACCGATCCGGCTGCGGACAGCGGAAGGCCCCGCCGGGGGGACGGCGGGGCCTTCGGTGTTCGTCACCCAGGGGGGATGAGGACGAACACTGCGCTACGACCTCTAAAGGGAGCGCGGACATGTCAATGGTGCGAGCAGCAGGGCCATCGGAACAAGTGGTCTGACCGTTTCCTTACCAAGTTCTTACCTTTTGCCGTTTTGTCGCCACACAGAAAGCATCGGTATCCAATAACGGCCGCTCAACGGCCCAGAACGACGGCAGAACAACGACTCAGAACGAGATGAAGCCCTGCTCCGAGAACCGGAGCAGGGCTTCATCGACCGCATCGTCAGCAGGGTTACCAAGCGTGCATTCTGGTTGTCGCCGAACCTCGAGGGGCCGGACGAGCTGTCCACTCTGTGAACTGCCTTCGCGTGGGTGCCCTGTTCAGTTGCGGCGGTCCTGCGGCTTGTTGCCTGAGTAAAGGTCTACTCCTGTCGATGGTCCGATGCAAGGGATCCTGAGGAATCCGAAGTGAGCCGTCCAGCGAGCACCGCGTCGCACACGTCGTGCCCTGCACCGGCGGCACGGGTGAGCGCGGCGGCCTCGTGCAGCACCCACAACCGCACCCCTTGCGGGTCGCCCGACGCGTACGCCCCCATCGCGCCTTGGTAGTCGGTGGCCATCGAGTGGTGAGCCTGCTCGGGCACCGCCACGCCGGTCGGGTCGAGCCCGCTCCCCCACACCAGCGCCCGCTCGAACGCGCGGGCCACCAGCGCATTGCCGTGCACGAACGGACGCGCTGCAACAAGCTCGGCGTGCACCACCGCGGCGACAACGACGGTTGGCAATTGCGCACTGCGGGAAAGGAGTTCGCAGATCTGATCGAGACGCTGCGTCGCCTCGACCGCGTCGGGGGCCGGCCCGAGTTCGAGCATCTCCCGGCTGTCCTCGCCGGCGCGGCGTGGGCGGCCCACCTGGTCGGCGGGCAGCAGTTCGGCCATCGCGGCAGTGTGCAGACGGGCGAGCGCCTGGCGGGGCGAGGTGACGACCATCGAGCGCACCTGCTCGGTCGCGGCGCTGACCCGGAGCGCAGCAGCCACCGTCCGCTCGAGCGGGTCGGGATCGGCCGGCCAGGTGCGTGCGCCACGGAACACGTCGCGCACGATCGTCACCGACATCTGGGCACCGTCGAGCGCGGCACTGGCGGTCGCGCCACGCACCCGCGACTCGGCCGACGCCTCCGGGATCCGCCGTCGCAGCGCGGGGTGCCAGCGCAGCGCCGTGCACGCCTCGCGGGCGGTGTCGATCGCCTCGGGCACCTCCGGAAGCTGGGCGAGGGCGTTGACCGCGGCGACGACGTCAGACATGGACGCCGGCGCAGAGCTTGATTTCCACGTTGATTCGCACGTTGTTTTGCACGGGCCAACCGTATGGCGCCGAGTTCCCCGTCCGTGCGCCGGTAGAATCACCACCACGGTGTGCCGGGAAGTCTGGTCGGCAGTTGCTGCCACCTACCCTGAAAGCGAGGCCCATGAGCTCCGCAAACCGCCCCCGTCTTTTCTCCCGCGGCGAATGGCCCGAGGCCGAACGCGTCGCCGCCCTGCTGCGCCAGGAGACCGTTGGCGGCGCGCTGCTCCTGCTCGCCACCGTGCTCGCGCTGCTCTGGTCCAACTCCCCCTGGCGCGACGGCTACACCGCACTCGCCGATCACCACCTCGACATCGCACCGCTCGGCATCCACCTGTCGGTGGCGCACTGGGCGGCCGACGGGCTCCTCGCGGTGTTCTTCTTCGTCGTCGGGCTGGAGTTGAAGCACGAGTTCGTGCACGGCGACCTGCGCGACCCGGCCAAGGCGACGGTGCCGGTCGTCGCCGCGGCCTGCGGGGTCGCCGTCCCGGCCATTGTCTTCACCGTCGCCCAACTGCTGCTGGACGGCGACCTGCGCGGCTGGGCCGTGCCCACCGCCACCGACATCGCGTTCGCCCTCGCGGTGCTCGCGGTCATCGGCACGCACCTGCCGTCGGCGCTGCGATCGTTCCTGCTCACCCTCGCCGTCGTCGACGACCTGATTGCGATCACGATCATCGCGGTGTTCTTCAGCTCCGACCTCGATCTGCCGATGCTCGCTCTCGCGGTGCTGCCGGTCGCGGCGTTCGGCTGGGTCTCACGCACGCGAAGTCACCCCTGGTGGCTGTTGCTCCCGCTCGGGGTCGCCACGTGGGTGCTGGTGCTCAACTCCGGCGTGCACGCCACCATCGCCGGCGTCGTGCTCGGCCTGGTCGTGCCGGCCAGCCGTGCCCCCGGAGGGCACAGTCTGGGCGAGCGCCTGGAGCACCGCATCCGTCCGCTGTCGGCCGGTTTCTGCGTGCCGGTGTTCGCGTTCTTCGCCGCCGGGGTGAGCTTCGTCGGCGGCGATCTGGCGAAGGCATTCACCGACCCGATCACCATCGGGGTGGTCGCGGGGCTGGTGCTCGGCAAGCTCGTCGGCATCTTCGGCAGCACCTTCCTGATGGCCCGATTCACCCGCGCCGAACTCGACGACGACATCGCGTGGTCCGACCTGTTCGGCCTGTCGCTGCTGGCCGGCGTCGGGTTCACCGTGTCGTTGCTGATCGGCGAGCTGGCCTTCGGCGCAGGGTCGATCGCCGACGAACACGTGAAGATCGGTGTGCTCATCGGGTCGCTCATCGCGGCGCTGCTCGCCACGATCGTGCTGCGCAGCCGCAACAAGATCTACGCCCGCATCCACGACGACGAGACCCGCGACGACGATCTGGACGGCATCCCGGACGTGTATCAACGTGGCCCAGGTCGCGGCGGTGCAGCAACCACAGACGGAAACCGGACGCTAGGGTAGGTGCGATGTCACGCCGGTTTCACGGCGTGGAGAAGTCCAAACGTCCAGCAAGTCTGAAGAGGAATTCGAATGGCCCAGGAGCGCACACTCGGTCAGCTCGTCGCTGACGCGTCGCAGGACCTCTCGTCGATCGTCAAGGGCGAGATCGCGCTGGCGAAGATGGAGATCAAGTCGGACGTGAGCAAGGGCGGCAAGGGAGCGGGCCTGCTCGTCGGCGCCGGCGTCGTCGCGCTGTACATGCTCGGCTTCCTGCTCACCGCCGCCGCCTGGGGCCTCGTGGCCGCCGGACTGCCGGAGTGGGCCGGGTTCCTGATCATCGGCGGCGTGCTGCTGGTGATCACGTTGATCCTCGCCCTCATGGGCAAGAGCGCGCTCAGCAAGATGCAGGGCAAGCCGGTCAAGACGATCGACAACGCGCAGAAGACGGTTGCGGCGCTCAAGCCGCCGAAGGCGTCCTGACGCCGCACCCCAGAACCACGGATGAAGCCCCGGCCGAGACGGCCGGGGCTTCATCGTTCGCCGGAAGCGAAGTCAGCGGCGCAGGAAGCGGGCCGGCACGGTGCGCTCGTCGGCGGTGTTCCACGGGCGCTCGAGCCCGGCCTGGCCGAGCACGGCGTCGAGCAGGATCGCGGTGAACCCCCAGATGTACAGCCCGCCGGCCTCGAACGCCGGCGCCGCGAACTGCCGCGACGGGTGGATCGCGGTGAACCGGTTGGCCGGGTCGACGAGGTCGTCGAGGCGCACCCGCGCCACCCGGTCGACCTCGTGGCGGCTCTTGGCGTGCACCTCCGACGGGTCGTGCCACCAGCCCACGACCGGCGTCACGTGATAGCCGGTGACCGTCAACGGGACGGCGGGCAACTCGCCGAGCACGCTCACCCCGGACGCGTCGAGGTCGACCTCCTCGTGCGCTTCACGCAGTGCCGCCGCGGTCGCGTCGACATCGGTGTCGTCGATGCCCCCGCCGGGGAAGGACACCTGGCCGGGGTGCTTGCGCATGTGCTCGGACCGCTGGGTGAGCAGCACGTCCTCTCCCCCCACCTCGCTCGGGCCGAACAGGATGAGCACCGCCGAGCGGCGCCCCTCGGGCACCCCCAGGCTGTTGAAGAAGGAGTCACCGGCGCCGGCCCGCTGCATGAGGCCGGGCAGCCAGCCGGGCACCGGGGCGGTCACGACGCGTACTCCGCGCGCAACCGTTCCAGCTCGTCCTCGCGACCGGGCGCCAACTCGAACTTCAGCAGCTTGCGTGCCTTCGTCTCGTCGAGTTCGCCCTCGCCGTAGGAGGGACACCACCGCGCCACCGGGCACACCCCGCAGGCCGGACGCTTGGCGTGGCACATCCGTCGGCCGTGGAAGATCAGCACGTGGCTGAGCATCGTCCAGTCCTTGCGCGGGAACAGCGCACCGATCTCGTGCTCGACCTTCACCGGGTCGGTCTCGGCGGTCCAGCCGAGCCGCCGCACCAGACGTCCGAAGTGGGTGTCGACGGTGATGCCCGGGATGCCGAACGCGTCGCCGAGCACCACATTTGCGGTCTTGCGCCCCACACCGGGCAGCGTGACGAGGTCGGCCAGCTTGTTCGGCACCTCGCCGTTGAACCGTTCGGTCAGCACCTGCCCCAGAGTCTGCACCGAGTTGGCCTTCGCCCGGAAAAACCCGGTGGGGCGCAGCAACTCCTCCAACTCGGTGCGGTCGGCCTCGGCGAGCGCCTTCGCATCGGGGTACCGCGCGAACAGCACCGGCGTGACCTTGTTGACCCCGACGTCGGTGGTCTGCGCCGACAGGATCGTGGCCACCAGCAACTGCAGCGGCGTCTCGAAGTCGAGCTCGCAGTGGGCGTAGGGGTAGAACTCGTGCAGCGCGCGGTAGGTCTTGCGAGCCCGCCGGGTGCGGGCCACCGGCGCTTCGTCCGCAATGTCGATCGGCTTCACATCCGCCAGCCTAGGCAGCACCCCTGACAGCCGCCCGCCCGACCGTGATCGGGTGCGAATTCGGGACAGTCGCGGCGCGTGCCAACGGCGTGGACGTGAACTACGCCACTGCCGTGGCAGACTGACCCCCGTGGACACCCAAGCCGTACGCAAAGCGCCCCTTTTCGCCGCACTGGACGACCAGGCCGCCGAGGCCCTGCTGGAATCGATGACCCGCACCAAGGTGCCGCGGGGTCAGGAGCTGTTCCACGAGGGCGACCAGGGCGACTCGCTGTACGTCATCACCGACGGCAAGGTGAAGCTCGGCCGCCGCTCCCCCGACGGCCGCGAGAACCTCCTCGCCATCCTCGGCGTCGGCGAGATGCTCGGTGAGTTGTCGCTGTTCGACCCGGGCGCCCGCACCGCCACCGCCACCGCGGTCGCCGACACCGAGCTCGTCGGCATCGGCCACCAGGCGATGAAGGACTTCCTGCAGCAGCGGCCCGAGGTCTCGATGACCATGCTCACCGCGCTCGCCCGCCGCCTGCGTCGCACCAACGAGGCACTGGGCGACCTCGTCTTCACCGACGTGCCCGGACGCGTTGCCAAGGCCCTGCTCGACCTCTCCCAGCGCTTCGGCAAGCCGGTGGACGAGGGTGTGCTGGTCGCGCACGACCTCACCCAGGAGGAGCTCGCGCAGCTTGTCGGCGCCTCCCGCGAGACCGTCAACAAGGCGCTGGCCGACTTCTCCGCGCGCGGTTGGGTCAAGCTCGAGGCGCGCGCGGTGACGCTGCTCGACGTCGAGCGCCTGCAGCGTAGGAGCCGCTGACACCTCACCCCTTACGCAAACGCGCGGGGTATCGAGAAACGCTCGGGTCATTACCCGGGCAGTTCTCGATATCCCGCGCGTTTGCGTGTTGAAGCGCTACGAGCGCTCGCCGAGATACTCCAGTTGCGCCTGCACCGTGGCCTTCGCGGCCGGCCAGACCGACTTGGGCACGTCGGCGTACACGTGCTCGACGATCGCCTGCGCGACGTCGTCGGCGTCGCTCGCGCCGTCGGCCAACGCCGCCCGCACCTGGTCGAGTCGTTCGGCGCGGTGCTTGCGGTAGAAGTCGATGACCGCAGCAGCCTCGGGTGCGGTCGGACCGTGTCCCGGAGCGAGCATCAGCCCACTCTCGGACGCGGCGGCGTACATCGCGTCGAGCGAGTCGAGGTAGGAGCCGAGGTTGCCGTCGGGGTAGGCGACGATGCTGGTGCCGCGACCGAGCACGGTGTCACCGGTGAGCAGCAGCCGCTCGTCCTCCCACGCGAACGACACCGAGTCCTTGGTGTGACCGGGAGTCACGAGCACGCGAAGGTCGATGTCTCCCAGGGTGATTCGCTCACCGTCCGTGAACGCTTCGCCGCGGCCGGCACCACGGACGGGTGAGCCGGTGCGGTCGAGGAAGTGCGGCACGCCCTCGTCGTGGTCGAAGTGCCCGTGGGTGACGAGGGTGAGCGCCACCCGCGCACCGAGCTCCTCGACGTGGGTGGCGACGCGTTCGAGGTGGGTCTCGTCGAGCGGACCGGGGTCGATCACGACGACCTCGTCGGTCGAGGTGGAGTGCAGCACCCAGGTGTTCGTGCCGTCGAGGGTCATCGGACCCGGGTTGGGGCACAGCAGCACGGTCGAGCGGTCGCTGACGACCCCTCCGGTCCAAGGCTTTTCGGTCATTGCGTGATCCGATCAGTCGAAGTAGCTGACGCGCAGCTGCACGCCGTCCGGACCCATCTCGGGCACGGGCATGACGGTCATCAACGGCGGACGGTGCTCGACCATCGAGTTCGCGTCGGGCGCACGGGCGATGCGTTCAAGCTGCAGTTCGGTGGGCGGCAGCATCACCGCGTCGCCGGCCCGCAGGTCGGCCAGCAACTGTGCGGGACGAACCCAGCGGCTGACGTCCGACTCGGTGGTGTCGTCGTCGGCGTGCTGGTCGGCCGGCATCAGCGCCGCGAAGAACCACGTGTCGTAGCGGCGCGGCTCGAATTCCGGTGTGATCCAGTGGTCCTGGGCCTGCAACAGGTCGGTGCGCAACGTCATGCCGCGCTGCGCGAGCAACTCGGCGAAGGACACCTGGCGGGCCAGCAGCGCGGCCCGGTCGGCGGCCCGCTCGGGGTGTTCGTCGGGGGCGACGAGCGCGTCGTCACCGCGTCCGGCGAGCAGCACGCCCGACTCCTCGAACACCTCCCGAGCGGCCGCGACGACCAGGGCCGTCGCGATGTCCTCCGGCTCACCGAGCCGCTGCGCCCATTCCGCCGGCGAAGGGCCGGCCCAGTGCGGAAGCACGTGCGAGTCGCGGTCGTCGACACCACCGCCGGGGAACACCCACATCGACGGCGCGAACGCCATCGTGCTGACCCGGCGCATCATGAACACCTCGACGCCGTCGGCGGCGTCGCGTAGCAACATGACGGTGGCGGCGCGGCGCGGTGTGACACCCGTCGGGGAGCCGTGCTCGACCCATTGCTGCGCACTCGGGCCGAGCTTGCCGGCCGGGGCGAAGATGCGTTCGACGACGCGCGGCTCGCTCATCCTGCCGCCCTGATCAGTCGGTGACCGAGACGGTGATCTCGACCTCGACCGGCGCGTCGAGCGGCAGCACCGCCACGCCGACGGCCGAGCGGGCGTGAGCACCCTTGTCGCCGAACGCCTTTGCCAGCAGCTCGCTGGCGCCGTTGATGACGGCCGGCTGGCCGGTGAACGACGGGTCACTGGCGACGAAACCCACCACCTTCACCACGCGGACGGTGTCGAGGTCGTCGACGAGGCTCTTCACCGCGGCGATCGCGTTGAGCGCGCAGGTCTGGGCGAGCTGGGCGGCGTCCTCGGCCGATACCTGCGCGCCGACCTTGCCGGTGGCGGCGAGTTTGCCGTCGACCATCGGCAGCTGGCCGGAGGTCATGACGAGGTTGCCGTCGCGGATGGCGGGCACGTAGGCCGCGACCGGCGCGGCGACGGCCGGCACGGTGAGGCCGAACTCGGACAGGCGGTCTTCGACTGCGGACATGGTTCAGCCCTTCTGGCGCTTGAGGTAGGCGACGAGGTTGCCTCCGTCGCCGGTGACGACCTGCACCAGCTCCCAGCCGTCCTCGCCCCACTGGTCGAGGATCTGCTTGGTGGCGTGCACGATCAGCGGAACAGTGGCGTACTCCCACTTGGTCATGGCTTTTCCCTTCGAAGAGTGATCTCGGTCGGCTCGATTATCGCGTCGGGCTGAACGGTGCGAGCTCGGCGGGCACCTTGCCGGTGACCATCTGCTCGGCGAGCAGGCGTCCGGACAGCGGGCCGAGGGTGATTCCCCACATGCCGTGGCCGCCGTTGACGTAGACCCGCGGCACCTTCGTCTCACCGATGAGCGGCAGTCCGTCGACGGTGACGGGGCGCCCGCCCACCCAGACGTCCTGCTGGTCGTCCCAGTCGACGCCGGTGAGCAGCGGCTGTCCGCTGCGCTTGATCGCGGCGACACGGTCGGCGTTGAGCGGGTCTTCGGTGCCGGCGAACTCCATCGTGCCGCCGATGCGCAGCCGGTCGCCCAGCGGCGTGCAGGCCACCCGCTCGAACGGGAAGTAGACCGGGCAGGGCACCGGGCGGGCCGCCGGGTCGGTGACCGACACCGAGAAGCTGTAGCCGCGTCCGGCGCGCAGCGCCACCCGCACCCCGCACGACTTCGCGAGTTCGGGCAGCCAGGCGCCGGTCGCGATGACCACGGCGTCGCCGGAGATCGGTTCGCCGCTCATCATCTCGACGGTGACGCCGCCCGGGCCGTGCCGCAAGGCGCGGGCGTTGGCGCCGATGACGAAGCGTCCGCCGCGCTGCTCGACGGCGCAGGCGAGCGCGTCGACGTACTCGCCCGGGTTGATGTAGCGCTGGCCGCCGAGCCGGATCGCCTTCTCGACGTCGGGGCTGACGATCGGGAGTTCGGCGCGCAGGGTGGCGTTGTCGACCTCGGTCGCTTCGAGTTCGAGTCCGGCCTCGTGAATGAGCTCGACCTCGTGTTCCAGGCCCTTGGCGTCTTCGGCGCGGCGGAACGCGGCCATGATCGGCGCCTCGTGCGAAGTGGCGGCGACCCCGCCGTCCTCGAGCTGCTGGTAGGCGGCGATGGCCTGGCGATTCATCGGCACGTACTTGTCCATCGTCCGTTTCCACTGCCCCGGGGTGCAGCGGCGGGCGAACCCGAGCAGGAAGGAGGCGAGGTGGACGTCGGGCTTGAGCGGGATGAACAGCGGCGAGTTCGGATCGAGCACGGCCTTCAGCCCGTACTTGATCACCGACGGGTCGGAAAGCGGCACGCACAGGCCCGGAGAGATCCAGCCCGCGTTGCCCCACGAGCTACCCGCGGCAACACCCGAGCGCTCCACCACCGTGACCTGCACACCGTGTTCCTGTAGGAACCACGCGGTCGACAGACCCACCATTCCCGCCCCGACGATCACGACGTGCGGGGTGCCCGCACCGTGCGCCGGACGGAGGACGTTCGCCATGCTTGACTCTCCCTGGAACGTGCAAACGTCTGGACGCTAGCACCGTAAAGACGCAGGTCACATTGCGCTGGCGTACCGGCGGGTAGAGAGGCAGGTCGTCCGTGGATCACCCTCCCGAGCCGCTCGACCGCAACCCGGATCGCACCCTCACCTACGGGCCTCATCCCGACCAGGTCGTCGACGTCTACGCCGGCGGCAGCGCCGGACGGGTGACGCTGATCCACGGTGGTTTCTGGAAGCCGGCGTACGACCGCGCTCACCTCGCGCCGATGGCGATCGCGTTGGCCGACAACGGTTTCGAGGTCGCACTGGTGGAGTACCGCAGACCGGAGACGGGCCGCTGGCCGGTGATCTCGGCCGACGTCCGCGCGGCGCTTAGCGTGCTCGGCGACGAACCGTCCGTCGTGGTCGGACACTCCGCCGGCGGCCACCTCGCGGTGTGGGCGCTGCACCAACCCGCGGGCCGAGCACTCACGGGTGCGGTGAGTCTGGCCGGATGCCTCGACCTGCAGCAGGCGGACGCCGACAACCTCGGCGGCGGCGCCGTTCGGATGCTGCTGGGTGGGCCGGCACACGACCACCCGGACGCCGATCCGGCCCGGCTCGCGCCCGCGCCGAAGCCGGTCGTGCTGATCCACGGCGACCGCGACGTAGACGTGCCGATCGAGATCTCGCGCGGCTACCGCGACCGGGTCGCTGCGCTCGACGCGTCGCGCACACCCGAACTCATCGAGCTGCCCGGTGCCGACCATTGGCCGCCCATCACCCCTACGGCCGAAACCTTCGGCGCCGTGGTCGATGCCATCCGGCGGCTGGCTACTCGCCGGTAGGATCGAAGCCATGACTTGGGACGGCACTCGGCTGCACATCGTGACCGGCAAGGGCGGCACCGGCAAGACCACCGTCGCCGGGGCGCTGGCCCTCGCACTCGCCGACACCGGCAAGCAGGTGCTGCTCGCGGAGGTGGAGAGCCGGCAGGGCATCAGCCAACTGTTCGACGTGCCGCCGCTCGGTGAGGTCGAGACCCGCATCGCGCGTGCGGACGGCGGTGCCGTGTGGGGCATCTCGATCGACGCGAAGGCCGCGCTGCTGGAGTACCTGCAGATGTTCTACAAGCTCGGCATGGCCAAGGGCATGCTCGAACGCTTTGGCGTCATCGACTTCGCCACCACCATCGCCCCCGGCGTGCGCGACGTGCTGCTCATCGGCAAGGTCTACGAGGCCGCCCGCCGGCGCACCGCCCGCCGCGGCCTGCACCACGACCAGATCTACGACGCGATCGTGCTCGATGCGCCGCCCACTGGACGCATCGGCCGCTTCCTCAACGTCAACCAGGAGGTCGCCGGCCTGGCCAAGATGGGGCCGATCAAGTCGCAGGCCGACTCGATCATGCATTTGCTCACCGGGCCCGAGACCGCCGTGCACCTCGTCACGCTGCTCGAGGAGATGCCGGTGCAGGAGACCATCGACGCGGTCGCCGAACTGCGCGGCATCGGGCTGCCGATCGGCAACATCGTCGTCAACCAGGAGCGCGCCGACGTGCTGTCCAGGCGCGCCCTGAAGATCCTGCAGGACGACGACGCAGACCTGTCCGACTTCGAATCCGACCTGGCCGCAGGCGGATTGCGCGTCGGCCCCACCCTCGTGGGCGGCCTGGTGCAGGCCGGACGCGACCTCGGAGACCGGCTCGAGCTGCAGCAGCAGGAGCTGGCCGACCTGCGCGCGCTCGAGCGCCCGGTGGTGCACCTGCCGTTCGTGCCCGGTGGAGTCGACGGCGGCGCGCTGCGCCACTTGGCCGCCGAGTTGAAGGCCGCCGACTCGAAGGCTGACTCGAAGGCCGATTCGAAGCAGGAGAAGAAATGACCGACACCCTCGACATCGACGACCTGCTGCAGAACGACAAGGTGCGCACGATCGTCTGCTGCGGGTCGGGCGGCGTGGGCAAGACCACCACGTCGGCCGCGATCGCGGTGCGTGCTGCCGAGCAAGGACGCCGCGTCGCGGTGCTCACCATCGACCCCGCCAAGCGCCTCGCTCAGGCGATCGGCCTGGAGCACCTCGACAACGAACCCGAGCGGGTGCCCACCGTCGACGAGTCGGCCGGCGGCAGCCTCGACGCGATGATGCTCGACATGAAGCGCACCTTCGACGAGGTGGTGGTGCGGCACGCGGCGCCAGAGAAGGTGCAGCAGATCCTCGACAACCCCTTCTACCAAGCGGTCTCGAGCTCGTTCGCCGGCACGCAGGAGTACATGGCGATGGAGCGGCTCGGCCAGCTGATGGGCGAGACGGACGAGTCGGGCAAGCCGCGCTGGGACCTCGTCGTCGTCGACACTCCCCCGTCGCGGTCGGCGCTCGACTTCCTCGACGCCCCGCAACGTCTCGGCACCTTCCTCGACGGCAAGTTCATCCGGTTGATGACCGCGCCCGCCCGAGCCGGCGGCCGCGCCTACCTCAAGGTGGTCAGTGTCGGCATCTCGTCGGTGTCGGCGGTGATGTCGAAGGTGCTCGGCGCGCAGTTGCTCTCCGACGCGCAGACCTTCATCGCGGCGTTGGAGACGATGTTCGGCGGGTTCCGCGAGCGCGCCGACCAGACGTACGCCCTGCTGAAGGACCCGTCGACCCGGTTCGTGGTGGTGGCGACGCCCGACCGCGACGCGTTGCGCGAGGCGGCCTACTTCGTCGACCGGCTCGAGGAGGACGGCATGCCGCTGGCCGGCATGGTCGTCAACCGGGTGCAGATGACGTACGTGCCGTCAGTTAACGCCTCCCGGGCCCGCAACGCGGCGGACGCCGTCGGCGAACTGCTCGACCGCACCTCTGGCTGGCGACCGAAGGACACCGAGGCGTTGCTGCGGTTGCACGCCGAGGTCACCGACCTCGGGGTGCGCCACGCCGAGGCGATCGAGCGCTTCCGGGTGTTGCACCCGAAGGTGTCGATCGCACAGGTCGCCGCGGCCGGGCACGACGTCAACGACATCAGCGAATTGCGGGATGTCGCGGAGCAGCTCACGGCCTGACCGGACACTCGTGCTGCAACTCGCGGGTGGTGGACGGCGGGTGAGCCGGAATTCCGGCACATTTGCGCCGCGACAGCAGCGAGTTGCAGCACGGGTGCCCGGGTCGGCCCGAGCACCGTCTGCTCAGTTGTCGCGCAGGGCGTCTGCGCGGGCGGCCTTGAACAGCTGCGCCCACGACTTCACGTCGGGCCGGCGACGAAGGAGCGCACGGCGCTCCCGCTCGGTCATGCCGCCCCACACGCCGTACTCGGTGCGGTTGTCGAGAGCGTCGGCGAGGCACTCGGCCACGACCGGGCACCGCTGACAGATGACCTTGGCGGTCTGCTGGGCCGCCCCTTTGGCGAATAGGTCGTCAGGGCTGCCGACGCGGCAGGATGCACGCCCCGCCCAGTTGACGTCCCACAACGAACTCTCCGGTGCAACAACGCTCACAGCTGCCTCCTCAGGCAATGCTGGAAGCCGTCCCCCTCAACGTGCCCCCGTGTGCGCTCTTGTCCAGAGAGCGACAACCACGTTTTCGTTGATGGACCCGGGATCCAGGTCTTTGTGCTACAACCAGCGATGATACCGACGGCGCAGCCGCGTGAACAGAGCTTTTTTCGGATATTCTTCGCGCCAGCAGCGCCCGTCGCAACCGCCTCAGGGAGCGGGTTCCGCCGGGCGGACACCAGGATTCACGGCCCCGACAGGTATGCGGGTTACCCTCTTGTCCATGCGTCAAACCTCCCGCATTGCCAGCGTCATGTCGCTCCTCGGCGGCTTCGTCGCGGTCGCCATGACGATGGGCCTGCTCACTGCCGGGCTCGTCATTCCCGCAGTCGGCGTCGCGGGACAAGCGACCAACAACGGCATCAAGTTGTTCAACCAGATGCCCAGCGACTTCCAGATGAACCCGCTCGCGCAGCAGTCGCGCATCCTCGCGGCCGACGGCACCACCATCGGCACGCCGTTCAACGAGAACCGCATCGTGGTGCCGTTGAACAAGATCGCGCCGGTCATGCAGCACGCACAGGTGGCGATCGAGGACGAACGCTTCTACGAGCACGGCGGTGTCGACCCCCGGGGTCTGCTGCGCGCGATCAGCTCGAACGTGATGAGCGGCGGCACCCAGGGTGCCTCGACGCTGACCCAGCAGTACGTGAAGGTCGCGATCCAGAACCAGGCGCTGGCGGCCGGCAACAAGGACGCCGCGGCGAACGCGGTGGCCCGCTCCGGCATGCAGGGTTACGTGCGCAAGCTGCAGGAGCTGAAGTACGCCGTCACCCTGGAGCAGAAGTACTCCAAGCAGCAGATCCTCGACGGTTACCTCAACCTCGTCTACTTCGGTGACCAGCAGTACGGCGTGGAGGCCGCGTCGCTGCACTACTTCGGTGTGCACGCCTCGCAGCTGACGCTGCCGATGGCCGCGACCCTCGCCGGTGTCGTCAACGCCCCGGGCGTCACCGACCCGATCAACAACCCCGAGGCGGCCACCACCCGGCGCAACCAGGTGCTCGGCAAGATGTACCAACAGGGCTACATCTCCTACAAGGAGTACACCGACGCCACCAACCACGACCTGAAGTCCGACCTCAAGGTCACCAACATCAGCAGTTCGTGCGCCAGCTCGAAGTACCCCTACTTCTGCTACTACGTCTACGACTGGCTGCTGGGCGAGCCGTCGCTCGGCGCCACCCGCAAGGAGCGCGAGGCGAAGCTGAAGGGCGGCGGCCTGACGATCCAGACCTCGTTCGACCCCAAGCTCGCCGCGATCCTCGACAAGCAGATCAAGGCCAAGGTGCCGGTCAACAACTCGGCCGGCATCCAGTCGGCGGCGATCGTGGTGCAGCCGGGCACCGGCCTGGTGCTGGCCTCGAGCCAGAACACCTCCTACAGCAACAACACCGGCAGCGGCCGGACGGCGATCAACTACACGGTGCCGTCGAACATGGGCGGCGGCCAGGGCTTCACCATCGGGTCGACCGCTAAGTTCTTCGCCGTCATCGACGCCGTGAAGAACGGTTGGACGATGGACAGCGAGATCAACGTGCCGCCGATGAACGGCCGCGACGAGCGCGGTTCCTACCGTGAGTTCACCAACAAGGACTTCCCGGGCGAGTGCGGCCTGGGCCGCAGCGAGATCTGGAAGGTGCCGAACTCAGAGGAGGACGAGGGCTCCGGCCCGATGTCCCTCGAGGACGCCACCAAGATGTCGGTCAACGTCGCGTTCGCCCAGCTCGTGTCGCAGCTCGGCGCCTGCAACGTGCGACAGACGATGATCGACTTCGGGCTCAAGCAGGGCAATGGCGAGGCCGTGAACAAGGCACCGTCCGGCATCGTGTTGGGCTCGGAGCCCGTGACCGCCCTCGACCTGGCCAACGCCTACGCCACCATCGCCGCCGACGGCAAGTACTGCGCACCGCGTCCGGTGAAGGCGATCATCGACGCGAACGGCAAGCAGGTGAAGATCACCGGTGCACAGTGCAAGCAGTTGGTGTCCAAGGACGTCGCGCGCACCGTCACCAAGATCTTCGAAGGCGTGCTCGGCAAGGGCGGTACGGCAGCCACGTCCGCCCTGGCGAACGGTCGTCCGGCGGCCGGCAAGACCGGCACCGTCGACAGCGCCACGCAGAGCTGGTTCGTCGGTTACACCCCGCAGCTGACCACCGCCGTCTGGGTCGGCCACGCCGACAACGAGAAGCCGCTCAAGGACGTCAAGATCGGCAACACGTTCTACAAGGGCTACCTCTACGGTGGCACGGTCGCCGCGCCGATCTGGAAGGCGGTCATGGACGAGGCGCTCAAGGGCCAGCCGAAGACCAACTTCCCGGAGCCGTCCGAGGCGGCGCTCAACGCCAACCGTGCGACGGTGCCGAATGTCGTGGGCCAGCGGCCTGACAACGCGCGGTCGATGCTGGAGTCGGCCGGCTTCAAGGTGCAGGAGGGGTCGGCGCAGGACTCCCGGATGTACGCGGGGCGGATCGCGTTCACCTCGCCGTCCTCGGGGAGCAAGGCCGCCAAGGGTTCGACCGTGACGATGTACCCGAGCACCGGACGCGCAGCGTACGTCGCGCCGTCGAGCTCGGTGCAGGCCGCCGCGCCGCGGCGCACCCAAGCGACGTCCCGGTCGACCACGGCCCCGAAGCCGAGTTCGACGTCGGCGCCCAAGCCGAGCTCGACGTCCGCCAAGCCGAGTTCGACCTCGGCACCCAAGCCGAGCTCGACGAGCGCGAAGCCGAGCTCGACGAGCGCGAAGCCGAGTTCGACGAAGGCCGACAAGCCCAAGGCGACGGCGAGTTCGAGCAAGTAGCCGGTACACATGAAGCAGGCCCACCCCGCGACGGGGTGGGCCTGCTTCATGTTTCGGCGCCGTGCTGTGCCGTGCCGTCAGAACGTGCGCGGCGCGCGTCGCGCCCAGGTCAGGACGACAGGGCGCGCTTCACCGCTGCGGCCACCTTGCCGCCGTCGGCCCGGCCGGCGATCTTCGGCTGGAGGATCTTCATGACGTTGCCCATCGCGCCCATGTTGGTGGCGCCGGTCTCGGCGACCGCCTCGGCGACCATCTGGTCGAGTTCGGCGTCGGACAGCTGCGCCGGGAGGTACTTCTCGAGCACCGCGAGCTCGGCCCGCTCCTGCTCGGCGAGTTCGCTGCGTCCGGCGCCGTCGTAGGCCTCGGCGGCCTCCTTGCGCTTCTTGGCCTCCTTGGTGACGACCTTCAGCATCTCGTCGTCGCTCAGCTCCTTGGCGGTGTCGCCGGCGACCTCGGCGTTGGTGATCGCGGCGAGGGCCATGCGCAGGGTGCCGGCGGCGACCTTGTCGCGCGCCTTCATCGCCTGGTTGAGGTCGGATTGGAGGGTCTGCTTGAGCGTCATGGCGCCAGTCTCCCACTCCCGCCCACCCGCTTGCCTCCACACGCTGCGGTTGCAGCAGCAGCGTGGGGAGGTAGCCGCAGCGTCTGCGGTGGGTTTGCGGTGGATTCCGGTGGATTCGGCGCGGGACGCGGGGCGTGCGACGATGCGGGGATGCATGCAATGACCAAGTCAGCGCTCGCTCTCGGCTCCCTCGGCGCCGCGACGCTCGGCTGGTCGTCGATCGTCGAGCGCAACTGGTACGCGTTGCGTGAGGTGACGGTGCCGGTGCTGCCCGAGGGCGCGCAGCCGCTACGGGTGCTGCACCTGAGCGACCTGCACCTCGTGCCGCGGCAGGCTCGCCGCATCTCGTGGGTGCAGGACCTCGCGCGCCTCAACCCCGACTTCGTGGTCAACACCGGTGACAACTGCTCCGACCCCGACGCGATCCCGTCGGTGTTGAAGACGATGGCGCCGCTGATGGACTTCCCGGGTGCCTACGTGCTCGGCTCGAACGACTACTTCGCGCCGGCCCCGCGCAACCCGCTGCGCTACTTCAACCAGCGGCATCGCCGAGCCGACGAGATGGGCCAGAAGACGCTGCCGTGGCGCGACCTCGTCCGCGGGTTCGACGCGGGCGGTTGGACCAACTTGACCCAGGCCCGCACCCGGCTCCAGGTCGGCGAACTCGACCTCGAACTCGTCGGCGTCGACGACCCGCACCTGAAGTACGACGACTACTCGGCCGTCTCCGCCCCCGCCGCGACGGACGCCGATCTCACCCTCGGCGTGGTGCACGCGCCCTACCTGCGGGTGCTCGACGCGATGACCGCGGACGGTGCGTCGATGGTGATCGCCGGCCACACCCACGGCGGCCAGATATGCGTGCCCTGGTACGGGGCGCTGGTCACCAACTGCGACCTCGGCACCGACCGGGTGAAGGGCTTGTCGCGCTGGTGGTCGGGGGCCGACAACGCGCCCAGCGCGCAGGCTCCGGACGACGCCGCCTGGCTGCACGTTTCCGCTGGTCTCGGGCACAACAAGTACACGCCTATCCGCCTCGCCTGTCGGCCCGAAGCGACCCTGATGACGCTCGTGCCGGCGTCGCGCTGACCCGGATTGGGAGATTGCACGGTCAACCGGTAAAGTTCCCTCTTGCTGCGTGCGGGTATCGCCAAAAGCGCCAACGTACGCAGGCCACGGGGTGTGGCGCAGCTTGGTAGCGCGCTTCGTTCGGGACGAAGAGGCCGCAGGTTCAAATCCTGTCACCCCGACCAAATGTCGAACCGGCTCTGTTGATCAGGGCCGGTTTTTCGTTGGCCTTGTGGTGTGTCGCGCGCCCGGCTTGGCTCCGGGCACGACCCGAGTGCGCGGTGGCTCGCGGTCCGGCTCCACCGCTGAGCCGGACCCTCACGACGGCCTTGCTCGCTCCAAGAGCTTGGCAACTGGTCCCGCGCGGTGAAGGTATCGAAATATGGCGTCCGCTGCAGCTTCCAGTTGCGCAGTTGCAACGAGGGCGTCGATAAGCCGGCGATGGGCGATCTCGGTGTGGCGCCTCGACGACTCGGCAGCCTGCTCACGCCACTGCGTCGCGGCCAATGTGACCACCTCATCCCAATCATCAGCAGGCAGGTCGATGAGGGCCGACTCCCAAGACTCCCGGGTGGACCCGGCGCGTCCACTACCGCGGACGAGCTGAGGAACGCACAGGTCGATCGGAGCGAGTTGGACCGGGGCGATCGCTGGCTCCGCCAGAAACCAATCGATGTCGCGGACCGATCTCTCTAACGCAGTGCGTGATGCCAGGCGCACGACTCGCCACGGCACTGCGCGGCGCATATCCGTCTCCACTCGATCGGTGGCCGCATCGAGGTGCGCCCGGAGCGCCTCCACATGGCGGTCGTCCCTTTCTGGCTGAACGGGATCAATCGATTCGCTCCGCACGTGGCGAAGCGCTTCCGTTGTGGGCGTGACACCTGCTCGGCGACGGAGTTCTCCGACGAGCGCCTTCTGGGCCGTGTCGGCGTCCACGCCCGCGTTGTAGATAAACGAGTGCCAGCGTCCGCAGGATTGATCAATCCGGATTTCAAGCTCGTATGCCGCATTTGCCAGGAGAACCTCCCGGTCAGCCAGCACGTCGGAGGACCTTGTCACATGGTCTCGCCTCCATGCCTGGTGTCCTACAGACCGCGCCGTCCGCATCCTGCCGAGTAGGAACGTGAGGATCGCAACCGTAGTCGCCACGGCCGCGACAGCCGTAGGTGTCGGGCTCAGATCAGACCTCGTCACCCGGCGGACCACTGCCAGAATGCCTTCTCCCCCGGGTGCGCCCACGGCCCACCACGTGGCCGCAAGACTCATCGCGCCCGGCACCGAAACGACCATGCGAAGCAATACGGCGGGCCAGCGCGTCGCAGCGAGAAGCTGGAGCGCCGCGCGTGCTCGCACTGTCCCCGACGACGGCTCCACGAATCCCGTTCGCCCGGCCGATCCAAGACGAGTCGAGAATGGATTCCTGGCCATGGATTGTGCGACGAATGCGGCTCGCTCAAACCTTGCAAACGTCGTGGCGTACCGCCTGGCCTCGTAAGGGCCCAGGCCACGAGTAGCCACGATCAGGCAACGTCGCAGTCCTCTGTGACAAGACCGCGCGGCGACGCACCACGCTCCAACGAGTGCCCAGAGGACCAGGGCTGTGAGCGCCGTGCCGAGGACCCAGGTCAACGGACCGACAAGAACCGCGGGAACACCGTCGGCATCCTGAGTGAGGGAATGCGCCAAACGATAGAAGAGGGTGAGGCTGTCAACCATCGCGCTGAGCGCGTTCAACACGCCATCGAAGTCATCCATAGGTAACAGCGTGACCGCGACCACTGACAGCGGGCCGCATCGAGGAGTTCAAGTGCCGACCAACCTGGCGACCTTCGCAGTAACCTGCGAACACTATGAATGCGCCACAGGGGGACGAGGCTCGGCTTGCCGCCGAAGCGCGTGCGCGGGTGTTGATCGATCGTCAGCTGGCTGATGCCGGCTGGGTCGTTCAGGACAAGAAGGCGCTGAATCTTTTCGCCGCGCAGGGTGTCGCTTGCCGCGAGGTCACGATGAAGTACGGGCATGGCCGGGCCGACTACCTGTTGTACGTCGATCAGCGCGTTGTCGGTGTCATCGAAGCGAAGCCGCAGGGCACGACTCTCAGCGGCGTCGAGTGGCAGTCGGCGATGTACGCCGAGGGCCTGCCGGCCGACGTACGGCTCAAGGCGCTCACGCGCGACGGCCGGCTGCCGTTCGTGTTCGAGGCGAGCGGCACCGAAACGCATTTCACGAACGGCTACGACCCGGACGCGAGATCGCGGCAGGTGTTCGCGTTCCCACAGCCGGCGACACTGGCGCGGATCATCCGCGACGCGGAAGCCGACGAGAGCGCGCCGACCTGGCGGGCCAAGGTGCGCCACCTGCCCGAGCTCGACACGTCCGCGTTGCGGCCGGCGCAGATCACCGCGATCACCGGAGTCGAGCAGTCACTCGCAGCCCAACACTTCGACCGATCGTTGGTGCAAATGGCGACCGGCGCGGGCAAGACCTACACCGCAGTCACGCTCGCCTACCGGCTGCTGAAGTTCGGCGGATTCAAACGCATCCTGTTCCTCGTCGACCGCAACAACCTCGCCGACCAGACGATCGCGGAGTTTCAGAACTACCGCACGCCCGGCGACGGACGACGCTTCACCGAGATCTACAACGTCGACAAACTCACCCGTGCGGGAATGCTCGACAGCAGCAACGTCGTCGTCTCCACCATCCAGCGCGTCTACAAGGGCCTGCAGGGCGAGGAAGTCACGCCCGACGACGACCCCGGTCTCGACGACTTCGTGCCCGACTCCCCCGTCACCGTCGCCTACAGCCCACAGCTGCCGCCGGAGACGTTCGACCTGGTCGTTGTCGACGAGGCCCACCGGTCGATCTACGGCGTGTGGCGCGGGGTGCTCGAGTACTTCGACGCTCACGTCGTCGGTCTCACCGCGACACCGGGCAAACAGACGTTCGCGTTCTTCCGGCAGAACCTCGTTTCGGAGTACACCTACCCGCAGTCGGTCGCCGACCGAGTGAACGTCGACTTCGACGTCTACCGGATCCGTACGGAGATCTCCGAGCGCGGCGGCCTGATCGAGGCAACGACCGTCGTGCCGAAGGTCGATCGGCGCACCCGCAAGCAGCGGCTCGAGGCGTTGGAGGAAGACCTTGAATACACCAACAAGCAACTCGACCGAGCGGTGACCGCCAAGTCGCAGATCCGACTCGTGCTCGAGACGTTCCGTGAACGGCTCTTCACCGAGATCTTCGCCGGCCGATCGACCGTGCCGAAGACGCTGATCTTCGCCAAGGACGACGCGCACGCCGAGGAGATCGTCACGACCGTCCGCGAGGTCTTCGGCAAGGGCAACGACTTCGCCGCCAAGATCACGTACAACGCCAAAGACCCCAAGGGTCAGTTGCAGGCGTTCCGCACGTCGCCGAGTCTGCGCATCGCCGTCACCGTCGACATGATCGCCACCGGCACCGACGTGAAGCCGCTGGAATGCGTGTTCTTCATGCGTGACGTGCGGTCGGCGCAGTACTTCGAGCAGATGAAGGGCCGCGGCGCCCGCACCATCGCGCCGGCCGACTTCCAATCGGTCACACCCGACGCGTCGGGCAAAACCCGGTTCGTCATCGTCGACGCGGTCGGCGTCACCGAGCACGACTTCGTCGACCCGCCGCTGAACCGCGAGAAGGGCGTCTCACTTAAGAAGCTCCTCGACAAGGCGGCCACGCTCTCGCTCACTGAAGACGAAACCGCCACTCTCGCTTCGCGATTGGCCAAGCTCGAGCTCGACCTCACCCCGGCCGAGCGGGAGGAACTCGACGATGTCGCGGGCGTGCCTGTGCGTGACATTGTGCGTGGGCTCGTCGACGCGGTCGACCCGGACACGCAGGCCAACGCTGCCGCCGGACAAGCAGATCCGGAGGCCGCGATCCAGCGCCTCCTCGACGATGCGACGCGCCCGCTCGCCGCCAACCCCGAACTGCGCGGCCGCATCCTCGAACTGCGCGCCACCCACGACCGCGTCATCGACGAGGTCAACGCCGACACACTCCTGTCCGCCGGCGGGGTCGTCGACACCAACCGCGCACGGTCGGTCGTCGAGTCGTGGCAGGCCTACCTCGAACAGCACCGCGACGAGATCACGGCCATCCAGCTGCTCGGCGAAGCCCGCGAACGGCGGATCGACTTCGCCGACATCCAGGAACTCGCAGACCGCATCAGCCGACCCCCGCACAACTGGACGACGGACTTCATCTGGGCGGCGTACGAAACCATCGATGTCGGCCGTGTCCGCCACAGCGACCGGCACACCCTCACCGACCTGGTGTCACTGCTGCGCTATACCGTCGGCGTCGATGACGAACTCGTCCCGTACGCCGACCGCGTGCGCGAGCGGTACGTCGCCTGGCTCGCACAGCAAGAGCAAGCGGGCGTGAATTTCACTGAGACACAAAGGTGGTGGCTGGACCGGATGGTCGAAGTGATCGCGAACTCCGCCGGCATCACCGCCGAAGACCTCGACGAAGCGCCCTTCACCGAACGCGGCGGCGTGGACGGTGCCCTGCGCGACCTCGGCGACCAGGCTGCCGATCTCCTGGAGAATCTGAACGCGGAGCTCACCGCGTGATCGATGGAAGTGCCGCATGGGAGAAGACAACCTTCGGCGAGCAGTTCAAGGTGCGTTACGGCAAGGCGTCGCCTAGAACGGATCGCTCGCCTGATGGCCCCGTGCCGGTCGTCGGATCGGCGGGACAGATGGCCTATACGAACTCTCCTCTGGTTAGCCCCGGTCTTTCATGAGGTCGTGATCGACGGTGTTGCTACGTGAGTTCGCTCGGTGATGGTCCGTGGGGATGACGAGGTGCCGGCTGGCGCTGCCGGTCTGCGGTTCTCCGGGTGGTGATCTCGTGGGCGGACGGGTTGGGTCAGGCTGGCCACGGGATGGCGGCGATGTTCGCGAAGACCGCGACGATTGCGGCCGCCCAGGGCCACGTTTCAGCGATCTTCAACCGTCGTCGTCGCTGACCGTGGATGAGCCGGGCGGGGACGTGAAGAAGCCTGTACCGCAACGCTTTCGGTTCGCATGTAGCCAGGACCTCGGCGTCGGCGGTGAACGCGATCAGGCGGGTCCAGGCGACCAGATCCGCCGCGATCATGGTCAACGTCAACCACGCGCTGTTGATGCCGAACTCACGCGAGGGGAACCGACCCAGGCCCGTGTCCTTGGCGTGCCGGATCCGGTCCTCGACCCGGGCATGAGCCCGGTGCCGCGCTTCGAGGAGCGCGAGCTGCCCGGTGCTGGTGTTGGTGACGAAGGCTTGGTAGCGCCACCCGTCGGTCTCCTCGAACAGCGACAGCTGCGCACCGGGATGCGGCCGTTCACGGCGCACGATCACCCGCATCCCGGCCGGCCAACCGCTCAGGTCCAGCAGCCCGGTCAGTTCGGCGACGTCACCACCCTCGCGCACCCCGCCGTCCGCGTTCGTCGCGGGCGACCACACCTGCTGCGGGACCAGCCTGATCGCGTCGCGGATCTTCTCGGTGACCGCGAATCCGATCGAGTACTCCAGGCTGCGGCCACGGATCTGACCTTGTTCGGTGAGCCAGTCCAGCAGCCCATGGGATGCGCCCGCACCATCGGAACGGATCAACAGCTTCTTACGGTGGGTGCCGGGGATCTGGGCCATCGCCTCGGTCAGGACCTCGATGTGATCGGCTGTCGTGTTCGACCCGGCGTTCCCGGCCCGTAGTTTCGCCGCGAGGAACTCGCTGGTGTTGTCGCACCATACGCCGAGCGGGTGGAACCCGAAGGTCCGTTTGAACGTGGCCGCAGCGTTCTGTTTCTCGGAGTGGGTGATCACGATCGTGGCGTCCACGTCGAGCACGACGGTGGCACCGAGATCGGTCCCGGCGACCTGGCTTGCGGGCACCCCACCAGGCAGGTGGGCCCACACGTGGCGGCGGGTGCGTGCCCGCGCGATGGCGATCTTCTTCAGCCGACCGGGCGTGACTTCGTCCAAGGTGCGCCACACCGTCGGTGGCGAGGCGACCGGACCGAGCACGCACGACTGGTGACGCAGCACGTCGATGTCGGCGATCGCCTCACCACCATCAGCGATCATCACCGCGACATCGACCAGGACCCGGCCACGGTCGTGGACCGGGGTGAACGAGTGGCGCGCCATCGCTGCGGCGAGACCACCCGTCAGGCCGGTTCGGTCGGCCAACAGACGAAGTCCGACACTCCCCGCGTGGGCCACCACGCCGACACCATCACCGGACACGGACAACCCACTGGACCACAAAGTACGCTTCACCTACGGAGTGCCTTCCAAGCTGAAGATCTTGAACCGTCGCAAGTCCAAGTTTCCCCTGCTGGGCAGGCACTTCCGTGTTTCTACGCGCCGATCACTCCGCGGCACCGTGAACGATCCGGGTTAGTGAGCCATGCCTTGTTATCGGCCGGAAGGGAAACGTCGGCCAGACGCATCTCATGATTGACGGCTCGTGGCCGACGGACACCACGTACTACGTGTTGATGCGGGATGACATCGATCCCAAGTTCCTTCAGTACCAGTTGATTTCGCGGGACCTTCGCCGACTCGATAGCTCCACCGCCACCCCGAGCCTGCGACGCCAAGACCTCGAATCCGTCCCACTGACGAAGCCACGCTTGGCGGAGCAGCGGCGGATCGTCGAGGTCCTCGAAGACCACCTCTCTCGCCTCGACGCAGCAGCGGATTATGTGTCCGCCGCAGCACGCCGAACGACAGCCATGGTCGCCTCGGCCAGGCAACGCCTCGTGATCGAGGCCTCCGTTTCGGCGGCCACATTGACGGTCGGCCAACTGGCAACTGTCGGAACTGGCACCACGCCTTCGCGCTCCGCGTCGAACTATTACGACAACGGCGACATCCCATGGGTAACGAGCGGCGACCTGTCGCAGGGCACTCTGATTGGCGCAAAACAGTTCGTCACCGATGTTGCACTTGCAGAAACCAGCCTGAAGCTGTACCCGGCTGGGACGCTGCTCGTCGCTATGTACGGCGAGGGTAAAACGCGCGGGACCGTTGCAGAACTGGGCATTCCTGCGACCATCAATCAGGCGTGCGCAGCGATCCAGGTGAACGACGAGCACCTCAGACCATGGGTCCGCGCCGTTCTCGAGGCGAACTACGCGTCCATGCGTCGGCTGGCTGCAGGAGGTGTCCAGCCAAACCTGAACCTTTCCCTAGTGAGACGCATCTCCATCCCGCTACCGTCCGCGGCAGATCGTGAGCGACTCCTCGCCCATACTTCAACCGTCCTAGAGGCGGCCGCCTCACTGCATCGCCGTACTCATACAGTGTCTCTGCGTCAGGCAGCGCTCCGCCGCGCCGTCCTCGCCGCCGCGTTCAACGGCAAGCTCACCGGCCACCGCACCGACGACGAGGTCATCGAGGAACAGGCAGAGGCAATGGCGTGAACGGCAAGCAAGTGAAGCTGTTCCTCGTCGACGGCACCCCGGGTGGGCTGACGACGGCCGAGATCACCAACTGGACCGGTCACGTCCTATCTGCCCGGCGCTCGGACCTGGCTGACCTGCTCCGGCGCGAGGAAGCCGAGCGCACCGGCGTCTACCTCCTGCTCGGTGAGGACGAGACCGCTGTCGGCGACACCCGCTGCTATTTCGGCGAGGCCGACGTCGTCGCTGCTCGGCTGCGTAGCCATGCCAAGGACAAGGCGTTCTGGAACCAGGTTGTGGTGATTACCTCCAAGGACACCAACCTGACGAAGTCGCACGGCAGGTATCTGGAGTCGCGGCTGATCGAGCTCGCGACCCAGGCGGGACGAGTCACCGTTGAGAACGGCACCGCCCCCGCCGACACCTCGCCTACCGGAAGCGGACGCGTCCGACATGCAGTACTTCCTCGGTCAGCTCCAGATCGTCCTGCCTGTGTTGGGAGTGAACGCGATCCGGGTTCGCTCGGCGCGAACCGACGATGCGCAGTCAGCACCGAGCCAGTCGCCAATCTTCGCCTTGCGGAATGCCCGTCAGGGCGTTGATGCATCAGCTCAGCAGGTCGACGGCGAGTTCATCATGCTGAGCGGCTCCGTCGTCGTGCCCGAGTGGCACGGGGTCGGCAAGGCGGCCAGCACTCAGAAGGCGTACGCCAGCTACCGCGCGCACCACGAGGGCCTCCTGGCCGATGGCTCGATCGTCGTGGAGAACGGCGCAGGTCGAGTGACCCGCGACATCGTCTTCTCGTCACCCTCCACCGCGGGTGCTGTCGCGCTCGGTCGCTCCTGCAACGGCCGCGTCGAATGGGTGTCACCGGACGGACATACATTTGGTGCGTGGGAGAGCCGGGGAGTCGAATGATCACGACGGGGCGAACAGAGGACAGGAGACCTTGATGTCCGAAGAACTCGTGTTCAAGGTGCAAGGCACGACCGCTGCGCCCGCCCGAGAGACCTCGCTGGCCGCCGCCGGACTTCGCGAGCGCGACCACCTGCAGGAGTGGGTCATCGCAAATCCGGAGATCCTCGGTCCGGACGTCCTGATCGTCACCAGCGAGTTCGATCGATGGATGTCGAAGGATGGCCGTGAAGCCGACCGGCTTGACATCCTCGGGCTGGGATCGGACGGTCGCCTCGTCGTCGCTGAACTCAAACGCGATCGCGCCCCTGATTACGTGACTACCCAGGCGATCAACTACGCAGCCCGGGCGTCACGGTTCTCGCTTGAGGACCTTGCGGACGCCTACCTCTCATTCGTTCGACGGACCGACGACGCCCCGTCGACCGCTGATGAGGCCCTCGCTGCACTGACCGCGCATGCACCTGAGCTCTCCACCGAGACACTCCGGAAGCCACGCATCACGCTTGTCGCGGGCGAGTTTCCCGCCGCCGTTACCTCGGCCGCGGTGTGGCTCACCGAGCAGGGAGTCGACATTGTGCTTATCCAGGTGCGCGCATATGAATGGGGCGAAGGTCACGCGATCACCGTGTCGAGACTGTGGCCGGTCGCAGACGTCGAGGACTACGTCGTCGCGCCTGCGCGACGAGAGCGGACATCGGCAAAGTCGGCTGACACACTCCCGGCTACACCCTGGAGTGAAGAGGACCTCAGGCAGTTGGCCGGCCTGGGAGTGAGCGAAACCGTGCTCGCCACCATGGACATGTGTGCCCGCGCTCCGGACCAATGGATCGGCGGCCTCCGGGTCATGGCGTCCACAGGCCGCGCGGTCCCCCAACATCGCGGCGACTACGGAGGTTTCTCGATCGTGGTCCGCCGCAAGTTCGATCGGAGCAACCCGCCCTACGACACCTGGTACGGCGAAGAGAACGGCGAGCCGCCGCAGTCGTACTACCGGCTCGACGCGACCAGCGCCGAGCAGTGGCGTGCCGTCCGCGATCTCGAGCTCGACGCCGTCCCGACAACGAGCAACACCGACTAACGAACGAAACACGGGTGATTTGGTTCGGTAGACCACTCGTAGAAGTCTGTTCGTTTTGTTCGTTTTGATCTATCATCGGGACATGCCGACTCCTACGAAGACTGCCGCGCGCCACAGCGCGACCTACCTCCCATCGTCGGAAGACGAGGCGTCTGCAGCGTCCTTGGCCAAGGTCCTGCAGGTGGGAGATGACGGTCTCGCCGCCCTCGTAGCGCCGGACGGCACAACAATCGCTTTGTCGGCGCAAGTCCACCGCGTCCTCGTACAGGTCGCGGACGCCATGGCCCATGGGATGGGCGTGACCGTCGCCCCGCACAACGCAATGCTCACCACCCAGGAAGCCGCCGACTTCCTCGGTATCTCGCGGCCGACCCTGGTGCGCATCATCGATCGCGGAGACCTGGAAGCCGTGAAGCCTGGCCGTCACCGTTATGTCGCTCTACAGGATCTGATCGCTTATCAAGAGCGTGTGGCTGTGCAACGGCGTAAGAGCCTTGACGAGATGGCGCGGGACGCGGAGAGCGCCGGCCTATACGACCTCCTCGATGGACAGCCGCCATTGAAACGCCACTGAACGATGACGTTCGAGGTCCTACTCGACACATGTGTCCTCTACCCGCCGACGCTGTGCGACACCCTGCTGCGGATCGCTGAGAACGGCGCATTCGAACCACGCTGGTCCGCTGACGTTCTGGTCGAACTGGAGCGCAACCTGTCCCCGCTCCCTTCCGTTGGTATCAAAGGTGCGCAGACCCGGATCCGTGCCATGACCGGCGCGTTCCCGAACGCAACCGTCAACGCCTACGAGCAACTGCTCGGCGACATGCCCGGCCATCCCACAGACGCGCACGTCATGGCGGCGGCGATCGTGGCTCGATGCCAGGTCATCGTCACGGCAAACCTGAAGGACTTTCCGGAGGCCGAACTCGCGCAGTGGGGTTTGACCGTCTCCCACCCGGACGCCTTCCTGCTCGATCAGCTAGAACTACACCCGCGGGAAACCCTTCTCGCTCTACAGAATCAGTCGCGCGATTCGTCGCGACCGTCTCTGTCGCTGCCGCAACTGCTGGAGTCACTCCGGCGGGCTGGTGTCCCCCGGTTTGCTGCGGCGGTCACTCGCATCCGAAGCCAAGGAGTTCACGATGACTGACTCTCGCCGCCTGGTCGACAAGCTCTGGTCGTACTGCGACGTGCTCCGCGATGACGGAGTCGGAGTCATCGAGTACACCGAGCAGCTGACGTACCTGCTGTTCCTCAAGATGGCGCACGAGCGCGCCACGCGGAAGCTTCGGCCGGAGCAGATCGTGCCCGAGGAGTACTCGTGGCAGAAGCTGCTCGACGCCCAAGGTGACAAGCTCGAGTACGAGTACACCCGCATCCTCGTCGGCCTCGCCCGCGAGGACGGCGTCATCGGCACGATCTTCCGCAAGGCCCAGAACCGTATCCAAGACCCAGCGAAGCTGCGCCGGCTCGTTGTCGACCTGATCGACAAGGAGAACTGGTCGCAGTCCGGCACTGACATCAAGGGCGACGCGTACGAGGAACTGCTGTCCAAGGGTGCGTCGGACACGGGGTCCGGGGCGGGTCAGTACTTCACACCACGCGCTCTGATCGAGGCGATCGTCGACGTGGTACGCCCGACGGTCGCCGACACCGTCGTCGACCCGGCCTGCGGCACCGGCGGATTCCTCCTGGTGGCGCACGACCACGCTTCGCGCGGCGCAGAGTCGATGACCCCGACCCAGCGTGACCACTTGCGCGACGGCTTTGCCTCAGGCTACGAACTCGTCGACGGCACAGCGCGATTGGCCGCGATGAACCTGCTACTCCACGGCATGGGCACGTCAAATGGCGACTCGCTGATCGAGGTGCGCGACTCGCTCATCGCCGATCCCGGCCGCCGCTGGTCGGTCGTGCTCTCCAACCCGCCGTTCGGTCGGAAGTCCTCCCTGACGATGGTCGGCGCCGACGGCCGCGAGGTGCGAGAAGACCGCGAGATCGAGCGGCAAGACTTCGTCGCGACCACGAGCAACAAGCAACTCAACTTCGTCCAGCACATCGCCACGATCCTGGACACCAACGGACGCGCCGCCGTTGTGCTGCCTGACAACGTGCTCTTCGAAGGCGGTGCCGGCGAAACGATCCGCCGCAAGCTGCTCACCGACTTCAACCTGCACACAATGCTGCGTCTGCCGACCGGGATCTTCTACGCCCAGGGCGTGAAGGCCAACGTGCTGTTCTTCGACAAGAAGGTCGCCCGCCCCGGGCAACCGTGGACCGAGCGGCTGTGGGTCTACGACCTGCGCACCAACAAGCACTTCACACTGAAGCAGAACCCGTTGCGCCGCGCGGACCTCGATGAGTTCGTCACCGCGTGCACCGCCACCGAGCGCGCCCCGTCTGAGCGCTGGAAACCGTTCACGTACGACGAGATCGTCGCCCGCGACAAGGCGAACCTCGACATCACCTGGCTCAAGGACGACTCGCTCGATGACCTCGACAACCTGCCCTCGCCCGACGTCATCGCCCGCGAGATCGTCGAAGACCTCACCGCAGCACTTGCCGAGTTCGAAGCAGTAGCAACCGCTTTGGAAGAACAATTGCGCGGCTAACGGGCCTTGTCAGCAGCGAGCTCGCGTATCCAATCAGGCACGGGCTGCCCGCTCTTGACGCTGGCCGCGACGTAGACCCGCGCCGCGGCGACCCTCTTCGCATGAGACGCGGGGACGCAGAGGCGCCGGTCGTGATTTCGAGCGGTCAGCCATGGGTCCTCCCGGCAGTCGATGTCCTCTCCATGATCTTTCTTGCCGGGCGTGACCGCCAGGGGCACAACCTGACCTCCGGGGAGGTATGACTACCTCTACGAAGAGTCGACGGCAGTTCGAGCCCCTCGCCGACGCCGCCGAGCGCACCGGCCTCAGCATCCGAACGCTCCGCCGCAGGATCGCAGCCGGGCAGCTTGCCCGCCTACCGCAGCGGACCCCGCGTGCTGCGGGTTGATCCCGCCGACGTCGATCGGCTCATGGTCCATGTTCCGACCGCGTAGCGGTGCACCCAACACTCATTGAGGAGCCCTTCCGCCAAACCGACCAACGTGAGGCCCCTCTAGGAAGTCGCCGCCTCAACGGCCCGGATCCCACTTCGTCGGTCGCGCAAAGCTGTGGGTCTTACCCCGCACGAGTGGAGGAAGAAACGAGCTCCTGATCTTCGAGTGGCTGATGTGAAACGAGGCGGGCATCAAGGCCTTGAGTTCGGCCGAGAATCGCTTGGGCGGGAAGGCTGCTGCGACGAACAGTGCCGGCTGGAGTTCCCGAGCAGTCCGGATCGCCGGACCGAGGTCTGAGTCCGCGCTTATCACCAACGCATCGTCCATGCGGTCGAGAGCCGCGTCAGACACGAGGCCGACCGCGATGTTGACGTCGGTCTCCTTCTCCTCACGTTCGATCCATCGCGAACCACACTTTCGACAGCTCTTCGTCTTGCTCTGGTATCTGCCTTGGACCACTTCGATCCTCGGTCCATGCTGCGCGGATAGAGCGTCGAGGTAAGTTTGCTGCCGGCGCTGCGCTCCGGGCTGGTCGAGGACGGGTGCCGTGTAGTACCTCACCACCTCCACTGTGCTTCGCGGGCGAAGACTGGCGGCGAGCTCGACCAGATCGAGCCACAGCCAACGGCATCTAGCTGCGTCATGAAGACCGTGATAGAGGTTGAACCCGTCGACGTAAACGATGAGTCGGTTGGCCAAAGATAGTCCCTCCGCCAAGTTGCGATCTCCGCAAGGAAGATCTATGTTTGGTCCATACCCCGCCGGTGCCCCACGGCACCTGGCACAACGGCCCTTCTTCGGAAGGGCCGTTTTTGTTGACCGGGCGGCTAGGCTGACCAGCCCGTTGGGCGCTACGCGTGGCCCGCCACTGGTCAGCCTAGCCGCCCGGTCAAGCCAGTTTGCATCAATAGCCAGCCCATTCAGACAGCTTCTTCGCGATCTCGGCGTCCCGCCCCCGACACTGGCACGTCGGATGTTGCATGGGTTCCGGGTGAGGATCTCGTCGCGCACCGCCTCGTCAAGGATCGCGCGAAGCAACTGCGGAAACGCAGTCAGGAGCCGGCTTTTTCCATCCAACGCACATCCGACCGGACCTCAGACCGGCTCAAGGTCCCGGTGCTCGTCGAGGCGCGACGCGCTCCGGCGCAGGGTGCGCCGCCGGCCACAACCTGCCCGTCTAAGCGGATGAACGGTCATCGAGGAACGGCGTAAGGGACTCGATCAGGCGATCCATCTGGTCGAGGTCGGGGTCGAACTCTTCACTATGCCATTCCTCGGGAAGGAGGTTGTACAGATCGAGCAACCGGTCAGCCTTCTCCCATTTGTCGACGATGACGTCTTTGCTATCAGCAATGACCAGCCGATGCAGCTCAAGGAGAACCATGAAGCGGGATGGCAACGAACCGAGGATCTCCTCGAGCACCTCCCGCGCTGCCCAATACTCAGCTTCTTCAAGATCGTCGTCCTCGAACAGGTCGACCATGGAACACACCTCTCATCACTGCGGACGGCTCTCACCCCATCGTGGGGTGACCCACCGACAACCCCGGTTTCAGTGAGAGGGGCACGGAAGCCGGAAAGCACGATCGACCGTCCGCGCTTCCATTTGTTCGTCGGCGCGCTGCACCACGTAAACGGCCGCCAACACGTTGAAGACACCTGACGCAACTCGAGCCTGCGCCGGGCTACCGTGGCGGTGGTCGACGATGGAGACGATATGACGGCGCCACGGACGCTGGGCCTGCCCGACGGGATCACCACCTGCCTATTCGACCTGGACGGTGTGCTCACCGACACCGCGAGCGTGCATCGCACGGCATGGAAGGCGATGTTCGACGCGTACTTGCGTGATCGCGACGGCGAGGGTTTCGTGCCGTTCGACACCGATCGCGACTACACCCACTACGTCGACGGCAAGCCACGCGAGGACGGGGTCCGCGATTTCCTTGCTTCTCGGGGCATCACGCTGCCAGAGGGAACGCACAACGACGCGCCGGGCGCCGCCACCGTCCGGGGGCTCGGGAATCGCAAGAACGAGCAGGTGCAGCAGGTGATCGCCCGCGACGGCGTGAGGGTGTACGAGGGTTCTCGCACGTACTTGGAGGCAACCGCGAAAGCAGGCCTTCACCGGATCGTCGTCTCGTCCAGCGCGAACACCGAGATGGTGCTGAGGGTCACCGGTCTCGATCGACTCGTCGAAGGCCGCATCGACGGGGTCACGCTCGCGCGATCGAACATCAAGGGCAAACCGGCACCCGATTCCTTCCTGGCCGGCGCCGCACTCGTGGGAGCCGATCCCGCGCAGGCGGTGATCTTCGAGGACGCATTATCCGGAGTCGAGGCAGGGCGTGCCGGCCACTTCGGCTACGTCGTGGGCGTCGACCGGGTCGGTCATGCCGAGGCGTTGAGAAAGCACGGCGCCGACGTCGTGGTCGAAGACCTCGCCGACCTGCTGAGTGGAGGAACCCGATGACCGCACACCCGTCCGCGTTCACCGTCGAGCCCTGGAAGGTGCGTGAGATCGGGCTGAACTTCGACAATCTCGCCCAGGCCGAGTCGGTCTTCGCACTCGCCAACGGACACATCGGCGTCCGAGGCAATCTGGACGAGGGCGACCCCAGCGGTCTGCCCGGCACGTACCTCAACTCCTTCTACGAGAAGCGTCCGCTGCCGTACGCCGAGGCGGGCTACGGCTACCCCGATTCCGGGCAGACCATCGTCAACGTCACCAACGGAAAACTGATCCGACTGCTCGTGGACGATCAGCCGTTGGATCTGCGCTACGGCGTCATCCACCACCACGAACGCACGCTCGACATGCGCACCGGGTTGCTGCACCGCGACCTGCTGTGGGAATCGCCCTCCCGCCGTCTGGTCCGGGTGCGGTCGACCCGGCTGGTGTCGTTCACCCAGCGGGCGATCCTCGCTGTCCGCTACCAGGTGGAGGCCGTCGACAACCCGCTGCGCGTGGTGATCCAGTCCGAGATGGTCACCAACGAGGAACTGCCCTCCGTCTCCGACGACCCACGCGTCGCGGCCGCGCTCAAGGATCCGTTGGTTCCCGAACTGCACAGCCACAATCACAACCGCTCACTGCTGATTCATCACACCCGGCAGAGCGGGCTGCGGATGGCGGCCGCCTGCGACCACGTCCTGCACAGTCCGGGCGTCGGCAGCCACACCTACGTCGAAGAAGACTGGAGTCGCACCACGATCGGCACCGACCTCGCCCCCGGCGAGATCCTCGGGGTCACCAAGTTCGTCGCGTACGGCTGGTCCTCCCGCCGCACCATGCCCGCGCTGCGCGACCAGGTCGACGGCGCACTCTCGGCGGCGCTGCACACCGGTTGGCATTCGATGGTGCAGGAACAGGCCGCCTACGTCGACGATTTCTGGGATGGCGCGGACGTCGAGGTGGACGGAGACCCGGTCGTCCAGCAAGCAGTCCGATTCGGACTCTGGCATGTGCTGCAAGCGGGAGCTCGCGCGGAGGGTCGCGGGATCGCAGCAAAGGGGCTCACCGGTCCCGGCTACGACGGTCACTGCTTCTGGGACACCGAGAGCTACGTGCTTCCCGTGCTCACCGCCACCGCGCCATCGGCGGCACGCGACGCCCTCAGCTGGCGGCACTCGGTCCTGCAGTTCGCGCGAGAGCGCGCGCAGCACCTGAAGATGGAGGGCGCAACGTTCCCGTGGCGCACGATCCGCGGACAGGAGTGCTCGGCCTACTGGCCTGCCGGCACCGCGGCCTTCCACATTAATGCCGATATCGCCGTTGCCGCCGCACGCTACGTCTTCTGGACCGGCGACGAGATCTTCGACCGGGACGTCGCGTTGACCATCCTGGTCGAGACCGCACGCTTGTGGGCCGGCCTTGCTTACCACGGCGACGACGGAAAGTTCCACATCGACGGCGTCACCGGGCCGGACGAATACACCGCCGTCGTCGGCGACAACACCTTCACCAACCTCATGGCGGCTCGCAACTTCCGGTACGCCGCCGACACAGCGCAGCGGTGGCCGGAGCAGGCGGCCGACTTGAATGTCACCGAGGACGAGATCGCGCAATGGCGATCCGCCGACGAGAGCATGGCCGTTCCGTTCGACACCGAACGCGATGTGTACCAACAGAATCGGGGAAGCACCGCCAACGAGGTGTGGGACTTCGACGCAACGCTGAAAGACGACGGCTATCCGCTGCTGCTCAACTACCCCTACTTCGAGATCTACCGCAAACAGGTCGTCAAACAGGCCGATCTCCTGCTGGCCATGCACTGGTGTGGTGACCGGTTCACGCGGGAGGAGAAAGCGAAGGCGTTCGCCTACTACGAAAAGATCACCGTACGTGACTCCTCTTTGTCGGCGTGCACCCAGGCGGTCATGGCGGCCGAGGTCGGCCAACTCGAACTCGCCCACGCCTACCTCACCGAAGCAGCGGTGATGGATCTACGCGACCTCGAACACAACACCAAGGACGGCGTCCACGTCGCCTCGCTCGCCGGCGCCTGGTTGGCGCTGGTTGCCGGCTTCGGTGGGATGCGCGAGTACGACGGCCACCTGAGCTTCGCGCCGGTGCTGTCGCCGAAGATGCAACGTCTCGCCTTCTCCATCCGGTGGCGCGAGTACAAGATCCGGGTGAGCGTCACTCACGATCACGCGACCTATCAGTTGGAAGACGGCACCGACGGTCACTGCGAACTGCGCCACTACGACCACAAGTTCACGCTGACCACCTCTAAGCCGGTCAGCTTCCCCGTCGAACCTGTCCAGCCGCTCACTCCGCAGCCCACTCAACCCGTCGGACGCGCACCCGTGTCACTTGATTGAAGGGGCGGGACCGCGGTCAGACCCGGGGGAGTTCTCGGTACTCGTCGAGGTGCTCGACCCGCTCCGGCGCAGGGTGCTCGGCCGGAACCTTCAGCACACCGTCCGGGTCGACAAGGACGACGCGACACCCCTCCTGCTGCACCCGTCGCAGTCCCTCGGCGATCATCACCCCGGCAACGCGGTCGACCGAGGACACCCGGCGCAGGTCGAGAACGAGACGTTCGAGATCGGTGTCATCCTCGGCGATCTCGCGCAGCACCAATTCGGCTCCACTGAAACGCAATTCGCCCTGAAGGCTCAGGATCCGTACCAGATGTCCATCGCTCGTACGCATTCGACGGTCGCGACGCACTGCCGACTGCGACTCTTCAGGGCTGTCCATGATGTGCAGACCCATGTCGCGAGAAAGTCTGCGGCACAGAGTGATTCCACGAACGCTGTTGCCATGATCGTCCAGTCGTGGCGAGAAGGTCGCAAGCCCGACCTGACCGGAGAGCGCGCCCATAATCCCACCGCTGACCCCGCTCTTGGCCGGGAAGCCGCAACTGGTCATCCAGTCGCCGGCCGCGTCGTACATGCCGCAGGTCATCATCACGCTGAGCACCTGGCGCACCACGTCGGTGTCGACCACGCGTTCGCCGGTGGCGGGCTGCACTCCCCCGTATGCCAGCGTCGCGGCCATGCGGGCGAGGTCGCGGGTGGTCACCCGTAGCGAACACTGCCGGGTGTAGCCGCGGACCACATCGGCCGGGTCGCCGTCGATCACCCCGTAGGAGCGCAGCATGTTTGCGATGGCGTTGTTGCGATAGGCGTCCGCCAGCTCCGATTCGAACACCGCTTCGTCCACGTCCAGCTCACGGTCGGCGAAGGCCGACAGCCCTTGTCGCACCTTCTCGAAACGCTCGTCCGGGTCGCAGTCGAGGCCACCGATGAGCGCGTGACAGGTGAGCGCGCCCGCGTTGATCATCGGGTTGAGCGGACGACCTGAGCCGGCCTCGAGCGACAGTTCGTTGAAAGGCTCACCGCTGGGTTCGACCCCGACGCGTTTCACGACCGCGTCCACTCCGTGCTCCTGCAGCGCGAGTGCATAGACGAACGCCTTCGAGATCGATTGGATCGTGAAGGCGTTGTCAGCGTCACCCGCGCAGTAGAGGCTGCCGTTGGTCGTGCACACTGCGACCGCAAGCTGATCGGGGTCGACGTTGGCAAGTTCTGGAATGTAGTCGGCCAGCGCGCCACTGGTCTCATGCGCGCAGGAACTCAGGATCTCCTCGAGAAAATCCGACACCGGTGTCTTCACGAACCAACCGTAGGACGCCGCCAGGCGACAGCGGCGATGACCCTGTCGAAACCGGTCGGGACGTCCTCGACGACGAGCCCATAGACATCCCGCCGATCACCCGGCCACCCCAACTCACGGTGACGCGCAAGCTCCAGCACCACGTCGAGATCGAACGCACCCGCCTTGACCAGGGCCTCGGCTCGCACGAACGCTCGTCCGGTGACGCCCACGTCGGGCACGAGGAGGTCCGGATCGAGGAGGTCGATGTCGACGCCCAGTTTGTCGCCTCGGCAGGCCGCTGCTACCGAGAAGCCGCGCGCGTGCGCCCACGACACCGACACCGACACGTCGTGATTCGTGACTGCCGGACGGCCGTGCGGTCCTGCGCAGGAATCGCAACGCTGCACGAAGGAGCACGGCCCGAACTGGTACTACCCGCGAACACCGTTGCGGGAGAACATCGTCCGGCAGGTCGGTGCCGACGCACTGGTCACCCGCAACCGTTACGGCGCACTGGTGCTCAACAGCCCGAGCCTGTTCATCGCCGACATCGACCTCCCCGAGGTTCGGGGGCCGAGGGCGGCCGGCACGTCCGTGCTCGGTCGCCTCTTCGGACGCAAACAGTCGGCTCCTCCCCCACCCGACCCCGCCCTCGAGGCACTCGCGCCGGTGCGTGCCTTCGCCGCCACCAATCCCTCCGCCGGAGTGCGGGCCTACCGCACCAGCGCAGGTCTGCGCGTCATCGTCACCGGAGTCGACCTGCCGGCCGGCTCGCACGAGTCGCGGACGCTGCTCGAGCAGTTCGGATCAGACCCCCTGTACGTCGCGCTCTCGGCCAACTACGCGAGCTACCGGGCGCGGCTGACACCCAAGCCCTGGCGCTGCGGCATGTGGGCCGCGGCCCACGACTGGGTCGCTCCCGGGCAGCCGGTCGACCACAACGCCTTTGCGCCGCAACCCGATTGGCTTGTGCGTTACGAGAAGGCGAGCGCGCCGTACGCCGTCTGCCGGCTGATCGAGACCTTCGGCCCGATGCCGAGCGGCGACGAGCTCGCGGTCATCGACGCACACGACCGCGCGTGCCGCGTCGACTCCGGGCTGCCGCTGGCTTAGCGCGGCTCGATGCGCATCGTGGTCGGCTTCGACCGCGCGTTGGTGATGCCCTGGGTCGGCGATCCGCTGCCGTACTTCGCGTAGAACGCGGCGTCGTCGACGCGGTGCGGGCGCGGCAGCCGCAGCGTCAGAAGTTCGGTCGCTCAGTTCTTCGGCAGCTTGCCGTAGACCTCGTCGCTGACCGGCTCGAGCCACTCGTTGCTGATCTCGCCGCCCGGCGTCACGAACGCGAGGTGCGAGAACCACGAGTCGGCCTTCGCCCCGTGCCAGTGCTTGGTGCCGGCCGGCACGCGGACGCTGGTGCCCGGCTCCATGCTGATCGGCTCCTCGCCCTCGGCCTGGTACCAACCGCTGCCCGCGGTGCACATCAGGATCTGGTCGCCGCCACCCTCGGTGCCGCGGTGGATGTGCCAGTTGTTGCGGCACCCGGGCTTGAAGGTCACGTTGCTGACCGGTGCGTCGCCGTCGGTCAGCGGGGCGAGGTAGCTCTGTCCGATGCAGTACTGCGCGTAGGCGTCGTTCTTCTCGCCGAGCGGGAAGATCTGGTCGAATCCGTTGTCGCTCAAGCCATCTCCTCAATTTTGTCGTCTGCTGTCATCGGTGCGATCGGGCCGCGAAGCGCCGACCCGTGGTTGGGTCCGGGCAGTCGTCCGCTTTCCATAGTGCTGCTTGGTATCCGAGCTGTGCAGGGGAGGAAAACATCCCTGGCAGCGGCGCCCACAGCCCGGGACCAGCCCTGCAGCGCCCGCAGCGCGGGCTCAGCGCCCCACCCCGGATCAAGCAGACGGCCCTTCCCCGATGTCCTCGACGCATACCTGCGGGTAGGTGGTCTGAAAGTCGGTCATCAGCTGCTTGCAGCGCGGGTCGTCGACGAGTGTCACAGACCGGCAAGAATATGAGGAGCAAGTACAAGGAGACCTCGCGCGGTGGTCTCGCCGTCAACGTCATCGAATCCTGGATCGAATGTTGAGGAGGGCCCGATGGATGCCTCGTACGTCCTGACCGTCGACAGACCGTAGCGACGCGGTCTGAGCTTCAAGGGGGCCAAGCCCTACCACCAGGCGTGGGAGCGCGGCGTGAAGACCGTCGGCGCGACGGCCCACTACGTCACCGCCGACCTCGACGAGGGGCCGATCATCTCCCAGCAGGTGCAGGAGGTGGCGCCGTCCCTTCGGGCGCGCGGCGTTCGTGCGGGTCCGGTTTGAACTGAGACACAGCCGAGGTTCCACAGACATACTGTATGTGACTTGAGTCACTGCCCCGCGAGGAGAACCGATGTCAGCCCCCGCCTGGACGTTCCGCAACACCTGGATGACCCACACCGCCACCCACGCGCAGATGCAACCGGACAACCCCGCCATGCGGTTCCGCGGGGAGACGACGACCTGGGCGCAGTTGTCGCAGCGTTCGTTGCAGGGCGCCGCCGGTCTTGCCGAACGCGGCGTGACCAAGGGTGATCGGGTGGCGATGCTTGCGCTCAACCACCCCTCGTTCGTCGAGGCTCTGCTGGCGATCAACAGCGCGGGCGCCATCGCCGTGCCGATCAACTTCCGGCTGTCACCGCCCGAGGTCGACTACATCCTGCGTGACTCGACACCGAGCGCGATCTTCGTCGATGCCATGTTGCTGCCGCTGCTGCGCGCGGTGCCGGCGTTGGCCGACGTCGCCACGGTGATCGTCTTCGGCGAGGCTCCGGAGGGTGCCGGGCAGGAGTCGGACCTCGACTACGCGCAGTTCGTCGCCGCGCACGAACCGGCCGAGATCGTCGACGTGGCCGAGGACGAGACCGCGTTGATCATGTACACGTCGGGCACGACCGGACGTCCCAAGGGCGCGATGCTCTCCCACCAGAACCTGCAGGCGCAGGCGGTCACCGTCATCCGCGCGTTCGGCATGCACGACGAGTCGGACATGGGGTTCATCACCGCACCGTTCTTCCACATCGCCTCGCTCGGTTCGATCGTGGCGAACCTGCTCACCGGCATACCGTTCGTGGTGCACCCGCTCGGCGCGTTCAACGCCACCGAGGTGCTCGACGCCTACGAAAGTGAAGGCGCGACAGTCGTTTTCAACGTGCCCCAGCAGTGGGACCTCATCTGCGCCGAGCCTCGAGTGCACGAGCGCGACCTCAAACTGCGCATCATCAGCTGGGGCGCCGCGCCGGCCAGCGACCGCACCTTGCGGGCTATGGCCGACGCCTTCCCCGACGCCCTCAACGTCGCCGTCTTCGGTCAGACCGAGACCTCGCCGATCACCTGCGTGTTGCGCGGCGAGGAGTCGCTGCGTAAGCAGGGGTCGGTCGGGCGGCCGATCCCGACACTGCAGTACCGCGTGGTCGACGCGCTGATGAACGACGTGGCGCAGGGCGAGGTCGGCGAGATCGTCTACCGCGGCCCGACGGTCACGAAGGGCTACTGGAACAAGCCGGCCGAGACCGAAGACGCGTTCGCCGGCGGCTGGTTCCACTCCGGCGACCTGGTGAGACAGGACGAGGAAGGCTTCGTCTGGGTCGTCGACCGCAAGAAGGACATGATCATCAGCGGCGGCGAGAACATCTACTGCGCCGAGGTCGAGAACGCCATCTCCGAGATCCCGTCCGTGCTGGAGGTGGCCGTCATCGGACGCCCCGACGACAAGTGGGGCCAGGTGCCGGTTGCCTACGTGACCGTGCGCCCCGGCGACGAACTCACCATCGACCAACTGCGCAGTCACCTCGACGGCAAGCTCGCCACCTACAAGATGCCGAAAGACCTCGTCACCACCGACGGCCTGCCGCGCAATGCCGGCGGCAAGATCGTGAAGGCGACATTGCGCACCCAGGACGCCGACACGGCGAGCTGACTCGGCGTTCTTCCGGACGCGCTCCGGGAGCACGCAGGATGGTGGATCGTCGGGGTCAGGACCCCGACGATCCACCACTGGACGCCGAATGGGCCGAATGGGCCGAATGACATGGCCCATTCACAGGCTCGTCACCGTGTCCGCGACCCCGGCAGCGGAAGAATCTGGCCATGAGCGACTTCCTCGGATTCGGTTCCAACACGTGGCGGGCAATCCTCGCGGTCGGATGCGTGCTGGCTGCCGGGTTCCTGGTCGGCGCCACCACCGAGGTGACCGAACACGACTGGGCCGGCATGGCGTACCTAGCGCTCATCGCGGTCGGCATCATGCAGTTGGTCTGGCGGGGCAGGCACCTCGCCCGGCGGGATCGATTGCGCTGAGCCTGAGCTGTCCGGCGCGGCCCGCGGGCGGTGTCGCACTGTGCAGTCAGTGGCTGCAGTCAGTGGGCGCCCTCAGCTGGGTGCCAGCACATTGAGACCGAGGCTGCGGGCGGCCTGCGCCATTCGATGGTCGTAGGTCAGCACGTGATCAACACCGATTCGTACCGCAACGGCGAGATGCAACGCGTCCAACGATCTGAGGTGCACCCCGGGCAACAGCCCTGCCTCTCGGAACACCGAGGCCGGCACCTCATACAGGTCGATCCCGTCCAGGAACTCGGTGACCGCCGACTGGCTCAACCCCGGCACCCGCAGGACTGCCCGCCGCAGCTCTGTCTCGAGTAGCCAGCAGCCTGCAAGAACTGGCTCCGCTGCGTCGATGTACTCCGCAAGCGGCGCCGACTCGGCCTCATCGATCAACAACTTCAACGCCGCGGACGTGTCTACGTACCAGCGGCTCAACGGTCACCCCGCAGGTCATCGAGAACCTCCCCGCTCGGAGTTGGCCCGATCACCCTTTTCCGGTCGGCGTACTTCACGCGTTTCTTGGCCGGACGGTCGATCCGCAAGTCGGAATGGCTTCCGACGGGGACGAGCCGGGCTACCGGGACGCCATGGCGAGTGATGATGTAGGACTCACCGTCGGCGACCCCCCGGACGACCGCGGCGTTGTCATTTCGCAGTTCCCGCTGGCTGATGGTGCGCATACTCAGCAAGTGTAGCTCTGCGTAGCACATCAGCCTCTTCGCCGACGTCGGCGAGCACCGGGTCGGGTGGAGCGGTGGCCACGCAGGCGGGTTGACTTCTCAGTTGCGCTGCGCGGCCAGCACCGCCCGCACCGGGCAGTGGGTGACCACGTCGTTCGCCTCGCGCGGGTCGAGCCCGTCGCGGACGATCGGATAACCCCACTCGTCGAGTTCGATCGCGTGTGGTGCGAGAGCCGCACAGATGCCGTGGCCCTTGCAAGCGATGCGGTCGATGTCGATCGGTTGCCGGTTCATGCTGGAACCTTCTCCAGGTGTCGGGTGCGGACGGGCAGGTGGTGTCCGAAGACGCGCAAGGCCGACCGGACGTAGCCGCTCACTGCGTCGGGGTGGGCGCAGGCGCCGCGGCCGGGCAGCAGTCCGAGCCGGCGCTCCAGTCGTTCGAGCACCCGGTCGTCGCCGCGTCCGTCTACCAAGAGGTCGAGGTCGGCCGCCACGGCGGGTAGACCGAACATGCACGGCCCGCACTGGCCGGCCGATTCACCCGCGGCGTACGCAACGACCCGGCGGACGTGTTCCCACGCCTGCGGCCCCGACGGCACCGTGTCGAACACGCCCGAGCCGAGTCGCAACTCGTACGGAGCGAGATCCCCTGCGTCCCAACGAATTCCGTCGTCGACGAGCCCGGCGGCGAGAAAGCCCCCGCTCAGTCCGGAGATTGCGACGGCGGCACTGCGGCCGGTTGCTCCTCCACCGAGGTCGAGCACATCGCGGATCCGCATCCCGGCCGCAGCCTCGTAGACGCCGGGCCGGCGGACGCCGTCGCCGAGCGTCACCAGTCGCGGACCGGGCGCTTCGGGCGTGCCGTAGGAACGGAACCACGCGACACCTCGTTCCGCGATCTGGTCGATGCGCCAGAGGGTCTCGGCGTTGAAGACCACCGTGGGCCGCAACCGGTTGCCGCGGGCATCGACGGCGCCGTGCACCGGCCGGCGGGTGCGCGGCAGAGGCCGGGCGAAGCCGCCGTGCAGCAGCGAGACCAGCGAACGCTCCTCCGACGACACGTACCTGTCGGGCACCTCGAGCAGGGGCAGCCCTGCTCGGCTCACGAGCGCCGCCGTGCGCGAATCACGGTGTGCCGCAATGGTGATCTGCGAACTGATCCCCTCGGCAGCCCGCATCAGCTCGGGAAGGTGATGCGCCACGACGTACTCGTCCTTGTGCGCGCCCAGCTCGCCGTCGCAGGCGTTGACGATCAGCTCGGCATCGTTCTGCCGGGCGAGTTTCGCCTTGAGCACCGCCGGGAACCCGGCACCGCCGCGTCCGACCAGGCCGGCGTCTTCGATCGGTTCGAACTGACTCATGACCACTCCTGTGCTGCGATGGTTTGTCGGCGACGGGTGTCGATCGATGCGACGCCGACGCGAAGCAGCGCGCCGACCACGAGCACCAGAGCGCAACCCGCCGTCAGATAGGTGAAGACCTGTTCGCTCGCGGTGCCCATGTTGAGGCCGTGCACCAGGGCGATCGGGGTCATGACGTAGGTGGTGAGGTGGACGGCCTTCCACGCCCGCTCGGGCAGCCGGTGCCGGAAGATCGACGTCACGACGATCGCGAGCAGCAGGTCGAAGGCGATCGTGCCGAAGCCGACCCACAACGTCTCGTATCCGCTGGTGAACGGGAGCACGGTCGACCACCACCCAACGTCGACGTAGGAGTCGACGACCGCGGTGACGATATGGGCGAGCAGGAAGACGCTCATGCCGAGCGCCAGGATGCGGTGTACCACCATCACCGTGGCATTGGTCGCGGCGTGACGCACGCGTCCGGAGCCGGTGTAGAGGCCGAGCAGCACCACCACCGTCAGCAGCAGCATGCTCACCACGCCGGTGGCGCGGCTGAGGTACCAGAGCCATGGAGAACTCATCACGCCGCCGCCCATCCGCCCGTGTGCACGCAGCGTCCGTCGCGGGCCTGCAGCCGGGCCGGCACACCGCGTTCCTCGAGCCACACCGGAGCGTCGTCGCCGAGGATCACGGCGGCAGTGGTCGCCGCGTTGGCCTGCACCGCATCGGGTGCGGCGGCACTGATCTGACCCCACGGGGTTCGGGCCGGACGCGCGGTGCGGGGGTCGATGATGTGGTGCTGCTCCTGGCCGCCACGGGTCCAGCGACGCACCATCGTCGAACTGGTCGTCACCGCCTGCGTGACCGAGATGCGCTGCACCACAACGCTGTTCCAGTCCTCGACGTCGACGGCCCAGCCGCCGTCCGGAGGCGGGCCCGCGGTTGCGATGTCGCCACCGAGGCTGACCAGCACGCCGGTGCCGAGTTCGTCGGCGAGATCGGCGGCCAGTTCGTCGGCGCACCACGCCTTGGCACTGCTGCCGAGGTCGAGTTCGGTGCCGGCGGCTGCGACGATCTCGTGCCGCACGTCGTCCACCTGCGGCAGCGGGCCGACCGGCGACGTCCCGGACGTCGCGCCGACCTCCGCGTGGTCACAGCGGCGCCGCACGATGTCGAGGTCGTCGTCGTACCCCGCGGCGGCCAGCTGCGTGGCCAGGTGCGGCACGACGAGTCCGCCGGTCAGGCGGGCAGTGCGCAGCGCCGCCCGCATCGCCTGTTCGAAGACGGTGCCGACCGGCATCCGCACGCTGACGAACCCGTCCGCGTACGCCTCCCGGCTGAGCCGGTTGAACCGGCTCAGTTCGCTGTCGGCGCGGAACCTGGAGACAGCCAGGTCGAGTTCGGCGAGCCGCGTCGACAGCGTCGAGCGCAGCAGGTCGGGGTCGACCTCGCCGGCCGCCGTCACGCGGTGGTCGCACCCGATGGCGCGCAGTTGCACCGACGTGGTCCGGGCTCCCGCATCGATCGTCGTGTTCATTCCGGTCGCCTCGTTCAGGAGGCGTTGGTGCTGCCGCTGGACGTCCCGGTGCCGGCGCTCGAGACGTTGTTCGCGGTGCCCCAACTCTGGGACGTGGAGTCGGACGACGAGGTGGAACTCGATGACGAACTCGAGCTGAGGCTCGACGTGCTCGAACTGCTCGACGGGGTGGACGAGCTGCTGGAACTCGAGGACGTCGGGGATGACGTCGAGGTCGTGCTTGTGCTCGTGCTCGTGCCGGACGCCGCAGTCGCCTGGTGGGCGAGGTCGGCTCCGATGCCGCCGACGGCAACGACGCCGGCGGCGAGCACGCCGACGCCGAGCAGCCGCGAACGCTGCATCACTGGGGATGTCTTTGACATCTTTTTCTCCTGGTATCGGTGAAGGTGAACCCAGGATGCGAGGCCAGCTTCTCCGGCAGACAGGACGAAGCTGTGAGCCTCTTGTGACGATTCGCCAGTCGTCTCGTAGCGCGAGCCGCTCGCTGAACGCGAACAAATGGTGCAATTCGCGATCGGCGAGCAGATTACGAACATGAAGAAGAACTGGTCCGATCTCAGCCCCACCACCCAGCGCGTGCTGGTGGTCGCAGGGATTCTCTACGGACGGGCCGCCTCGCCCACCACGAACCGGCGCGCGGTGATGACCTCGGGTTCGATCCGCAGGGAGTAGGGCTTGCAACCCCTCGTGCCACGGCACCAGAGGTTGCTTGGGCGCCTCCAGCACCTCGTACAACTTGGTGACCGTCGGCGCGTGCCCTTTCACCACGACGCTCCATGCCTCGTGATGCTCGCGGGCGCGACGTCACCAGTACCGCGCCCGGTACTGCCGCTGCCAGTTCGCGCAGGGCTGGGTCGATCCGCGCCGCACCCCCTGACAGGGCGGCCGCTCGCCGCCCGAAGATGTCGGGTCGTCGCCGAACTCGTCGTCGAACCCATCGCCGAACTCGTCGGGGTCGAGGTCTTCGTCGAACTCCATGAGGATGCGCTCGATCCCTCCGATCGGCGGCGGTTCGCGCCGCAGTTCGTACACGTTGAGGAACACCTCGCAGTCGCAGCAGCACGCACCCATCCGGGAGAGCCGCTCGCGCAGCGCCGTGGCTCTGGGCGCGACGGTGTCGCGGTAGTGGTCGATGAATCGCGGCCCTCGGCAACCCCATTCGCCGAGCATGCGGGCCAGGTAACAGACCAGGCACTCCCCCGGCAGCGGGCCGATCAGCCGCAGCGATGTCCGGGCGAGAAACAGTTCGGCGTCATCCAGGATCTCGTCGTTCGTCATGCCGGCGAGCAGACCACCGGCACCCCGACGTCCGCCGCGCCGCCCGATCACCCGGTGGACAACGCGATAGTCGAGTGCAGGGTGTGGAAGGCCGATGCCGGCCGACGCGAGTCGACACAATGGCCGCATGCCCGAACTCCCACACCCGATCACCGGACAACTCTTCGCGTCTCCGGTGCCACCCGGCACCGGCTGGCCCGGTGACCCGGCCGACGCCGACACCCCGGTCGCCCGCTCTGCCGACGAGGTGAGCGAGTTGGCCTCCGGCGCAGGCGATCTCGGCGAGCTCGACGCCCGCATCTCGGTCTGCCGCGCCTGCCCGCGACTCGTCGACTGGCGCGAGGAGGTCGCGCAGAAGAAACGGGCATCCTTCGCCGATCAGCCCTACTGGGGCCGCCCCGGCCCCGGGTTCGGCGACCCGCACGGACGCGTCCTGGTCGTCGGCCTCGCACCCGCGGCCAACGGCGCCAACCGCACCGGACGCATGTTCACCGGCGACCGTTCTGGTGACTGGTTGTACGCGGCGTTCCACCGGGCCGGCTATGCCAACCAGGCGTCGTCGCTGCACGCCGGCGACGGACTCGAACTCACCGACCTGCGCATCGTCGCCGCCGTGCGATGCGCGCCGCCCGACAACAAACCGACCACGCAGGAGAAGCGCACCTGCGCGCCCTGGCTCGACCGCGATCTGCAGTTCGCGCAACCGCACCTGCGGTCGATCCTGGCGCTCGGCTCGATCGGCTGGGACTCGGCTCTTGCCGCCGCCCGGCGCCTCGGCTGGGAGGTGCCACGACCCAAGCCGAAGTTCGGTCATGGAGCGATTGCGTTGCTACGCAACGAAACCCGCGAGGTGCGTCTGGTCGGGAGTTACCACGTGAGCCAGCAGAACACCTTCACCGGCAAACTCACCGAGCGGATGCTCGACGCTGCGATCGCACTGCTCGAGCCGTCCGACCAGTAGCTGTCTGGCCAGTAGCCCCCGCACCAACTCGCGCCAGGCGCGACTTACTCGTCGGTTGGGCTCGATACGCCGGAGTAACTCGCGTCTGACGCGACTTGGTGCGCCCTGTGAACACTGCCGGTGGTGTCACCCGAGGTGACCGCACTGGAAGGCTCACAGCGGCGGGACGCCTCGCCCGCCAGGCGACGAAGGAGGCGTGCGGGCGGACGGCCAAGGAGCCGCTAGATCGGTTCGAGAATGCGGCGCAGGAAGTCCTGGGTACGCGGGTTCTGCGGGTTGGAGATCACCTCGGCCGGCGGACCCTGCTCGACCACGACACCGCCGTCGATGAACAACACCTGGTCGGCCACCTGCGCCGCGAACTTCACCTCGTGCGTGACGATCACCATCGACCAGCCCTCGGCCGCGAGGTCGCGGATCACCCTCAGCACGTCGCCGACGAGCTCCGGGTCGAGGGCCGACGTGGGCTCGTCGAACAGCACGAGCTGGGGCTTCAGCGCGAGCGCCCGGGCGATGCCGACGCGCTGCTGCTGACCACCGGACAGTTGGTAGGGGTACTTGTCGACGTGGTCGGCCAGCCCCACCTTGGTGAGCAGCTCGACGGCGTCCTGGCGAGCCTGATCGGCGGGCACGCCCTGCACGACGGTCGGACCCTCGGTGACGTTCTGCAGTGCGGTGCGGTTGGGGAACAGGTTGTACGACTGGAACACCATGGCGCTGCGGGCGGTGAGTGCGGCCATCTTGGCCCGTTGGTCGGACGGCAGCCGTCCGCGCTTGTTGGGGCGCACCTGGGCGAAGTCGACCGACACCTCACCGATGCGCACGTCGCCCGAGTCGGGCAGTTCGAGTCCGTTGAGCGAGCGCAGCAGGGTCGTCTTGCCCGAGCCGGAGGGTCCGAGGATCACGGTGACGCTGCCCTCGGGCACCGAGAACGAGATGTCCTCGATCACCCGGTGGTCGCCGAACGCCTTGCGGAGGTTGGTCACCTCGAGCAGGTCTGTCATGCCTGGCCTTCCACGAGTTGCGAACTGATCAGGATGCGAACCGGGCTCATGCCACGAACCTGCTGACCCGCCGCTCGATGCGCGCTTGGGCGAACGACAACGCGACGCTGATCAGCCAGTAGTAGATCGCCGCGAGCCCGTAGAGCGTGAAGAACTTGAAGGTCGGCGCGGCGGCGATCTGCGCCTGCCGCAGCAACTCGACGACGAGGATCGACGACGCCAGCGAGGTCGACTTCACCAGGTCGATGAGCGTGTTCGACAGCGGCGGGACGGCGGTGCGCGCGGCCTGCGGGATGATCAGTCGGCGCAGGGTGGTGCGGTAGTCCATGCCGATGGTGCGGGCCGCTTCCCACTGCCCGCGCGGCACCGACTGGATCGCCGCGCGGATGATCTCGGCGCCGTAGCCGGCGACGTTGAGCGAGAACCCGATGACGGCGGCCGTGAACGGCGCGAGTGTCCACCCGAACTGCGGCAGACCGAAGTAGATGAGCAACAGCAGCACGAGCACCGGGATGCCGCGGAACACCGAGATGAACAGCCGCGCCGGCAGGAACGCCAACGGGTTGGTCGACATGCGTGCGACGGCGACGCCGAGCGCGATGATCAGGCCGATGACGAAGCTGATGATCGTCAGCGGGATCGTCACCTTGATGGCTGCCCAGGCCATCGGCCAGGCGTTGTCGCGGATCATCTTCCAGTCGGTGATCGGCTCGGCTTTGGGGTCGAAGTACTTGTCGTAGAGCCGCTGCGAGGTGCCGTCGGCCTTCAGCTGCGCGATGCCCTGATTGAGCTCCGGCATGAACCCGGAGTTCTTACGCGCGGCCAGCACCGACTCGGAGCGGTCGTCGGTCTCGGCGACGATCTTCACGCCCGGGTTGGAGGTGGTCGCCAGGAAGTTACGGACGGCGAGCTTGTCGTTGACGACGACGTCGACGCTGCCCTGGCGCAGGTTCTGGATCGCTTTGTCCATGCTGTCGACGCCGACGATCTGCGCGCCGGCCTTCTTGGCGGTGTCGGCCCAGTTGCTGGTGAGGTTCTGCCCGGCCCGCTTGCCCTTGAGGTCGGCGAGCGACTTGATCGTGGTGTTGTTCTCGGCGACCAGCACGACACCGGTGGTGTCGATGTACGGGTCGGACAGGTCGTAGAGGCCGGCCCGCTCGGGGTTCTTGGTGACCTGGTTGGCCACTACGTCAACGCGGCCGGAGGTGAGCGCCGCGAACATGGAGTCCCACGGCACTTCGACGAACTGGATCTCGACACCGAGCTTGTTGCCCAGCGCCTTCATGAACTCCACGTCGTAGCCGGTGAGCTGACCGCCCTGGTGGTAGCTGAACGGCGGGTAGACGCCCTCGGTGCCGACCTTCAGCACCTTCGGAAGCGCCATGGCCGGTGCGACCGACCGAGCAGCCGAGGCCACCGGTGCGGCCATCGCGCTGCCGCCCGCCCCGAACAAGGCAGTGAAGGCAACCAGGACGGCGGCGAGCCCGGCAAGCGCACGCGCGGTGATGGAACGCATGAGGTCCAGTTATACGCCGGTTCGGTCCGTGAGGCGATCCAGCACCGACCGCGCCCCGAGCGCCCAGCACACACCGCACCGTCCGCGCACCCGAGCCGGCTGTCGGTGCCGTCTGTAAAATGGACGCACTCCCCTTTTTGCCACCAGACGGAAGGACGCCTGGCGTGCTCTACGTACTCATTGCCGCGCATGCGGTGGCGGGTGCGTCGACCCCGATCCTGGCCCGCCTGCTCGGCTCCCGTGCCTTCTTCGCGTTGGCCCTGGTTCCGCTGCTGTCCGGCGTCTGGCTGGTGCAGCTGGCGCCGACGATCACCAGCGGCAGCACCTACGACACGCAGTACTCCTGGATCCCCTCGCTCGGGGTCAATCTCGACCTCCACGTCGGGCTGGTGCAGTGGCTGCTGGCGATGGTCGTCTGCTGGATCGGCACGCTCGTGCTGGTCTACTGCCGGTGGTACTTCGACGGCGAGATGCCGATGCGCAGCGGCTCGATCCTGACGATCTTCGCCGGCACCATGCTCGGTCTCGTCACTGCCGACGACCTGGTGCTGATGTACGTCTTCTGGGAGCTGACCTCGGTCTTCTCCTACCTGCTCATCGCCCACGACCCCACCCGCCGGGCCAACCGAGGCGCCGCCAACACCGCGCTGCTGGTGACCACGACCGGTGGCCTCGCGATGCTCATCGGCATCGTCGCGCTCGGCCACGAGGCCGGCACCTACTCACTCAGCCAGATCGTCGCGGCGCCGCCCGAAGGCACGATCGTCACCGTCGCGGTGCTGCTGCTGTTGGTCGGCGCGCTGAGCAAGTCGGCGCTCATCCCGTTCCACTTCTGGCTGCCCGGCGCGATGGCTGCCCCCACCCCGATCTCGGCCTACCTGCACGCCGCGGCAATGGTGAAGGCCGGCGTCTACCTCGTGGCGGTGCTCGCGCCGTCCTTCGCCGACACCCCGTTCTGGCGGCCTGCCGTGCTGGTGCTCGGCACCGCCACCATGTTGGTCGGAGGGTGGCGGGCGCTACGCCAGAGCGACCTCAAACTGCTGCTCGCCTACGGCACCGTGAGCCAACTCGGGTTCATGGTGCTGCTGGTCGGCGTCGGCACTCGGTCGGCCGCGCTCGCCGGCCTCGGCATGGTCATCGCGCACGCGCTGTTCAAGTCGACCCTGTTCATGTGCGTCGGCATCATCGACCACAGCGCCGGCACCCGAAACCTGCACGAGCTGGGCGGGGTGGGCTACCGCGTGCCGTGGCTGGCCGTGATCGGTGGCCTGGCTGCGCTGTCGATGGCCGGTTTCCCGCCGCTGCTCGGCTTCGTCACCAAGGAGTCGGCCTTCGAGTCGGTCACCAACCTGGTCACCGGTGAGCCACCGTCGATCTCGCCGCTCGCCGCCGGCGTCGTCGCGTTCGCGCTGGTGTTCGGTTCGGCGCTCACCGTCGCCTACAGCCTGCGCTGGTGGTGGGGCGCGTTCGCGCAGAAGGAGGGCGCACCCGAACTCAACTGGCACCGTCCGGCCGTCGGCATGGTGCTCGCGCCGGCCCTGCTCGGGCTCGCCGGGCTGGTCGGCGGGTTCCTCGGCCACCCGCTGACCGACCTGCTTGCGCCCTACGCCGAGTCGATCGACACCGGCAAGGAGAGCCACGGGTTGGCCCTGTGGCACGGACTCGGCTGGCCGCTGGCGATGTCGGTGGTGGCGGTGGCCTCGGGCGTCGGCCTGTTCATGGCCCGCAAACGCATCGCCGCGGTGCAGGCCACCTTCCCGCGCACCACTACCGCGGAGGAGCTCTACCACCGCTCGATGCGCGGCATCGACCGCTTGGCCGTCGAGTCGACCGCCCGCACCCAGCGCGGTTCGCTGTCGATCTACCTCGGCACGATCCTGGTCGTGTTCGTGTGCATGGCGTTGTTCGCGCTGGTGCGCGTGCAGCACTGGCCCGACGTACGGCTGTTCGACCACTGGGTGCAGGTCTCGATCGCGGTCGTCATGGTGTGGGCGGCCTTCCTCGCCGCCACCTCCCGCGGACGGTTGCGCGCGGTGCTGCTCACCGGTGTCACCGGTTACAGCCTCTCGCTGATGTTCGTGGTGGCGGGCGCACCCGACCTCGCGCTCACCCAGGTGCTCGTCGAGACGATCAGCCTCGTCATCTTCGTGCTGGTCATCCGCAAACTGCCGCGCTACTTCACCAACCGTCCGTTGAGCTCGACCCGCTGGTGGCGGGTGCTGGTGGCGCTGCTGGTCGGCACCACCGTGACGCTCGTGGCGCTGGTGGCGGGCGGTTCGCGCACGGCTACCCCGGTGAGCGAGCGCTGGTACGACCTCGCCTACGAATTCGGCTACGGCAAGAACATCGTCAACGTCGCGCTCGTCGACATGCGCGCGTGGGACACCTTCGGCGAGATCTCCGTGCTCGTCATCGCGGCCACCGGCGTCGCCTCGCTCATCTTCCTGCGCTCGCGCACCACCGACGTCACCCGCACCGCGGAGGCGATGGAGCAGCACGACGACGACCACAAGGACGACCACCACCCCGGCGTCTGGCTGCGTGGCGGCCAGACTCTCTCGCCGCGCACCCGCTCGCTGGTGTTCGAGGTAATCACCCGGCTGCTGTTCGGCTCGCTCATCATCACATCGATCTACCTGCTGCTCGCCGGCCACAACCTGCCCGGCGGCGGGTTCGCCGGTGGCCTGGTCGCCGGCATGGCGCTGATGATCCGCTACCTCGCCGCCGGTCGCCACGAACTCGACGAGGCCGCACCGTTCGACGCCGGACGGCTGCTGGGCGCCGGCCTGTTCGTCGCCATCGCTTCGGCGATCGCGCCGGTGCTGTTCGGTGGCAAGGTGCTGGAGAGCTACGACCTGAAGGTGAGCATCCCGGGCCCCGACGTGTGGCACACCCCGTGGGGCGCCGACTGGCCGATGCTCGGCGACCTGCACCTGGTGTCGTCGACGGTGTTCGACATCGGCGTCTACCTGATCGTCGTCGGCATGGCCCTCGACCTCGCCCGCAGCCTCGGCTCCGGCATCGACGTGCACGCCAAGGAAGACCTCGCGCCGCTGCCGATCAGCGCGTCGACCCGGGCCATCCCCGGCGGTCACGACCGGCACCTGCACACCCGCCCGACGCACCGCCCCGATCCACGAACCGACCAGCGACCCGACCAGCGACCCGAGCGAGGGGGCCCGCCGCGATGAGCGCCAACCTCACCCTCTCGGTCGCCGCCGGACTCATGGTCGCCTGCGGCGTCTACCTGCTGCTCGAGCGATCACTCACCCGCATCCTCATCGGGGTCGTGATCTGCAGCAACGGGGTCAACCTGCTCTTCCTCAATGCCGCCGGTCCGGCCGGCAAGCCGCCGATCATCGGGATGTTCTCGCGTGACTCCACCGCCGATCCACTGCCCCAGGCAATGGTGCTGACGGCCATCGTGATCACCTTGGCGGTGTCGGCCTTCGTGCTGGCGATGGCCTACCGCAGCTTCCAGCTGCACGGCCACGACGAGACCGCCGACGACGTCGAGGACGCCCGCATCCGCGCGCTGGCCGAGGCCGACGAGGCGTCCGACTCCTACGAGGAGACCACCTTCTCCGACAGCGGCGAGGACGTGGTGAGCGAATGAACAACCTGCTCCCCGTGCCCGTCCTGCTCACCATCTTCGGTGCCGGTGTGGCCCTCGCCCTCCCCCGCCGTCCGCGTTTGCAGCGAGCGGTGTCGATCCTGTGCCTGGGCGGGGTCATCACCGTCGCGGCGGTGCTGATGTACCACACCGACCGGGTGGGCCCGCTCGCCCTGTGGGTCGGTGACTGGCCCGCGCCGCTGGGCATCGCGCTGGTCGCCGACCGGCTCAGTTCGCTGATGCTGTTCGTCGCGGCCGTCATCGCCCTGGCGGTGCTGGTGTTCTCCACCGGGCAGGACCAGGACGAGGTGCGCCGCGAGACACCCGTCTCGATCTACCACCCCACCTTCCTGCTGCTGATCGCCGGCGTCTCCAACGCCTTCCTGGCCGGGGACCTGTTCAACCTGTTCGTCGGGTTCGAGATCCTGCTGTTCGCCTCCTACGTGCTGCTCACCCTGGGCGGCACCGCCGACCGCATCCGCGCCGGGACGACGTACGTCATGGTGAGCCTGCTGTCGTCGTCGCTGTTCCTCATCTCGTTGGCGTCGATCTACGCCGCCACCGGCACGGTCAACATGGCGCAACTGGCCGGACGTCTCGCCGAACTCGACCCGTCGGTGCAACTGCTGCTGCAGGTGCTGTTGCTGGTCACCTTCTCGATCAAGGCGGCGGTCTTCCCGCTGTCGGCGTGGCTGCCCGACTCCTACCCCACGGCGCCCGCACCGGTCACCGCGGTGTTCGCCGGGTTGCTCACCAAGGTCGGTGTCTACGCGATCATCCGCACCCAGACGCTGCTGTTCCCCGGGCAACACCTCACCAATCTGCTGCTGATCGCGTCACTGTTGACGATGGTGATCGGCATCCTCGGCGCGGTCGCCCAGAACGAGATCAAGCGAATGCTCTCGTTCACCCTGGTCAGCCACCTCGGCTACATGATTCTGGGCATCGCGGTCGCGAACCAGGCCGGTATGGCGGCGACGATCTTCTACACCGCGCACCACATCACCATCCAGGCCACGCTCTTCCTGGTCACCGGTCTCATCGAACGCCGCGGCGGTTCGAGTTCGCTCGACAGCCTCGGTGGGCTGGCGAAGCTGTCGCCGGTGCTCGCCGTGCTGTTCTTCATCCCGGCGATGAACCTCGCCGGCATCCCACCGTTCTCGGGGTTCATCGGCAAGCTCGGCCTGATGCACGGCGGTGCCGAACTCGGCACCCCACTCGCCTGGCTCGTGGTCGTCGGCGGCATCGTCACCAGCCTGCTGACGCTGATGGCGATGGCGAAGGTGTGGGGGCGCGCGTTCTGGGGTGTGCCGCCGGAGAAGCTGCCCGCCGAGCTGACCGAGGTGCCCGAGGACGAGGTCGAAGCGGTCGTCGACGACCGCCGTCCGATGCCCCCGCTGATGGTGGGCGCCGCCGCGCTCCTGGTCGCCTTCGGTCTCTCGTTCACCGTGTTCGCCGGCCCGCTCTACTCCTACGCCGAGCGCGCCGCGGCCAGCCTGCACAGCACCGCCTACGTCGACGCCGTCCTGAATGCGGGGCGCCGATGAACAGGTCACGATTCGCCTTCCGCCCCGCCGCGGTGCTCACGATGGCACTGGTCTGGATGCTGCTGTGGGGGTCGTTCTCGCCGGTCGCGTTCGTCGGCGGCACGCTGCTCGGCTGGCTGATCACGATCGTGTTCCCGCTGCCGCCGGTGCACCTGTCGGGGCGCCCCCACCTGGCCGGGACGGCGGTGCTCGGCTGGCGTTTGGTGCACGACCTGGTGGTGTCGTCGTGGAAGGTGATGAAGCTGACCTGGGCCCGCGAGGTGAAACTGCGGTCGGGCATCGTGCGCACCGAGTTGTTCTCCGACAACGACCTCTACCAGGTGCAGGTCGCCGAACTCATCTCGCTGGTGCCCGGCACCGTCGTGGTCGAGATCATGCGTTCGCCGCGCCGGCTCTACCTGCACGTGCTCGACCTCGAGGGTGAGCACGCCATCGACGACATCCGACAGTTGGTGCTCGAGACCGAGCGGCGGGTGCTGCGCGCGTTCGGCACCGCGCAGGAGCGTGAGGCCTTCGAGGCCGCCTGCGTACAGCTGCCACCCGACAGTGCCCGCACCGACGAATGGGAGATGGAGGAATGACCACCGCCGCCCACGTGCTGATGGGCATCGCCGGAGTGCTGCTGTTCGTCGCGGGGCTGATCGCCGTCTCCCGCATCGCCCACGGCCCGAGCCAACTCGACCGCAGTGCCGCCGCCGACCTGGCGGTCGCCGTCGTCATCGCGGCCGTCGGGTTGTGGACCGCCTACTCCGATCAGAGCACCGAGATCAACATCCTGCTGCTGCTGTCGATGTTGGGTTTCACCAGCGCCGTCGCGGTCTCCCGGATGGTCGCCGACCGGGTCGTCAGCCGACGCAATTTCGCTCAGTCGCACCGTGACCCGGAGTCGGGCGAAGCCGGAACCGGAGACCTGTCATGACCGACGTGCTCGACCTGCTCGGTGCCCTGCTGTTGCTGCTGGGCGCGATGCTCTGCCTCGGCGCCGCCGTCACACTGGTGCGCTTCCCCGATCTGCTGAGCAAGTTGCACGGCATCACCAAACCGCAGGTGCTCGGTGTACTTGCGATCACGCTCGGCATCGCGGTGTCACTGCGCACCTGGTACGCCGTCTGCATCTGCCTGCTGATCCTGTTGATGCAGTTGTTCACCGCACCGGTGGCCGGCACCATCGTCAGCCGCAGCGCCTACCGGTCGGGTCTGATCGACCGCGAACACCTCGTGGTCGACGAGTTGGCTGACGACCTCGCCGAGTCGGGCTTCGCGCAGACCCCCGACGACAACTAGCTCGTCGGCTCACTCCAGGTAGTGCAGGATGTCGTAGGGCACCTTCACCTTGTGCACAATGTCACAGACGCCGCTCGCGTGAGTGTCCTGTGCTGCGACGCCACCGTGCCGGCGCGTCTCACCGGCTACCTACGATGACGCCGTGACCGATTCGACCGCACCGACTGCACCGACCACCGACATCCACCCGCTCGACCGCGCTCTCGAACTCACGCCCACCGAGCCCGGGGTGTGGCGCGGCCGAACCACCGCCGACTACTGGAACATGGTCGGCCCGTTCGGCGGAGTCACCGCGGCCACGCTGCTGCGTGCGGTGCAGCTGCACCCCGACGTGCTGGGCGAGCCGCTGGCGCTCACGGTGAACTTCGCCGGGCCGATCGAGGACGGCGAGTTCGAGGTGCGCGCCGAGCCGGTGCGCACCAACAACAGCAACCGGCACTGGACGCTGGAACTGCGGCAGGGCGATGAGGTGCTCACCACCGGCACCATGCTCACCGGCGTCCGCCGCGACACCTGGACGGACGTCGAGGCGACACGGCCGGAGGCCGACGGCCCGGAGAACTTCGAGCGCTACCCCGGCCTGCCCGGCATCAACTGGGTGTCGGCCTACGACCTGCGGTACGTCAGCGGCGGACTTCCGACCGAGGCCGACGGGTCGGCCGACGACTCGCGCAGCACCCTGTGGGTGCGTGACCAACCCGCCCGTCCGCTCGACCACGCCGCGCTGACCGCGATGGCCGACTGCTTCTACCCGCGCGCGTTCCGGCGGCGCGGCGGGTTCGTGCCGGCCGGCACCGTGACCCTCACGGTGCACTTCCTGGCCGACGCGTCCGAGGTGGCCGCGCACGGCACAGAGCACCTGCTCGGCACCGCGTTCTCTCGGCGCTTCGGTCGCGGATACTTCGACCAGACCGGCGAACTCTGGTCGCAGGACGGCCGTCTGCTCGCCACCAGCCACCAGTTGGTCTACTTCAAGGCCTGAGCGGCGGCGCACCCCACCGACTCCGGTCGGACAACCAGAACGCGGATCCTCGGGGTAACTGGACTGCGCGATGTCACCTCGCGGTGGAATGCTGGACCGCGGAAATCAAGGCCTCGGGGGCGGGCGAACACGGACGACAACCGGTCGTCCGGTCGCCGCGGGGCAACGACCGAGAGGCAACATCGTGTCCATCGACCCGTCCAGCGTCCAGACCACTGACCAAAGCACGGACCCAACCACGAACCGCAACGGCGACCTTGCTGCCGCGGCCGCGCCCACCGGCGCCGCGCCGCAGGCGGCCATCGCGCAGCACCTCGTCAAGACCTACGGCACCGGCCAAGCCACCGTGCACGCGCTGCGGGACGTCTGGGTCGGTTTCGACCGCGGCCAGTTCACGGCGATCATGGGGCCTTCCGGCTCGGGCAAGTCGACGCTGATGCACTGTCTGGCCGGCCTCGACGTCGCCACCAGCGGACGCGTGCTCATCGGTGAGACCGACCTGTCGAAGCTGAAGGACGCCGCGATGACCAAGCTGCGGCGCGACCGCATCGGCTTCGTCTTCCAGTCGTTCAACCTGGTGCCGACGCTCACCGCGAAGGAGAACATCACCCTGCCCCTCGACATCGCCGGCAAGGCGGTCGACCAGGAGTGGTTCGCGATGGTCACCGAACGGCTCGGGCTGACCGACCGGTTGTCGCACCGGCCGAGCGAACTCTCCGGCGGACAGGTGCAGCGTGTCGCCTGCGCCCGCGCGCTCGTCGGCAAGCCGGAGATCATCTTCGGTGACGAGCCGACCGGAAACCTCGACTCCAAGTCGTCGGCCGAGGTGCTGTCGATCCTGCGCGCGTCGGTCGACGACTTCGGTCAGACCGTCGTGATCGTCACCCACGACCCGCGCGCCGCGTCGTACGCCGACCGCGTGGTGTTCCTCGCCGACGGACGCATCGTGTCCGACCAGCGCGGACTGTCGGCCGACGACATCTATGAGTACATGAAGCAGCTCGACGGCGGCGCCGGTCAGACCGAGGAGCGCTGACATGGCCGGCACCATGGGCAAGGTCTCCTTGCGAAATCTCGGCGCGCACAAGCTGCGCCTGCTGCTCACCGTGTTGTCGGTGGTGCTCGGCACCTCCTTCGTCGCCGGCTCGCTGATCTTCACCAGCACCATCGGGCGGTCGTTCAACGACATCTTCGACAACGTCGCGATCGGGGTCGACGCCCAGGTCAGCTCGAGCAACCGGAGCAACGGCCTGACCAGCGACCTCGGCGTACCGCAGTCGGTCGTCGACAAGATCGAGTCGGACAAGGCGGCTCTCGGTGTCGATCGCGTGCAGGTGGGCTACACCGGCACCATCGCGATCGCCGACTCCACCGGCAAGGCGCTGCAGTCGGGTGGAGCTCCGATCGTCGGCGCCAACTGGGTGCCCACCGACCAGGCCCTCGACCCGAACGGCGTCCGCATCACGCAGGGCCGCGCACCCAGCGGTCCGAACGAGATCGTGCTCAACGAGAGCGCAGCCACCAAGGGCAGCCTCAAGGTCGGCTCGCGCACCAAGGTGGTCGTCGAGAACGGCGACGGCACCCCACGCGATGTCACCGTCGTCGGACTGACCAAGTTGCCCGGGGCCACCTCCGGTTACATCGAGGCCGACTTCGACGCGGCGACCGCGCGGTCGCTGTTCAGCGACGGCAAGCACGTCGGCACGGTGCAGGTCTCGGCCGCGTCCGGGGTGACTCCCGACCAGCTGAAGCAGCGGCTCGCCCAGGCGTTCCCCGACCAGAAGGTGCAGACCGGCGAAGAGGTGCGCCAGCAGACCAAGGACGCGATCAACCAGTTCCTGCAGATCTTCAACTACATCCTGTTGTCGTTCGCGGCGATCGGCCTCATCGTCGGCACGTTCATCATCTACAACACCTTCTCGATGATCGTGGCGCAGCGGGTGAAGGAACTCGCCCTGCTGCGAGCCGTCGGCGCATCGCGTCCGCAGGTCACCCGGTCGGTGTTGTTCGAGGCCTTCGTGGTCGGGCTCATCGGCTCGGTGGTCGGCTTCGCGATCGGCATCGCGTTGGCGGCCGGACTGCAGGCCATCCTCAGCTCCACCGGGGCCGGACTGCCCAGCGGTGATCTCGCGATCACCCCGACGGCCGTCATCGCCTGTCTGCTGGTCGGCATCGTCGTGACCATGGTGAGTGCCTACGCCCCGGCCCGCCGGGCCGCGCAGGTGTCGCCGGTCGAGGCGATGCGCGAGAGCCAGACCGACGGCGCCTCCTCGCTGCGGGTGCGCACCCTCATCGGTGCCCTGCTCGCCGTGCTCGGGTTCGCCGCGATCTTCAGCGGCGCCACCGGCAAGGGTGGCCAGGCGGCCGGCCTCGTCGGGCTCGGCGCGGTCGTGATCATCGTCGCCGTGGTGATGGGTGCTCCGGCGCTGTCCCAGCCGGTGATCGGCGCGCTCGGCTCGGTCATCGGGCGACCGTTCGGCAAGCTGGGCCGCCTGGCCCGCACCAACGCCGTCCGCAACCCGCGCCGGACGGCGGCCACCGCCTTCGCGCTGACCCTCGGGCTCATGCTGGTCGCGGTGATCGGCACCCTCGGCTCGTCGTTCAAGGCGACCATCGACTCGGCCGTCAGCAGTGACGTCACCGCCGACGTCATCCTCACCGGTGGCGACCAGATGGGGCTGCCGCCCGCCAGCGGCGCCACCCTGGCGAAGCTGGACGGGGTGAAGGACGTCGTGCAGCTGCGCAACGTGCCGGTGCGCATCGGCGGCAGCGACTCCGTGGGCACCGCGCCGACCGGTGACCTCTCCACCGTGCTGAAACTGGCTGTGACACAAGGGTCGTCGACGATCGGCGCCAACTCGGTGTTGGTCTCCGACAAGTTCGCGTCGGCCAACGGGCTCAAGGTCGGCTCGCCGGTCGAGCTCGCAACCCGCTTCGGCACGAAGGCCAACCCGACAGTCACCGGCATCTACACCGAGAGCGCACTCTCGGGACCGTTCATGCTCGGCGGATCGGCTTACTCCCAACTCGTGCCGAAGCAGCTGGAGCGCTCCTGGGTCACGCTGGTGAAGGTCACCGACGGTGCCCCGGTGGCGCAGGTGCAGAACCGCATCGGCGACGCGATGAAGGACTACCTGACGATCAAGGTGCAGACCCCGAAGGAGTTCGCCAACGCGCAGTCGTCGCAGATCGACCAGATGCTGCTGGTGCTGTACGGCATGCTCGGGCTGTCGCTGGTGATCGCGGTGCTCGGCATCATCAACACGCTGGCGCTGTCGGTGGTCGAACGCAAGCGCGAGATCGGGATGCTGCGTGCGGTGGGCATGCTGCGCAAGCAGGTGCGGCGCACGATCTACCTGGAGTCGATCCTCATCTCGATCTTCGGGGCGCTGCTCGGCATGATCATCGGAGTCGCGATCGGATGGTGCCTCGTGCGCACCTTCCGCGAATGGATCCCGGACATCAGCGCCGTGATCCCGTGGCCGACAATCCTGTTCACGCTGGTGATGGCGGCGGTGGTCGGCATGGCGGCGGCGTTGTGGCCGGGCATCCGGGCGGCGCGTACGCGTCCGTTGGAGGCCATCGCAGACCTCTGAGTCTTCTGCAGGCTCCTTCGGCGTTGGGCCCCGTAGCAGTCACTTCGTTCCTGCTACGGGGCTCAGCCGTCCCGGCTGCGTGAGCCTTGGTCTGTGGTCCCGTGATTGCCACCAGCGGCATTGACAAGCATTCGTTGGTCACCGAGTCGAAACCCGTTGATTCGCAGCGGGATTTGATCCACAGCCCACCTGGTCGGTGTCGTTTCTCCACAGATCTTCTGCGACTGATGGTGGGTGTCGGTGGTCGCACATATGTTTGATTCATGACCACCAGTTACGAGATCGATGAGCCTCTGAGCGAGGTCGAACTCGAGCTGATCGAATCGGTGTTGAGCCGCAAGACGTATCGGGTGCGCCCGGTGATCACGGAGCATTCCTCGGCGACGGACATGCTGGCTGCGGCGGCGCAGTTGTGTCGGGATGCGTTCGCCAAGATCGACACCGACACGATCCGGGCGGGTGAGGGTGCGTTGACGGGGCGGGTGTCGTCGGTGGAGGAGCTGCGGTCGTTGGAGGAGATGATCCGCGCGGCCGCGGTGACCGGTTCGGTGGTGCAGGCCGCTTCGGCGATCGCGATGGCGAGGTATGCCGCGATCGATCGGGAAGTCATCGACTCCGACACGGGGTTCTGTGTGCCGGTGGAACGACCGCTCGGGCATCAGGCCGACTTCGCGGACACCGATTTGGCGGCCGCCTGCCAACTCGCACCACGCACGGCGTCGACGCGTCTGGGTGCCGCGGTCACCGCGTGTACGAAAGCGCCGCGGTTGGTCGAGGCGGCGGTTGCGGGTGGGGTGCCGTTCTGGAAGGTGAACCTCGTAGCGGCCGAACTGGCCGACGCTTCCCCGGACACGGCGGCCCTGGTCGAGGCTGAGTTGTTGGGGTCGCGCGGGTTCGCCTCGTGGGGGTTCCAGAAACTCAAGTCGGCCGTGCGGGCACTGGTGACCCGGTGGGAAGCCGACGCCGCGAAACAAACGAGAAAGAGGACCGCGCGGGAAGCGATCGGGGTCTGGGCGGAAGCCTCCGACATCCCCGGGTTGTCCGAACTGCGGGCGGTGGGTCCGGCGGATCAGATCGCGAAGATCCACGCCGCGCTCGACCAGTTGGCCGACACCTGGCGTAAACACCCCGAACAACATGCCCAAGCGCACCCCGAGCAGTACCCCCAGCAGGGTTCGGAACCGGGCGCAGCCTTCAGGCCGACGCTAGGCCAGTTACGCCTCGACGCGTTGTGTGACCTCGTCACTGAAGGCTGCGACATCGGGTTTCACCTCGTCATCCACGTCCCCTTCCAACGCACCAATGCCCCCAGCGACGACCATGACGAGAGCAGTGACTGCGCCGACAACGGCGAAGGCGCCGGTGCGCAGGCGGCAAGCGATCCAGGTCCTCCCGAAAATGACTGTGACACAGCCGATCCGGAGACATCACACGGCTCGACCGGCCCACCAGATGGTGACGCCCATGGGAGGCCCCACACTGACTGGGCCGAGATCCCCGGCATCGGGTTGGTCGCACCGGACACCGTCGATGCGCTGGTCGAACGGTTCGGGTGCCGGCTGACCCGGGTGCTGTTCGACACCGACACCGGCATCACCGCGCAAACAGCGTCCGCACGCTACGAACCACCACCGAAGATCCGAGAGTTCGTCCAACTGAGGGACCAGTCCTGCCGGTTCCCCGGATGCAGCCGACCCGCGATCCGCTGCGACGAAGACCACGTGCAGGAATGGCCCACCGGCGACACCAAGGGCGCGAACCTCGCCGCGATGTGCCGGCACCACCACGACGCCAAAACCAAAGGCCACTGGGACGTCGAGATGACCGACGACGGAATCTGCACCTGGATCAGCCGCACCGGCCGCCGCTACACCACCTACCCCGACACCGACACCGGCCGCACCGAGAACGATCAGCCGGGCAACCCGCGGCGGCTAGCTCACTGGCCGGCGATACCCGCCGACCGACGCGACCGCGACCGCGACGCCGGTGGCCGGATCCGCCCAGTCGGCGACCGTCACGCCGGCCAACTCGGCCCGCGGCAGGGCGAGCGCGCCGTCGAGGTCGATCCGTCCGGTCTTGACGATCGCCTCGAGCCGCACCCACTCGGCCACGTCGCGTACCCGGCCGGCGAGCGCGGGAATCGCCACCTCGAGAGGTTCGATGTCAACGCCGACGGGTCGGTCGCTCACCGCCGCAGCCACCACCCCGGATGAGTGCGCCCAGCTGAGGAACGCCCCTTCCGTGTGCGGCGCGCCGTGCGGGCCGCCGCAGGTCGCGCACTCCTGCCAGATGCGAACCGACCCGAGCGGCCCGTCGGCACCCGCGTCAGTGGGCACATCCGGAACAACCTCGACAAGCAGCATGCGCACGAGCACCCGCGCAGCCACGAAATCGTCCCGATCCGTCTGTCGCCGCAACGCTGCCAACCGGCGCCGCTCGTCCGCACTCAACAGCGCACCGGCGTCCGGATGCGCGGCCAACAGGTCACGCGAGCGGGCGACACGGACGGCGAGCATGCACCCATCCTGCGCCATCCGGGCGCTGCACAGACGAGCCCGCTCGACCATCGGGCCGAGCGGGCTGGTCTGTGTCGCGGGCCGACTCAGAGCGTCGACTTCTCCACGGGCTCTTCCTGCGCCCGGTGCCCTTGGGCCAGGCGGCTGCGGTGGTAGCCGTAGATGAAGTAGATGATGAAGCCGAGCGCCATCCAGATGACGAACCGGATCCACGTCTCGATCGGCAGCGTGAGCATCAGGTAGAGGCAGATCAGTGCCGACACGATCGGCAGCACCGGGCTGAACGGCACCTTGAACGGGCGCTCCATCTTCGGGTTGCGGCGGCGCAGCACCGGCACCGCGACCGACACCAGGAAGAACGCGGTGAGCGTGCCGATGTTGATCATGTACTCGAGTTCACCGACCGGGGTGAGCGCTGCGACGAGGGCCACCACGGTGCCGATGCCGACCGTGATCTTGATCGGGGTGCCGGTCTTGGTGTTGACCTTGCCCAGGCTCGCCGGGAGCAGCCAGTCACGCGACATCGCGAACACGACGCGCGAGGCACCGATGAGCAAGGTCATGACCACGGTGGTCAGACCGGCGACGGCTCCGGCTGAGATGAGCGTCGCGAACCCTGGATGCCCGACGTCCTCGAACGCCTTGGCCAGGGATGCCTCGCTGGAGATCTTGTCGTACTTCACCATGCCGGTCATGACCAGCGCGACGGCGCAGTAGAGCACCGTGCAGATCAGCAGCGAGCCGAGAATGCCACGCGGAAGGTCGCGCTGCGGGTTCTTGGCTTCCTCGGCGGTGGTCGCGACGACGTCGAATCCGATGTAGGCGAAGAACACCAACGAGGCCGCGGCCAGGATGCCGGTGACGCCGTAGTGCGACTGGGTGAAGCCGAAGACCCACTCGATGAGCGGCGTCTTGAGCGTCTCGACCTGCTCGGCGGGCTGGTTCGGCGGGATGAACGGCTGGTAGTTCTCGCCCTTGATGAAGAACAGGCCGGCGAAGATCACGAATAGCACGATGAACACCTTGAGCGCGACCAGCGCCAGGTTGACCCGCAGCGACTCCTTGATGCCGATGCTCACCAGCACGGTGAGCACGGCCACGAGCAGGAAGGCCGGCAGGTCGAAGCTGCTGCCGTAGGAGACCGACTCGGGAAGCGTGATGTCGAGGTGGTCGAGGAACACCCCGAGGTAGGCCGACCAGCCCTGCGCGACCACCGATGCACCGAGCATCAGCTCCAGCAGGAGGTCCCAGCCGATGATCCAGGCGACGATTTCACCGAGGGAGGCGTAGCTGAATGTGTAGGCCGAACCCGACACCGGGATCGACGAGGCGAACTCGGCGTAACAGAGCGCCGCGAGCGCACAACACAGGGCTGCGACCACGAACGAGATCACGACGGACGGGCCGGCGAGGTCTTTGGCCGCACGGCCGGCGACGGTGAAGATGCCGGCACCGATCACGACTCCGACGCCGAACACCGTGAGGTCGAGGGCGGTGAGCCGTTTCTTGAGTTGGTACTCCGGCTCGTCGCCTTCGGCGATCGACTGCTCGACCGACTTCGTCCGCATCATGTTCGCGAAGCTCATGAGCGTGACTCCTTCCTGGGACCAGGGAACGACAACGAAATCTAGTGACCCGAAGGGCCGGTGGCTACGGATACGCGCCTTCGTCCCAAAATGTGCTGACAAATGTGACCTGCGTCCGTGGGCACCTCGTCGCCGGCCGCCAGGTCATACGCTGGGTCGCGGCCGTCCGGCCCTCCCCCGCACCTCGACTAGGAGACACACCGATGGGTCAGCGTGAAGGCATGGGAGCGATCCCGTTCGACGGTGGGGTGGCGTTTCGGGTGTGGGCGCCGAACGCCGAACAGGTCTGTGTCATCGGCGATTTCAACGACTGGGACGGCGGGGCAACCGTCATGGAGTCCGAGGGCAATGGCTACTGGTACGCCGAGACCTCGGCGCAGGTCGGGCAGGAGTACAAGTACCAGCTGACCGCCGGCGGCCAGACCTTCCAGCGGGTCGACCCGTACGCCCGCAAGGTCACCAACTCGGTTGGCAACGGCGTGATCTACGACCACGGCGCGTACGACTGGGGTGACGACAGCCCCGGCCTCTCCCGCCGCGACGACCTGGTGATCTACGAACTGCACGTCGGCTCGTTCAACGCCGAGCAGGGACGCGGCTCGTTCCAGTCGGTGATCGACCGTCTCGACCACGTGCAGTCGTTGGGAGCCAACGTGATCGAGCTGATGCCGGTGATGGAGTTCGCCGGTGACGACTCGTGGGGTTACAACCCGGCCCACCTGTTCGCGGTCGAGTCGGTGCTCGGCGGCCCGGACGGTCTGAAGGACCTGGTGAAGGCGGCCCACCAGCGCGGGCTGGCCGTGATCGTCGACGTCGTCTACAACCACTTCGGTCCGAGCGACCTCGCCACCTGGCAGTTCGACGGTTGGTCGGAGAACGGCAAGGGCGGCATCTACTTCTACAACGACGACCGCTCGTCGACGCCGTGGGGTGACACCCGTCCCGACTACGGCCGCCCGGAGGTGCGGGCGTTCATCCGCGACAACGCGGTGTTGTGGCTGAACGACTTCCACGCCGACGGTCTGCGCTTCGACATGACCCCGTACATCCGCAGCCGGGACGGTTCGGGCATGGACATCCCCGAGGGGTGGGAGATGATGCGCGAAGTCAATTCGTTAGTGCGCGAACAGTTCCCGGATCGCCTGTTGATCGCCGAGGACATGCAGCAGAACCCCGCGGTGAGCTCGACCGACGAGGGCGGCGCGGCGTTCCACGCCCAATGGGACGGCGCGTTCGTGCACCCGATCCGCGAGGCGCTGAAGGCGTCGAACGACGACGAACGCTCGTTGGAGGCGGTCGCCACAGCGATCCTCAAGACGTACAACGACGACGCCTTCGAGCGGGTGATCTACACCGAGTCGCACGACGAGGTGGCCAACGGCAAGGCTCGGGTGCCGCTCGAGGTGGCCCCCGACGACACCTCCGGCGAGCTCGCCCAGAAGCTGGCCACCATGGGTGCCGCGATGCTGCTCACCCCCCCCGGCATCCCGATGCTGTTCATGGGCCAGGAGTTTCTGCAGGACGGCTGGTTCCAGGACACCGTGCCGCTCGACTGGTCACTCGCCGAGGAACAGTCGGGAGTGCTGCAGATCTGGCGCGACCTGATCTCGTTGCGCCGCAACGCTTCCGGACGCAGCGCCGGTCTACGCGGTCAGCACACCCAACTGGTGCACGCCGATGACGCCGCGAACGTCATCGCCTACCACCGTTGGGCCGACGGCGGCCCGGGCGACAGCGTGTTCGTGGTCGTGAACCTCAGCGGCGAGGCCCGCACCGACCTGCCCGTTCAGTTCCCGGCAGCCGGTGGCTGGGAACTGCTGATGAACACCGACGGCATCAGCTACTCCGAGGAGTACGGCTCGGTCGAGTCGACCTCCGTCACCGCCGACGGCGACCCGGCGTCGGCGTCCGTGAACGTGGGCCCGTACAGCGCGCTGATCTACGGCTTCACCGGATAGCCGACCGGTCGGTTCAGAGCAGTTCGAGACCCTGGCGGGCGATGTGCAACACCATGTCGTCGAGGTTGCCGAAGTCCTGCCCCGCCATCGCGCCTGCCTTGCTGCGCTGGTTGATGCCCTGCACGATGCCGGCCAGCTTGAACGCCGAGAACCCTTGGTAGTAGCCGAGATCGGACAGGTCGAGCCCGGTCTGCTCGGCGTATCGCGCCTTCACGAAGTCGCGACCGGGGAAGCCCGGCGTGCGGGTGATCGAGGGGGTGATGCCGAACGGCTCGTCCGACTCCTCGAGCCAGTAGAACAGCGTCAACGCCAGGTCGGCCAGCGGGTCACCGAGCGCCGACAGCTCCCAGTCGAGCACTGCCGCCACCTTGCCCGGGTCGTCGGAGTCCATGATGCAGTTGTCGAGCCGGTAGTCGCCGTGGATGATCGAAACCCGTTGTGCGGTGGGGGTGTTGGTGCTCAACCGCTGGGAGAGCTCGGTCATCTCGGCCACGTCGTGGGTCTTGGAGCGGTCCCACTGCTCGGTCCAACGGCGCACCTGCCGGGCCATGAACCCCTCGGCTCTGCCGAAGTCGGCCATCCCGATCGACGCGGGGTCGATGAGGTGCAGTGCGGACTGCGTGTCGACGAGTGCGCCGGCGATGCGCTCCTTCGCGGCGGCGTCGTCGGCGTACCCGGCAGGGAGCTCCTCACGGATGACGTGCCCCTCGACCTTCGCCATGACGTAACACGGCACGCCGAGCAGATCGCCCTCGTCCGTCAGCACCACCTGCGGCACCGGCACCTGCGTGCCGGCCAGGGCTCGCTGCACCCGCGACTCACGACCCATGTCGTGCGCCGACGGCAGCAGGTTGCCCGACGGCGGGCGACGCAGGATGAGTTCGCCTGCCGCACTGGACAGTTCGAAGGTGAGGTTCGACTTTCCGCCGGCGATCAACCGGTAGTCGAAACTCGCCCAACCGGAGGCGCCGGTGGCGGCGACCAGCGCCGGACCGAGCACGGGCGGGCGGACCAGTTCGTCATGATTCTGCACGCGACCAACCTAGGCGAATGTCATGCGAAGGTCAGCGGGGCGCCGGTCTTCTCCTGCAATTCCTCCTGGGTCACGCCGTCGACGAGCTCCCGCACGACGAGCCCGTCGTCGGTGACGTCGATGACCGCCAGGTCGGTGATGATGCGCTGCACGACGGCCTTGCCGGTGAGCGGCAGCGAGCACTCCTGCACGATCTTGTGACTGCCGTCCTTGGCGACGTGCTCCATCAGCACGATCACCTTGCGCGCACCGTGCACGAGGTCCATCGCGCCGCCCATGCCCTTGACCATCTTGCCCGGGATCATCCAGTTGGCGATGTCGCCGGCGACGCTCACCTGCATCGCGCCGAGGATCGCCGCGTCGACCTTGCCGCCGCGGATCATGCCGAAGCTGGTGGCGGAGTCGAAGATGCTGGCACCCTTGCGCAGCGTCACGGTCTCCTTGCCGGCGTTGATGAGGTCGGGGTCTTCCTCGCCCTCGTACGGGTAGGCGCCGGTGCCGAGGATGCCGTTCTCGCTCTGCAGCACCAGCTCGACGTCGTCGGCAACGTAGTTGGGCACGAGGGTCGGCAGACCGATCCCGAGGTTGACGTAGTCGCCGTCCTCGAGCTCCTGAGCGGCGCGGGCGGCCATCTGTTCACGGGTCAACGGCATGTCAGGCCTCCTGCGTCTGCGCGGCGTCGCCCGCCGGACGCGGACGGGTGGTGATTCGTTCGATCTGTTTGTCGGCGGCCTGCTCCGGGGTGAGCTCGACGACGCGGTGCACGTAGATGCCCGGCAGGTGCACTTCGTCGGGGTCGATCTCGCCCGGCTCGACGAGTTGCTCGACCTCGGCGATGGTGATGCGGCCGGCCATCGCGCAGGCGGGGTTGAAGTTGCGCGCCGACGTGTTGAACACCAGGTTGCCGTGGCGGTCGCCCTTGAGCGCACGCACCAGCGCGAAGTCGGTGACGATCGACTCCTCGAGCACGTACTCGCGCTCCTGCCCGAAGGTGTCGAAGGTGCGGGTCTCCTTGGCCGGCGACTCCTTGTCGACGCCACCGTCGGCGTCGTACTTCCACGGCATGCCGCCCTCGGCCACCTGGGTGCCGACACCGGTCTGGGTGTAGAACGCCGGGATGCCGGCACCACCGGCCCGCATCTTCTCGGCGAGGGTGCCCTGGGGCGTCAGGCGCACCTCGAGCTCACCGGACAGGTACTGCCGGGCGAACTCCTTGTTCTCCCCCACGTACGACGCCTGCACCAGGCTGATCCGCTTGTCCTCGAGCAGCACTCCGAGGCCCGCACCGTCGACGCCGCAGTTGTTCGACACCACCGACAGGTCGTCGGCGCCCGTGTCGTGCAGTGCCTTGATGAGCACCGTCGGGATGCCGCAGAGTCCGAATCCGCCGACCGCCAGCGACGAGCCGGACGCGATGTCGGCGACCGCCTCCGCAGCGGACGCTACAACCTTGTCCATGTGCGCTCTTCCGTGTTGCTGTCGTGAATGAACGTCGGGCAAGACACGCTCGCCCACCGGCCTCGATGCTATCCACCGTGTGATCGCAGTCACTATGGGCGCCCACCACGGGCGCCAACCCTGCGCACGTGCCGAGCCCACAGCCGTACGCTGGTCGTCATGGCATCGGGAAAGAGAGTCGCCGTGGCACTCGGCTCCGGTGGCGCCCACATCGGCGCCCTGGAAGTGCTCGCCGAACGCGGCCACGAGGTCGTCACGATCGCCGGCACCTCGATGGGCGCACTCGTCGGTAGCTTCGCCGCCTCCGGCCGGATGGAAGTGCTCAAGGAGTGGGCACTCAGCCTGAGCCAACGCGACCTGCTGCGCCTGGTCGACCCGAGTCTCGGCGGCCCCGGCGTGGTGCGGGCCGAGCGCATCATCAACCGCATCGGCGACATGCTCGCGGACTCGCAGATCGAAGACTTCCCGATCCCGTTCACCGCGGTCGCGACCGACCTCGACGGACGCCGCGAGGTGTGGTTCCAGCGCGGTCCCGCCGACGTCGCGATCCGGGCCTCTAGCGCGATGCCCGGCGTCATCCACCCGGTCGTGGTCGACGGACGGATGCTGGTCGACGGCGGCCTCATGAACCCCATCCCGATCGAGCCGACCCGCGCGGTCGCGTCCGACATCACGCTCGCGATCTCGCTGAACGGCGTCCGTCAGTCGCAGGGCAACGCGGAGGCCGTGCCGGTCTCGCCGCTGCGCACGATCATCGGCAGCAGCGAGACCCTCACCCGCGGTGCACGGCGCGTGCGCAAGAGCACCAACGAGATCCTCGAGACCGCGACCATGCAACGCCTGTCCGCGAGGCTGGTCGCCAATCGCGCTGCGCAGGAAGACGATCCGGACGCCGACCCGCTCCAACGGTTGCTCGGCACCCGGCTGCCGAAGGACCCGTCGACGATGGAGATCTTCAACCGTTCGTTCGACACGATGTCGTCGCTCGTCGCGCGCTACCGGATGGCCTCCAACCCGCCCGACGTGCTCGTGACACTGCCCTCGGACGCCGCGCGCACCCTGGAGTTCCACCGCGCCGCCGAGATGATCGCCCTCGGCCGACAGCTCACCACCGAGGCACTCGACGCCCAGGGCTTGTGACCCTCCCCCGCAAAAACTGCAGTTCCAGACAGACGTTCCTGTTGCAACCGCAGCGTCTGCCGGCAACCGCAGCGTTTGCGGGAGGGGTGGGCTCGCGGGAGGGGCGTCAGCGGCCGGTGCCGAGGTGCACCGCGAGCCACTCCACGAGCGAGCGGCCGTCACGCCAGTCGGACACGATGCGTCCCAACAGATCGGGCGTGTGCACGAACGGCTCGAAGCCGTACTCCTTCGACAGCGACATCGTCTTGTGCCGCAGTAGCGCGATCCGCGGGTTGTCGACGCTGTAACCGCGCGGCGCCGTCTTCACCGTGTCGCCGCCGAGCGTCCACCCGTAGCGCTGCAGGTCGCCGACGAGCCGCTCCAGCGACACCCCGTCGGGACCGTCGATCACCTTGCGCAACAACGCAAGTCGGGTCGGCGACGCGTCGTAGAACCCGACGCCGACCATCACCCCGGCCGCGGACAACTGCACGTACCAGCCGGTGGCCTCGGCCGCGGCGACGTACATGCCCTGGTGGGTCTTGTACGGCGCCTTGTCCTTGCTGAACCGCACGTCCCGGTTGGGCCGGAAGATCTTCGCGTCGCCGAACTCGTCCTCGACCGCCTCGGCGAGCGCCTCGAAGGGCGCCCGCACCGCCGCGTTGTAGACGTCGCGGTGGGCTTCCCAGAAGGCTTTGCTGTTGTCCTGCGCGAGGTCGTCGTAGAAGTCGAGCGCTGCCACCGAGAAACCGTCGAAAGTCACCCAAGGATCGTAGAAGCCCTCGGTGTCGACCACGAAGGAGCCTGCAGACAACATCGCCGGTGGTGGCTACCACCGGACCACAGCGCGAGGCTCACGCAGGCGGGACGCGCGACACCCCCGGCACGAGCTTGCGCAGTGCCGGGGGTGTCAACCGCGAGGAGCACGCAAAAAGCTCAGGCGGTTTCGGGCTCCATGACCGGGCCACCTGCGACCTGCTGGTTCTTGCCACCCCGACCACGCGCCTTCAGCCGACGGTCGACGTACTCGGCCAGCTTGGACAGCGTGTAGTTGATCGCGATGTAGATCAGCGCGATGACGATGATCATCGGCACGATGTTCGTCGGGCCGACCGAGCCGATCTTGCCGCTGTACAGGAGTTCGCCGTAGAGCACGTTGTAACCGAGCGCGGTGTCCTTGACGATGACGACGAGTTGGCTGATCAACGCCGGCAACATCGTGGTGATCGCCTGCGGCAACTGGATCTGACGCAGGGTCCGGGCCGGGCTCAGACCGATCGAGAGGCCCGCCTCACGCTGGCCGTTCGGCAACTGGTCGACACCGGAACGGATGACCTCGCAGACGACCGCGGCATTGTAGAAGACCAGACCGGTGACCGTCGCGATCAGCGGTGCGTTGTCGGACAACGACGATTGCGAGCTGTTGCTGAAGTAGCCGTAGCTGAACAGCATGACCAACAGCACCGGGATGGCCCGGAAGATCTCGACCAACACCGACGCGACCCAGCGCAGCACCTTGATCTGCGACATGCGGGCCAGCGCGAACGCGAACCCGAGGATGCCGGCCAGCACGATCGCGATGACGGCCGCCTTGAGCGTGCCGACCAGACCGTCGAACAGGTAGGGCTTGACGAAGCCACCCCAGTCGGTGAACGGCTTCCACAGCGCCGAGGAGAACTGCCCCTTGTCGTCGAGCCGCTTGTAGACCACGTAGAGGACGGCGAGCAGGATCACCGCTCCGACGCCGGTCAGCATCATGTGCCGGCGGCGCGCTTTCGGCCCGGGTGCGTCGAACAGAACACCCGCACTCATCGCTTCACCGCCAACTTCTTACCGAAGTGCGACACCGCGAGGCCGACCGGAAGGGTCAGCACCACGAAGGTGAGCGCACTGATCATGAACGCCTGGTTGAGCTTGCCCGGATCGGCCTCGGCCACCTTCGACAGCACCGCCGCCATCTCCAGCACGCCGATGGTCACCGCCACCGTGGTGTTCTTGGTGAGCGCGATGAGGGTGTTGCCCAGCGGCACCACCGCGCCTCGGAACGCCTGCGGCAGAACGACTTCCTTGAGCGACTGCCCGAAGGTGAGCCCGATCGAGCGGGCCGCTTCGGCCTGGCCGAGCGGGATCGTGTTGACACCCGAGCGCAGCGCCTCACAGACGTACGACGCGTGGTAGATCACCAGACCGAGCACGGCGAGCCGGAAGTTGTTGGTGGCGAAGTAGTCGGGCGACTTGTCGTCGGCGAGCTTCACCCCGAGCTTGGCCCACAGCACCAGGTTGGTGCTCAGGATGATGAGAGTCAGCGGGGTGTTGCGGAAGATGTTGACGTAGGCGGTGCCGAGGAACCGCAGCATCGGCACCGGTGACATCCGCAGGATCGCGATGATCGTGCCGAGCACGAGGCTGCCGACGGCGCCGGCGAGCGTCAGCTTGATCGTCATCCAGATGGCTGACCACACCTGGTACTGCTCAAAGAGATCGGCCATTACGACCTTCCGTCATCCGAAGGGAGGTGTGGGTGCGGCCGATCACCGCACCCACACCGGAGACATCACGCGCAGGTTTCGAGGTCCGCGTCCTTCGGCGGGTTGGTCTCGGTGTTGTACTTGTAGTCGGCGCCGAGATTTTCCTTCAGGGCCTTCTCCCAGGAGCCGTCGCTGACCATCTGCTTGATCGCGTCGTTGACCTTGGTGCAGGTGTCCTTGTCGCCCTTCTTCAGGCCGACGCCGTACTTCTCGGTGGAGAAGGTGCCACCCACCAGCTTGAACTTGCCCTTGTAGGCGGCCTGGTTGGAGTAGCCGGCGAGGATCGCGTCGTCGGTGGTCATCGCGTCGATCACGCCGTCGTTGAGCGCAGAGGCGCACGCGGAGTAGGTGTCGTACTCCTGCGGGACGAGCGCCGGCTGCTGCTTCTTCAGGTTGTCGACCGAGGTGGAGCCGGTGACCGAGCAGACCTTCTTGCCCTTGAGGTCGGCAACGCTGTTGATCGTGCTGTCGGCCTTCACCAGCACCGACTGACCGGCGACGAAGTAGGGCCCCGCGAACGAGACCTCCTGCTTGCGCTTGTCCGTGATCGAGTACGTCGCGAAGATCATCTTGACCGTGCCGGCCTTCAGCATCGACTCGCGCTGCTTCGACGGCGACTGCACGAAGTCGATCTGGTCTTCCTTGTAGCCCATCTTGCCGGCGACGTACTTGGCGACGGCCACGTCGAAACCGGTGTACTTGCTGCCGTCCTTGAAACCGAGGCCCGGCTGGTCGAACTTGATACCGATCTTGATCTTGTCGCCCGAGCCGGAGCCCGAGTCACTGCCACATGCGGCGAGGGTGAGCGACGCAACAGCCAGCATGGCCACGGCGGACGCGGAACGAATCTTCATTGGTTTCCTCCTGCGAAGGGGCGTTGGCCCCGGTTCGGTAAAACGGTGACGGTCGGTGACGGGTCTGGCCCAGTTCGTCAGTGGGCCAAGATCTTCGAGAGGAAGTCCTTCGCACGGTCGGACTTGGGGTTGTTGAAGAACTCCTCCGGCGTGTCTTGCTCGAGGATCTGCCCGTCGGCCATGAACACGACGCGGTCGGCGGCCCGGCGGGCGAAGCCCATCTCGTGGGTGACCACGATCATCGTCATGCCGTCCTTGGCGAGCTGACCCATGACGTCGAGCACCTCGTTGATCATCTCGGGGTCGAGCGCCGAGGTCGGCTCGTCGAAGAGCATCACCTTGGGCTCCATCGCCAGCGACCGGGCGATCGCGACGCGCTGCTGCTGACCGCCGGACAACTGGGCGGGGTACTTGGCGGCCTGGTGGTCGACGCCGACCCGCTTGAGCAACTCCATCGCGCGTGACTCGGCCTCCTTCGGCTTCTGCTTGCGCACCTTGATCGGGCCGAGCGTGACATTCTGCAAGATCGTCTTGTGCGCGAACAGGTTGAACGACTGGAACACCATTCCGACGTCGGCGCGCAGCTTGGCGAGCGCGGCGCCTTCCTCCGGCAACGGCACGCCGTCGATGGTGATGGAGCCCGACTCGAAGGTCTCCAACCGATTGATCGTGCGGCACAGAGTGGACTTTCCCGACCCGGACGGCCCGAGGACGACGACCACTTCGCCCTTGGTGACCGTCAGGTTGATGTCCCGCAACACATGCAGGTCGCCGTAGTGCTTGTTGACGTCCGTCAGGACGACGAGCGGTTCGCCCTGTTGGCCGCGCTCCTTGCCGAGGTGGGCCTGGCCGGCCTCGGCGGCATTCTCCTCCGTCATGGCGCCTAACCATAGGTCACGGCAGACGCAATGTAATGACAAAGAAAGAACCTGATACCAGGTTGCGTCACAATTGTGACCAACCTGCGGATCGCGCGGTCAGCAGGCGACGAGTTCGGCGATCTGCAGCATGTTGAGCGCAGACCCCTTGCGCAGGTTATCGGCGCAGACGAACAACTCCAGCGATCGAGGGAAGTCGGCCGGCTGCCTCACCCGTCCGACGAACACCGGGTCGGTGCCGACCACATCGACCGGTGTCGGCCACTCCTGCCGCATCGGATCGTCAAGCACCACCACCGAGTTCGACCCTTCGGTGAGGGCACGGACGGCGTCGTCGCGGGTCAGCCGGCGATCGAAGGTGAGGTGCAGGGAGGCCGAATGGGTGCTGACCACCGGCACCTGGACGCAGGTGGTCGCCATCCGCAGATCGGGGGTGTCGAGGATGGTGCGCACCTCCTCGCGGGCACGCAGTTCGGTGCTCGACCACCGTCCGTCGCCGGGGCCGCCGACCCACGGGATGACGTTGAACGCGATGGGCGCAGCGAACGGCGACTCGCTCTCGAGGTCGGACAGGAACCGGCGCACGTCGCCGGCGCTCTGGCCGACCTGGCGGTTGTTCACGAGTTCGGCCACTTCGTCGTAGAGCCGGTTGACCCCGCGCACACCGGCGTCGGAAACGGCTTGGAAGGTGGAGGCCACGACCTCGCGCAGGTGCCAGCCCTCGTGCAACGTCGCGAGGGTGTTGATCATCAGCAACGTGGTGCCGCTCGGGCTGGCGAGAATGCGCCCGCCCTGACCGCCCGCCCGGTGCGGGTTGATCTCCGGAACCACCAGGGGCACAGCCGGATTGGCGGTATGAGCCCCGGAATTGTCGATGACGGCCGCGCCCTGCGCGGCGATGATGGGCGCCCAGGTGCGGGCGACCGATGCCGGCACCGCCAGGATGCACACGTCGACACCCTCGAACGCCGCCGACTCGATCTCGCGCACCTCGACGTCCTGGCCGAGCGCACGCACGGTGACCCCGTGGGAATGACCGGAGGCGAGCAAGCGCACCTCGCCCCAAACGTCGGGCCGGGTCGGCAGCATCGACAGCAGGGTCTGTCCGACGACGCCGGTGGCACCGACGACGGCAAGGACTGGCTTACGCACGGTCACCGGCGATCACCGACCCGCGGCCACGACCTCCGCGATCTGGACGGTGTTGAGCGCGGCACCCTTGCGCAGGTTGTCGCCGGCGACGAAGAGCACCAGGCCCTTGCCGTCGGGCACCGACTGGTCTTGCCGGATACGACCGACGTACGACGGGTCGGCACCGGCGGCCTGCAACGGCGAGGGCACGTCGGCGAGCTCGACGCCGGGGGCGTCGGCCAGCAGGGCGCGCGCCTCGTCGGGGCTGATCGGCTGGTCGAACTCGGCGTGGATCGACAGCGAGTGACCGGTGAAGACGGGCACGCGCACGCACGTGCCGGCGACCAGAAGATCGGGCAGCCCCAGGATCTTCCGGCTCTCGTTGCGCAGCTTCTGTTCCTCATCCGTCTCCCCCGAGCCGTCTTCGACGAGGCTACCCGCGAGGGCCACCACGTTGAAGGCGATCGGCGCGACGTACTTCTTGGCCGGGCCGAGCTCGACGGCGCCGCCGTCGTGGGCCAACTGCTCGAGCTGGTCCGACTCCGCGCCCTGGCGCACCTGGCCGGCGAGTTCCTCGACACCGGCGAGGCCCGAACCGGACACCGCCTGGTAGGTCGCGACGGTGAGGCGGCGCAGCCCGGCGTTGTCGGACAGCGGCTTGAGCACCGGCATCGCGGCCATCGTGGTGCAGTTCGGGTTGGCGATGATGCCCTTGGCCGGCTTCAGCGCCTCGTCGGGGTTGACCTCGGTGACGACCAGCGGCACCTCCGGGTCTTGGCGCCACGCCGAGGAGTTGTCGATGACGGTCACGCCGGCAGCGGCGAACTTCGGCGCGAGCGTCTTGGACGTGGCCCCACCGGCGGAGAAGATCGCGATGTCGAGGCCGGACGGGTCGGCGGTCTCGGCGTCTTCGACGACGATCTCGCGGCCCTGCCACTCGATCGTGCGGCCGGCCGAGCGCGCCGACGCGAACAGGCGCAGGTCGCCCACCGGGAAGTTGCGTTCGGTCAGGATCTCCAGCACGACGCCGCCGACCTGGCCGGTGGCGCCGACGACGCCGACATTGACCTTCGCTGCGTCGCTCATCGGCCCGTCCCTCCGTAAACCACGGCCTCGCCCTCGGATGAGTCGAGTCCGAATGCGCTGTGCACCGCGCGGACGGCGTCGTCGAGCTGGTCGTCCTTGGTGACGACCGAGACGCGGATCTCGGAGGTGCTGATCATCTCGATGTTGATGCCGTTGTCGGCGAGCGCCTGGAACAGCGTCGCGCTGACACCCGGGTGGGAGCGCATGCCCGAGCCGACGAGCGACAGCTTGCCGACCTGGTCGTCGTACTGCAGCTGGTCGAACCCGATGTCGTCCTTCTCGGCGTTGAGCACCTCGACCGCGCGCTGTCCGTCGCCCTTGGGCAGGGTGAAGGAGATGTCGGTGAGTCCGGTATCGAGCGCCGAGACGTTCTGCACGATCATGTCGATGTTGATCGCCGCGGTCGCGACGGTCTGGAAGATCTTCGCCGCGACGCCCGGGGAGTCCTTGACTCCGACGATGGTGATCTTGGCTTCGCTGCGGTCGTGTGCCACGCCCGCGATGATCGGGTCTTCCACGCCTTCTTCTCCTTGCTTGTCGGCCGACGTGTTGTCGACCACCCAGGTGCCTTCACGATGACTGAACGAGGACCGCACGTGGATCGGCACGTTGAACCGGCGCGCGTACTCGACGCAGCGCAGCATCAGGATCTTGGCGCCCGAGGCGGCCATCTCCTGCATCTCCTCGTTGCTGATGCGGTCGATCTTGCGCGCGCTCGGGACGATGCGCGGGTCGGCCGTGAACACGCCGTCGACGTCGGTGTAGATCTCACACACGTCGGCGCCGAGCGCCGCGGCGAGCGCGACGGCGGTGGTGTCGGAGGCGCCACGGCCGAGCGTGGTGATCTCCTTGGTGGTCTGCGAGACGCCCTGGAATCCGGCGACGATCACGATGTGACCGGCGTCGAGGGCCTCCCGGATGCGACCGGGGGTGATGTCGATGATGCGGGCCTTGCCGTGCACGTCGTCGGTGATGACGCCGGCCTGCGAGCCGGTGAACGACTTGGCGGAGTCGCCGAGGTTGGCGATCGCCATCGAGACCAGCGCGGCAGAGATGCGCTCGCCCGCGGTCAGCAACATGTCGAGTTCGCGCTGCGGCGGCGCCGGGGAGACGGCCGCGGCGAGGTCGTGCAGTTCGTCGGTGGTGTCGCCCATCGCCGAGACGACGACGCACACCTGGTTGCCGGCCTTGCGGGTGTCGACGATCCGCCGTGCGACGCGCTTGATGCTGTCGGCATCCGCCACCGACGAGCCGCCGTACTTCTGGACCACCAAACTCACGTCGGCCTCTCCTTCTTCTGCGCGACCGGTTCGGGCCCGGCCGCTGAGCCTCGTCAATCGTAACGAGCGGTGTTCAAAGGGTGGACAATCGCCCGCGATACGAAACAGTCACGGGAGTTCGATCCGGCTGCGGTGCCTTCCCGGAACATTCATTGGTACACAACGGAACGGAAATCAGCCCCGCAACCTCCAACCGCGAGCCACGGCGCGGCAACCGGTTCTGTGCCACCGCTGGGTAAACAATTGGCGAAATCTCCGAACTGGAGGGACAATCAACAGGTGTCAAGCAATGTGGACAGCGTCGGGGGAACTGCCACAGCCGAACGGACGACGCTCAACCAACAGCACCGCGCCCTTCTTCCCGCGCGGTTCCGAGTCCATCGCGCACCGCGCTGGTGGGTCGAGATCGGCATCCTCGTGGTGCTCAATCTGGTGTACGAGCGTCTGCGCAACCTCGTCCCCTCCCGCGAGGGCGAGGCATACAACCGCGGCCACCAGGTGCTCGACTTCACCCAGCGGCTCACCGGTGACGCCGAACTCCACTTCAACCACTTCGTCGCGAACCACTCGGTGCTGGCGCACATCTTCAACGCCTACTACACCTACCTGCACCTGCCGGTCACCGCGATCACGCTGATCTGGATCTTCCGCGCCCACAAACGCCACTACCGCGCGGCCCGCACCGTGCTGGTCGGCACCACCGTCCTCGGCCTCATCGGTTTCTACCTCTTCCCGATGGCTCCCCCGCGGTTGCTGGGCGGCGCGCACTTCGTCGACACCCTCGTCGCCTTCGGCACCTGGGGTTCGTGGTCGAGCCCGGCGGTCGCCAACCAGACCAACCAGTTCGCGGCGATGCCGAGCCTGCACTGCGCGTGGGCGCTCTGGGTCGGGCTGTGCGTGTTCCGCATCGCCAAGCGTCCGTGGCTGCGCGCGCTCGGGGTGGCCTACCCGGTGATGACGTTCATGGTCGTCGTCGGCACCGCCAACCACTTCATCCTCGACGGCATCGCCGGCGCGGCCGTGCTCGCGACGGCCTTCGCGTTGCAGCGGGTGTTCTTCGGCCGCAGTGCCTTCGCTCCCGCCCCGTTGCGGGAAGATCTGCTCCCCGAGCCGGAGTCGGCGCCCGCCCCGACGGCCTGAAGCGCCGCAGGTGCGGACGGTTGTCAGCCCGAGGCCGTAGGCTCGTGTCGTGTACGAAGGCGTAGTTCAAGACCTCATTGACGAGCTCGGCCGGTTGCCCGGCATCGGGCCCAAATCGGCGCAGCGCATCGCCTTCCACATCCTGCAGGCCGACAGCGCCGACGTGAACCGCCTCGTCGAGGTGCTGCAGACGGTGAAGGCGCGGGTGCGTTTCTGCGACACCTGCTTCAACGTCGCCGAGTCGGAGCAGTGCCGCATCTGCGCCGACCCCCGCCGCGACCGCACCCAGCTGTGCGTGGTCGAGGAACCCAAGGACGTGCTCGCGATGGAGCGCACCCGCGAGTTCAAGGGCGTTTACCACGTGCTCGGTGGCGCGATCGATCCGATGGGAGGCGTCGGCCCCGACGACCTCAAGATCACCGAACTCTTCCGGCGCCTCGGCCAGGAACCCATCGAGGAAGTGCTGATCGCCACCAACCCCAACCACATCGGTGAAGCCACCGCCACCTACCTGGTGCGCTCGATCCGTCCGATGGGCATCCAACTGTCGCGGCTGGCGTCGGGCCTGCCGGTGGGCGGCGACCTCGAGTACGCCGACGAGGTCACCCTCGGGCGCGCCATCGAAGGACGAAAGGTGCTGACGAATGTCTGAGATCTCCGACCTGGGCGCGCTCGCCGTCGAGACGGCCCGCGACGCCGAGACCTTCTCCGCCGGGGTGCGCGAGATCGCGGCGGGCGCCGCGCCCGAGACAGCGATCCCGTTGCTGATGCTGCTGCTGTCCCAGCTGCAGATGAGCGGTGCCCGCCTCGGCGCGGTTCAAGACGTCGTCCCCACCGAGCGGTTCGAAGCCGACCCCGGGCCCGAGACCGACCTCGACGCCTTGCGCACCAGCCTTGCCAACCTGTTCGAGGGCATCGACGACTACACCGACCTCATCGACCCGGTCACGTCGGTCGAACTCGCCCGCGGTGCCATCTCCGACGACCTCACCGACATCGTGCAGGCGCTCGAGCACGGGCTCGTGCACTACCGCGCCGGCCGCACCATCGAGGCCCTCTGGTGGTGGCAGTTCAGCTACCTGTCCGAGTGGGGCGTGCGCGCCGCGGCGTCACTGCGTGCGCTGCTGACGATCCTGCGACACCTGCGGCTCGACGTCGACGACGAGGCGGCCGCCGAGGCCGAGTTCGACGCCCTGCACCCGTAGGTCGTCTGCAGGCTCCTTCGCCGTTCGTGCTCCCACTCCTTCGTCGCTGCGAGCACGAGGCGTCCCGCCTGCGTGGGCCTTCCGCTGTGGTCCCGTTGGCAGCCACCACCGGCGGTTCGCGGTTAATTGGTATGCCGAACGTTTGCGCGACGCGCGACGCAGGCGCCCAACCGCGCAAACTTTCGGGGAGGGTTCAGTTGGTGGCGCGCTCGTTGTAGGCGTCGGCCCGGCGCTGACCCGAAAGCCCGCCGATCGCGTCCATGATCTCGTCGGTGGCCTGGCGGCGGGCCTTGCCCTGCGCGACACCCTCGAACCGCCCGGCGAAATCGATCGGCTCCCCGAACCGCACGGTGAAGCGCTCCCGATGCACCTTGTTCGAGCCGATCGGTTGCACCTTCTGGGTGCCGATGAGGCCGACCGGAACCACCGGCACCCCGGCCGTCAGCGCGAGATGCGCGACGCCGACGTGTCCGCGGTACAGCCGTCCGTCACGTGATCGGGTGCCCTCGGGGTAGATGCCGAAGGCGTCGCCGCGACGCAGGATCTCCAACGCGATCTCGAGCGACTTGGCCGCCGCCTTGGAGTCGTCGCGTTCGACCGGCACCATGCCCATCGAGTTGAACCAGGTGCGGCTCAACGCGCCCTTCAGCCCCGAGCCGGTGAAGTACTCGGCCTTCGCGAGGAACGCCACCTTGCGCGGCGCGACCAGCGGGATGACGAAGCTGTCGATGAACGACAGGTGGTTGGACGCGAGCAGCACCCCACCGGTGCGCGGGACGTTATCGACCCCTTCGACAGTCGCCCGGAACCAGGCCTTGGCGAAGGGAGTGACGACCAAGCGGGTGGTGAGGTAGAGCATCGCTACTCCCTGATGTCCTCGATGACCGTCGCGCCGAGCACGGCGGACATGACCGGCAGACCGACGGCGGCGCCGTCCTCGACATCTTCGTCGTCCATCGATTCGACCGGACCTTCGTCACGGCCGTCGTCATGACTCGAACTGTGGCGCGCGTTGTGGCCCTGGCTGTTGGCCTCGTTGTGCTGCTGCGGCTGCGTGGCGGGGGCCGACGACGCAGTGGCGGACGCCGGGGCGGCAGGTTCGGCCGTGGCCCATGCGGGCGCAGCCGCCGACACCGTCGACCAGTCGCCGGAATTGTCTTCGCGCTGCATCCGCGACATCGCGGCCTGCGCGTCGAGTGCGTCGCTGTCGGCCGAGCGCGCGCCCTGGCCTGTCGGCGCCGGTCGCGGGTCGTCGTCGGCGGCACGCTCCGGTGCCGGCGACTGCTGCGGCGACTGGTGGGGTGCCTGCCCGGCACCCTCGACCGAGCCTCCCGCCTGGCGCACCCGCTGCTGCCACCGCGACCGGATCGCGGCCTGCTTGGCCTGCTCGTCCTCGCCGTGGTCGGCGACCGCGGCATCGGCGCTCGGGCCCCAACCGGAAGACGAACCCTGCGTCTGCTGCCGTTGCTCGATCTGGCCGTCGCTGCCGACCAACCGGGCAACCACCCGCACGTCGAGTCCGAGGGCTTCACGCACCGCCTTGCGGACGATGTCCGGGTTGGGGTCGGACCCGATGCGCTCGACCAAACCAGGACTGCTGCTACCCAGCACCAGCATCGACCCGTCGAAGTCGGCGACGTGGGCGTGCTGGCTGATCAGCGTCCAGGTGACGCGGCGGATCGAGGCGATGCGCTGCAGGATCGAGGGCCACTCGCGGCGCAGTTCCTCGACGCCCAGACCGCCCGGACGGCTCTGCTGGGGCGGCTGTGGTGCAGCCTGCTGTGCTGCGGGTTGCTGAGCCGACTGTTGTGCCGGTTGCTGTGTGTCTTGGGCAGGTCGGTCGGCCGGTTGCTGCCACTGACCCTGCGAACGCGCGTCGGGGCGCTGGTCGGTGCGCTCATCGGGACGCTGCTGCGGGCGCGGAGCACGGGCTTCGTCGGAGTCGCGCGGTTCAGGCCAGGGTTCGTCGTCGGGCTCCGGGGGCGGCGCATCGTCGTAGCGGTCGTGCGCCGGCTGCTGCTGCGGACGGCGCGAGTCGACCTCCGCGGGTTGGCGGCGCTCGGCCGGCTGCTGTGCCGCCTGGCCCTGCTGTGGCGCCTGGCCCTGCTGTGCCGCCTGGCCCTGCTGAGGCGCGTGCTGCTCGGACTGACTCTGCTGCTCTGGCTGCTGCGGGCGGTGCTGTTCGGGCGGCCCGGTCGGCGCGGTCGTGACGGGTGCAGGTGCGGGCGATGCCACCGCCGCCACCGGCGCTGCCGAACCACTTGGAGCCACCGGGGCCGAACCGGCGATGTCCATGCGTCGCTCGAGCCGGTCGAGTCGGGCACCGTAACCGTCTTCACCGGCGGCCCGCGGCAGCAGCACCCGCGCACACATCAGCTCGAGTTGCAGCCGTGGGCTGGTGGCCCCGGTCATCTCGGTGAGCCCGGCGTTGATGATGTCGGCCGCGTACGACAGTCGGCCCGATCCGAAGGCTCCGGCCTGGCTGCGCATCCGTTCGATCTGGTCGCCGGGCAGGCCGCGCAGCACGGCGTCGGCGCCGTCGGGCACGGCCGCGACGATGATGAGGTCGCGCAGGCGTTCGAGCAGGTCTTCGACGAACCGGCGCGGGTCGTGACCCGACTCGACCACGCGGTCGATCTGGGTGAACACCCCCGCCCCGTCGTTGGCGGCGAGCGCATCGACGGTGGCGTCGAGCAGGGCCCCGTCGGTGAAGCCGAGCAGCGCCGCGGCGCCGGCGTAGGTGAGGCCCTCGTCGGTCGAGCCGGCGATCAGTTGGTCGAGCACCGAGAGCGAGTCACGCACCGATCCCCCACCGGCGCGGGTGACGAACGAGAGCACCCCGGGCTCCACGGCGACACCCTCGGCGTCGCACAACCCCTGCATGTATTCGGCCAGCCGGGCCGGCGGCACCAACCGGAACGGGTAGTGGTGGGTGCGGGAGCGGATCGTGCCGATGACCTTCTCGGGTTCGGTCGTCGCGAAGATGAACTTCACGTGCTCCGGCGGTTCCTCGACGATCTTCAGCAGCGCGTTGAAGCCCTGCGGCGTCACCATGTGCGCCTCGTCGATGATGTAGATCTTGAACCGGCTCTGGGCCGGGCCGTAGGACGCCCGCTCGCGCAGGTCACGGGCGTCGTCGACACCGCCGTGGCTGGCGGCGTCGATCTCGATGACGTCGACCGTGCCGGCTCCCTTGCGGGACAGCGCGACACACGAATCGCAGGTGCCGCACGGCGTCGGGGTGGGCCCCTGCTCGCAGTTGAGGCAGCGCGCCAGGATGCGGGCGCTGGTCGTCTTGCCGCAGCCGCGCGGGCCGCTGAACAGGTAGGCGTGGTTGACGCGTCCGGTGCGCAGCGCCTGCATCAACGGCTCGGTGACGTGTTCTTGGCCGATGACATCGGCGAACGTCTCCGGGCGGTAGCGACGGTAGAGGGCTGTGCTCACCCGGCCACTCTATTGCGCGGCACCGACATCCACGACGGCGAAGCTTTTCCATGCCGGTGGTGGCCGCCCAGCCGACCCCGCTGGGAGGCTCACGGAGGCGGGACGGCTCGTCCTGCGAGTGACGAAGGAGCCGCAGGACGAACGCCGAAGGAGCCTCCAGAAATGATAGGACCCCCCGTGCACCTGGAAGAGCTCACCTGCCCTTGCTGCATTCCTGCCCTGGGGGAGTTCAGTGAGGTACCACCACACGAGGGGTCTTCCGACAGCTTAGATCAGACTTTGACGAGCGACCAATCCACGCGCCAGCTGGTCGAGAACGATCCCCCAGCCTCGCTCAGCCGGCCTCAGTGAAAGATCGGTGCTGCTCTGACAGCAGTGATCTTTCACTGGAGCCCGAAGGTGCCCGCGTCCGGCGCACCTTGCCCGCATCGGAGAACGCGACAGCCCCCCGATGCGAGCACCGGGGGGCTGTCCCGCTCAGGAGCGGCAATCCAACAACGCGGAGGATGCGGGATTTGAACCCGCGAGGGGTTTCATCCCCAACACGATTTCCAATCGTGCGCACTAGGCCACTATGCGAATCCTCCAGGCCGGACGAGAATACCGGCGAAGTCGCTCAGGTAGAAATCGGCGCCTCGGGGGCGGGGTCGGCGTCCGCACGGTGGGAGCGGACGGCGACGTCGATCTGGGCAAGTCGGCGCAGCGTGATGAGCAGCTTGTCGCTGAGGACGGTGCCGAGAACGACGGCCCGGACGGCTTCCTGCGGGTCTTCGGGCACGATCGACAGGTCGGTCTGGGCGACCTTGTAGGCGAGGCGGGCGAGGTTGTGGTCGGCGGGGTGCGCGGCGATGCCGGCATCGTTGGCGACCTCGAGTTGGCGTTCGAGCAGGTCGATGAGCCGGTCGTTCGGGTCGTAGATCCAGCCCAGGTCGTCGAGCAGTTCTCGGGCCAGCGGGTGTTCGTCGCGTGGTGCTGCGACCGGCGGCGTCAGCGACTTGTGGGCGGCAGCCATGAGCCCGAGCCGGTCGAGCGTCGGGTCGCTCATCGCCTCGACGACGCCGCGGGTGGCCGCGATCGAGAGCCCGCCGACCTCGGTCAGCACCCGCACCAGTTTGACCCGTTCGACGTGCGACTCGTCGTACTCGGCCTGGGTCTTCGCGCGGGCCTCGCCAGGGTGAAGGACGCGTTCGCGCAGGTAGAACTTCAGCGTTGCGATGGGCATGCCGGTTGCTTCGGACAGCTGCGAAATCCGCAAGCCGAACCTCCTCGGGAGAGGTGTCGTAGGTCACGTGATCCCGACCGGGGAGCCGGCTGGAACCACCGGACGTCTCCCCCGACGGCCGCCAGAACTCTAACAGCGCGATCGTCCTGGTACACAACGGGACGCGCGGTCCCGGCGCGCCGTCCCGACACATGTGCAGGCACGACCCTCGCTCGGCCGGCCGTGGCACAATCGCGAGCGCCGGCTGATTCCGCAAGGGGGGACCAACGCACATGCTGTGGGCACGCACTGTCAACCGCCACGGCGCACGCACCGCGCTGCTCGTCGCGGGTGTGTTGCTGTCCGTCACCGCTTGCAGCAGCGACGAACCGGCGACGAAGACCACCAAGTCGCCCGTCTGCCCGAGTTCGCTTCCGGCCCCCAGTTTCAAGGTCTCCCTGGCGCAGACCTTCCTCAACATCTACAACGCCAGCTCCACCGACGGGCTCGCCTCGCGGGCCGCGTCCGAACTCACCTGGCGCGGCGCGCACGTGCTGAGCACCGGCAACGACCCGAACCCGGACGACCGGCCGGAGCCGAAGGCGGCCGAGATCAGGTACGGCAAGAACGGCAAGCAGGTCGCGCTCAATCTCGCCACCCAGGTGCAGAACGCCGTGCTCTACCAGGACGACCGCACCAACCCGACGGTCGACCTCATCCTCGGCGACGGGTTCAAGTTCGTGCCGGTGCCGCCCCCGGCGGCCGACCGGGTCACCTTGAACGTCTACAACACGACGTTCAAGTCGGGGCTGTCGGGCACGGTGGCGGCCGCGTTGAAGCAGCGCGGCTTCAAGATCGCGCAGACCGGCAACGACCCCGGCGGCGGGTTCTTCCCCGACGACACCGCGATCATCCGGTACGGCGAGCACGGCGAACCGGCCGCCCGCCGAGTGCAGTTGTCGGTCAAGGGTGCCCGTCTGGTGAAGGACGGCCGCAAGGACGAGACGATCGACCTGTTGCTCGGCAGCAAGTTCGAGGATGTGGTGCCGGCGGCGCAGGCCACCCCCACGATCGAGCCGACGGCAACCCGCCCGCCGGGCTGCTGAAACAGCCCACCCGACGGGCGGCGCGGGTCAGCGGCGCCGACGGGCCGTGCCGAAGATGCTGCGCGTGATCTCGCGGCCGAGCACCGTGCCGGCCGAACGCATCATCGACCGGAAGGCACCCGACTGCACGACCTGCTCGACCATGCCCGGCTCCTCCTTGGGCGCCTTCGCCGGCTTCTGCGCGGGCGGGGCGGCCGGTGCCGGGGCAGCCGGGTCGGACGCCTCGGGTGCCGGGGCGGCTTCCATCCGCTTGTTGAGCATCTCGTAGGCCGATTCGCGGTCGATGGCCTCGCCGTACTTCGCGGCCAGCGGCGAGGCCGCGACGATCTGGTCGATCGTGGCATCGGCCGACGGCGCCATCAGCGAGGTGGGCGCCAACATGCGGGTCCAGGCGACCGGCGTCGGCGCACCGCTCTCGCTCAGCACCGTGACGACCGCTTCACCGATTCCGAGCGAGGTGAGCAGCTTCTCCAGGTCGTAGCCGCTGTTGGGAAAGGTGCGGACGGTCTGGGTGAGCGCCTTCTGGTCGTCGGGGGTGAAGGCGCGCAGCGCGTGCTGCACCCGGTTGCCCAGCTGGGCGAGCACCGAGTCGGGGACGTCCTTCGGGGTCTGGGTGACGAAGAAGATGCCGACACCCTTGGAGCGGATCAGCTTGACGGTCTGCTCGATCGCCGACAAGAACGCCTTCGAGGCGTCCTTGAACAGCAGGTGGGCCTCGTCGAAGAAGAACACCAACTTCGGCTTGTCGGCGTCGCCGACCTCGGGCAGGTCGTGGAAGAGGTCGGCGAGCAACCACATCAGGAAGGTGGAGAACAGCTCGGGACGGTCTTGCACCTGCGGGAGCTCGAGGCAGGTGATGACGCCCTTGCCGTCGGCGCCGACCCGCAACAGGTCGTTGGTGTCGAACTCGGGCTCACCGAAGAACGCGTCGGCGCCCTGGTCGGAGAAGGTGATCAGCGACCGCAGGATCACTCCGGCCGTCGCCGACGACAGCCCACCGAGCGACTTCAGGTCGGCCTTGCCCTCGTCGGAGGTGAGGAACTGGATGACGGCCTGGAGATCCTTGAGGTCGAGCAGGGTGAGCCCGCGCTTGTCGGCGTAGTGGAAGATCAGCCCGAGGCTCGACTCCTGGGTGTCGTTGAGCCCCAACACCTTCGACAACAGGGTGGGCCCGAACGATGTCATCGTGGCCCGGATCGGCACACCCTTGCCGCGTCCGCCGAGGGACAGGAACTCGGTCGGGAAGGCGGTCGGCGTCCACTCCTGCCCCAGCGCCTGGGTGCGCTTCAGCAGCTTGTCGTTGGACTCACCGGCGGTGGCGAGGCCGGAGATGTCGCCCTTGATGTCGGCGACGAACACCGGGACGCCCTGATTGGCCAACTGCTCGGCCATCACCTGCAGCGTCTTGGTCTTACCGGTGCCGGTGGCGCCGGCGACCAGGCCGTGGCGGTTCATCATCGCCAGCGGCAGCCGGACGGGGACGCCCGGCTGAGGCTCACCGCCGTGCATCGCAACGCCGAGCTCGAGGGCTGCGCCCTCGAAGCCGTAGCCGGTCTTGATCTGATCGAGCTGGGAAGCGGCAGATTCGGTCACGGCGAAGACTCTAGACCGCAGATCCGACACAGACCTGGCAAAGCGCGCGACATCCGGCGACCTACACTTGCGGCGTGATCTTCAAGGCCGTGGGCGAGGGGCGCCCCTACCCTGATCACGGGTTGCATTCGTTCAAGGACTGGAGCGCGATCGCGCCGCGGCCCGTTCGCCTCGACCAGCTGATCACCACCAAGCGGATGCTCGACCTGGGCCACCTGTTGTCCGAGGACTCCACCTTCTACGGCGATCTGTTCGCGCACGTCGTCGACTGGCAGGGCACCCTCTACCTCGAGGACGGTCTCCACCGCGCCCTGCGCGCCGCTTTGCAGCAGCGTTCGGCCGTGCATGCCCGCGTCCACGTGATGTGATGGGCGCCGTCCTATGAAATACGCACAGTCCACCGGCCGTTCGTACGCCGGCCGCAGGAGGCGGCGGCGTTCGATGATCGTGCTCATCGTCGTCGCCGTCGCCGTCGCGCTCGGCAGCGTCTACGCGGCCGCTTACTTCACCGGTGCGCTACCCGGGTCGAGTCCGCCGGACAAGCCCGCCAGTTGCACACCCACCACGACGACGTACGCGAGTGAGCAGTTCGTGCTCAACGTCTACAACGCGTCCAGCGGGCAGGGGAAGGCGAAGGAGACCGCGCGCGCGTTGAAGGCCAACCACTTCAACGTCGGCGTCATCAGCAACGACCCGTACAAGATGAAGCTGACCTCGGTCGGTCAGATCCGGTTCGGGCCGAAGGGCGAGCAGAACGCCAAGCAGTACGTGCAGAAGCTCGTGCCCGACGCGCAGTTGATGGCTGACGGACGCGACGACGACTCGGTCGACGTCGTGCTCGGTGACGCCTTCCCCGAGATCCCCTCCCCCAGCGCGACGCCGTCGACCACACCGCCCGGCTGCTGAACCTCCCGAAGGAGTCACCTTGTCCGACTTCCCGTTCGGTCGCGCGGTCCAGTCGCGCATCTACTCCGCCGGGGTGTTCGGGCGCACGCCCGCGGTGCCCACCCATGCCGCGACCCTGGAACGGGACGGGTTGAAGGCGATGAGCCCCGCCGCACGCGACTACGTGCAGACCGGCGCCGGGTCGGGCACCACCATGGACAACAACCGTGCGGCGCTCGACGCGCGCCGGATCGTGCCCCGCATGATGCGCGACGTGAGTCGTCGCGACCAGTCGATCTCGTTGCTGGGCAACGATTTCGCGTCGCCGTTGTTCACCTCCCCGATCGGGGTGGCGGAGATGGCGCACGCGGACGCCGACCTAGCCGTCGCGCGCGGTGCGCGGGCGGCGGGGGTGCCGATGATCATCTCCTCGCAGGCGTCCGTGCCGATGGAGCAGATCGCCGCCGAGCTCGGTGATCACCCGCGGTGGTTCCAGCTCTACTGGAGCAACGAGCCGACGATCGTCGAGTCGTTCGTGCGGCGTGCCGAGGCGATCGGGGCCGGCGCGATCGTCGTCACCCTCGACACCACCGTCCTGGGGTGGCGCACGCTCGACCTCGACCGCGCCTACCTGCCGTTCGCCCGTGGCCTCGGCATCGCGCAGTACACCTCCGACCCGGCGTTCCGCGCGCTCGTGGAGGAGCGGGTGGCGTCGGGCGTCACCGCCGAGGTCGACGGACGGCCGACCCCGGAGGCGGTGCGTTCGCTGCTGGCGATCACCCGGCGTTACCCCGGCGGGTTCCGCGACAACCTGCGCTCGCCCTACCCGCGGGCGGCCGTCGCCACCTTTCTCGACGTCTTCTCCCGCACCGACCTGCGCTGGGACGACCTCGGCATCCTGCGGGCGATGACCGACCTGCCGATCCTGGTGAAGGGTGTGCAGTCGGCCGACGACGCGCGCCTGGCGATGGACGCCGGTGTCGACGGCATCATCGTGTCGAACCACGGCGGCCGACAGGTCGACGGAGCGATCGGTTCGCTCGATGCGCTGGCCGCGATCGCACCAGCCGTCAACGCACAGATACCGCTGCTTTTCGACAGCGGGATTCGATGCGGCGCAGACGTTTACAAGGCGCTGGCGCTCGGTGCGTCAGCGGTGGGCATCGGCCGTCCGTGGGTCTACGGCCTGGCCCTCGCCGGCGCCGACGGTGTGCGCGAAGTGCTGGAGAACTTCCGCGCCGAGCTCGACCTCATGATGGCCACCTCGGGAGTCGCGTCGATCGCCGAGATCGACTCCTCGATGCTGGCCTGAGATCTCGCTGCGCGCGGCGGCCGGGCCGGTGGCGGCCAGGTCCGTGGCGGCCTGCTCGGCGACCGGCCGCTCCCACCCGGGGCGACACACCGCTCAGCCCTGCTGCAAGGTCTGGTTGATCCGCACCATGTTCCCGGCCGGGTCACGGAACGCGCAGTCGCGCACGCCGTAGAACTGGTCGGCCGGCTCCTGCAGCACCTCGGCGCCGCTGGCCCGCACATGTTCGAATACTGCGTCGACGTCGTCGACCTTGAAGATCAGCGCACTGAGCAGCCCCTTCGCGGTCATCTCGGCGATGGCCCTCTTGTCCTCGTCGGAGTAGGGCATGCCATCGGGCTGCTGGAGCGTGATCTCCAGCTCGGGCTGGTTGGGGGTGGTGAGGGTCAGCCACCGGAAGCCGTCGTTGCTGACGTCGGTGTTGACGGTGAGGCCGAGCACGTCGCGGTAGAAGGTGAGGGCCTTGTCGGGGTCGTCGACGAAGACGAACGTGTTGGTCAGGGTCAGGGAGGAGAGTGCTGTGTTGTTCATGCCGACAACGCTAGGCACCCGCCGCCGCGGACGCTTCTCGAAAACTGATCACTTGGATTCTCCAGTGGTGGATCGTCGTTGCCCTGACAACGGTGATCCACCTCTGGCCGCAGGCTCAGCGCCGCGGGCGGGTCATCTGCTTCGCGATGCACCCGGGCACCCCGACCAGCCCGTCGTGTGAGGCCGCCCGGTAGTCGCTCGGGGTCTGCCCCACCAGCTCGGTGAACTTCGCGCTGAACGACCCGAGCGAGGTACACCCCACCGCCATGCAGACGTCGGTGACGCTCAACTCACCGATGCGCAGCAGCGCCTGGGCGCGCTCGACCCTCCGGGTCATGAGGTAGGAGTAGGGCGTTTCGCCGTACGCCTTCTTGAACGAGCGCTGGAAGTGGCCGACCGACATCAGCGAATCGGCCGCGAGCGCGGGCACGTCGAGGGGCTGGGCGTAGTCGCGATCCATCCGATCGCGCGCCCGCCGCAGCCGGACGATGTCCTCGCGCTCCACCCGTCCAGTGTGCCGGTTTGGGCCGAACGGCGTCCGTCGGGTATGTTTTTCGGCGGTGGCGTGTCCGAGCGGCCTAAGGAGAACGCCTCGAAAGCGTTTGTGGGTTAACCCCCACCGAGGGTTCAAATCCCTCCGCCACCGCCAGTAGTAAGAGCCGGTCAGTCCCCCGCGGACTGGCCGGCTCTTCGCGTGTCGGCGTCCGCCGCGGGAATGTAGCGGCCGCGCGTCGATAGGGTCGCCAGGGTGACCCTGACCCCCGACCGGCGGATCGGCCTCCTGCTGCTCGGCGTGGCCGGCGGCACGAATATCCCCACACCGTTGCTCCTGATCTATCGCGATCGGCTCGACATGTCGTCGACCGCGTTGACCGCGCTGTTCGGTGTGTACGCCCTCGGGTTGGCACCCGCGCTTGCGCTCGCCGGGCCGTCCGCCGACCGCTGGGGCCGCAAGACCGTCGCGATCCCGGCCGCGATCGTGTCGGTGCTGGCGTCGCTGCTGTACGTCGCCGCCCAGGACAGCGAGCTGATGCTCTTCGTCGTGCGGTTCGTCCAGGGCGCGGGAGCCGGCGCGACCTTCAGCGTCGGCAGCGCGTGGTTGGTCGAGACCGCGACCGGAGCCGGCCGCGCGTCGGGCCCGCGGGTCGCCGCCGTGACGATGACCGGCGGTTTCGCGATCGGCCCGGCGGTGGCGGGGCTGATCGGCGAGTGGGGGCCGTGGCCGTTGCGGCTGCCCTACCTGTTGCACGCCGGCGCGCTGGTCCTCGCGATCCTCGTCGCGTGGCCGGTGGCCGAGAGCCTGCGGCCCGACCACGGCGCACCTACCGCGAAGCCCAAGCAGAACGCGTTCAAGCCCGGACGTTTCCGCACCGCTGCCCTCGTGATCGCGCCACTCGCGGTGTGCGTCTACGGATTCCCCGCCAGCGCGGTCGGAGGGATCCCGGTGCTGCTCGGCTTCCCGGTCGCTCCGGTCGCACTCACCGGCCTGCTCGCCGGTGCGGCCCTCGGCAGCGGCGCGCTCGCCGCCCCGTTGCAGGCCCGGCTCGGCACCCGCACGGCACCCGTCGCGGCCGGTTGCGGCGTGGTCGGGTTCGGGCTGACCGCGATCGCGGCCGCCGTGCCCGCGGTGCTGCTGTTGGCGGTGCCCGGCGCGATGCTCCTCGGCGCCGGTGGCGGCCTGGCCCTCGCCGCCGGCTTGGCCCGCCTGCCCGGGGTTGCCTCCGAGGGGCGGCTCGGCACCGTCGCGGCCGCGTTCTACACGGTGGCGTACGTCGGGTTCGGGCTGCCGCTGGTGCTCGCCTCGCTCGCGACGTCGATGCCGGTGGCGATTCCGTTGGCGGTGCTGGCGGCCCTGTGTGCGCTGCTGACCGTGCAGCAGTATCGGGCGCGGCTGTGACCCGCTAGCTGTCTCAGCCGCGCTCCAGTGAAAGATCGGTGTTGCTCTGGCAGCACCGATCTTTCCCTGGAGCCGTCGAACCGCGGCCGCGTCGCTCAGGACAGGTGGACGGTTTCGGGGATGGCGTAGACGGGGGTGTCGAGCCCCTCCATCCGCGCTTTGAGCTGTATCGACAGGTAGCGCGAGTAGTGCCGCGACTGGTGCAGGTTGCCGCCGTGGAACCACAGGTTGTCCTGCTTGGTGGGCTTCCACATGTTGCGCAGTTCGCCTCGCCACGGCCCGGGGTCCTTGGTGCTGTCGGAGCCGAGGCCCCAACACTTGCCCACCTTGTCGGCGACCTCCTGGCTGATGAGCTTGGCGGCCCAACCGTTCATCGAGCCGTAGCCGGTGGCGAGCACGATGAGGTCGGCGTCCAGGTGGCGTCCGTCGTCGAGCACCACCCCGGTCTCGTCGATGTGGTCGATGACCGCCGGCGCGACGAGCTTGATCTCGCCCTTGGCGACGAGGTCGGAGGCGCCGATGTCGATGTAGTAGCCGGAGCCGCGGCGCAGGTACTTCAGGAACAGACCCGAGTCGTCGTCGCCGAAGTCGAGCATGAACCCGGCCTTCTCGAGCCTGTCGTAGAACTCCTTGTCGTTCTCTCGGATCACGTCGAAGGCCTGCTTCTGCACGCCCGGCAGCACCTTGTACGGGATCGACGCGAAGATCAGGTCGGCCTTGTCGTGGTCGATGCCGTTGGCCAGCGCCTCCTCGGAGTACAGCGGGCCGAGCACCTCGGTCATCAGCGACTGCGAGCGCACGATGTGGGTGGTCGACCGCTGCAGCATGGTCACGTCGGCGCCGGCCCGCCACAGGTCGGCGCAGATGTCGTGGGCGGAGTTGTTCGACCCGACTACGACCGCCTTCTTGCCGGCGTACGCGTCACCGCCCGGGTGCTGGGACGAGTGCTGGATCTCGCCCTTGAAGGTCTCCATGCCGGGGATGCTCGGCATGTTCGGCACACCCGACATGCCGGTCGCGAGCACCAACTGTGTCGGCTTGAGCGTCACCGGTTGCCCGTCGCGCATGACGTTGACGGTCCACTGCTGGGCGTCCTCGTCGTAGTCGGCCGACACGCACTCGGTGTTGCTCCAGTAGTCGAGCTCCATGATCTTGGTGTAGCTCTCCAGCCAGTCGCCGATCTTGTCCTTCGGCGTGAACACCGGCCAGTTCGCCGGGAACGGCAGATACGGCAGGTGGTCGTACCAGACCGGGTCGTGCAGGCACAGCGAGTGGTAGCGGCCACGCCACTGGTCACCCGGACGAGGGTGCTTGTCGATGATGAGCGTCGGCACCCCGAGCTGCTTCAACCGGGCGCCGAGCCCGATGCCTCCCTGCCCGCCGCCGACGACGACCACGTACGGCTGGTCCTCGTACCCGAGCCGGGCCTGACGCTCCTTCTGCCGGTCGAGCCAGTTCTTGTCCTGGTGCGGGTTGCCGTGCTCCGCGCCGAGCGGGCGTCGGGTGCCCTTGTTCTCGGGGAAGTCGGCGAGTTCCTGCGCCGTGGTGAGCAAGGTCCACGCCTTGCCCTCGCGCAGCCGCACCAGCCCCTTGCCGGTGAAGGCGTCGTTGTCGAACTCGAACCACGCCTCGATCACGCCGTCGGCGTCGGCGGCCTCGGTGGCTCGAATGTTCCTGGGGCGCAGGCCCTTCGGGGTTCCTTCGAGCATGTCTTGGATCTGCTCGGCACCCTCTGCGGTGTGCAGGTTCCAGGTGAGGGAGACCAGGTCGCGCCAGTAGCACTCCTGGTCGAAGAGGTCGGTCACAGCTGCGGTGTCGTCGCCCCCGAGGGCTTGCTCGAACGCACTCAGCCACTGCTGGGCGGTGTTCATCTCATCGGTCACCACGGGCTCCTTCGTCAGTGATGTGGGTCACATCGACGACGCTAGGAGCGGTGCGGCCGGGCCGGAAGCGTTGCAGAAGGTTGCAGCCTGTTGCAGTCGGTCAGGCGATCTCGCAGGGCACGGTGAACCGGTAGGGGCGGCTCTCCAGCAGGCCGCCGACCAGACGGCGCAGGCGCGACACCTCTGCCCGCACCGACACCGCACTGCCCACGCCGAGCACCTGCTGCAGGGCCGCGCAGTCGAGACCGGCGGGCGCCCCCGCGAGCGCCTCCACCAGCGCCGCCTGCTTCGGGGTGAGCCCGAACCGGGCGGCGCCACACTCGCCCACCTCCAGCGTCGGCCGGGGTGTGCGCACCAACCGCAGCCGCGGACCGGTGGCGTCGACCCGGCGCAGCGCCCAGCCGCGTCCGGCGGGTACGCAGGTGAAGCTGCCGAGCGAAGGCAGCCAGATCGTGCCCTCTGCGAATCCCCTTGGTGCCCAGACGCGTTCGGGTGCGTGAATGCCTCGGGCGGCAGCGACCCAGCCGTACTCGTCGACGACCAGCGGAGCCGCGCTGTCGCACTCGGCGAGGTCGCGCAGCGAGCGGCGGTGGCCCATCGTGAGCTCCGACTCCACGGCCCGGACGGCGCTCGTCACCAACGAGAGCGTGTGCGGGTGGGCGGTGGCGAGCGGGCCGGAGAGTGTGATCGCCCCGATGACCACCGCCGACGCAGGGTCGCGGATGGGCGCGCCCGTGCACACCCACCGGTGCTGGTCGGGGTTGGAGTGCTCGGCCCCGAACAGTTGGATCGCGCGTCCGTCGGCGAGCGCCGTGCCCAGGGCGTTGACGCCGACGAGGTCCTCGGTCCAGCGGGCACCCTCGACGAAGCCCAGCCGCTCCGACTCCGTGCGCACCGGACGCGGGCCGTCCATCCACAGCACCACGCCGTCGGAGTCGCAGACGACCATCTCGTTGCTCGACTCGACCGCCGTATCGAGCAGGAGTTGCCGCAACGGTTCGACGGCGGCGGCCAGCACCACCGAGGCGTCGCGGCGTTCGCGCACCTGGTCGACGGCGAGCGGGTCGATCGTGCGCGCGGCCCGGTGTTCGGGCTCGTGACGGGCCCAGGCCCGTGCCACCTCCGGACGCAGGGCGTCGGGAATCCGCCGGCTGAGCTGCCACTGCTCGTGCAGCCGCGCCAGGTCGGCCGCCTTGTGGCGCAGGTCGTCGAGGGCGCGCACGGCCGGCGTGACTGGCAGGGTCGGACTGCTCATCGGGCTCCCGGGGTCGGAGGGCGGTTCGACCAGTCTGACCTACTGCGGTGTGATCTGCACCACTTCGGGCCCCGAGCCACCCGCGGGCCTGCGGCGGCGGGCCCGGAAGAAGTGGGTGAGCAACTGCGCACACTCCGCTTCACGCACCCCACCGGTCACGGTCAGTCTGTGGGGGCTGCGGTTGGTGGCGACGACGTCCCAGGCGCTGCCGCACGCACCGGCCTTCGCATCCCAGGCCCCGAAGATCAGCCGCGGGATGCGTGACTGCATCACCGCGCCGGTGCACATCAGGCAGGGTTCGAGGGTGACGACGAGCGTGCAGTCGTCGAGCCGGTAGTTGCCGTGGGTCTTGGCCGCGGCGCGGATCGCGACGATCTCGGCGTGCGAGAGCGGGTCCTTGACCGCGACCCGTTCGTTGCGTCCCGAGCCGATCACCACGCCGTCCGCATCGAGCACCACGGCGCCCACCGGCACGTCGTCGGTCGCGAGCGCCGCCCGCGCCTCGTCGAGCGCGAGCTGCATCCAGTCGTCGGCGGGCGCGATCACCCGTAGAGTCTGCTCCATGCGTGTTCTGGTCGCCAATCACCCGCTCATCGCCCACAAGCTCACCTACCTGCGGGACAAGCGCACCGACTCCCCCACCTTCCGGCGCCTCGCCGAGGAGCTGATGACGCTGCTTGCCTACGAGGCGACGCGCGAGGTGCGGGTCGAGCCGTTCGACATCGAGACGCCTGTCGCCCCCACCCAGGGCATCAAGCTCAGCTCGCCGAAGCCGCTGATCGTGCCGATCCTGCGCGCCGGTCTCGGCATGCTCGAGGGCATGGTGCGTCTGCTGCCGAGCGCCGAGGTGGGCTTCCTCGGCATGCAGCGCAACGAGGAGACCCTCGAGGCGATCACCTACGCCAACCGCCTGCCCGACGACCTGTCCGGACGTCAGGTCTACGTGCTCGACCCGATGCTGGCCACCGGCGGTTCGCTGGCGATGGCTATCCACTACCTCGCCGAGCGCGGCGCCGACGACATCACCGCGGTCACCCTGCTGTGCGCGCCCGAGGGCATCGAGTTCATGGAGAAGGACCTCGCCGCGCTCGACATCCCGATCACCCTGGTCACCGGCTCGATCGACGAGCGGCTCAACGAGCACGGTTACATCGTGCCTGGCCTCGGCGACGCCGGCGACCGCCTCTACGGAGTGGTCTGAGTTTCGGACGCCGTCGGCTGCGGGCTCAGGCCGGCGTCGGCACCGGCTTCGGCTCCGGTGCGTCGCCGGCGGGCCCCTCGGGCACCCGCCCCATCCGGCGGATCGACCTGACGCCGAGCGTCGAGAGGGCGATCGCCGCGTAGGCGACGCCGGAGGCGACCAGCAGCGGTTCGAGCGGGACGGCGGTGGCCAGCCAGCCATAGATCAGCATGCCGATCGGCATGGCCACGAACGACCCGACCATGTCGTAACTGCTCACCCGTGACAGCACACCCGGCGGGATGTGCTCGCCGAGCGCGACGTTCCAGCCGGTGCCGAAGGTCTCGCTGCCGGCGCCCGCCAGCAGCGAGACGAAGATCAGTGGGAGCGTCACCGGGTGCACGCCGAGCATCGCAATCGGCAATGACACCAAGGCAATTCCGGCCATGCCGGCAAACAACGGATGGCGCACGGGCACCCGCAGCAACACCACCGACATCACCAGCATGCCGACCGCCTGAGCACCCATCACCAGACCCCAACCGCGAATGCCGAGCGACTCGGTGTTCTTCGCGAGCACCGGGCCGACCACGCCGATGACGCCTGACTGGATCGCGTTGAGCACTCCGAAGGCCACCACGATCACCCACAGCCAGGTGCGCGAGCGGAACTCTCCCCAGCCTTCGCGCAGTTCGTGGACGATGCCCGTGTCGCCGCGCACGACCGGCGGCAACGCGACCGGCAGCAGGAGCACGCTCGCCACCAGGTAGGAGGCGGCGTCGACCGCGAGAGCCCATTGGGGTCCGGCGAAGGCGACCAAAATTGTGCCGAGCACCGGCCCCATGAACTGAGCACCGTTGCGCACGAACGACATCAGCGCGTTGGCCTGCTGCAGTTCCGAGCGCGGGACGAGCTGCGGAACGATCCCCTGCATCGCCGGCATCGCGAACGCGGTGGTGCCGCCGGCAAGGGTGGCGAGCAGCACCAACAGCGGCACCGTCGCCCGGTCGGTCGCGAGCAGGAACGCGGTCGTGGCGATGACAGCTGCTGACGACAGGTAGGTGCTCTGCAGCACGACCCGCCGGCTGAACCGGTCGGCGATCACGCCACCGAACAGCGCGCACAGCACGTTGGCGGTGATCTCGGCGGCGAGCACCTTCGAGAGGGCCTCGGCCGAGTTGTCGACGTGCAGCACCGCGAAGGCCATCGTGACCGGCGTCATCATGCCGCCCAGCCGGTTGACCGTCGTGCCGGCGAAGAACCAACGGAAGTCCTTGCGCCGCAACACTCCTGCAGAGTCAATCACGGACATCGTGGACCTCCATCGCGAACAACCAACTGACGAACGAAACGTGCTTGGTGCCCGCGGTGCGGGGCGGACGGGCACTGTCGTGCACCAACCGACTGGCCTTGCGGACGAGCTCCTTGGCCTCGGCCCAGACGTCCTCGTCGAGCCAGACCTCGGCGTCGGCGAGGTGGCCGTCACCGATCGAACTCTCGATGCGGCGACGCAGCTCGGCGTCGAGCGCGACACGGTGCTGCTGCAGGTCGCCGCGGCTGTCTTCGCGGCTGGGCGCACCCCGCTGCGCGCGGCGAGCCTCCTGGGCGGCGATGTCGGTGGCCGCGACGTAGCGGTACTTCTTGGCGACGCCCCCACGCACCTTCTCGGTGCCGCTCACCTGCAGCTGGCCGACGTCGGCGAGCAGGCGCAGGTGGTAGCTGGCGTTGGGCTGGGTGATGCCGAGTTCGCGCGCCACCTCGGCGGCGCTGAGCTCGACACCGGTGAGCAACGAGAGGATCCGCAGCCGCAACGGGTGGGCCATCGCCCGTCGTGCGCGCAGTTCCTGAGGGTCCGGCCGACCCGCGTCTCCCAAAGACATGTTTGATAGTGAACACCCGTCGATCGACAACCGTCAAGCGTTTCTTTGGGAGTTGTCTCCCTACTCGTCCACCACCCCTTCAGCGCGTCCGAAACACCCGCAAAACCCCGCAAACGCTGCGGTCCCCGTCAGAGTTTGCGGAGGGTGGGGCGGGTGAGTGGGGGCGGCGGGCGGTCAGTCGCGCGCGGCGGGGTCGCCCCACGGGTCGCCCCAGCGCAGGTCGCGCGCCTGCTTGTACGCCGCGCCGACCTTCTTGGTCACGACGCGCCGGCCGGTCTCGCCCGCGTTGTCGCAGACGGTGAGTTCGACGAAGCCCTTGCGCTTGCCGGGGTGCCGCAACACTCGTTCGGCCGCGGGGAGCGCGCCGTCACGCACCGCGAACACGAAGCTGAACTTCTCGTCCTCGTATGACAGATCGCCGCGTTTGATCTGGCGGTGCACTGACGACCGTTCGACGCGGGCCGCGAAGTGGCACCAATCGGGCTGTTGCACAGGGCAGTTGCCAGATTGCGGGCACGGCGCGGCGACCGTCCAACCGGCTTGGACGAGGGCCGCCCGGGCGGCGAGCACCCGCTGGTGGCCGTCGGGTGTGCCCGGCTCGATGATGAAGACCGCCCGGCGCGCCGCCGCGATCGCGCCGGCGACGAGCGAGTCCCGTTGCGCCTCGGACAGTTCCGACAGGACGAACGACGCCATCACCAGATCGGCGGCGGGCACGGGCGCGCCGACGGCCCAGCGGGCGAAGGATGCCTCGAACGGCGCCAACCGCTTGCCGCAGCGCAGGGCCGCGTCCACCTGGTCGAGCACCTGCACCGAGCCCGGCTCGAGGACCGACATCGCGGCCCAGGCCCCCGCACCCGTGCCGCCGCCGAGATCGACGACCGAGTCGATCCCACCCTCGTAGCACGGCGCCGCCAGCGACAACGCCCGCTCACAGGCGGCGTACGTCGCGGGCATCCGGTAGGCGGCGTACGCCGCGACGTCGGTGTCGCTCGCCAGGATCGGCGCGCTCGCCGCACCCCCACGGCGGTACCGCTGCGACAACCTCGCTGTGGCGGCGGCGAGTTCGGTGCGCGAGCGCCCGGCGAGCTCGTCCTCCAGCGCGGCGCGGAGGGTGGCGGCGAGTGGTTTCACGCGGCCGAGCGTACCGAGGGGCCAGGCGAGGACCCGCGCGCTTGCGCGCCGTCCGCCGTCCGGATCTCGCACCGCCAACCCGCCGCCGACCCGCCGCCAACACCCGGGACAAGCCGGCGACAACACGCCGAAACCGTCGCCACTCCAGCCACACGAGTCACAAGCTGGCAGAATGGACAGGCACTGTGTTCATCATGGGCGGCTCATCCGCTCGCTCATCGACCGGAGGCTCCCATGGCAACCGAGAAGATCAAGAGGATCACCATCTGGGTGATCTTCGCCTTCGTTCTCTACGCCATCTTCACCAACCCGAACAAGTCCGCCGACATCGTCCACAACATCTGGGACCTGCTCGCCACCGGCGTCCGCAGCATCGGCGACTTCTTCAAGGCGATCCTCGGCAGCTAGCACCATGCAACTGGTCGACCCGCGCGGCGCGGAGACCATGCGCCGATTTCTCGTCCATGGCGAGAAGATGGTGGTCGTCCACCGCCCCCACTGGGCCAGCCTCACCGGCACCCTCTTCGCGCTCATCGCGGGCTTCGTGGTGACCGTGTTCGTGGGCTTCACCGCCCCCGCCAAGCTCGCGCCGATGGCTGACGCCATGTGGTACGTGCTGCTCGCGATGGTGATCTACACCCTGGCCACGGTGTGGCTGTGGACCCGCGACTGGTTCGTCGCGACCGATCAGCGGTTGGTCTGGCGTCGCGGCATCCTCAACCAGAAGACCGCGATGATGCCGCTTTCGAAGGTCACCGACATGTCGTTCAACCAGCCGGCGATCGGGCGCATCCTGGGCTACGGCGAGTTCGTGATGGAGTCGGCCGGCCAGGAACAAGCGCTGCGTGTCATCCCGTTCATCCCGCACCCGGAGGCGTCCTACCGGGCGATCTGCGGTGAGTTGTTCGGACGCGGTGACGACGAACCGCTGCCCGCGATGGTGCCGACGACCGACGCCTACGACGACCGGCGCGACGACACCGACCCGTTCCTGCCCCGCGTCCAGGTGCCGGCCGGCAAGGCCGTGCACACCCCGCCGCCGGACACTGCGCCGCCGGTCTCCCGGCGTCCGGTGCCGCACGTGCCGGAGTCGGACGTCGCGACCCGGCTCGGCACGTACGTCGACCGTTACCGCGACAAGGCACGCACCCCGCTGCGCGAACGACTGCTGCGTGGACCGCAGCCGGTCGAGGACACCCCCGATCACGAGGACGCCCACGAGATCGACGAACCGTTCATGGACGCCGGCTGGGATATCAGCCGGGAGGACGCCTCCCCCACCCACCGCGTCGACCGCCGGCGGAACTGAGCGCGCGACCGTGCGAAACTTGGTGGTCGAACCTCGTCACCGTCCGCAGGAGAACCACGCACATGGCCGTCCGTCCCATCACGATCGTCGGGCACAAGGCGCTGCACCAGCCGACCAAGAAGGTCAAGGAGGTCACCGACGAGATCCGCACGCTGGTGGCCGACATGTTCGACACGATGGAGGCCGCGAACGGCGTCGGGCTCGCCGCCAACCAGGTCGCCTCGCGCTACCGCATCTTCGTGTTCGACTGCCCGTCCGAGCGCGGTGAGGACGACAACTACGTCGGCGTCGTGATCAACCCGGTGCTCACCAAGGGCACCGTGCCGCCGGGCGAACCCGACGAGGACGACGGCCTCGAGGGCTGCCTGTCGGTGCCGGGCGAGCACTTCCCCACCCCGCGCGCCGACTGGGCCAAGGTCACCGGCACCGACCTCGACGGCAACCCGGTGGAGTACGAAGGCACCGGCCTGTTCGCGCGCTGCCTGCAGCACGAGACCGACCACCTCGACGGCAAGCTCTACCTCGAGCGACTCACCCCGAGCCAGCGCGACCTGTCGCGTCAGGCCCGCAAGGAGCGCGGCTGGGAGGCCGACGGCGTGCTCAAGTGGGACCCGGCGACGCAGAAGGCCGACGACGTCTGATCGATCGGCGACCCGCGGCTCCCGATTCCGTGGGGTCCGCGTCCGCTGGGAGTTGCTTTCCTGGGCGGTAGTTGATCGGCTGGCGGGGTGAGCACCGAGCAAGCGTCACCCGTCCGCCACACGCGCCGTCGTGTGCGGCCCGTCCTGCGCGCCGTCGCCGGCACCCTGCTGCTCGCCGCGTTCGGTTACCTCGGCGGGGTGGGCATGACGAGCCTGTTCCCCACGCCGGTGCAGACGAAGTTCTACTCGGCCGACGTACGGCTCAACCTGGTGCCCGATTCCACCGTCCGCTTCCCGACGGTGCTGGGCGACGTCGACATCGAGTTCACCGGACCGATGCCCGCGCCGGGCATCGTGGTGGAGCCGCAGCTGCGCAAGGACGTCACCGACGCGTTCGTCGGCGCGGCGCCGAGCCCCGACACCTTCCGTCCGTCGGCCGACGAACTCGAGGACGCCGCGCGAGCCGGCCTGACCGGGCTGGCGTGGCGGTTCCTCGTCGGGTTCGGCGTGGTGGCCGGCGCGCTGCTGGCCGCCCGAGCCGCGTGGAGGCACCCGATCGGCAGCCTCGGCTCGGCCGCCGGCGCCGTGACCATTGCGCTGCTGGTGCCGTCGCTGGCCGGCTTCGTCACCTACCGCGAGAACAACATCGGGCAGGTGCGCACCACGTCGCTGCTGACCCTGGCGCGCAACGACACCTCGCTGCTCAGCGATCTCGAGCGGCGCACCTCGCAGTCGTCGCGCTACATCACCAGCGTGCTGGCACTCTCCGATGCGTTGCAGTCGAAGTACTCCCCGCAGGCGGGTAGCGCGCCCACCGCGCTGCGGGTGCTGTTCGTCAGCGACATCCACGGCTCGAACCAGTACGCGCTGCTGCGCGACATCGTCACCACCGAGAAGGTCGACGCGGTGGTCGACTCCGGCGACCTGATCAACTTCGGCAGCGTGCAGGAGGCGGAGACCTCCCGCATCTTCGACTCGATCGCGTCGCTCGGCGTGCCCTACCTGTTCGTGCGCGGCAACCACGATGCGACGTCGGCCACCGACACCGCACTCCTCGATCGACTCAGCCGAATTCCCAATGTCACACTGCTGCAACGAAACCCAGAGCTCTACCAGAAGGTGTCGATGGCCGGAGTGAGCTTCGGCGGCTTCAACGACCAGCGCTTCTACGGCGACGACGATCCGCGCGACCCGAAGATCCAGGTGGGCGCCCGCACGAGCTTCATCGACACCTGGAAGGCCCGCGACGAGGCCCTGCCCGACGTCGTGATCAGCCACGAACCGGCCGCCACCGACGAGGGCTTCCCCGACCGGTCGCTGCTGATCTCCGGCCACACCCACAAGCCGGCCCGCGACAACAACCACATGACGGTCGGCACCTTCACCGGCGGCGGACTCTTCGGCGCCACCCTCGCCGGCACCGCCGAGAAGGGCACGGAGGTCTTCACCCAGGCCTACTCGTTCGACATCGCGGAGTTCGACACCTCGTGTTCGCTGGCCACGATGCGCCGCTACACCTTCACCGGCATCCTGCAGGGTCGCCCCGAACTCGAGTCGACCAGCGTGCTCGCCGGACGCCAGTTCGTGCCGGCCGCCAAGGACCGCACCTGCGGCGGCAGCAAGGATCCGCTCATCTCCGCGGTGCGCGCCGGGCCGTAATTCTCGGGCGACGACGCCGCACCCTCGGACGTGACGGACGCCTCGTGCTCGCCGATTTCTCATCGGCGGCGGTGAGCAGGTAGAGTGTCACGTCGTTGCCGCTTGTGGCAGCAAGCACCCGTAGCTCAACGGATAGAGCATCTGACTACGGATCAGAAGGTTTGGGGTTCGAATCCCTACGGGTGCGCGTACTGAGTTGAGACAGTGCAAGAAAGCCCGACCAGCGGATGCGCCGGTCGGGCTTTCTCATGCCCGCGTCCGGCGCGGCACCCCGACCAAGGCGACGGGCAACACCAGACCGAGCACGAGCAGACCGGTCGACCCGGTGAGTGCCAGATGGACGCGTCCGGCGAGCCCGGCTACCGCGTCGCCACCCGCCGATGCCGCCTCGCGACGAGCACCGCGAGGCCGAGCGCCGAGCCGACCTGGTGAAAGGTGTTCACCAGACCCGATGCGGCGTCGGCGTCGGTGGCGTCGACGCCGGGGGGCGGCCCCGGGTGTCGAGGTGAGCCCGACCCGGGAACCGGACGAGGGTCAGCCGGCGACGGGCGCGTCGGTCTTGGCGACCTCGAGTTCCTCTGCGGCGTAACGAGATCGCAGCTGCTTCTTGTCGAACTTGCCGACGCTGGTCTTCGGCACCTCGTCGATGATCGCCCAGCGCTCGGGCACCTGCCAGCGGGCGACACGGTCGGCGATGAAGTCGCGCAACTCCTCCATCGACACCTGCTGCCCCGGCTTGATCACGACGGCGGCGAGCGGCCGCTCGCCCCACTTGTCGTCGGGCACCCCGATGACGGACGCCTCGGCGACGGCCGGGTGGCCCATCAGGTGGTTCTCCAGGTCGACCGAGCTGATCCACTCGCCACCCGACTTGATGACGTCCTTCGCTCGGTCGCTGAGCAGGATGTAACCGTCGCGCGTCATCGAACCCACGTCACCGGTGCGCAACCAGCCGTCGTCGAACTTGCTTGCCATGTCGGCGAGTTCGCCTTCGGACTCGGTGCCGTTGCTGAAGTACGAACCGGTGACCCAGGGCCCGCGCACCTCGATCTCGCCGACCGCTTCGCCGTCCCACGGCTGCAGCTCGCCGTCGGGGCCGACGACGCGCGCCTGCACGCCGCCGACGACGCGCCCCTGCGACGCGCGGTACTTCCAGTACTCGTCGGTGCCTTCCTCACGGCCGGGCGGCGGCAGCGCCACGCTGGCCAGCGGGGAGGTCTCGGTCATGCCCCAGCCCTGGAGCACCGTGATGCCCTTGGTCTGGTACGCCTTGATGAGGTCGGGCGGGCAGGCAGATCCACCGGAGAGCAGCTGCCTGAGGCTCGAAATGTCGCGACCGGTGGCCTCCTGGTATTGCAACAGGCCGTTCCAGATCGTCGGCACACCGGCGCCGAAGGTGGGTCGCACCTGTTCGATCATGTCGGTGAGAGGCTCGGGCTGCAGGAACCGGTCGGGCATCAGCAGGCTCACGCCCGACAGCATCGCGGCGTAGGGGTAGCCCCACGCGTTCGCGTGGAACAACGGCACGACCACCAGCGACGTGTCCTGCGGACCGAGCGAGACCGTCATCGAACTACCCATCGCGTGCAGCACGTTCGAGCGGTGCGAATAGGCGACGCCCTTGGGGTTGCCGGTCGTGCCCGAGGTGTAACACATCGACGACGCGTCGTCCTCGTCGATGTCCTTCGGCCACTCGAACTCGTCCGATTGGTCGGCCAGCAGTTCGGTCCAGTCGTGCACCTTCTCCACGCCGTCGGGCGCGGCGAGCGCCTCCCGGACGGCGTCGTCGATCGGGCCGTTGACGATGACGTGCCGGATCTTCGGCAGGTGTGCCAGCAACTTGCTGAACGGCTCGGCCAGCGTGTTGTCGACGATCACCACCTCGCTGCCGCCGTGGTTGCCGACGTAGATCAGTTGCTCGGGGAAGAGTCGGATGTTGAGGGCGTGCAGCACCGCGCCCATCGACGGCACGGCGAGATAGGCGGCGAAGTGCTCGGCGTTGTTCCACATGAACGTGGCGACGCGCTGGTCGCCGTCAATACCCAAGCCGCGCAAGGCGTTCGCGAGTCGGCGACCTTCGGCGCCGAGCTCACCGTAGGTGGTCTCGCGACCACCATTGGGGGTCCAGGTGATGCATTTGCTGTCGGCATGGACGGTGGTGCCGTAGTCGAACAGGTCGGAGATCAACAGGGGCGTGCTCTGCATGGTGCTCTTCATGTGCAGAGCCTGCCACCCGAGAATCGAAAATGTGTGTCTCAGCTCACATTTCCCGAGTATTGGTCACCCTCAGTGCAGTTGCGTCAGCATTCCGACGTCGTCGCCGGGCAGGTCGGGCTCGGCGACCGCCGTCACCTCCATGGCCCCGAGGTCGACCAGACCGGCCGCAACGGTCATGAACGCGGTGTCGGACGCGTCGCGCCCGGTGGCGATCCGCACCATCGCGGTGCGTGGGGCGAGGCCGGTGGCGTCGACCACCTGCCACTTGCCGTCGATGAGCGCCTCGGCGACCGCGTGGAAGTCCATCGGCTCCAGGCCCGGCGCGTAGACGCTGACCAACCGGGCCGGCACGTTGACCGCCCGCAGCATGGCAATGACGAGATGGGCGAAGTCGCGGCACACACCCTGCCGGGCGAGGTAGGTGTCGACGGCGCCGTCGGTCGGCCGACTGGACCCGCTGACGTACAGCAGGCTCTGGTTGACCCACGACGACACGGAGTCGAGCAGTTCCTTGCCGGTCAGACCCGCGAACGATGCGCCGGCGACCGGCGCCAGGGTGTCGGAGTCGACGTACCGGCTCGGCCGCAGGAAGACGACCTCGTCGAGGTCGGTGACATCCGCTTCGGGCGCCGATCCGTCGACGGTGCAGGAGTATTCGAGCACCAACTGGCCGGGCGGCACGTCGTGGCAGCGGTGCAGCCGGGTGAGGCCGTCGACGATCTCGGTCATCTCGACCTCGGCGCCGTCGACGGTGACCCTGAGTGATTCCTCGGCCCGGGGTACGTCAAGGGCGACGGCGACCGACCAGGTCAGGTCGGCCGCCTCGCGGACGGTGGCTTCGACATGTGCTGTGACTGTTCGGCGCATGGCCCAATCCTGCCGTCCCGAGAGGCCGCGCGAACTGTCGAACGCGTCACAGATCTAGGCGTCACAGAACGACGGGCTCGCCGCGTGGCGTCGATGGGCAGAGCTACCCAGCGACGGGTGGTTCGACCACGATCCGCAGGATCTCCTCGTTGAACCATGTAGCCCTCACGCTCGTACAGCCGGCGCGCATCGGCGTTATGCCCGAAGACGTTGAGCCACAGCATTTTCCGTCCGCGTTCACGCATCTGCGCTGCGCCTGCGCGCAGCATCTGGGTGCCGTAACCCTTGCGCTGGTGCGCCTGGTCGACCTCGACCTCGAAGATGAAGCCGTGGTCGAGACGCTCCTCGATCCACAACAGCCCGACCTCCTGGGTGGGCTCGGCCGGGTCGAAGGCCGACCACAGGAGGTGACCCGGCGACTGCAACCCCTGCGGCAGCAACTGCTTGTGCTGCTCGAGCGAGGCGAGCCGGCCATCCTCGATGGTCGGGTAGTCGCCGGCCTCGAAGATCGAGTGGGCGTAGCTCTCGACGCCCTCGTCGACGAACCGCTCGAAGCGTTCATCGAGCATCGGGCGCAACTCGATGTCGGCGTCAGGCACATCGGCCACCGCGAGACCCATCTTGGTGGCGACCAGGTCGACGCCGCCGTCCCTGATGGCGGCCCCGACCGGATCACCGGGGTAGGCGCTGACGGTGAGCGACGTCCACCCGTGCGACGGCGCGGCCGCACGCAGCCGGTCGAGCACCTCCGGCAGCCGATCGACCGGCACGTCGAGGTCGACCACGACGCCGGTGATGCCGCGGTCGCGCAGCCGCACCGACCCGACGGTGGTGCCGTCGTCGACGAACCGCCCGGCGAAGTGCCCCTCGGCGAGCCCGTCACCCTCGACCGCGCCGGCCAGGAATCCGTCGGCGGCGGCGTCGCCCGGCACGTTGCCTTCCCGCAGACGGGTCAGCCGCTCCCGGGTGTGCTCCTCCCACTGCGCCAGTTCGGCACCGGTGGGGTGCTCCATCACGAGGTCCATGAGCCGAGCCTGGCAGACCAGGACTCGCGAGTGTTTGCAGCCGCGTGCACCTCCATCGCGCGTCCTGCAAACTTTCGGGTGGAACAGCGTGCCGCCGTGTGGTGTTGACAGCGGGAGAAACCGATCCCGACCTGGAGGCGCAGATGACCACGCAGCAGACCCGCACCGAACACGACTCGATGGGCGATGTCGAGGTGCCGATCGAGGCGAAGTGGCGCGCGCAGACCCAACGGGCGGTGCAGAACTTCCCGATCTCGGGGCGCCCGATCGAGCCGTCGCTGATCCACGCGCTCGCTGCGATCAAGGGCGCCTCGGCCCGCGCCCGCGCGGCGTCCGGTGCGTTGGAAACCGATGTGGCAGAAGCGATCTCAGCCGCTGCCGCAGAGGTGGCCGACGGTAAGTGGGACGCCGAGTTCCCGGTTGACGTCTTCCAGACGGGCTCGGGCACGTCCAGCAACATGAACGCCAACGAGGTGATCGCCACCCTCGCTGCCGAGCGACTTGGCCGCGACGTGCACCCCAACGACGCAGTCAACGACCCGTTCTCCTCCAACGACCAGTTCCCCTCGGCCATGCACATCGCCGCCACGGGCGCCGTGCAGAACGACCTGGTCCCCGCGCTCGAACAGTTGGCAAAGTCGTTGCGCGACAAAGAGACCGAGTTCGCCGACCTGGTGAAGTCGGGACGCACCCACCTGATGGATGCGACTCCCGTGACCCTCGGCCAGGAGTTCGGCGGCTACGCCGCACAGGTCGAATACCTGATCGGACGCCTGCGCGACGTACTCCCCCACGTCGGCGGCCTGCCGCTCGGCGGATCGGCCGTCGGCACCGGCATCAACGTGCCGCCGGGACTCGCGGCCACCGTGATCGCCGACCTGGCCCGCACCCTGGAGCTGCCGCTCTCCGAAGCCGACAACCACTTCGCCGCGCAGTCGTCGCGCGACAGCCTGGTCGAGCTGTCGGGCTTGCTGCGCACGGTGGCGGTGGCCTTCACCAAGATCGCGAACGACATCCGCTGGATGGGTTCGGGCCCCACCGCCGGCCTCGCCGAGATCCACCTGCCCGACCTGCAGCCCGGCAGCTCGATCATGCCCGGCAAGGTCAACCCGGTGCTCGCCGAGGCGATGCTGCAGGTGAGCGCGCAGGTGATCGGCAACGACGCCGTCGTCGCGTTCGGCGCGAGCGCCGGCACCTTCGAACTCAACGTGATGCTGCCGGTGATCGCCCGCAACGTGCTGGAGTCGGCGAGCCTGTTGGCGAATGTGGCGCGGGTGTTCGCCGAGCGCACCGTCGACGGCATCGAGGCCGACGCCGACCGGATGCGCCGCTACGCAGAGTCGTCGCCGTCGATCGTCACCGCGCTCAACCATCAACTCGGCTACGACGAGGCCGCGAGCATCGCCAAGCAGGCACTCAAGGAGGGCCGCACCATCCGCGAGGTGGTCATCGACCGCGGCCACGTGGCCGATGGAAAGCTCACCGAGCAACAGCTCGACGAGGCGCTCGACGTGCTGGCGATGGCTTACCCGCACGGACGCGGCTGACGAGACCGCCTGCACGCGGCCGGGTACCCGTCCGCCCACCGCGCGCACACCTCGGCACACACCTCGGCACACACCTTGGCGCCGCCGGAGGCTGGGAGCGATCCCGCCCGGCGGCGCTAGGGTTTCGACCATGCCCGTCTGGCGCGGACGCCCGCTCAACGTCCCGAGACCCCAGCAACGCAGCCTGCCGACCTATGCGGCGCCGGCTGCGTCGTTCGAGCATGCCCGCGACGACGAGGAGCGCCCGGCGGAGGCCACCGTCGTCGAGCGGGCGATCTACTGCAAGGGCAAGAAGCTGGAGAACCCGGCGTCGATCTCCGAGACGGTCCACCGGCTCTCCGACGGCCTCGCCCCCGCCGATCGGCCGATGGCCTGGATCGGGCTGGCCCACCCCAATGCACGCCAGGTGCAGCAGGTGGCCCGCATCTTCGACCTGCACCCGTTGGCCGTCGAGGACGCGATCGTCGCCCACCAGCGACCCAAGCTCGAGCGTTACGACGACACCCTCTTCGTGGTGCTGCGCTCGGCCAGCTACGACGACGCCACCGAGACCGTCGACTTCGGTGAGATCCACCTGTTCATCGGCCCCGACTTCGTGATCACCGTGCGGCACAGCGCCGATCCCGAGCTGGCGCCCGTGCGGCGCCGGCTCGAGGCCGACCCCGAGCTACTCGCCCTCGGCCCCGAAGCCGTGCTCTACGGCGTGCTCGACCATGTGGTCGACGGTTACGCACCGGTGCTGCAGGGTCTCGAGAACGACATCGACGAGATCGAGGCGCAGGTCTTCGAGTCCGACCCGAGCGTGTCGCGCCGCATCTACGAACTCAGCCAGGAGGTCATGGAGTTGCAGCGTGCGGTGAAACCGTTGCAACGCATCCTCGACGCGCTCGACCATGGCGGCGAGAAGTACGGCACCGACCCCGAACTCCAGCGCTCACTGCGCGACGTCGCCGACCACGCCACCAGCGTCGCCGAGCGGGTCGACGGCTTCCGGCAGTCGCTCGCCGACATCCTCACCCTCAACGCCACCCTCGTCGCACAGACCCAGAACGAGGAGATGAAGCGGCTTGCCGAGGTGGCGAACAACCAGGCGGACGAGGTGAAGAAGGCCTCGTCGTGGGCGGCCATCCTGTTCACCCCAACTGTCGTCGCTGGCATCTACGGCATGAATTTCGAGAAGATGCCCGAACTCTCCTGGTGGTTCGGCTACCCGTTCGCGTTGTTCTTGATGTTCGCGGTCAGCACCACGATGTGGCTCGTCTTCCGGCGCAAGGGCTGGCTCTGACCCACCTCACTGCTGTTCGGTCACCGAAACTGGTTCCGACGCACGTAGTCCTCACTGATCGCGGATGCCGTAGAGAGCAGTCTGGGCAGGTGGTGTTCGAGCAACCTGTCCACCGAGGTCTGGCCGGCATGAGCGTTGACGTTCAGAGCCGCAACGACACGCCCCGTCGCATCGCGCAGAGGCGCGGCCACGGAACGGATGCCCACTGCGAGGTCTTGATCGGTCATGCACCACCCCTTGGCGCGAGTATCCGCAAGTTCCCGGTCCAGTTCGGCCCGGTCGACCTCGCGCCGTGCGACTACCCCCGATCGGCTCGGCTGGGCGAGCACCGCGTCCGACATGGTCATCGTGTCGTGGGCGTCGCCGAGCGCCTGAATCACCTCCACGCCTCTGGCCAACAATCGGCCGAGCTGTCCCACCATGATCACTGCTCCTCAGCAACAAAATTGTGACGAACGCCATACTGAGCAAGTAGCCAACTCGGGGATATCCAGATAACGAATCCTGTCCGAAACGCGCACGGGTGTGCTTCCGCTGGTCGATCGTCGTCGTCCTGCCGATCGGCCCTCCGCAGCACCCTGCGAGCTACGCCTACGCGGAACATCGACCCGGCAGGAGCCCGACTTCCGCAGTGCGGCGGGCGCTCCCTCCGATGAAGTGAGACCGGCTTGACATGGTTAGGTAGTCCTTAGTTAGGTTTACCTGTCCTAGTCGCCGGTGCTGAGCCGCCGGGGACAGCAACCGTAAGGAACCCGTGTGACGACCCTGCTCGACCGCATCGAACAGCGCGCCGTGTCTGCGTACACCGCCGTCACGATGGCGCAGATGCCCACCCGCACCGACCTTCTGCAGTGGCCGATGACCGTCCGGGCGATCACCCACCCTGCCGACCAGGTGCGCCGTTTCACCTTCGCGGCCGATGAGTTTCGTGGCTACGCCGGCAACGGCCCCGACGAGTACTTCGGGTTGCTCATCCCCACCGACGGTCGGCTGACGATGCCCGACCCGAACGAGGCCAACGTACGGCGCGCGGTGCACGCGATGAACCCGGTCGACCGCCCCGAACTTCGGTGGTACACCTTGCGGGCGGTGCGCCCCGACCTCGGCGAGGCCGACGTTGACATCGTGTTGCACGGCGACGCCGGTCCCGGCACTGCCTGGGCGTCGCGAGCGCGCGTCGGTGACCGCCTGGGCTTCCGCCAGGGCACCGCGCTCTACCTGCCCCAGCACGACGGCCACGAACTGCTGGTCGCCGACGAAACCGGGGCCCCGGCGCTGGCCGCGATCATCGACCAGCACCCGGACAAGCCGCGCACGATCATCGTCGAGGTGCCGGACACCGATCACCTGTCGCCGCTGCCGGTCGACGCCGACGCGCACATCGTCATTCGCGGCGATCGCGCGCCCGGCGAAGCCGTGCTGGAGGTGCTGCCCGGTCTGCAGTGGCCCGCCCTCGGCTACGCGTGGATATGCGGCGAGCGTGCCCTCGCGACCGGCGTCCGGCGCCATCTGGTCAGCGAGCGCGGTGTGCACCGCAGGAAGGTCATGTTCTCCTCCTTCTGGCAGCTCGGCCAAGCCCGCGTCTGAACCACAACCCGCCCGAAATCTCTTATCCGACAAGGAAATTCCTCGCATGCAGAAGATCGCATTTCCCATCGCGCTGCTGGCAACGGGCTTGCTCGCAGCCTGCTCGACCGGGCCGACCGGTGGCGCCGACAGCCAAACCGCGGGCACCCAGGCGGCCGGCGCCACAACGACCACCGACAGCGGCGCCTTCCCGGTGACTGTAAAGACAGCCCTCGGTTCCGCCACCATCACCAAGGCGCCGCAGCGAGTGGTGACCCTCGGCTGGAGCGACCAGGACGTCGCGGTCTCGCTCGGCGTCGCGCCGGTCGGTGCGCCGGAAGTCACCTGGGGTGGCAACGCCGGCAAGTCGACCGATTGGTACGACGCCGCGCTGGCGAAGATCGGCGGAAAGCAGCCCACCCGCTACAGCGACGCCGACGGCACGCCGTTCGACAAGGTCGCCGCGCTCAAACCCGACCTGATCCTCGCGACCAACTCCGGCATCACCAAGGACGATTACGCGAAGCTGTCGAAGATCGCACCTGTCGTCGCCTACCCCGACCAGCCCTGGGGCACCTCGTGGCAGCAGTCGCTGGACCTCGTCGGCAAGGCGCTCGGCAAGTCCACCGAGGCCGCGAAGCTGAAGACCGACACCGAGAACTCCATCAAGACCGCCGTTGCGAAGTACCCCGCGCTCAAGGGCAAGTCGGCGGCGTGGGCCTGGTTCACCCCGACCGACCTGTCGAAGGCGAGCTTCTACACCTCGATCGACAACCGTCCGCGCATGCTTGAGGCGTTCGGCATGACGACGCCGAGCTTCGTCACCAAACTGTCCGCCGGCAAGCCCAACCTGTTCAGCGTCGATGTCTCGGCCGAGAATGCCTCGACCGCCGACGCCGACGTGCTGGTCTTCTACGTCGACAACGCGGCGCAGACCAAGCAGATCACCGGCAACGCGCTGCTGTCGAAAATCCCTGCGCTGCAACGTGGTTCGTACGTCGCCAGCTCCGACAACGTCGCGGCCATGCCGATGTCCAGCCCCACCCCGCTGAGCATCCCGACCGCACTCGAGAAGTTCCTGCCGCAGCTTGCTGCGGCCGCCGCCAAGGCGCAGTGAGCACTCTCGTCTCCACCCGACCCGCGTCCGGCCGACCCACCAACGGACGCGGGTCGCGCCGGCGCGCCGGCGTCGCCTTCGCGATCGCGGCGGCGACCTTGGGCGTCGCCTGCGTGCTCTCCCTCGCCATCGGCTCCAGCAGCAGCCTCGGCATGCTCGACGCTTTGCACGCGTTCTTCACCGGCACTGGTGACGCGGCTGCCGTCGTCGATGCACGCGGCACCCGTACCCTCGTCGCCGTCGTCGTCGGGGCGTCGGTCGCCGTGTCGGGTGCCGCGCTGCAGGGACTCACCCGCAACCCGCTGGCCGACCCGGGCCTGCTCGGCGTCAACGCCGGCGCCTCACTGGCCGTCGTCATCGGCCTGACCACCGGCTTCGCCGGCAACCAACTGTCGTTCGTGCTCCTTGCCCTGCTCGGCGGCTCACTCGCGGCGTTCGTCGTCTATGCGATCGCCTCCGCGGCCCACGGCGGCGCAGGCCCGATCACGCTGGCACTGACCGGCGCGGCGGTCACCGCCGGCTGCTCGAGCATCACCGCCGCACTGCTCATGCGCGACCAGGGGGCGCTCGAGGTCTACCGTTTCTGGCAGGTGGGCTCCGTCGGCGGACGCGAGTCGGCGAACCTGCTCCTCACCCTCCCCTTCCTCGCCGTCGGCGCACTGATCGTGGTCGCCTCGGCGCGCACTCTCAACGCGCTCGCGCTCGGCGACGACCTGGCCCGTGCCCTCGGCCGGCGGGTCGCGCTGGTGCGCATCACCGTCGCCGCCGGAGCCCTGCTGCTCGCCTGCACGGCCACCTCGATCGCCGGCCCGATCGCCTTCGTCGGGCTCGTCGTGCCCCACGTCGTGCGCGGCTTCGCTGGGCCCGACCACGCCCGCTTGCTGCCGCTGTGCGCCTTGGGCGGCGCCGTGATGCTGACCCTCGCCGACGTCATCGGACGCGTCGTGGCCCGCCCAGGCGAGCTTCCGGCCGGCATCCTCCCCGCACTGGTGGGGGTGCCCGCGCTGATCGTGTTGCTGCGCCGCAAGGTGGTCACCCTCTGACTGCCGCAACCTGCGCCACCCCCGCCCTGAAGGCGGTGGCCGCGGCGCGCACCCGCGTCCGCCGCAGGTTGTCGGTCGCGCTCGCAACCGCGGCCTTCGCGCTGCTCGGACTGCTCGCCGCGCGCGTGCTGCTCGGCGACTACACCGTGACGATCCCCGACTTCTTCCGCATCGTGACCGGCACCGACATCCCGGTGGCCGGCTTCATGGTGATGGAGTCCAAACTCCCGGCCGCGCTCGCAGGAGCTCTTGCAGGGGTCGCCTTCGGCGCGGCCGGGTCGATCTTCCAGACGATGTTGCGCAACCCGCTGGCCAGCCCCGATGTGCTCGGCGTCTCGCTGGGAGCAAGCGCAGGGGCGCTGGGTTCGTCGGTGCTGCTGGGCTGGTCGGGCACACCGATGTCGCTCGCCGCGCTCGTCGGCAGCCTCGTCGTCGCGCTGCTGATCCACCTCGTCGGCGGCCGCGGCGCGACCGCCTCGCACCGGATGATCCTCATCGGGCTCGGCATCAGCGCGGCGCTGCAGTCGCTGATCCAGTGGTTGCTCATGCGCTCCAACATCCATCAGGCACAGGACGCGATGGTGTGGCTGACTGGGTCGCTCAACTCCCCCGCGTGGAGCGGAATCGCCCGGCTGACAATCGTATTGGCCGTCGGACTGCCGGTGGCCGCGGTACTCGCCCGGCCGCTGCGACTGATCGAACTCGGCGCCGAAGCGGCCACTGCACTCGGCGCTGCGGCTGGCCGCACCCGACTCGCGCTCATGGCCGTCGCGGTCGTCATCACCGCCACCGCGGCCTCCGTCACCGGCCCCATCGCGTTCGTCAGCCTGCTCGCGGGGCCCACCGCGCGCCGCCTCAACGGCGGCCGCCCCTCGATCCCGTTGTCGGCACTGATCGGAGCCTGCATCGTCGTTGCCGCCGACTACCTCACCACGTACGTCGTGCCCGGCGGCTTCCCGGTCGGTGTGCTCACCGGCATTGCCGGCGCGCCTTTCCTGCTGTTCCTGTTGACATCGCCCCACCTCGCGAGGAAGTAACAACGCATGACCCTCGAAGCACGTGGCCTCACCCTCACCTACGACAAGCACACCGTCGTCGACGGTCTCGACCTCGCGCTGCCCGCGGGCAAGATCACCGCGATCGTCGGCGCGAACGGCTGCGGCAAGTCGACGCTGCTGCGCGGGCTGTCGCGGGTGTTGCGTCCGCACACGGGTGCGGTGCTGCTCGACGGCGCCGACCTGAGGTCGATGCGTCCCAAGCAGGTCGCGCTGCGCGTCGCGCTGCTCCCACAGCAACCTGTCGCGCCGAGCGGCATGACCGTCGTCGAACTCGTCGGGCTGGGCCGGCATCCGCACCAGAGCGCGTTTCGTCCCCGTACCCGTGACGACGATCGCATCGTCGCCGAGGCACTCGAAGCCACCGCAACCCTCGACCTCGCCGACCGCCTCGTCGAGGAACTCTCCGGTGGCCAACGACAGCGGGTGTGGATCGCGATGGTGCTCGCCCAACAGACCGATGTGCTGCTGCTCGACGAACCCACCAGCTTCCTCGACCTCGCCCACGCCGTCGACGTGCTCGACCTGGTCACCGACCTCAACCGCGAGCGCGGGACGACGGTGGCGATGGTGCTGCACGATCTCAATCTGGCTGCCCGGTACGCCGACGAACTCGTCGCGGTCAAGGAGGGAACGGTCGTCGCTCAGGGCAGCCCGACGGAGGTGATCACCGCCGAGCGAGTGCGCGGGATCTTCGGTCTGACCGCGAGTGTCGTGCCCGACCCGGTGACCGGGACGCCGCTGGTGGTGCCGATCGGCCGGCACCACAGCGTCCCCGCTGCCTGAACAGAACCAGGCCCCACCCGTGTCGGGCTGGGGCCTGGTTCTGTTCCGGGTTTCGATGCGTCGCTCGCAACCTCACGACGGCTCATCCACCGGTCGGTTACTGCTGGATGTCGGCCTCCGACACCGCGTCTTCCGGCTTCTCGTCGTCCTTGGCCCAGTCGAGGGTGCGCTGGACGGCCTTGTTCCACTTGGCGTACAGACGCTTGCGGTCGGCCTCGTCCATCTGCGGCTCCCAGCGCTTGTCCTCGGCCCACTGCTTGCGCAGTTCGTCCTCGTCCTTCCAGAACCCGACCGCGAGACCGGCGGCGTAGGCGGCGCCCAGCGCGGTGGTCTCGTTGATCACCGGACGGATCACCGGCACGCCGAGGATGTCGGCCTGGAACTGCATGAGGGTCTCGTTGACCACCATGCCGCCGTCGACCTTGAGCTCGGTGAGGTCGACACCGGAGTCGGCGTTCATCGCGTCCATCACCTCGCGGCTCTGGAACGCGACGGCCTCGAGCGCGGCACGGGCGATGTGGCCCTTGTTCGCGTATCGGGTGAGGCCGACGATCGCGCCGCGGGCGTCGGAGCGCCAGTGCGGCGCGAACAGACCCGAGAACGCCGGGACGATGTAGACATCGCCGTTGTCCTCGACACCCTTGGCGAGGTCCTCGACCTCTGGCGCCGAGCTGATCAGGTTGAGGTTGTCGCGCAGCCACTGCACCAGCGAGCCGGTGACGGCCACCGAACCCTCGAGTGCGTAGACCGGCTTGTTGTCCCCGATCTTGTAGCAGACGGTGGTGAGCAGACCGTTCTTGCTCATCACCTTCTCCTCGCCGGTGTTCAGCAACATGAAATTGCCGGTGCCGTAGGTGTTCTTGGCGGTGCCCTTCTCGTAGCAGACCTGACCGAAGGTGGCCGCCTGCTGGTCGCCGAGGATGCCGGCGATCGGGACGCCCGGGAAGGAGCCCTTCTCACGGCCCGTGCCGTAGACCTCCGAGGAGGACTTGATCTCCGGCAGCATCGACATCGGGATGCCCATGTCCTTGACGATCGACTCGTCCCACTGCAGGGTGTCCAGGTCCATCAACATGGTGCGCGAGGCGTTGGTGACGTCGGTGACGTGGACACCGCCGTCCGAGCCGCCGGTCATGTTCCACAGCACCCAGGTGTCCATGTTGCCGAACAGCAGGTCGCCCTTGTCGGCCTTCTCGCGAGCGCCCTCGACGTTGTCGAGGATCCACTTGACCTTGGGGCCGGAGAAGTAGGTGGCCAGCGGCAGGCCGACCTTGTCCTTGTACTTGTCGGCACCCTCGGAGCCGCCGAGTTCCTCGACGATCTTGTCGGTGCGGGTGTCCTGCCAGACGATCGCGTTGTAGACGGCCTCGCCGGTGTTCTTGTCCCAGACGACCGCGGTCTCACGCTGGTTGGTGATGCCGACGGCGGCCACGTCGCCGCGGGCGATGTCGGCCTTGGCCATGGCCTCCGCCGAGACCTTGCGGGTGTTCTCCCACACTTCTGCCGGGTTGTGCTCGACCCAGCCGGCCTTGGGGAAGATCTGCTCGTGCTCCATCTGTGCGACCGAGACGACCTTGCCGTCGTGGTCGAAGATCATGCATCGGGTGCTGGTCGTGCCTTGGTCGATCGAAGCGATGTGCTTGCTCACTGCTGCGGCTCCTTTAGCCTTGTGCTGCGGGGAAGCATCCGGGCGGCCGGACGCGGGAAGTGACAGCGGTGGCGACCGCAGCAGCGGCCGCCACCGACTGCGCGGTCAGGCGATGTAGACCGACGCGAGAAGACCGGCGAGCACCGCTCCGATGATCGGGCCGACGACCGGCACCCAGGCGTAGCCCCAGTTGCTGTCGTCCTTGTGCGGGATCGGCAGCACAGCGTGCGCGATGCGCGGGCCGAGGTCACGGGCCGGGTTGATCGCGTAGCCGGTGGGTCCACCCAGGGATGCACCGATAGCGACCACGAGCAGTGCCACCGCCAACGGGCCGAGCTGGGCGGGGGTCTTGCCGAACGCCATGATGACGAAAACCAGCACGAAGGTGCCGATGGCCTCGGTGACGAGGTTCCAGCCGGTCGACTTGATCTGCGGGCCGGTCGAGAAGACGCCCAGCGAGCCGGCCTCGCCGCGCTCGTCGAACTGCTTCTTGTAGGCCAGCCAGCACAGCACGGCGCCCAGGAAGGCACCGATGAGTTCGGCACTGAGGTAGGTCAACGTGGAACCGGCGGTGATCTCCACCCCCTTGGCGTAGGTCACGCCGTCGGTGCCGAGGCTCTGGGTCAGCAGGCCGATGGTGACCGCCGGGTTGAGGTGCGCACCTGACTTGTAGGCAACGTAGACACCCGCGAAGACCGCGAGGCCCCAACCGAAGTTGACCATCAGGGGGCCACCGTCGGTGCCGTTGTTACGCGGCAGGGCGACGTTGGCGACCACGCCACAACCGAGCAACAGCAGAATGGCCGTTCCCAGCACTTCACTTACGAACACGGTTCCAAGGCTCACCTTTGAACCCCTCCTTATCGCTGCGCGAGGAGCGCGGGGGCGGCTCCTCGTCGAGATATCCTCATGTTCTACCAAACGACCATGGTCGCCGGGCAGTACTTGACACAATTGCCACTCGGGAAACACGCGGACACTACGCCCGTAGTGAGGTGTCGGTCACGTTGACCCGCCGCATAGAGTGGCCCCAGAACCAGACAGAACACACCCACCAGCAGGAGGATCCACGATGGTCATGCAGCCGTTCAGCTCCACGCTCGGCCCGGCCGAGCACAAGCAGGCCTGGAAGGAACTCACCGAGCGGGAGTTCGACGTGCTCGTCATCGGTGGCGGTGTCACCGGAGCGGGCATCGCCCTCGACGCGGCCACCCGCGGCCTGCGCACCGCCCTGGTGGAGGCGCGCGACTTCGCCAGCGGCACCTCCTCCCGCAGCAGCAAGTTGTTCCACGGCGGCCTGCGCTACCTCGAGCAGCTCAACTTCAGCCTGGTCGCCGAGGCGCTCAAGGAGCGCGAGTTGATGCTCACCCGCATCGCGCCTCACCTTGTGCACCCGGTGGCCTTCCTCTACCCGCTGTCCCACCGCGGCTGGGAGCGCCCGTACGTCGCCACCGGCCTCACCATGTACGACCAGATGGGTGGCGCCCGCTCGGTGCCCCGCCAGAAGCACCTCACCCGTGGCGGCGCCCTCAAGCTGTTCCCGGGCCTGAAGTCCGATGCGCTGGTCGGCGCGGTGCGCTATTTCGATGCCCAGGCCGACGACGCCCGGCACACGATGACGGTCGCCCGCACCGCGGCGCACTACGGCGCCGTCGTGCGCAACAGCACCGAGGTCGTGGAGATCGTCAAGGAGGCCGACCGCGTCGTCGGCGCGGTGGTCCGCGACGTCGACACCGACGAGCGCCTCACCGTCAGGGCCAAGGTCGTCATCAACGCCACCGGCGTCTGGACCGACGACGTGCAGAAGATGAGCGGCGGACGCGGACGCTTCCGGGTGCGTGCGAGCAAGGGCGTGCACATCCTCGTCCCGCGTGATCGCATCGCCGGCGAGGTGGGTCTGATCCTGCGCACCGAGAAGTCGGTGCTCTTCGTGATCCCGTGGGGCCAGCAGTGGATCATCGGCACCACCGACACCGACTGGGCGCTCGACGTCGCCCACCCGGCGGCCACCAAATCCGACATCGAATACATCCTCGAGCACGTCAACGACGTGCTCGCCACCCCACTGACCAAGGACGACATCCTCGGCGTCTACGCCGGTCTGCGTCCGCTGCTGGCCGGCGAGAGCGAGTCGACCAGCCAACTGTCGCGCGAGCACGCGGTGGCCCGACCCGAACCCGGCCTCATCTCGATCGCGGGCGGCAAGTACACCACCTACCGGGTGATGGCCAAGGACGCCGTCGACGCCGCGGCCGAAGACCTCGGCCCGATCAAGGACTCTGTCACCGAGAACGTGCCGCTGATCGGGGCCGAGGGCTACCAGGCGATGGTCAACCTCACCGCCGAGTTGGCCCGCGAAACCGGGCTGCCCGAGTGGCGCATCGACCACCTGCTCGGCCGCTACGGGTCGAAGCTGCACGAGGTGCTCGCGCTCGGCGAGGAAGACCCGTCGCTGCTGGAGCCGGTCACCCACGCCGAGGCCTACCTGCGCGCCGAGATCAAGTACGCCGCCACTCACGAGGGCGCGCTGCACCTCGCCGACGTGCTCACCCGGCGCACCCGCATGTCGATCGAGACCAAGCACCGCGGCACCGAGGCGGCCCAGGAAGCAGCCGACCTCATCGCGCCCGTGCTCGGCTGGGACGACTCGAAGAAGGAACTCGAGGTGAAGGCCTACCTCGAGCGGGTGAAGGCCGAGCGTGAGAGCCAGGAGCTGACGACCGACGAGGAGTCCGACGCCCGCCGCAACGAGGCGCCCGAGACCCGTCCGGGCATGCGCCAGGTGCTCGCCACCCGCTGACCCCACCCTCGTCCGACCCGCCCGTCCCCTCCGCAAGCGCTGCGCTCCCCGGCACACGCTGCTGTTGCAACAGCAGCACCTGACGGGGAGCGCAGCGTTTGCGGGGTGGGGGCGTGAATAGGTGGCGTCACAGAATTCGCACAGGAACGCCCTAGCTGTCCGCTAGCTGTGAGCCGCACACTGGTCTCATGGCAAACGCTCCTGCTCTCACCCGGCTCGACGGCTCCCCCGTCCGCGTGCTCGTCGTCGACGACGAGTCGAACCTCACCGAACTGCTCAGCATGGCGCTGCGCTACGAGGGCTGGGAGATCCGCACCGCGGCCACCGGCAACAGCGCGGTGCGCACCGCGAAGGAGTTCTCGCCCGACGCCGTCGTGCTCGACATGATGCTGCCCGACTTCGACGGCCTCGAAGTGCTGCGCCGCATGCGCGACACCGACCCGAACCTTCCGGTGCTCTTCCTCACCGCCAAGGACGCCGTCGAGGACCGCGTCGCCGGGCTCACCGCCGGCGGCGACGACTACGTCACCAAGCCGTTCTCGCTGGAGGAGGTCGTGGCCCGCGTCCGCGCGCTCATCCGGCGCTCGGTGCAACTGGTCGAGGAGACCTCATCGGTGTTGCGCGTCGGCGATCTCAGCCTTGACGAGGACAGCCACGAGGTGATCCGCGACGGCGCCGAGATCAGCTTGACCGCAACCGAATTCGAGCTGCTGCGGTTCATGATGCGCAACCCGAAGCGGGTGCTGAGCAAGGCGCAGATCCTCGACCGCGTGTGGCACTACGACTTCGGCGGTCAGGCCAACGTGGTGGAGTTGTACATCTCCTACCTGCGCAAGAAGATCGACGCCGGTCGCGACCCGATGATCCACACCATGCGCGGCGCCGGTTACGTGCTGAAGCCGGCGAAGTAAAGCATCGATGACCCTGCTTCAACCACGGTCGTGGACGCTGCGCACCAAGTTGGTGGCCAGCGTCCTCGCGCTGTTCTTCCTGGTGACCGCCGCTGTCGGCGCACTCACCGTGTGGCAGCTCGACCGCACGCTCACCGAGCAGATCGACCAGCAGTTGGTCGCATCGCGCAGCGCGCTGGCCGGCTCCGACGGCGACGGGCCCGGCGGGCCGACCGGCAGTGTCGCCGGCGGTTCGAATCTGCAGCTGCAGATCTACACCGGCACCTCCTCACCCACCGAGCTGAGCGACATGCGCACCGGCGAGACCGAGAAGACGGCGTGGATCGTCACCCCACGCGGCCGCACCCAGCTCACCGATGCCCAGGTGTCGCAGTTGGCCGCCGCCGGCTTGGGTCAGAACCCGCGCACCATGCACCTGACCGGCGCCGGCGACTACCGGCTGATCGCGGTGCGCCACACGGCGCAGTTCCGCTCCACCTCACCCGGCGGACGGGTCGTGGTCGACGTGGTCGACATCATCGGGTTGCCGTTGCAACCGGTGCGCGAGAACGTCACCAAGACCGCGCTCTCGGTGGCGCTGCTGTCGGGGGCGGGCGTGCTCGTCGTCGGCATGGCGAGCGCGTTTCTGATCCGCCGCAACCTCGCGCCACTGCGGCGGGTGGCCGGCACGGCGACGAAGGTGTCGAAGCTGCAACTGGCCACCGGCGAGGTCGATATCGCCGACCGGGTCGACGAGCGCGACACCGATCCGCGCACCGAGGTCGGGCAGGTGGGCCACGCGCTCAACAACCTGCTCGACCACATGGGGCAGGCCCTCTCGGCGCGTCAGGCGAGCGAGACCCGGGTGCGGCAGTTCGTGGCCGACGCGTCGCACGAACTGCGCACCCCGCTGGCTTCCATCCGTGGTTACGCCGAGTTGTCGCGACGCGAGCAGGAGCCGGTGCCCCAGGGGGTCACCCACGCGCTCGGCCGCATCGAGTCGGAGGCAACCCGAATGACCACCTTGGTCGAAGACCTGCTGTTGCTGGCCCGACTCGACTCCGGTCGACCGCTCGACCGGGCACCGGTCGACCTGTCGATGCTGCTCATCGAGCAGGTGAGCGACGCCCACGCGGCCGGCCCCGACCACGTCTGGTCGCTCGACCTGCCGCCCGACGCGGTCGAGGTCGAGGGCGACGAAGCGCGGTTGCGCCAGGTGATCATCAACCTGCTCGCCAACGCCCGTCGGCACACCCCGGAGGGCACCCGGGTGACCGCCGGGGCGCGCGACCTGGGCGACCACGTCGAGCTCACCGTCACCGACGACGGACCGGGCATCGCACCGGACTTGGTGCCGAACATCTTCCAGCGGTTCACCCGCGGCGACGAGGCCCGCACCCGCACCGAGGGCTCCACCGGTCTCGGCTTGTCGATCGTCGACGCGGTGGTCGGTTCGCACGGCGGCACGGTGACCGTCGCCTCCCGGCCCGGACACACGGTGTTCACGATCGCGCTGCCGAAGGGGCGCGGCGACGACGCCGAGCAGCACCCGACCGACACGACGTCCGAGCCCGCGCTGCATTCCTGAGGCCCGTTCACAGCCCACACATCGGTTGCGCATCTGCGTGCCACACCGGCCACTGCGACGCTCTGTTCCCGAAACGTGAAGACGCACGAGACACAGGGATCAGCGAGCACCGATGAGCACACAGACCGCAGTCGAACCCGCGACACGACGACGCGGCGAATTGCCCGGCCAACTGGGGCGATTCGCCGCCGTCGGTGTGGTGAGCACCCTCGCCAACCTCGCGCTCTTCGCGCTCTTCGCCTCGGTGATGCCCAACCAGGTCGCGAACTTCGTGGCGCTGGTGCTGTGCACCGTCGCGAACACCGCGGCGAACCGCCGCTTCACCTTCGCTGCCAGCGACCCGACCGGCCCGACTCATCGGGATGCGCTCGCCGTGCAGGTGCGCAGCCTGGCGCTCCTGGCGGTCACCTGGACGGCGACTGCAGGGGCGCTGTGGATCCTGCACCACCTCACGCCCGGCGCGAGCACGCTCGTCGCGACGCTCACCGTCGGTGTCGGCAACGCCGTCGCCACCGTCGTCCGCTTCGTGCTGCTGCGGCGCTGGTTTGCGGCATGAGGTCGAAACCGTTGGGACAGAACGGAAACGACGAAGGGCTCCCGATGACGGGAGCCCTTCGATTCGGCGGAGGCGGCGGGATTTGAACCCGCGTGCGGCTTTAAGACCGCTCCCGCTTAGCAGGCGGGCGCCATAGACCTGACTAGGCGACGCCTCCTCCGCTGCCAGATGGCCACTTTGCCGATTGCTCTACGAGCAGGCAACATGGACAGGCAAGCCCGGACAGGCTACCCCGCATCGAGGAGTACCTGCAAAATGGGCTTGTGGGGAACCATTCCCAGTACCGTGCACGTCGTCCTCCATGGGACACCGTCCCGGTGACGGGCCACCCGCGTCGTCGCTCACGAGGCGACGGCACGAACGACGAGAAGGATTTGATGTCGACCGACGAGGACCCCACTGTGTCCGAGGAGGACGGCTCGACCGCTGTTTCCACCAGGGACGGCCGCGAACTCAGCCGTCACGAGGTGCGCCGCATGCGCTCCGAACAGCTGCGACGTGCCCTCACCCTGACCGGCCTGTCGACCATCTGGCCCGGCGTCGGCCTGCTGCGCACCCGCCGTCGCTGGTGGGGTGTCGCGCTGGCGTTGGCGGCCGCGGCCACCGTGCTGGTGCTGGCGTTCATGCTCTTCAGTGGCGGAATCCTCACCGGGGCAGCCAAGTTCGCCACCAAGCGGGGACTCATCGCACTGTTGGTGATCTTCGTGCTGGGCGCCCTCGTATGGATCGCCGGCATCCTGATCACCGCACGAGAGACCTCCGGACGCCGGTGGACCCCGCGGATGCGATGGACCCACCGCGCCTTCACCGCCCTCATGGTGCTGGTCGTGGCGCTGCCCGCCGCACAGGCGGTGCGTTACGTGACGGTCACCCGCAGCGCCTTCGACAAGATCTTCACCAACCGCTACGACGGCCGCGGTGGTGCCGCACGCGGCCCCAGCAGCGGGTCGGACCCCTGGAAGGACGTGCCGCGCGTCAACGTCCTGCTGCTCGGCTCCGACGCCGGCGCCGACCGGTACGAACTGCGCACCGACTCGATGATGGTCGTCAGCATCGACACCAAGACCGGTGACTCCACCCTCATCTCCATCCCGCGCAACCTGCAGAAGGTGCCGTTCCCGGCCGACAACCCGCTGCACGCGGTCTACCCGAACGGCTACTACTGTCCCGAGAAGGGCGCCGGCGCGGAGTGCCTGATGAACGGTGTCTGGGTGGAGGCCGAGGTCAACCACAAGGACCTCTTCCCGGCCGACGAGGCGAGCCCCGGCCTCGACACCACCCGTGAGGTGATCGGCGAGATCGTCGGACTCCCCATCGACTACACCGCGGTCATCGACATGGCCGGCTTCCAGCAGTTGGTCGACGCGATGGGCGGCGTCTACATGAACGTGCCCGAGCCGGGCATCCCGATCGGCGGCAAGGTCACCTCCAGCGGCCAGGTCGTCGGGGTGACCGGCATGATCAAACCGGGCTATCAGAAGCTCGACGGTCGACTCGCCCTCTGGTACTCGCGCAGCCGCGTCGCCGGCAGCGACGACGACCGCATGCGCCGTCAGCGGTGCATGGTGAATGCGCTGGTGTCCCAGACCGATCCGTTCAAGATGGCCACCAAGTTCACCGGCATCATGGAAGCAGCCGGCGACAACATCCGGATGGACATCAAGCAGGACGACCTGCCCGCATTCGCCGAGCTCGTCGAACGCATGAAGAACGGCAACCTGCGTACGGTGAACGTGTCCGACTCGGTGAAGCACTGGAACCCCGACTACGCGAAGATCCGTTCGATCGTGAAGTCGGCGCTCGAGAAGCCGCACGACCCGAAGGCGCCCAAGCCGGGTGCCACGGCGTCCACATCGTCGGCGTCGTCGAGCGCACCGACGGCGTCGACGCCCACCACTCCGGCGCAGAGCACCACCACCAGCGTCGAGCCGGTCACCGACACCGCGGAGCACTGCTGAGCACTGACGAGCACTGCTTGACACTGTCGACCACCGACCGCTGAAGAGGAAGCGATGAGCGCACGAACCGTCCTGGCCACCACCACCGCCGGGCTGCTGGTGGCGGCCGGTGCCGGCGGCTACATGCTCTGGAACGACCACGCCGAACAGCAGCGTCTCGACAACGACGCGCGGCTGGCGGCGGCCGCCTTCGCCGACGCATGGTCGAGCCGCAGCCTGGACAAGGCGACCTACGTCGGCACCGACCCGCAGGCCGCCGCGGCCGACTTCCGCACCACCACTGCGCAACTGGGCAACGGCACCATCCGCACCAGCGTGAAGTCGGTGACCCGGGACGGCGACGCCGCGTCCGCCACGATCGACGTCGCCTGGCAGGTGTCGGGCGGGCAGACCTTCTCCTGGACCGACCCGATCGCTTTGGAGCGGTCGAACGGCAAGTGGGGCGTGGTGGCCGGCAAACGGTCGCTGTGGCACCCGAAGCTGCAGACGAACGACGCGTTCGTGGTGCGTCTGGACGCCGGACAGCGCGGTGAGATCAAGGGCCGCGACGGTGCTGGGTTGATGACCAACCAGAGCGTCTACGACATCTCGCTCGACCCGACGAAGGCGACCGCGGCATCGGCGCTGCGGATGGAGCGCGCGACCAGCGTGAGCGGACTGAGCGCCAAGGTGGTGGCGGCCAAGGCCTCGGGTTCCAAGGCGACCATCCCGGTGATCACCTACCGCAAGGACGACTTCGAGGCCCGGGCGAGCACCCTGCGCTCGATCGACGGCGCGGTCATCGCCGAACGCCAGCAACCGCTGGCCACCAACCGCTCCTTCGGCCAACCGCTGCTCGGCAACGTCGGGGCGGTGACGGCCGACATGATCAAGAAGAACCCGAACACCTACCGCTCGGGGATGTACGCCGGCACCTCGGGCCTGCAGCAGCAGTACGACTCGGTGATGTTGCCGAAGGCGGGCATGACGATCGCGGCGCGTTCGGAGCCGCAGACGGCGCTTTTCGGGGCGGCTGCCAAGAACGGCTCCGACCTGGTGACCACGCTCGACCCGAAGGTGCAGGACGCCGCCGAGAAGGCCCTCGCGAACCTGCCGCAGGGATCGGTGGGCGCGATCGTCGCGATCGACGTGAAGACGTCGTCGGTGCTCGCGGCCGCGAACGCGCCGGCCTACGGCATCGAGCGCGCGGTGACCGGTCGCTACGCGCCGGGCTCCACCTTCAAGATCGTCTCCGGCTTCGAACTGCTGAAGAAGGGGCTCAACCCCGACACGAAGGTGGCATGCCCGCAGCAGACCTCGATCGACGGTCTGAGCTTCCGCAACTTCGAGGGCGAGAGCCTGGGCGACCCGACCTTCCGGGACGACTTCGCGCACTCGTGCAACACCGCGTTCGTCAACTCCACCAAGGGCTTCGCGGCCGGCGACCTGCAGCAGGCCGCCGCGCTGTTCGGCATCGGTGGCGACTGGTCGAAGGCGGTCGGGGTCGACGGCGCCTACACCGGCAATGTGCCCACTTCGAACGGCGCGACCGACACGGCCGCGATGACCATCGGTCAGGGACGCGTCCAGGTCTCACCGCTGGCCATGGCCGCCGTGGCGGCGAGTGTCGCGCGCGGCAGCTTCGTGCCGCCGACCCTGGTCACGTCGCCCGCGCCGGCCGGCGACCGCACCCCGAAGCCGCTCGACGCCTCGGTGCTCACCTCGTTGCGACAGATGATGCGGCAGACCGTCACCGACGGCACCGCGACCCTGGCCAACGGAATCGTCGGCGGCGATGTGTATGGCAAGACCGGCACCGCCGAGTTCGCCGAGGGTGGCAAGAACGGGGCCCACGCCTGGCTGGTCGGTTGGCAGGGCGACATCGCGTTCGCGGTGCTGGTGGCGGACGTGCCGACCGGACAGACCGGTGGCAGCGTCGCGACACCGGTGGCGAAGGGCTTCCTGGAGATGTACGCCCGCAGCTGAGGTCTGCGGTCGAGGCGCGCTCGGGCGGCCGTCGGCATCGTCGGAAACCATCGGAAAACACAGAACTGCCCCGGCATGTGCCGGGGCAGTTCCGCTGGTGAAAGTCTCAGATGTTGCTTGCGATCACCATGCTGAGGTGTCTCAGATCGGCTGGACGTTGCTCGCCTGCGGACCCTTGTCACCCTGGGTGATCTCGAACTCGACGCGCTGCGCCTCTTCAAGGCTGCGGTAGCCCTGCGACTGGATAGCCGAGTAGTGGACGAAAACGTCCTGGCCACCGTTGTCCTGCGCGATGAAGCCGAAGCCCTTTTCCGCGTTGAACCACTTGACGGTTCCCTGTGCCATGCGGGGTAACTCTCAATCTTTGTGCGGTTTCATACCCACCAGGTCGGCGGGAATGGTGTTGCCGAAACCACCCCACACATACAAATGCCCGCGCGTGGCGGGCACTTCTTCTTGCGAGGAACTGCAACTGCAACAAGGACGACGGTAGCACGGTAGAGGGCCTCGGAACGGTGTCCACAGAAAGGCCACTCCTTCAAGAATTGGTCAAGTCCGAGGCCGGTGCCGCGCCGACTCGGCCGACTGGTTAACCGGTGTCGAACCCGTGCGGAGCCCGACGTGAACGACTGGCGAACCCTGAAAGATCGCCGGATCAGCTGATCGTCGGACGGTCCGGGTCGGCCGGGTCGACGTGTGTGCGCGGCGTCGGCGGCACCGAACTCTGCCCCACACGTTCGAACAGAACGACACCGTCGTGGGTCGAGATCGTCAGCGGAGCCTGTCCGTGGCCGACGAGTTGCTCGGCCGTCCGTTCGAGTTCGACCGGCGCGATGCGGATGCCGAGCCGATGCAGTCCCTGCTCGATGACCTCGCACAGCGCCTTGACGTCGTGCCCCGGGTGGTTCGCCGAAGCCTCGGCCATCACCCGCACGTAGCCCTCCAGTTGCTGCGGCGAGAGTGTTTCGACGAACGCGGGGTTGAGCGAGAGGGTTCGTCCGATCGGTGCGCGGTCCATGGGGATCACTCCTTCGTGTCGTTCGTGCAATTGTCGCAATGTACCGCGCCGATGCGTGGTCGCAAGCCGAGGCAATCGGCGTTTCCCCGCTGACACCACCGTCCTGTGCCACGATCGGAACCGGAACGCGAGCATCGACCAGCACGGCCGGCGCGGCCGCCCGGTCGCCCGCACCTCACCAAGGGAACGAGGAACCGAAGTGACCAACGACGACGCATCCCGCATCAGCCCGTCCGAACTCGAGCGCCTCAGTCGTGCAACGGTTCTCGACCACGACGGCGACAAGATCGGCCCGGTCGAACAGATCTATGTGCACGACACCAGCGGCCGGCCGTCGTGGGCGTCGGTGCGCACCGGGCTGTTCCGCACCCGCGAGGCGCTCGTGCCGCTCGACGGTGTCGACCTCAACGGTGACGAGATCCGGGTGCCGTTCGCCAAGGACGTCGTCAAGGACTCCCCGAAGGTCGAGGCCGACGACCACATCTCCCCGAGCGAGGAGAACGAACTGCACGCCTACTACCGCGCGCACGGGTGGGGCGGTGGTGCCGAGGTGGACAGCCCGGCCGCCGAGGGTCCGCGCGAGGCCGCGCTCTCCGGGCCGGCCGCACCCGAGGCACCCGCCGCGCCGACGGTGCCAGGCGGGCCCGAAGGGCCCGGCGGACTGGGCGGCCCCGAAGCACCGTCCGCACCGGAGGCACCGGGCACGCCGTCCGCGCCCGGCACGCCGTCCGCGGCTGGAGCCGCCGGTGTCGTCGGCGCAACGGGCGCTGCGGCCGCGGCCGACGAGTTCGTGACCCCGGGCAACTCGACGCTGTCCGACTCCCCCGTCGAGCCCTCCCGTGACGTGTCCGAGGTCGAGGACCCAGGTTTCGGCACCGACGCTGCCACCGATGCCTCCGACACCTCCGACTCGCCCGCCACGGACTCGCCCGTCGACGACTCGAGCACCGACGGCACCTGGACTCCGGACGCTCCCGGCAGCGCCGACGACCTCGGCCCGCAGGGCAGCCGCGACTCGGCCGACGGCACCTGGAGCACCGGCGGCGGCCCCGAGGAGACCGACGTCGACGAGCATGGCACCGGCGGCGGACCCGAGAGCGTCGAGGAATACGGCAGTCACTCCGAGGCACACGCCACCGACCCCGAACGCGACGACGAACTCGAGTCCGCAGGACGGCCCACGGGGACGCAGGACATCCCGCAGGCCGCTGTCACCCGCGGGTCGTACGAGACGCCGTACCCCGGCGACGCGCTCTCCGGCGGTTCCGGCGGACGACGGATCAGCGCGTTCGACGAGGTGACCGACGGCGGTTACTCCATCGGTTCGGCGGCGCCGATCGGTCCGGGCGTGCAGCCGATGGGCCACCCGGTGCGCGCCTGGGAAGACACCAAGACCTTCCGTGTCGGCCCCGAGGGCGACTGGGAGCGGGAGCCCGACGTGTGGTTCATGGACGAGCAGGCCGCCGGCAACGCCGGCTTCCGTCCGAGCGAGTACTGAGTCCAGGCACCACCCGCCCAGCCAGACAGCCCCCGGCATCTGCCAGGGGCTGTCCGCTTGGTCGGGGGTGCTCAGAAGTCCGCGGCCGCGGTCGGCCCCACCGCCGTCCGCAGCGCCGCGTCGAGCGCCGCCACCGCGCCCGGACGGTGTTCGGTCACGAACCCGGCCGCGGCCCGCGCGCCCAGGGTCTGGCCGCCGAGCCACACGGCGCCGAGGTCGTTGATCGACAGGCTGAGGTCGGCGGGCTCGGCCGGTTGACCGTCGACCCGCTCGAGGCGCCCGGCACCGTCGACGGACTGCCAGTGCCACACCCCTTGGTTGGCACCGAGGACGTCGTCGCGCACCTCCACCCGCAGGTCGCAGTCCACGGCGTGACCGCGGTCCGCGACGGCGGCGGGCAGGTCGACGAGGCGGATCCAGAGCGAATCGGTGAGACCGCCGGTCACCGTCCGCGGCGACGCCGACCACAACACCAACGGGTCGTCGAGCGGCACCCAGTTGATCGTCGAGCCCATCAGGTCGAAGTCGACGAGGCGCCGCGCGAGCGCGAGCCGTGCACCGGCGTCCGTCGAGCCGAAGTGGAACACCTCGACCTCGCCGTGCGGTGAGCCGTCGGTCCACTTCGGGGTGCGGCGCAGCACCGCGAAGCCGACGTCGTCGCCGTCGCGGGTCGCCCACAGCACCCGCCGCGGTTCGAGCCCGACCCGATACTCCGGCACGTCGGTCAGGTGCCGGCGGATGTCGTCCTCACTGCGCACCACCGAACCCGACGGGCCGGCCGTGGCGCAGCGTTGCACCAGCGCACGCAGCCGAGCGGTCTGCTCGGGCGTGGCCGTCTCGAAGGTGGTGCGCGTCGCGTCGGCGAGTTCGCCGACGGCAGCGGGTGCCTCGAAACGGGTGCCCCGCCCGAAGCTCGCCCTGATCACCGTGCTGGCGACCCCGTAGCCGAACCGCCCGTATATGCCGGCCTCCGACGCCTTCAACGCGGCCAGCGAACGTCCTTGTCCCGCAGTCCATTCGAGGTGGTGACGCACCATCGCGGTGAGCACCCCGCGGCGCCGGTGATCGGGGTGCACGCCCACCCAGGTGAGTCCTTCGGTGGGCACCAAACGCGCCCCCGAACCGCCGTCGGGCACCGCGATGTCGAGGTCCCACGAACCGCAGATTCCGGCGATCTCGCCGTCGCGTTCGGCGACGAAACCGGCCCGGATGGGCACACCCTGCAGGCGCACGTCCAGGGGCTCGGATCCGCTTGCCGCCCAGATCAGTTCGTCGGCGGCCAGGAGGGTCTCGGCCTCGTCGGCGCCGACCTGGCGCACGGTGATCTTCTCGGTGATCCCGGTGTTTTCGGTCATGCAACTCACGCTCGCAGAGCCCGCGTTGTGCGGCAACCGAATTCGGGCGTCACACCTCGCGCGACGAAACGGCGCCCGGACGCAGGTCGGTCGGGTCACCCGGCCGGGTGAGGGTGAGCACCGCGCGCACGATCTCGGGCCGCTGCTCCAGTTCGTCCGACAGCCGGGCGAGTCGGCCGGCGAGGTCGGACTCGACCGTGTCGCCGACCAGGTCGACGGCGGCGACGAGATACATGCGTCCGGCGCCCAGCCATTCCATCCGCAGGTAGCTGATCCGTTCGATCTCAGGGTGGGCGATGAGTTCACCGAGCGCGGCGTCGCGGATGCCGGGGCTGACCGCCTCGCCGGTGAGGAAGTCGGTGTTGCGACTGATGAGGAACACCGCGACGCAGCCAAGCAGCACACCGACGAGGATCGAGCCGATCGCGTCCCACACCGGGTTGCCGGTGAGTTGGTGCAGCGCGATGCCGGTGCCGGCCAGCAGCACGCCGATGAGCGCCGAGAGGTCTTCGGCGAAGACCGCGCGCAGGATCGGGTTGGAGGTCAACTGGATGTAGCGCAGCGGACGCATCCGCCGTTTGCTCGCGTTGTCGTGGGTCTGCCGGTAGGCCTGAACGAACGAGATGCCCTCGAGCACGAACGACACGATGAGCACCAGGTAGGCCCACAGGTAGTCGGGTTGCTCCTGCTCGCTCGCGCCGAGCGAGGAGACTCCGTGCCAGATCGACAGTGCCGAACCGACGCTGAAGAGCCCGAACGCGGCGAACATCGACCAGATGTAACCCTGCCGGCCGTAGCCCAGCGGGTGCTCGGCGTCGGGTTCGCGGGCCGCCCGCCGGGTGCCGATGAGCAGGAAGATCTCGTTGCCGGTGTCGGCCCAGGAGTGCGCGGCTTCGGCCACCATCGACGCCGACGCGGTGATGAACGCGACGACCGTCTTCGCGATCGCGATCAGCAGGTTGGCGCTGAACGCGATGATGACGGTGAGCAGACTCTCGTCGCCGCCGGATGCTTCCTCGGCGCGCTCGTTGCTGTCGGTCACGTGTTGACCATAGACCCGGCCGCAGCTTGGTCCGTGGCCTGCCGTGGCCCCGTCCGCAGTTTGTCGGCAGCGGTCGGCAACTGCGCGGATCTCACCGAAACACCGTTGCCGCTGCCCGGCTGGCCCACTCGAAAACCCGGTCATGATCGCGCCGCTGCCTGTGCTTCGAGGCAGATTTACCAGGTGTAGAACCCCTGGCCGGTCTTGCGACCGAGCTCGCCGCGCTCGACCTTGTCGCGCAGCACCTGCGGCGGCTCGAACCGCGAGCCGAGGGTGGAAGCGAGGTACTCCGCGATGGCGAGGCGCACGTCGAGACCCACAAGGTCGGTGGTCTTGAGCGGACCCATCGGGTGCTTGTAACCGAGCTGCATCGCGATGTCGATGTCCGCGGCCGACGCGACGCCCTCCTCCACCATCCGCATCGCCTCGAGTGCGATCGCGACGCCGAGCCGCGACGACGCGAAGCCCGGCGAGTCCTTCACCACGATGCCGGTCTTGCCGAGGCCGTCGACCCATCCCTGGGCCTTCGTCACCAGGTCGGCGGCGGTCTGTGCTCCGACGACGATCTCGACGAGCTCAGAGGCCGGCACCGGGTTGAAGAAATGCAGTCCGATGAACCGGGTCGGGTCGTCGACGGACGACGCGAGGTCGTCGACCGACAGGCTCGAGGTGTTGGTGGCGATCACGGCGCCCGGCGCGACCTGGGCCACCGATGCCAGCAGCTTCTTCTTCAGGTCGGGGATCTCGGGCACCGCCTCGACCACCAGGTCACTCCCGGCGAACGCCGATGCGTCGGACGCGACAGCCAGGCGCGCCTGCACCTCGGCGAGGTCGGCCCCGAGCTTGCCGATCTGGTCGGCCTTGGCGAGCGTGCCATGCACCCGCTCACGGGCGGCGTCGGCCGCCGCCTGGTCGGCCTCCACGACGGTCACGGTGGCACCGCACGCGAGAAAGGCGTGAGCGATACCGGCGCCCATCCGTCCGCCGCCGTAGACACCGACGTGTTCGGGGACGCTGGTCATGATGCTCCTTCGGCTGGAACAGCAGTGGGCGGAGGGCGTGGGATTCGAACCCACGATGACGTTGCCGCCATAGCGGTTTTCAAGACCGCCGCACTAGGCCACTATGCGAGCCCTCCAGCGCCGGGCGACTGGGTCGAGCCCGGAGCGGGCCCATCCTAAGCGCTCGCCGCAGACCGGGCGCGCCGGTCAGCGCATCGGGGTGCCGTCGACGGGGTCGATGAGCCGCCCGTCGACGCGCATGCTCAGCCGCACGGCCAGCACGAACTCGTCCTGCCATGCCTGATCGGTCGACGCGTCGATCCGCTTGCTCTCGTTCATGAGTTGTCCTCCCGAGTGGTGTTCGTTCCCAGTCCCGACGGATGCGCGACCCCCGCAGCCAGCACACCGCGCACCCGCGCAAGTAGGGTCGAGGACAGACACGAAAGGAGCCCCGATGGGCAAGATTTCCTTCCTCGCCGGGTTCGCGGCCGGGTATGTGCTCGGCGCACGGGCCGGCGAACAGCGGTACGAACAGATCAAGCTGCAGGCCGGCAAGGCCTGGGCACACCCCGCCGTCCAGGAAAAGGTGGACGAGGCGACACAGGTGATCAAGGAGCGTGGCCCCGAGGTCGCCGCCGCGGCCGGCCAGGCCGCGATCAAGGGCGCCGGCACGGCGGCGAAAAGCGCTGTCGCTGCTGGGTATTCAGCCGCGAAGAGCGCCAAGTCGGGGCCGACGGTCTCGGGCGAGATCGCCGATGACGCGACCGCTCCCGACGCCGACACCGACAGCGGGTCGACGAAGCAACCGTCCGCCACGCCGGAGTACGTCGGCGACGTCGACGCGAAGCACTCCGCGGAGTCGGCCACCGACCCCGGCTTCGACGCCAACTGACCTCTCCCCTGACAAACACTTGACCTCCGGTGCCAGCGCGTCGGGTTGACCACACCTGCCGATCCCCTACGGTGGATGCGAGGGCACACCCGCACAAATCCGCGGTTTTCCGCGGAAATGTGATGGACTTGCCACCGGCTGCACGGGTGACCGGGCAGCGCCGGAACTTCGACGGGGCACCGAGCCACGTCGTGATTCACACAGACAGGAATATCGATGAACAAGACTGACCTCGCCAGCACGATCGCCCAGAAGACCGGCGTGAGCGTGAAGGACGCCAACGCCGTCATCGGTGGCCTCAACGACGTCATCCTCGAGGCCGTCGGCCGCGGCGAGAAGATCCAGCTGCCGGGCCTGCTCACCATCGAGGTTGTCGACCGCGCCGCCCGCACCGGCCGCAACCCGCAGACCGGCGAGGAGATCCAGATCGCCGCGTCGAAGGCTGCCAAGGTCACCGCCGGCTCGAAGCTGAAGGCCGCCGCGAAGGGCTGACCCTTCCCGCGTACGACGAAGGCCCGCTCCACGTTCATGGAGCGGGCCTTCGTCGTATGGGCAGCGCGTCGTATGTGCAGACGCGTCAGATGTACAGCGCGGGGTCGGCGTACGGGTCGAGCGCCGGAGCGTTCGGACGCACCACGGCGGGCACGCCCACCGCGGTCGAGTCGGCCGGAACGTCCTTGACGACAACAGCATTGGCGCCGACCGCGGAGCCGGCACCGACGGTGACCGGGCCGAGAATGCGGGCGCCCGCACCGACGGTCACCCCGTCGCCGAGGGTCGGGTGGCGTTTCACCTTGGCCAGCGTGCGGCCGCCGAGGTTGACGCCGTTGTAGAGCATCACGTCGTCGCCGATCTCGGAGGTCTCGCCGATCACGACGCCCATGCCGTGGTCGATGAAGAAGCGCTTGCCGATCTGGGCGCCGGGGTGGATCTCGACGCCGGTGATCGCACGGGAAGCCTGCGACAGCAAGCGCGCCGGCAGCTTCCACCGTCCGCCGCGTTGCCACATCGAGTGGGAGACGCGGTGGGTCCAGATGGCGTGCAGGCCCGGCGAGGCGAGCACCATCTCCAGCCGCGAGTCGACCGCCGGGTCGCGCTCGATCGCCGCGTCGACGTCGGCACGCACCTCCCGCACCGCGCGCCGAAAGGCGGACCCGCGTTCGCGCCGGCCACCGGCTGGTCCGGTCAACACCGCCATCGCTTCATCTCCTTGCAGTTGCGGCCGGTGGCGTTCACCACCGGGGACGACAACGGCCGTGGCGCACCGCCGATTCCGAGATCGCGTGCGCCACAGCCGAGGTCATCAGTCGAGGATGCCCTCGAAGAGGATCGTGGACAGGTAACGCTCGCCGAAGCTCGGGATGACAACGACGATGGTCTTGCCCTTGTTCTCCGGGCGGGCGGCGACCTGCGCGGCCGCGGCGAGCGCCGCACCGGAGGAGATGCCGACGAGCAGGCCTTCCTGGGTGGCGGCCTTGCGAGCCCACTCCACCGAGGTGGCGGCGTTGATGTCGATGACCTCGTCGTAGACCTCGCGGTCGAGGATCTCGGGCACGAAGTTGGCGCCGAGGCCCTGGATCTTGTGCGGGCCCGGGTTGCCGCCGTTCAGGATCGGCGACTCCTCCGGCTCGACGGCGATGATCTGCACATCGGGCTTGCGCTCCTTGAGCACCTGGCCGACACCGGTGATGGTGCCGCCGGTGCCGATGCCAGACACGAGGATGTCGACCTTGCCGTCGGTGTCGCGCCAGATCTCCTCGGCGGTCGTCCGACGGTGCACGGCCGGGTTGGCCTCGTTGGCGAACTGCCGGGCGAGCACGCCGCCGCGCTCTTCGGCGATCTCGTTGGCGCGGTTGACCGCACCCTTCATGCCCTCTGCGCCCGGCGTCAGCACCAGCTCGGCGCCGAAGGCCTTGAGCAGCGCCTTGCGCTCGGCCGACATGGTCTCGGGCATGGCGAGCACGACCTTGTAGCCCTTCGCGGCACCGACCATCGCCAGCGCGATGCCGGTGTTGCCCGAGGTGGCCTCGACGATGGTGCCGCCCGGCTTGAGCTCATCCGACTTCTCGGCGGCCTCGATGATCGCGGCACCGATGCGGTCCTTCACCGAGGCGCCCGGGTTGCCGTACTCCAGCTTCGCGGCGACCGTCACCTCCGGCTCGTCGATGATGCGGTTGATCTTGACCAGCGGAGTGTTACCGATGGCTTCGGTGACGTCGTTCAGGATGGGCACGCTTCTCGCCTTCGTTCGGGGAGCCCCCGCGGGCTCCGGGCATGTCTCGAGCCATAACGCCAGCAGCGTTATGAATATTCCAACCTCAGGTTATACGTCCTGGGACAGCCGTTCCAGATCGGGACGGTCCATGAGACGGGTGCCTCGCCACATCGCACCGCCGGACGGGTAGAACTAGTGACAGCAAGAAACACGTCCACCTCGTTACTCACGAGTAACCCGTCGTTAGGATGACTGCATGTCTCCGCTGCAGATCGTCGCCGCCGTCATCACCCTCGGCATCACGCTCGTCGGCGTTGTCATGGCGGCCCGCGCCGTCCCCCAGATCACGTCCGGCTTCCGGCTCGGCCGAGAGGACAAATCGCGGGGCGACGCCAAGGGCACGCGCCTGGTGACGATGCTGCGCGAGATCTTCGGACACACCCGCATGTCGCGGCTGCCGATCGTGGCGATCGCGCACTGGGTCACGATGATCTCGTTCATCATGCTGTCGCTGGCGGTGTTGCAGTCGTACTTCCAGGTCTGGGACCCCACCTTCGCGCTGCCGATCATCGGCCACTTCTTCCTGTGGGGCTGGGTCAACGAGATCCTCGGCTGGACCGGCATCGTCGGCATCCTGTGGCTCATCTGGAACCGCCGCAAGAACCACCCGGGGCGTTCGGCCGGCAAGGACGGCCGCAAGTCGCGCTTCTTCGGGTCGACCTTCTGGCAGGCCTACTTCGTCGAGCTCGTCATCGCGATCGAGATCTTCTGCGTCGTCACGCTGCGCGGCCTGGAGTACGCGCTGGACAAGACCGGTGACGGCGAGCACGCCGACCTGCTGCACTTCCCGCTGACCGCGTGGTTCGGCGAGTGGTTCACGAACATGGGCCGCGAGGGCATCAAGCAGTTCATCGTCGTGATCTCGGTGATCAAGATCGTCACCGCGATGGTTTGGCTGATCACCATCTGCCGCAACATCACGATGGGTGTCGCCTGGCACCGCTTCCTGGCGTTCTTCAACATCTTCTTCAAGCGAAACGCCGATGGCCGCACCGCACTCGGCGAGCTGCAGCCGATGAAGGTCGACGGCAAGCCGGTCACCCTGGAGTCGCTGGAGGAGATGGACGAGGACACCACCTTCGGTGTCGGCAAGGTCGAGGACTTCACCTGGAAGGGCCTGCTCGACTTCTCCACCTGCACCGAGTGCGGACGCTGCCAGAGCCAGTGCCCCGCCTGGAACACCGAGAAGCCCCTGTCGCCGAAGTTGCTGATGATGACACTGCGCGACAACGCCGCTGCGCGTGCGCCGTTCCTCACCGCCTTGGACGCCTCCGCCAAGGCCGGCGACGACGCCGTCTACCAGCAGGCGCCGAACGTCTTCGAGGCCGCGCTCATCGGCGACACCGGTTACGACATCGACAACCCCCTCACCGCGTACAACCCGCACGGGCCCGACGCCGTCATCGACCAGGACGTGCTGTGGAGCTGCACCACCTGCGGTGCGTGCGTCGAGCAGTGCCCGGTCGACATCGAGCACGTCGACCACATCGTCGACATGCGCCGCTACCAGACGCTCATCGAGTCGGCCTTCCCCAGCGAGCTGGGCGGTCTGTTCAAGAACCTCGAGAACAAGGGCAACCCGTGGGGCATGGCCGCCCGCGCCCGCCTCGACTGGGCCAAGGACCTCCCGTTCGAGGTGAAGGTCTTCGGCCAGGACGTCGAGTCGCTGTCCGAGGTCGACTACCTGTTCTGGGTCGGCTGCGCCGGCGCCTACGAGGACCGCGCCAAGAAGACCACCCGCGCGGTGGCCGAACTGCTCGACCTCGCCGGCGTCGACTTCGCGGTGCTCGGTGACGGCGAGACCTGCACCGGCGACTCCGCCCGCCGGGCCGGCAACGAGATGCTGTTCCAGGCCCTCGCCCAGCAGAACGTCGAGACCCTCAACGAGGCCGGTGCGAGCAAGATCATCGTCACCTGCGCCCACTGCTTCAACACCCTGAAGAACGAGTACCCGCAGGTCGGCGGCAACTACGAGGTGCTGCACCACACCCAGCTGCTCAACCGCCTCGTGCGCGAGAAGAAGCTGACCCCGGTGACCCGCCCGGGCGACACCCCGTCGTCGGTCGGCGCCGCGTCGACCGGCCGCTCGGTCACCTATCACGACCCGTGCTACCTGGGGCGCCACAACAACGTCTACGCCCCGCCGCGCGAGCTGATCGGTGCGCTGCCCGGGGTGGAGTACCGCGAGATGGAGCGCAGCGGCATGACGTCGTTCTGCTGCGGCGCCGGCGGTGCACGGATGTGGATGGAGGAGAAGCTGGGTTCGCGGATCAACCTCAACCGCACCCAGGAGGCCATCGCCACCGGCGCCGACCGCATCGCGATCGGCTGCCCGTTCTGCCGCGTGATGCTCACCGACGGCCTGACCGCCGAGCAGTCGGACGGTCGCGCCCGCGACGACGTCGAGGTGGTCGACGTGGCGAACATGCTGCTGGCCGCGGTGAAGACTCAGTAGCCCGCGAGCGGACACTCGCGCTGCAACTCGCGCGCTGACGACGGCGAAGGCCCCGGAATTCCGGGGCCTTCGTTGTGTCTCTTCGTCGACTTGCAGCGCGGGTGTCCGCCCGCTTCTTCCCACAGCCCCACCGCCGCGGGACGGTGGCGCACAGCTCGCTGCGAGGCGACGGTGGCGGCGGCGCGCCGTCCGTAGTTTGCCGGCATGGACGATGCAGACCAGATCAGAGGGGCGGCCGCTCGGGTCGCCGGTGTGGCGCGCGATCTGCGCAGCTACGCCCGGCGCACGTCGTCGGCCCAGGGTGTCGACTGGCGCGGCGACGCCGCGGCGCAGTACCGCAAGAGGTTGTCCGACAACGGATCACGCCTCTACGCACTGGCCCGTGACACCGACTCGCTGGCGGCTGCGCTGCGTGCTTACGCCCGCACCGTCGAGCGGCGGCAACGGGCGGCCGGTTCGGCCGCCGGAGGTATTGCCGACGCCGTGGTGGGAGCTGCGGGCAGCATCGGCCGCACCGTGATCAACGCTGCGGAGGAGCTGCGATGAGCGAGCCCAAACGCACCGGCGGTTCGCGCTCGACGGAGGCCGACCTCACCGACATGCGTTCTACCGCAACGGTGCTCGACCGGCTCGGCGACGACATCCGACGTGGCGCCGGGCAGATCACCACGGCGCTGTTCCACCTGCCCGCGAGCGCCGTGCCGTTCGCGCCGCTCCAGGCGTCGGGCATCGCCGGTGACGAGGCGTGGCTGCTGCATCGCCCGGGCGGGTTGTTCGCCACCGCCTTCGACGCCGAGTACTCCGCCCGCTCCCTGCGCGCCGCCGCGAGTGCATATGCCACGACCGACGCCACGATCGCGCTGTCGCTGCGGCTGATCAAGGTGCAGACGGCCCCGTTCCACCTGGCGTTCTTCCTTGCCCGGTCGACGGTCGAGGCCGGCGGGCAGGCGTTGCGCAGCACCCCGCCGTCCGTCCTCGACATGCACGTCCCCTCGTTGTACGCCGGCAAGGTCACCGTCGCGTGGGCCGCCGCGTTCGGCGGCACCGTCACCCGCACCATGGCGCACGACCCGGAGGTCACCGAGGCCGCGCTCCTGACGGCACAGGCGCTGTTCTGGCGGATCGACCCGACCACCCCGCCCACGCTCGAGGCGCAGGCCGCGTCGATCGTGTGGAAGGCCAGGGTGATTCGGCTGATGCGCGACTCCCGGCCACTGACCGTCACCCCGGTGCCCTCGCGGGCACCGTCCGCTGCTCCCCCGCGCGCGGCGTCCGACATCTTGCACAGCATCGACTCCAGCGAGTCGTCGCGCGCCAACGCCGACAACACCGCTTCCCGCATCCGGGTGCGCCGGGTCGTCGATGCGACTGGCCGGGGCTCCTGGATCGTCGAAGTGCCGGGCACCCAGGACTGGTCGCCGAAGAGTCCGGCGCAGCCGAGCGATGCGACCGCCAACCTGGCCGCGATCGCCGGGCTGCCGAGCTCCCTCTACCCGGCGATCGAGCGGGCACTGCGGATGTCGATGCGCAAGCACGGGGTGACCCCGGGCAGCGAGCCGGTGCTGCTGGCCGGGCACAGCCAGGGCGGCATCGTGGCCACCCGGATGGCGCAGGACCCGAAGTTCCGGCGCACCTTCAACGTCACCCACGTGGTCACCGCCGGCTCCCCCGTGTCGCGGATCGCGCTGCCGTCCGCAGTCACGTCGCTCGATCTGGCCCACCGCGCCGACCCCGTCCCTCGGCTCGACACGCAAGGCCCGCCCGACGCGATGAACCGCGTCGGCATCACCGGCGACCCGCGGCCCCGCGACGGCGACGACAGCAACCCGATCGCGGTGCACGAGGCCGGGCGATACGCCCAGTCGGCCCACGACTGGGCGCCGGCGAGCAGTAGCGACACCGACGTCCGAGCGTTCTACGACAGCCCGTTCTTCACCGGCACCTCCGGCAGCATCGAGGACTACCACCTGCAACGCCCGCCCGCCTGACCCGCGTCAGCCCCACCCGCAAACGCTGCGCTCACCGGCAGCTGCGGTTGCAACAGCAGCGTCTGCCAGGAGGTGCGGCGTCTGCGGAGGGAGCGGGCGGGCAGATGTACCCATGGCCGAGTCCGTCGATCCGAGCGAGCATGCTTCGCCGTGAAGCTCATTCCCATCGGCACGCTCGTAGCCGTGCTCAGCGTGCTGATCGGCACCCGCTACTTCATCCGGATCGCCACCCGTCGCGGCTGGGGCCAGTTCGTGCGCGACGACGGTCCGACCACCCATCACACCAAGAAGGGCACGCCGCAGATGGGCGGCATCGTCATCATCGGCGGCACCCTGCTCGGCTACGCCCTCGCCCACCTCGTCACTTGGGCGCCGCCGACCGCGTCCGGATTGTTGGTGCTGTTCCTGATGGTCGGCATCGGGTTCGTCGGGTTCCTCGACGACTGGACCAAGATCACCCACGAACGCTCGCTCGGCCTCACCTCACGCCAGAAGCTCGTCGGTCAGACGGTGGTCGCCGTCGTCTTCGCGGTGCTCGCGACCCGGTTCGACCGCGACGGGGTGGCACCGGCGAGCTTTCGTGTCTCGTTCGTGCGCGACACCTGGGTCGACCTCGCGGTCGGCGGGACGGTGCTCGGCGTGGTGCTGTTCGTCGCGTGGGCCAACGTGATGATCGCCGGCGCCAGCAACGGCGTGAACCTCACCGACGGGCTCGACGGGCAGGCGGCCGGAGCCTGCGCCATGGTGTTCGGGTCGTACGTGCTCATCGGGGTCTGGCAGTTCAACCAGAACTGCCAGTTCGTCGGATCGAGCAAGTGCTACACCGTGCGTGACCCGCTCGACCTCGCCCTGGTGGCAGCGTGCGTCATGGGTGCCTGCTTCGGCTTCCTGTGGTGGAACGCCTCCCCGGCGCGAATCTTCATGGGAGACACCGGTTCTCTCGGGCTGGGGGGCGGCACTGGCGGGGCTGGCGATCACCACCCGGACGGAGCTGCTGATGATCGTGCTCGGTGGACTCTTCGTGTTCGAGACGATGTCGGTCATCCTGCAGGTGAGTTACTTCAAGGCCACCAAGCGCAGCAACGGCGGGGTCGGCAAGCGGCTGTTCCGGATCACCCCGATCCACCACCACTTCGAGATGCTCGGCTGGCCCCAGATCACCGTGACGATCCGGTTCTGGATCATCTGCGGGGTGTGCGTGGCCGCCGGGCTCGGGTTTTTCTACGCCGAGTGGGTCGTCGGCGCCTGACCCGCCGGACGGGGTGGCTCGGGGGTCAGGTCGCGACGCCCTCGAACTGCGAGGCGTACAGGTCGGCGTACACACCGCCGGCGGCGAGCAGCGACTCGTGGTTGCCCTGCTCGACGATGCGCCCCTGGTCCATCACCAGGATCACGTCGGCGTCGCGGATCGTCGACAGCCGGTGGGCGATGACGAAGCTCGTGCGGTGCGCCCGCAGCGCGGCCATCGCGTGCTGCACGAGCACCTCGGTGCGGGTGTCGACCGAGGAGGTCGCCTCGTCGAGGATCAACAGCGCCGGATCGGCCACGAACGCGCGGGCGATCGTGATGAGCTGACGTTCGCCGACCGACACGTTGGTGCCGTCCTCGTCGACGATCGTGTCGTAGCCGTCGGGCAACGAGTGCACGAACCGGTCGACGAAGGTCGCCTGCGCCGCCTCCAGCACGTCTTCGTCGGACGCGTCCGGGTTGCCGTAGGCGATGTTGTCGCCGATCGTGCCGTGGAACAGCCAGGTGTCCTGCAGCACCATCCCGATCCGCGACCGCAGCTGCGATCGCGGCACATCGCGAATGTCCGTGCCGTCCAGCGTGATCCGTCCGGTGCGCACGTCGTAGAACCGCATGATGAGGTTGACCAGCGTGGTTTTGCCGGCGCCGGTCGGGCCGACGATCGCGACGGTCTGGCCGGGTTCGACCGAGAGGTTGAGGTCTTCGATCAGCGGCTGCGCGCCGGGCTCGGCGGAGTAGGAGAACGAGACGTCCTCGAAGGTGACCCGGCCGCGCGCCGGCGGCAGCGAGCCGGCCGCGTCGGCCGGCTCCTCGGGCGCATCGAGCACCTCGAACACCCGCTCGGCCGAAGCGACACCCGACTGCAGCAGGTTGACCATCGAGGCGAGTTGGGTGATCGGTTGGGTGAACTGCCGCGAGTACTGGATGAACGCGGTGACCTGCCCCAGCGACATCCCGCCGTTCGCCACCTGCAGTCCGCCGAGCACACAGACGATGACGTACTGCAGGTTGCCGACGAACATCATGATCGGCATCACCAGGCCGCTGATGAACTGCGCCTTCCAGCTGACCCCGGTGAGTTCGTCGTTCTTCGCAGCGAACGCGGCCTGCACCTGCGGGCCGCGGCCGAACACCTTGACCAGTTCGTGGGCCGAGTAGGTCTCCTCGATCTGAGCGTTGAGCGCTCCGGTGTGCTGCCACTGCTGCACGAACAGACCCTGCGACTTCTTCATCACCCGCGCGGTCACCAGCATCACGACCGGCACCGCGAGCACCGCCACGATCGTCAGCCACCACGAGATCGAGATCATCATGACGACGACGCCGATGACGGTCAGCCCGTTGAACAGCAGCTGGCTGATCGTCTGTTGCATCGACTGGCCGACGTTGTCGATGTCGTTGGTGACGCGCGACAGCATCTCGCCACGCGGTTGCCCGTCGAGGTAGGCCAGCGGCAGCCGGTTGACCTTCGCCTCGACCTCGTCGCGCAACCGCTGGACGGTGCGCTGCACCACCTTGGCGAGCAGGAACCCCTGCACCAGTTGGGCGAGCGCGGCGCACAGGTAGAGACCGGTGACGATTGCGAGGATGCGTCCGACCTCACCGAAGGCGATCGGACGCTGCCCGACGACCCCCGCGTAGATCTCGTCGACCGCGGTGCCGAGCACCCGCGGGGCGATCACCGACAGCAGGACGGCCGCGATGGTCAGCACGAGCACCACGGTCAGGGTGGCGCGGAAGGGCCGCAGGCGTCCGAGCAACCGCTTGCCCGAACCCTTGAAGTCCATCGTCTTCTCGCCCATGCCGACACCCATGCCGGGCCCGCCGCCGCGGCGCATCGGTCGACGCGCGGTCTGGTTCGTCTTTTCGCTCATGCCGCGTCCTCGATTCGCTGCGAGGCACAGATCTCTTGGTACTCAGCGCAATCGCGCAGCAACTCGTCGTGCGTGCCGAGCCCGACGACCCTGCCGTCCTCGAGCACCACGATCTGGTCGGCGTCGCGGATGGTGGAGACCCGCTGCGCGACGAGGAAGACCGTGCTGTCACGGGTGTAGGGCTCCAGCGCGGTGCGCAGGGCGCGGTCGGTGCGCAGGTCGAGCGCGGAGAAACTGTCGTCGAACAGGTAGACCGTGGCCCGGCTGACCAGTGCGCGGGCGATGCACAACCGCTGGCGTTGGCCGCCGGAGAAGTTGGTGCCGCCCTGGCTCACCGGGGCGTCGAAGCCGCCTTCGAGGTCGCGCACGAAACCATCGGCCTGCGCGATGCGCAGCGCCTGCCACAACACCTCGTCCGATGCCTCCGGGTCGTCGTAGCGCAGGTTGCTGGCCACCGTGCCGGTGAACAGGTAGGACTTCTGCGGCACGATGCCGATGCGTCCCCACAGCAGATGCGGGTCGAGTTCGCGCACATCGACGCCGTCGACCAGCACCTCCCCCGCCGTCGCGTCGAACAACCGCGCGATGAGCGACAGCAGCGTCGTCTTGCCCGAACCGGTGGCGCCGATGATCGCGACCGTCTGTCCGGGCTCGGCGTGCAGCGTGACGTCCTGCAACACCGGCACGTCGGCGCCGGGGTAGGACATCGCGACCGAGCGCAGGTCGACGACCCCGCGGACGTGGTCGGGGGTGCGCGGGGCGGACGGCGGCACGACCGACGGTTCGGTGTCGAGCACCTCGGCGATGCGCTCGGCCGATACCGACGCACGCGGAATGATCATGAACATGAAGGTCGCCATCATGACCGACATGAGGATCTGGATCAGGTAGGTCATGTACGCGGTGAGCGCGCCGATCTCCAGTGTGCCGTCGCCGACCTGGTGACCGCCGAACCACCAGACCGCGGTGGTCGACAGGTTCATCACCAGGAACACGATCGGGAACAGCGCGGCCATCAGTCGTCCGGTGCGGATCAGCAACGTGCTGAGGTCGGCGTTGGCGGCGGTGAACCGCTGCTGCTCGAACGGCTCCCGGGTGAAGGCGCGGATCACGCGGACGCCCGAGAGGTGCTCGCGCAGGATGCGGTTGACGCCGTCGAGTTTGGTCTGGACGGCGCGGAAGCCGGGCACCAGTTGCCGGATGATCAGCCCGATGCTGACGCCCAGCGCGATCACCGCGACCACGATCAGCCACGACATCGACACCGATTCGCGCAACGCCATGACGACGCCGCCGACCATCATGATCGGCGCCGACACCATGAGGGCGGCACCCATCAGCACCACCATCTGCACCTGCTGCACGTCGTTGGTGGTGCGGGTGATCAGTGTCGGTGCGCCGAAGCTGTTGATCTCCCGGGAGGAGAACTCCCCGACCCGCGCGAACAGGTCGCCGCGCGCGTCGCGTCCGTAGAACATCGCGAGTCGCGCGGCCACGTACGCGGCCGTGATGGCGGCGACCACCTGCACCAGCGACACCGCCAGCATCCAGCCGCCGGTCGACCAGATGTAGCCGGTGTCGCCGCGGGTGACGCCCTTGTCGATGATGTCGGCGTTGAGCGAGGGCAGATACAGCGACGCCGCAACGCTGATGATCTGCAGGACGAGGATCGCGACGGTCAGCTGCGGGTAACGCTGCAGATGTCGCTTGACGAGGCGGGAGAGCACCCGCCTACCTTCTCAGGACAGGCCGGATTCCTGCAGAAAGTTTTTCGCGACCTGCGTCGCGTCCTTCTTGTCGACGACGACCTGCTTCACCATTTCGGCCAGCTTGTCGGTGGTCAGCTTGGCCGAGACGGCGTTGAGGGTGACCTGCAGTTGTGGCGTCGCCGCCTGCCGGGCCACCAACGGCACGACCTGGTCTGACCCGAACAACTTCTTGTCGTCCTGCAGCGCGACGAAGTCGTTGGCCTTGATCGACGGGTCGGTGGTGAAGATGTTGGCCGCCTGCGCCTGGTTGTTCTTCAGCGCGTCGACGATCGCGGCGGTGGCACCGAGCGGCCGGAAGCTCTTCGGGGTGAGGTTGTAGGTGCTCTTCAACCCCAGCAGACCTTGGTCACGGCCGGCGAACTCCGGCGGCGCGGCGATGACGATCTCGTTGGCGTGCTTGGCCAGGTCGGAGACGGTCTTCAGACCCCACTTGTTCGCGGTGGCGCGGGTGACCACCATCGCGTTGGAGTCTTCGGCGGCCGAGGGCTGCAACGCGATCTGACTGCACGGAATCGTCGTCAGCAACGCCGCGTAGACCTCGCCCGGGTCTTTCTCCTTGGCTTCCTTGTCGAGGAAGGTCAGCAACGACCCGGTGTACTCGGGCACCACCTGCACCGAGCCGTCGCCGAGCGCCTTCAGGTAGGCCTCGCGGGCGCCGATCGGGTCGGTGGTCGTCGCGTTGATGCCCTTGGCGCGCAACGCTCCCGCGTAGATCTCGGCGAGCAGCCCCGACTCGGGGAAGTTGGCCGAACCGATCTTGACCGCACCCGCCTTCGGCTTGTCGGTCTTGCAGTCGCCGCCGCCCGACCCGGAGTCGAGCGCGTTGCCCGACAGCCCGCAACCGGTGAGCGAGACGGTGAGGGCAAGGGCGGCCGCCAGGGCGGCACGCCGGCTGGGTCGGCGATTGTGCGGACGGTTGGAGGGGCGGTTCATCGGACACTCCCGGTGGCTTCGATGGCCTTGGTCTGCGAACGGACGGAACGGCGGACGGTGCGGCCGGTCAGGCCGGGTGAGACGACGAATCGCTGGACGAGGCCGAACAACAGGTCGATGACGAGCGCGAGCAGCGCGACCAGCACGGAGCCGCCGACCATGATGTCGTAGCGGCTCTGCGCGAGCCCGTCGATGAGGTAGCGGCCGAGGCCGCCGAGCGAGACGGACGCGGCGATGGTGGCGGTCGCGATCACCTGCAGGGTGGCGCTGCGCAGGCCGGAGAAGATCAGCGGCAGCGCGTTGGGCAACTCCACGCGTCCGAAGACCTGGCCGCCGGTCATGCCCATGCCCTTCGCGGCGTCGCGGGCGGCCGGGTCGACCTCGGAGACCCCCGCGTAGGCACCGGCCAGGATCGGCGGGATCGCGAGGATCACCAGCACCACGATCGACGGCGCGATGTAGGCACCGAGGTCGCTGCTGAACCGCGAGCCGGCCCACATCGACGCGACGAACAGCAGACCGAGCGAGGGCACGGCGCGGGCGGCATTGGCAGCCGTGACCAACCAGCGGCCGCGACCGCTGTGCGCGATCCAGGTGCCCAGCGGGATGCCGATCGCCGCCGCGATGAGCACGGTGACGAAGCTGTAGATCAGGTGTTCTTCCAAGCGCATCGGGATGCCGTTCGGGCCGCTCCAGTTGGCGCCGTCGGTGAGCCACTGCCAGACCTTCTCCAGGATCATCCCGACACCGCCTTTCGCCATGGGGTGAGCATTCGGGCGACGAGCTGGATCACCGCGTCGAAGGCCAACGCCAGCAACAGACAGCCGATGATGCCGACCGCGATCTCGGTGCCGTACTGCCGCTGGTAACCGTCGGTGAGGTAGTAGCCGAGCTGCGAGACACCGATCAGCGACGCGACGCTGACGATGCTCACGTTGCTCACGGCAGCGACCCGCAGGCCCGACGCGATCACCGGCACCGCGAGCGGCAGATCGACCTCGAGGAGACGTTTGAAGCGGGTCATGCCCATGGCCGTCGCCGCCTGGGTGACCGGGGTCGGCACCGCGTCGAGCGCGTCGGCGACCGTGCGCACCAGCAGCGCGACCGTGTAGACCGCCATCGCCGCGATGACGTTCCAGGGCGACAGGATGCGGGTGCCGAGGATGATCGGCATCACGATGAACAGCGCCAGCGACGGGATCGTGTAGAGCAGGCCGGAGCCCGCGACCATCACGCCACGCCAGCGCGGACGGCTGTGCGCGAGCCACCCGAGCGGCAGCGCGAGCGCGAGACCGATGAGCAGCGGGATGCCGGACAGCAGCGTGTGCTGCCAGGCCCGCTGGAGGATGTCGGACCAGTGGTCGGCGACGTAGTTCACGGCCCGGCCTCACCGGCCGGGGCGGTTGAACCGGAAGCGCCGGCCGAGCTCGCAGCGCCCTCGGGCGCGACGTCGTGGGGATCGACCTCGACCCGGTCGACCTCCTCGATCGCGCGCAGCACCTCGTGGGCGCGGACGGTGCCGACCAGACGTCCGTCGTCGTCGACGATCACGCCGCGTCGCGACGGTGACGACAGCGCCGCGTCGAGGCTGGTGCGCAACGGCCCGCCGGCGCGGGCGACGGTGCCGCCCCGGTGCAGCATCGAGGGCTCGATCGGGGCGTCGATGCGCTGCGGCTCGACCCAGCCCTGTGGTCGGTCGCCGTCGACCACCAACAACCAGCGGTCGGTGGTGGCCGCACGCGCGTCGTCGACACCGGCGCCGAGCGGCACGGTCGGCTCGGTGTGCACCGCGAAACGCGGCGACTGCTGGAAGCTGAGCGCGCGGTAGCCGCGGTCGCGTCCGACGAAGTCTGCGACGAAGTCGTCGATCGGGTGGGCGAGCAGATACTCGGGAGTGGCGAGCTGGGCGAGCTTGCCACCGACGCGCATCACCGCGACCTGGTCGCCGAGCTTCATCGCCTCGTCGATGTCGTGGGTGACGAACACGATGGTCTTGCCGAGTTCGTGCTGCAGCTTGAGGAACTCGTCTTGGAGTTGGTCGCGCACCAGCGGGTCGACCGCGCTGAACGGTTCGTCCATGAGCATCACCGGCGGGTCGGCGGCGAGCGCCCGCGCTACCCCGACGCGCTGCTGCTGACCACCGGACAGCTGTGAGGGATAGCGGTCGGCGAATTCGCCTGGCAGACCGACGAGTTCGAGCACTTCACGGCTGCGCTTGGCGATGCGCTGCTTGTCCCAGCCGAGCAGCCGCGGCACGGTGCCGACGTTGTCGAGCACCTTCTGGTGCGGGAAGAGACCGCCGTGCTGGATGACGTAGCCGATGCCGCGCCTCAGCTCGGGGGCCGCTACCGAGGTGACGTCCTTGCCGTCGATGGTGATCGTGCCCGAGGTGGGCTCGATCATCCGGTTGATCATGCGCAACGTGGTGGTCTTGCCACAGCCCGACGGGCCGACCAGGCAGGTGATCTGCCCGGTGGGTGCCTCGAGGTCGAGGTGGTCCACCGCGACATTCCCGCCGTACGACTTGACGACCTGCTCGAACCGGATCATTTCTCCAACATAGTCAAAGCCACGGTCAGCCGGTGGTCTCTGCGTCGAATCCCACCCTTAGGGCAGGTAGTGCTCGAGGAACGCGGCGACCTGCCGTTGCCAGATCGCCGACCGGAAACCCAGGGAGTGCCAGCCGGGGACGCTGAGGAAACCGGCCGTTCCACCCGCCGCCCGGATGCGGCGCACCAGGTCGGCGGACGCGTCCTGCCGGGTGACCGTGTCGGCCTTGCCGTGGACGATGAGGGTGGGAAGGCCCAGGAAGCGTGACTCGCCGTAGCCGTCCGCCAACCAGGGCGCGAGCCCGACGAGTGCGGCCAGCGGCTGGGTGCCGGCGAGTTCGAAGGCGGTGCGCCCGCCCATCGAATGGCCCACGACCGCGATCGGCAGCCCCGGATACAGCTGGCGCAATCGCATCAGCGCCCACTCCGCGTCGGCCACCGGCGAGCGGATCGGTTCGTTCCACCCGCCGACCGCGTTGAGCAGTCGCACGAACGCCAGATCCGGTTGGCGCTCGGCCAGCTTCTCGGTCATCACCCGCATGACCACCGCGGACGGGTCCCAGCGGCGCAGCGGGCGGACGTCGTCGACCTCGCCGCCGTGCAGCATCAGCACGACCCCGCGCGGCTCGTCAGGCGTCTGCGGCAGCACCAGCACCGGCCGCGCCTTGCCGTGACCCGGGCCCTTCTCAACCGGGCTCACCCTCTGCTCACCCTCGGCTCACGAGGTCTTCACGAGCGTCTGCTTCAGACCTGGGTGCGGTGGAAGTTCTTGTACGACCGGCTCGCCGTCGGCCCGCGCTGCCCCTGGTAGTGCGAGCCGTACTTCTCACTGCCGTAAGGGTTTTCGGCCGGGCTCGACAGCTGGAAGAAGCACAGCTGGCCGATCTTCATCCCCGGCCACAGCTTGATCGGGAGGGTGGCGACGTTCGACAGCTCCAAGGTGACGTGGCCACTGAAGCCCGGGTCGACGAACCCGGCGGTCGCGTGGGTCAGCAACCCCAGCCGTCCGAGGCTCGACTTGCCCTCCACGCGCGCGGCGACGTCGTCGGGCAGCGTGATCGTCTCGAAGGTGGAGCCGAGCACGAACTCGCCCGGGTGCAGCACGAACGCCTCGTCGGAGTCGACCTCGACCAGGCGGGTGAGTTCGTCCTGTTCCTCGCTGGGGTCGATGTAGGGGTACTTGTGGTTGTCGAACAGCCGGAAGAACTTGTCGAGCCGGATGTCGACGCTCGACGGCTGGACCATGCCCTCGTCCCACGGGTCGAGGACGACGCGGCCGGCGTCGATCTGGGCCAGGATGTCGCGGTCGGAGAGCAGCACGGGGCCAACCTACCGATGATTGTGTGAGTGTTGCCGCGTCGGCCGGAATTTCGGCGACGAAGGAGCGACGAGCCGAACGCCGAAGGAGGCTCCAAACGAATTCAAAACCGCCGGTGGTGGCAACCACCGGACCACAGCGAAAGGCTCACGGAGCCGGGACGGCTCGGTCGCCGGGCAGGAACGGAGTGACTGCCCGGCGACCGAACGCCGAAGGAGGCTCCAAACGAATTCAAAACCGCCGGTGGTGGCAACCACCGGACCACAGCAAAAGGCTCACGGAGCCGGGACGGCTCGGTCGCCGGGCAGGAACGGAGTGACTGCCCGGCGACCGAACGCCGAAGGAGGCTCCAGAAAAAGAGCGAGTGACGAGAATCGAACTCGCGTATTCAGCTTGGGAAGCTGATGTTCTACCATTGAACTACACTCGCGTGACTTGCTCGCAGCAGTGTAACCGCCCGCAATTCGGGCGGAAAGATCACCCCTTGACCGCTGTTTCGTCGGTGTAGTCGGTTTCCCATTTCAGCCACTTCGTGGTCAGTGCGTCCTCGAGGTCGATGCCGGCTCGCCGGGCGAACACCAGCATCATCCCGAACGCGTCGGCCCATTCCGCCGCGAGCGCCTGCTGCTTCTCGTGGGTGTCGAGACCGCGGTCGCGCCCCTGCCCGGATGCCGTCAACCAGGCCTGCGCGAGTTCGCCGACCTCCTCGGTCAGCTTCAACAACACCCACTCGGGGGTGCGCTCGACGCCGTAGACCCGGCCGTAGCCGGCCGAGATGTGCTCGATCCGGTCGGCCCACTCGTTGAGTTCCATGGTCAGCGCCCCGCGAGCCGGGCGACCGCGTCGACGGCCAATTCGTATCCGTGGGCACCGAGCCCCGCGATCACACCGGAGGCGACGGCCGAGACGTACGAGTGGTGCCGGAACGGTTCGCGCTTGTGGATGTTCGACAGGTGCACCTCGACGATCGGGGCGTCGAACAGGTCGAGTGCGTCGGCGATGGCGACGGACGTGTGGCTGTAGCCGGCCGGGTTGAACACGAGGCCGGCGACCTTGCCCCGGGTTTCCTGGATCCAGCTGATGAGTTCGCCCTCGTAGTTCGACTGGCGGAAGTCGACCTCGAACCCGTGGCTGCTCGCCCGGGTGCGCACGGCGCCCTCGATGTCGGCGAGGGTGTCGCGACCGTACTGCTCGGGGTCGCGTTCGCCGAGCAGGTTGAGGTTGGGCCCGTTGAGCACCAGCAGCACGTCACTCATGCCGCACAGCCTAGGCACACGGTGCTGTTGCAACAGCAGCGTCTGTCGGTGAGCGCAGCGTTTGCGGGTGGGGCGGGCCGGGCGGACGGTGGGGCGGGCCGGTCAGATCGTCTCGGCCGGCGTCGGCGCGGCGATCGCCTTCGCCGGGCTGAGGTCGTCGGGAATGCCGTTCACCTTCGGGCTGATCAGCTTCTCCAGGGCCACCGCGAGCACCGCCATCAAGGCGCACCCGGCCACGAGCATCGCGATGAACGGCGCGTTGAGCTGGTGCCGCAGCAGGAAGCCCGCGACGATCGGTCCGGCCACCGCGCCCGCTTGGAACGCGCCCGACGACAGCGCGTTGTAGCGGCCGCGCAGGTGGTCGGGTGCCATGTCGTTGGTGATCGCCGGGATCGTCGGCTGCAGCAGGGTCTCGCCGAACCCGAACACCGTGTGATACCCGATCACGACGGCCGCCGCGTACATCCCCGCCGGCCAGACACCGGCCGACCCGAGCAGCAGCCAGGCGCACGCCCAGATCACCGACATCACCACGAGCACCCGGGTGCGCCGGTGGCCCGCGATCCGCTTGAGCACGAGCATCTGGGCGAGCACGATGACGGCGGTGTTGGCCGCGAACGCCCACCCGATGGTGCGGGTCGAGACCTCGCCGACCTCGCGGGCGAACGCGGTGAAGCCCGCCTCCATCTGGCCGTAGCCGACGAAGGTGCCGAGGAAGGTGACCAGCAGCAGCCAGCGCACCGCCGGCTTCTTGGCGATGGCCCAGTAGGACGTGCCGGTGTTCTGGTCGTCCGGCGGCGCCTCGACCTGAGTGCGCACATGGCGCAGCGGGCCGAGCAGCAGGCCGATCGGGATCAGCATCGACAGGGCGTCGAGCACGTAGATCGTGGTGAACGTCGACGGACGGTGCACGTCGACGAACGCGCCCGAGATGATGCCGCCGAGACCGATGCCGAGGTTGACCAGGGCGAAGCTGATGCCGAAATAGGTCTGCCGGGCGGGTCCTTCGACGATCGCCGCGATGAGCGAGTTGAACGCCGGCCAGGTGATGCCCGCGATGCCGATCAGCGACATCGCGACGAAGAACAGCGGCACCGAGTCGACGAACGCCAGCATCATCACGCCGGCCATGTTGCAGACGGTGCCGAAGATCGAGACGGCCCGTGCGCCGTACCGGTCGGTGGCCGCGCCGCCGGGGCCGGTGACGAGCACTCCGACCACCGCGATCCACGCCATGAGCGTGCCGGCGAGGTCGAGGCTGATGCCGCGGATCTCGTGCAGGTAGATGATCGTGAACGGCAGCGTGAGCCCGCGACCCAGCAACTGGATCGCGGTCGTCGAGAGCAGCCACTTGCCCTCGCACGGCAGGTCGCGCCAGAAGGCGCCGAGGCTCGATTGTGCGGTCACCCGACGATCATCCTCGCCGCAGGTAGTTCGGCGCCAATCAGTTTTGGATCGAAGATCGGTTTCGGTGGGACAGGCGTCGGTCGAGCGCGCTGTAACCGGCGGCGATCAGCAGCCCGACGACGAGGATCACGGCGAGGCGCACCAGCACCCCGGGGTAGCCGAGCGTGGCGACGTCGGTGAACGGATAGGGGTAGGCGTCGATGACGGCGCCACGGATCAGCGTCAAGGCGATCCAGATCAACGGCACGACAAGGGCTTTGGGCAACAGGTCGATCGTGAGCAGGCCGCGCGGCCCCACCGCGATCCACCCGACGACGGCAAGGAGCCCGACCACCGCGTGCTGCAACGGACTGGTCAGCAACGACCAGCCCTGCCAGGTGTCGGTCGGCGCGAGCACCAACCAGTAGACGACGGTGGTGATCGTGATCATCAGCAGCGCGTCGAGCAACAGCACCCGCTGCACCACCGAGCGGGACGACGGACGGCGCGCCAGGAGGGTGAACGCGATCGCGACGACGATGTTCGACCACACCGTGAAGTAGCTGTAGGTGTCGAAGACCCGCGAGAACACCCCGGCAGTGCCGGACGGATGGTGCCCGAACAGGTGCCCCTCGATCTGCTCCGGGGCCGCGAACGACCCGGTCGCCGAGAGCACCCCGACCAGCACCACCCCGAACCACGCGACGGCCGCCGTCACGGCGTGCATCCGGGAGGTTCGCGACACGCCGTCCGGCGCCGAGGTCTGCATGCGTCGAGGGTGATCGATCTCAGTGCTGGTAGGTGCCGTGGATGACGGCCCGGCCGATCGCCTTGAACGCCAGGTTGAACGACGCGACCGCGGGTGAGGCGTCGGCGTCGATGCCGAGCGACTCCTCGCCGACTGCGTGCACCGCGAAGTAGTAACGGTGCGGGAAGACATCACCCTCCGGCGGGGCGGCGCCCATGAAGCCGGCCTCGCCGCCGTCGTTGCGCAGCGCGAACGCGTTGCCCGGCAGCGAGGTGAGACCCGCTTCGAGCGAGGTGACGTCGGCCGGCACGTCGACGAGCACCCAGTGCCAGAAGCCGGACGGCGTCGGCGCGTCGGGGTCGAAGCAGGTGACGACGAACGACTTGGTGCCCTCGGGGGCGTCGGCCCAGGACAGCTGCGGCGAGGCGTTGCCCTCGGAGGCGACCTGATCGGACTTCAACGGCTCCCCGTCGGTGACGTCGTCACTGGTGAGGTGGAAATCGGGCAGCTTCGGCAGGTGGTCGTACGGGTTCGGCGGTTGTTTGCGTTCCAGAGAGGTCATGGCTCTACTCAACTCCTTCGGGTGCCGCCTGTGGCGGTTCGGGGGTCACTTCGGGTCGAGACAGTCGCAGCAGGTGCCGAGCAGCGCGGCGTGCCCCGGGTCGAGCGCGAATCCGAGCCGCTGGTCGACCCGGTCGGCCAGTTCGGCGAGCCAGTCGATCGGGATGTCGAACATCCGGCCGCACCGGGCGCACTGCAGATGGGTGTGCCCGTGGGCGCCGACGGCCAAGTGGTAGATCGTCGCGCCGTCCGGCACGTGGGTATGGGCGAGCACGCCGAGTTCGACCAGGGACTGCAGGGTGCGGTAGATCGTCGCCCGATGCACCCCCGGCTGGTCGCGCGACACCCGCGCGGCGACCGCCTCGGCGTCCTGGTGCGGCTCAGCGGCGAGCGCCTCGATCACCGCGCGGCGGGCCGTCGTCACCCGCTCGCCGCGGGCCCGCACGGCGGCGATCGCCCCGTCGACACCGACGGACGGGTGGGTGTGCGCCCGCTCAGTCACCGAGCACCGACCGCATCCACGCCGCGTACGCCTCGTCGACCGCGACGATCGGGGTGGCGGTCACCTGGGGCACCTCGTACGGGTGCCGCTCGCGCACCCGCGCGGCGAGCGCGGCGAACCGGGTCGTCGCGGTCTTGGCGATGATCAGCGACTCATCGGCACGTTCGATGTCGCCGTCCCAGGTGTAGACCGAGCCGATGTCACCGATCACCTGCACGCAGGCCGCCAGCTGCGACCCGACGAGATCGTCGGCCATGTCGCGCGCCAGACCGGCGCCCGGGACGGTGATGTGTACCTGCACGAACTCGTAACCGGGCTCCCGATCAGGCTCGGTCTCTCCTGGCGACTGCATGCCCCCATCGTCCCAGTTCCCGGCAGCTTCGCAGTGGTTGGACAGACCATTTTCCGAGACCCCGGTTTGTGCCCCTTACCAGCGAGTAGCATCATGGATACTAGGAAGTAACTACCTGTACCTATCGATACCTATCGCGACGAGTAACGCCGCAGCCTTCGAACAGGAGCGAGAAAGTTGACTCACTACAAGAGCAACGTCCGTGACATCGAGTTCAACCTCTTCGAGGTGCTCGGTCGCGACGAGGTGCTCGGCACCGGTCCGTACGCCGACCTCGACGCCGACACCGCACGCGAAATGATCAAGGAGGTCGCGCGTCTCGCCGAGACCGACCTCGCCGCGTCCTTCGTCGACGCCGACCGCAACCCCCCGGTCTACGACCCCGAGACCAAGTCGGTCGCCATGCCGGAGTCGTTCAAGAAGAGCTACCGCACCTACCAGGAGTCGGGCTTCTGGAGCGTCGACGTCAACGAGGAGCTGGGTGGCACCGTCGCGCCGCCGAGCCTGAAGTGGGCGATGAACGAGATGGTGCTCGGCGCCAACCCGGCCATCGCGATGTTCGCCGCCGGCTACGCCTTCGGCAAGCTGCTCTACCTGCTCGGCACCGACGAGCAGAAGAAGCTTGCCCACCACATCGTGGAGAAGGGCTGGCACTGCACGATGGTGCTCACCGAGCCCGACGCCGGTTCCGACGTCGGCGCCGGCCGCACCAAGGCCGTGCAGCAGCCCGACGGCACCTGGCACATCACGGGTGTGAAGCGCTTCATCACCTCCGGCGAGTCGGACATGACCGACAACGTCGTGCACTTCGTGCTGGCTCGCCCTGAGGGCGCCGGTCCGGGCACCAAGGGCCTGTCGCTGTTCATCGTGCCGAAGTTCCACGTCGACCCCGACACCGGTGAGCTCGGCGAGCGCAACGGCGTCTACACGACCAACGTCGAGAAGAAGATGGGCTTGAAGGTGTCGACCACCTGCGAGCTCACCTTCGGCGACGGCGCCCCCGCGATCGGCACCCTGCTCGGCGACGAGCACGACGGCATCGCCCAGATGTTCCGCGTCATCGAGCATGCCCGCATGCTCGTCGGCACCAAGGCGATCGCCACCCTGTCGACCGGTTACCTGAACGCGCTGGAGTACGCCAAGGAGCGCGTGCAGGGCGCCGACATGACGACCCCGGCGAAGGACGCCCCGCGCGTCACCATCACCCACCACCCCGACGTCCGCCGCTCGCTGATGCTGCAGAAGGCGTACGCCGAGGGCCTGCGCGCGCTGGTGCTGTTCACCGCCAGCCAGCAGGACACCGTCGACCAGGAGTTCCTGGCCACCGGCGAGGAGACCTTCGCCGACGGTTCGCCGGCGCAGCTCGCGGCCCGCCTCAACGACCTGCTGCTGCCGATCGTGAAGGGTCTGGGTTCGGAGCGTGCGTGGGTGCTGCTCGGCACCGAGTCGCTGCAGACCTTCGGCGGCTCCGGCTTCCTGCAGGAGTACCCGATCGAGCAGTACATCCGCGACGCGAAGATCGACACCCTGTACGAGGGCACCACTGCGATCCAGGGTCAGGACTTCCTGTTCCGCAAGATCCTCAAGGACCAGTTCGTGGCCCTCGGCTCGCTCGCCGAGCAGATGATGCAGACCGCCAAGGGCGGCGCGGGCGACGACAAGCTGCGCAGCGAGCGCGACTACCTCGGCAAGGCGATCGAGGACGTCCAGGGCATGGTCGAGAACCTCGCCATGACCGCGCTGGGCTCGATGGACCCGAAGAACGACCCCAAGTCGATCTACAAGGTCGGCCTCAACACCACGCGCTTCCTGCTGTCGGCCGGCGACCTCGTCATCGGCTGGCTGCTGCTGCGTCAGGCCGAGATCGCGCAGGCTCGTCTCGACGCGGGCGACGCGGGCAAGGACGAGGCCTTCTACACCGGCAAGGTGGCGGCGGCGAAGTTCTTCGCGGCCAACGTGCTGCCGCGTCTGACCGCCGAGCGCGCGATGCTCGAGTCGACCGACCTGTCGCTGATGGAGCTGCCCGAAGAAGCATTCTGATTCTTCGACAACGAGCCCCGCTAGTTCTTTCTGCAGGCTCCTTCGGCGTCGAGCCCCGCAGCAGGTCACTCCGTTCCTGCTTCGGGGCTCGGCCGTTCCGCCTGCGTGAGCCTTCCGTTGTGGTCCGGTTCCTGCCACCACCGGCAAACCCGAACTCAGCAGGCTCCTTCGGCGCCGAGCCTTCCGTTGTGGTCCGGTGCCTGCCACCACCGGCAAACCCGAACTCAGCAGGCTCCTTCGGCGCCGAGCCCCGCAGCAGGTCACTCCGTTCCTGCTTCGGGGCTCGGCCGTTCCGCCTGCGTGAGCCTTCCGTTGTGGTCCGGTGCCTGCCACCACCGGCAAACCCGATCTCAGCAGGCTCGTTCGGCATCGACCCGTCCGTGACCACCGAAAGGTGCCGGACGGGCGACTGACCCGGTGTCAAGGTCACGGAAACGACACGTTCGTGAACACGCGTCGTGGGAAATGGAACCGAACCGCCCGCGGCCGCGTTACATTGTTCGAACTCCGTTGGTTGCGGCGTTGGATAGCCCGCCGCAACCAACGGAGTTCTTCATGTCCGGGCGGTCTCGACGGCGTGCCGGGCGATGGCCCATTCCTCGTTCGTCGGCACCACCAGCACGGCCGGTAGCCCCTCCCCCGAGTCGACCCGGCGGGCCTGCCCGGAGCGCTCCTCGTTGCGGTGCGGGTCGAGGGTGAGCCCGAGGAATCCGAGTCGTTCCAGCACCGCCGCGCGCAGCGGCGCCGAGTTCTCCCCGACGCCGGCGGCGAAGGTGAGCGCGTCGATCCCGCCGAGCACCGCGGCGTAGGCACCGACGTACTTCACCAGCCGGTGGACGTAGACCTCGAACGCGAGCCGGGCGTCGTCGTCGCCGCCGTCCTTGGCGCTCACCAGGTCGCGGAAGTCGCGGTGACCGCTCAGCCCGTAGATGCCCGACCGGCGGTTCAGGAGATCGTCGATGCCGTCGACGTCGAGGCCCGCAACGCGGCTGAGGTGCAACGGGATTCCGGGGTCGATGTCACCCGATCTGGTGCCCATGACCAGACCCTCGAGCGGGGTGAGGCCCATCGAGGTCTCCACCGGACGACCGGCGAGCACGGCCGAGGCGCTGGCCCCGTTGCCGAGGTGCAGCACGACCTGCCTGAGGTCGTCGCGGCCGAGGAAGCGGGCGACCTGTGCGGAGACGTATTCGTGCGAGGTGCCGTGGAAGCCGTACCGGCGGATCGCGTGCTCGCGGGTGACCGTCCGGTCGATGGCGTACGTCGCGGCGGGCGCCGGGAGGTCGGCGAAGAACGCTGTGTCGAAGACGGCGACGTGCGGCAGGTCGGGGAACGCCTCGCGGGCACTGCGTATGCCGGCCAGCCCGGCCGGGTTGTGCAGCGGCGCCAGCACCGACACCCGCTCGATCTCGCTCTCGACCCGCTCGTCGATGAGGGTCGGCTCGGTGAAGTTGCGGCCGCCGTGCACGATGCGGTGCCCGACCGCGGCGACGGTGTCGGGCCCGAGGGTGATGCCGCCGCGCTCGATCGCCTCGCGCATCGCGGCGACCGCTGCGGTGTGGTCGGGCACGTCGATGTCGCGCTCGTCGACCTGCTTCCCCGACTCGTGCTTGAGGTGGCCGCCGGAGGTGCCGACCCGTTCGATGAGGCCCTTCGCCGCGGCGTCGCCCGACTCGGGGTCGACGAGCTGGTACTTCAGCGACGAGGACCCGGCGTTGATGACCAGGACGTTGCTCATGCGTCTCCTCCGGTGGTGCCCATCGACTGGGCCTGGATCGCGGTGATGGCCACCGTGTTGATGATGTCGTCGACCAGTGCGCCTCGGGACAGATCGTTGACCGGCTTGTTGAGGCCCTGCAACACCGGGCCGATCGCGATCGCACCGGCGCTGCGCTGTACTGCCTTGTAGGTGTTGTTGCCGGTGTTGAGGTCGGGGAAGATCAGCACGGTGGCGCGGCCCGCCACCGGCGAGTCGGGCATCTTCGACCGGGCCACCGACGGTTCGACCGCCGCGTCGTACTGGATCGGTCCCTCGACCAGCAGCTGCGGGTCGCGCTCGCGCACCAACTCGGTGGCGGTGCGCACCTTGTCGACATCGGCCCCGTGGCCGGAGCTGCCGGTGGAGTACGACAGCATCGCCACCCGCGCAGTGATGTCGAACTGCCGCGCCGTGTGCGCCGACGAGATCGCGATGTCGGCGAGTTGCTCGGCGGTCGGGTCGGGGTTCACGGCGCAGTCGCCGTAGACGAGCACCTCGTCGGCCAGGCACATGAGGAAGACGCTGGAGACCACCTTGGTGCCGGGCACCGTCCGGATGATCTCGAAGGCCGGCTTGATGGTGTGGGCGGTCGTGTGCGCGGCGCCGCTGACCATGCCGTCGGCCTTGCCGAGGTGCACCATCATCGTGCCGAAGTAGGAGACGTCGGTGACGATCTCGCGGGCCTGCTCCACCGTCATGCCCTTGTGCGCGCGCAGCTTGGCGTACTCGGTGGCGAACTCATGCACCAGCTCCGGATCGTTCGGCGAAAGCAGCTGCGCCCCACTGATGTCGGCGCCGATCGACGATGCGAGCGACCGGATGTGGGTCTCGTCGCCGACGATGGTGAGGTCGGCGATGCCCCGGCGCAGCACAGCGTCGGCCGCCTGCAGCACGCGCGGGTCGTCACCCTCCGGGAGCACGATCCGCTTGCGCTGCGAGCGGGCCCGCTCCATCAGGCGGTGGCCGAACATCAACGGGGTGACGGCGGCCGAGTCGCCGACGTCGATGCGTTCGAGCAGGGCCGACTCGTCGGCGTGGTCGGCGAAGTTACGCAACGCCGCCTCCACCTTCGCCCGCGCCTCCGGCCGCATCCGTCCCTTCACCCGCGACAGCTGCGCCGCGGTGGCGAAGGTGTCGAGCTCGGTGACGATGACCGGCAGGTCGAGGCGCGCGCCGTCCAGCAGTTGCTGCACCGGCGCCGGCGGACGGTAGCCGCCGGTGAGGATGATCGACGAAAGCGCCGGGAAGGTGCCCGACTGGTGGGCCAGCACCAGCCCCGGGAGGATGTCGTAACGGTCGCCGGGCGCGATCACCGTGACGTCGTCGACCAGCCGGGTCAGCACGTTCGGCATCGACATGGCCGCGATCACGAAGCCCTGCGCCTCCCGGTGCAACCACTCGGGATTGCCCTGCACCAGCACGCCGTGGCAGGCGTCGAGCAGGTCGCCGACGGTCGGGGCATCGAGCAGCGGGTTCTCCGGCAGCACCCCCGCCAACGTCAGCTCACCCAGCTTGGGCGAGGCGCCGAACGCGTCCCGGATCGCGTCGGCGTCGGCGCTGTTGGCCCGGTTCACCACGATCGCAACGGGATTGGCGTGGTGGTCGTGCAGTCCGTCGATCGCGATCTCGGCGATCGTGGTGATGTCCTTGACGCTGCGTGCGAAGGCCGGCACGACGAGCACCACCGGGGTGCCGAGGTTGGCCGCGATCATCGCGTTGAACGCCGCCTCCGCCCCGGCCGACACATCGCGGAAGTCGCTGCCCAGCACGAGCACCACGTCGTGGTCGGCGCTCAGCGCGTGGAAGCGCTCGACGATGCGGGTGAGCGACTCCTCCTCGTTGCCGTGCGTCTCCTGGTAGCCGACGCCGATGGCCGACTCGTACGACTGGTGGCCGCCGGCGCGGGCGAGCATGAGCTCGACGATCGCGTCGCGTTCACCGAGCGTCGTGGTGACCGGCCGGAAGATGCCCACCGAGCGGGCTTCACGGGCGAGCAGTTGCAGGAGTCCGAGGGCGACGGTCGACTTGCCGGCCTGCCCCTCGGCGGAGGTCACGAAGACGCTGCGAGCCATGGCCCGAGTCTATGGTCCATCCCGCCTCGTCCAGGGAACGCCTCGTCCCCGAAGGAACGCCGTGTTCGGAGTTCCCTCGGTGAGCAGGCGTTCCGTCGGCGGTCAGACCCCGCGCAGGTCGAGTTCGAGCCGGTCGTCGCCGCCGTCGACCACCCGCACCGGGATGCCCCAGTCCTGTTGGTAGAGATGGCAGGCGGCGTGCTCGGGCACCTCGCCGTCGGGCCCCGACGCGTCGCAGGCCGCGGCCCGCACGCTGATGTGCAGCACGCCGTCGCCGACGGTCGGGTCGATCTCGAGCGCTCGGGCCAGGCCCTCGGCGCGACCGGCGCCGGCGCGCAGCAGCGCCTCCGGGGTCGAGGAGACCATCAGCATCGTCGGGTCGCCGTACCGGTCGTCGAGCTTCTGGCCGGTGGGCGGGGCGAAGTTGACCTGCAGTTCGAGCGTGCCGGGCGAGACATCGGTGGCGGCGCGGCGCACGCTGCCTCGATCGCCGCCGGCCGTCGCAGAAGCTGGCAGCCGGCGCCGGTCGACGCGATGCGCCGCCGATTCGACGACCACCACGGTGCCGTCGTCGAGCGGCAGCAGGTCACTGGGTTCGGCGAGGTCGGTGAGCACGGTCGAGAGCAGCCCGGTCGCCGGGTCGAACCGGCGCACCGCGCCGTTGTAGGTGTCGGCCACCAGCACCGCGCCGTCCGCTGCCTCGGCGACGCCGAGCGGGTGTTGCATGCGCGCGTCGGCTCGTGCGCCGTCGACGAAGCCGAAGTCGAACAGCCCCTCGCCGACGTGGGTGGTGAGCTCGAAACCGTTGTCCGTCAACTCGATCGAGCGCAACGCCGAGGTCTCGGAGTCGGCGATCCACACCCGCTTGCCGTCGCGCGAGGTCGCCAGACCGGACGGCTGGGCGAGCCATGCCTCGTCGGCGACGCCGTCGCGCAAGCCCTCCGCGCTGGTGCCGGCCAGCACCGCCACCGTGCTGTCGGCCGGGTCTGCCGCAAGATGCAACGCCCACAACTGATGGGTGCCCGCCATCGCGATGACGGCCCGGTCGATCCACCACGCGAGATCCCACGGGGAGGACAGCGCCTGCTTGAGTGCCGGGCCGCTTCCCGAACGCTCGCGCAACTGCTCGCCGGTGCCCGCTTCGGTGCGAATTCGGCCGTCCGACAAGCGGATCGAGGCGATGCGGTGATTGACGGTGTCGGCGACCAGCAGGTCGTAGCCGAGGCGATCGACGGCTTCCGGCGGGAGCACCAACACACCCTGCGGCTCGTTGAACACGCCCTCCCCGCCGTAACGGGCCCGCTCAGTGACCAGATCGGCCTCGAGGTGCACCACCTCGTGATGAGCGGTGTCGCTCACCACGAACGAACCGTCGGCCAGCTGCGCCACCTTTCCTGGGAAGCGCAGGGCGGTGGCCTGCTCGTCAGCCGCGACGTACGGCGAATCGCCCTGGCGCAGAGTGCCTTTGGCGGAGTGCTCGGCAATCAGTTCGCGCACGAGGGTGGCGAGTCCGTGAGCGTGTCCCTCACCCGACATCTGACCGACGATGTAGCCCTCCGGGTCGATCACGACCAGCGTGGGCCAGGCCCGCGCGGTGTACGCGTCCCAGGTCACCAGCTCGGGGTCGTCGAGCACCGGGTGGTGCACCGCGTAGCGCTCCACGGCCGCTTCGACCGCCTCCGGTCGACCCTCGTGCTCGAACTTCGGCGAGTGCACCCCGACGATCACCAGCGAGTCGGCGAACTCCTGGTCCAGCGGCCGCAGTTCGTCGAGCACGTGCAGACAGTTGACGCAGCAGAAGGTCCAGAAATCGAGCACGACGACGCGTCCGCGCAGGGCCGCGAGGTCGAGGTCGACGCCGCCGGTGTTGAGCCAGCGCCGTCCGCGCAGTTCGGGTGCCCGCAGGCGCAGTCCGTCGGTCACGTCAGGAGTCCTTGCCCTTCCCGCGCCCGAGGGTGGCGAGGTAGTCGTTGTAGGCGTTGAGTTCGGCGTCCCCGTCGCGCTGCGCCTGACGCTCCTGCCGCCGCGCGTCCTTCTTGTCGGTGCGGTACCACTCGAGCGCGATGAGCATCGTCAGCACGAGAGTCGGCACCTCACCGACACCCCACGCCACCGTGCCGGCCCGCTGCTGGTCGACGAGGATGTTCGACACGTAGGGCAGGTTGACGCGGCTGAAGAAGTCGCCGCCGAGGATGTCGGTGCCGGTCATCAGCGCCACCCCGAAGAACGCGTGGAAGGCGACCGTCACCAGCAGCACGAGCAGCCGGATCGGCGCCGGCCACTTGCGCGGGCCCGGGTCGATGCCGACGAGCGCCCAGGCGAACAGGTAGCCCGACAGCAGGAAGTGGATCACCATCGTCACGTGCCCCGTGTGGGTCGTGAGGGCGAACTCGAACCAGCCCGTGTAGTAGAAGAGGATCAGCGTGCCGAGCACGATCGTGGCGATGATCGCCGGGTTGGCCACCACGTTGAGCACCCGCGAATGCACCGACGCGAGGATGAGTTCGCGCGGGCCGAGCGTTTTGTCCGGACGCTTCGGCAGCGCACGCAGCGCGAGCGTCACCGCGGCGCCGCGCACCAGGAAGATCGGCACGACCATCGACAGCATCATGTGCTCGGCCATGTGGGCCGAGAACATCACGCGTCCGTAGACGCCGGGGCCGCCGTCGACCATGAACAGGAACAGCGCCCACCCGGCGACCCAGCAGACGGTGCGGTCGATCGGCCACGTGTCGCCGCGCTTGGTGAGTCGCCGCACCCAGCCCAGGTAGACGAACACCGCGACGATCGCGACCGTCGTGAACAGCCACTGGGTGCGCCACGAACCGAAGATCTCGGCGGTGCTGATCGGCGGGGGTGCCGGGTAGCCGGTGATGGCGACGACGGGGTCGCTCGACTCCTGCGCCACCACCGGCGGGGCGGTGCGCGCGAGGGCGGTGGCGAGGCCGATCGCGGTGGCCATGAGCGCCACCTCGACGGTGGCGAGCCGCACGGCGAGCGCCCGGGCCGGGCGATCGGACGGGTCTTGGGTCAGCTTGGCGACCACCGCGCGCCGCTGCTGCGCGCCGAGCAGGCCGAGCCCGACGAGCGCGACGGCCTTGAGGATCAGCAGTGCGCCGTAGGCGCTGACCAGGTCGCCGAGCGACGACAGGCGGAGCGTCGCGGCGAGCACACCGGAGGCGGCGACCCCGACGTAACACCACACCGCGACGGGGGAGAAACGCTGCAAGGTGACGGCGGCGGCTTTGCCGAGGGAGTCCCACATGATCGCGATCGCGGCGATGCCACCGACCCAGACGGTCACCGAGAGCAGGTGCACCGCAAGCGAATCGACGCCCGTCTCGTGGTCGCTGCTGCCCGCCGCGTGACCCGACAGAGCCAGCGGCCAGAGCGCCACGAGCGAGGCGAAGAACGCCCAGGCGAGGCCGTTGCGCCGCGGACGCAGGAAGCACCAGGCACTGATCACCGCCGCGGCCACCGCGGTGATCGCCGGCGCGCGCAGCACCTCGAGCTCCCAGGTGAACTTCCAGGCTCCGCTCCAGAATCCGGGCGAGCCGACCGACACACCGGCGGCGTCGCCGTAGGCGAAGATCGCGCGCACGAAGCCGGCGAGCGCCCAGACCAGCGCGCTCCAGGCGGCGATCCGGCCGGCTGTCTGCCGGCGGGCGGTCGTTTTCGACTCGGGCACGAGCAGCCCACCGAGCAGCAGCGAGCCGACGGTCAGCGCCGCGGCCAGGTCGTGCACGGTGCGGGCCAACGGCACCCCCCACCGGACGAGGGGTCCGGGGTCGAGCAGTTCGAGGGGCTTGGCGGCGCCGCCGAGGATCACGGCGAGGGCGGTGACGACGAGCGCGAGGGCCGTCGCGAACGGGATGAGGGCACGGCGGACGGTCATGCGCGAGGCAACCTCGCGACGAAGACAGTGCTCGCGCCGACGTACTCGCGCTCACCCTCGAACGGCGGCAGCCCGTCGGCGAGTTCGGGCGAGAAGGTGGCCAGGTAGGCCTGCGCCGCGGCGTGATCGGTGAAGTGGGCGCGGGTGTCGAAGTCTTCGCGGGCGATGTCGCCGAAGTGCGGCGCGAGTTGCTGCTCGCCGTTCTCGCTGGAGAAACCGGTGAGCAGCCGGGTGCCGCCGGCCTCGGTCAGCAGGTCGGCCAGATGCCGATCGCCGTTGGTCGCCGCGACGAAGGTGCCGCCGGGGCGCAGCACCCGACGCACCTCGGCGAGCGCGGCGTCGACGTCGGGCACGTGGTAGAGCATCCAGCCCGCGTAGACCACGTCGAAGGACGCGTCGGCAAAGGGCAGGTCGTCGGCGAGCGCCACTTGGGTGAGCACGCCGCGCCGGGCGGTCGCGAGCGCCATCGTCTCCGAGCGGTCGGTGGCGACGGTCCTCGCCTGGGGCAACGCCTCGCTCACCTCGGCCACGAATTCTCCCGTGCCACAGCCGATCTCGAGGTAATCGGACGGCGCGGCAGCCACCACCGCCGCGAACGCCGCGCGCCGCGGGCTGCGTCCGTCGGGGGTGTCGCGCCACACCGATGCCCTCGTGGAGAGCCGGTCGGTGGTGTCGTACTGCGTCGCCAGGGAGGCCGCGTCGTTGGAGATCATGCCCACCGAAGCAGGGTACTTCGGCGGGCGGTGGGCGCCTTCGGCCTCCCGGCGGACGCGGACACCTAACCTGGACACATGCACCCCGCAGCCCCGTCCGACCTCGGCGAACTGATCGAGGCCTACTCCAACACCGGCCAGGCCGTGCTCGATCTGGGTCTGACCTGCCACGACGACGACTTCGCCCGCGAGACGCAGTGCCCGGGCTGGACCGTACAAGATCAGATCGCCCACGTGGTCGGCCTCGAAGCGATCTTCAACGGAGCCGAGCAGCCCGACATCGAGGTGCCCGATCACCCGTGGATCAAGAGCGACTTCGGACGCTTCATGGAGACGCACGTCGAAGCGCGCCGTGACGGCGAGGGCCCCGCGGTCGTCGCCGAATGGCAGGAACTCTTCCCGCAGCGGGTCGCGGTGTTGCACGAGATGCTCGCCCTCGACCCCGACGAACCCATCGAGACGCCGGTCGGCCCGCGCCGTCCGGGCGACCTGGTGTCGCTGCGCACCGTCGACATCTGGTGCCACGAACAAGACATCCGCCAGGCGCTCAACCGCCCCGGCAACCTCGACTCCCCCGGCGCGGCACTGTTCAGCCAGCGGCTGTTCACGGCGCTGCCGATCCTGGCCGCGCGGTCGGGTCTGCCGGTCGGCAGCACGGTGATCGTCGAGACCACCGGTCCGGTGCAGGGACGTGGCGGAGTGCGCATCGTCGAACGCGACGGCAAGCCGTACGGCGAGGAGCTGTTCTCCGGCGACTCCTACGCCGACGACGCGCACGAGGGCGAGGCGACCACCATCCGCCTCACCACCGAGGCGTTCACCCGCCGCGGCGCCGGCCGCATCCCGACGTCCGACCTGCGCTACGCCGTCGACGGCGACGAGGACCTCGCCCGGATGCTGCTCGACGCCATCGCCGTCACCCCCTAACCACCCCCTGACGCGCCCGACCGATCCCACCGTCCTCCGTCGTACCTGCAACGGACGGTGGTGCACATCACGCCCCTTCCATTTGATTGCAGCGACCAACTATCCATATAGTTGCTTGTTGCAAACAAGTGTGAGGTGATTCATGTCCATCAGTTCCGAGGTCGCGGGCGAACTCGCCACCGACCTCATCCACGTCATGAAGAAGCTGACCGCGCTGCGGCACCTCGTGCCACGCTTCCATCCCGCCGTCGACGTCTCGGCCTACCCGGTGTTGCTCGCGCTGAAGCGTGACGAGCAGCGAGTGTCGGACATCGCGACGTGCATCCACTCCGACGTCTCCACGGTCAGCCGGCAGATCACCCACCTGGTGTCCGCCGGCATCGCGGAGAAGGTCGCCGATCCCGCCGACGGACGCGCCCAGGTGGTGCGTCTCACCGCCGAAGGACGCCGAGTCATCGACGACCTGGCGGCCAGTCGAGCCGAATGGTTCCGGGAAATGCTCGACGGGTGGACCACCGCCGAGGTGAAGGAGTTCGCCTCCTACCTCGCCCGCTTCGACTCCACTCTCACCACTGAACTCGAACGACGAAACTCCCCCGGAAAGGAGGACGCATGAGCACCGCCACCGCCGCTGTGAAGCCCTCGGCACCGTCCGACGGCGAATACACCCACAGTCAGATCATGCGGATCCTGATGGGTCTGCTCATGGGCATGTTCCTGGCAGCCCTCGACCAGACCATTGTGTCGACCGCCATCCGCACCATCGGTGACGAACTCCACGGCCTGTCGATGCAGGCCTGGGTCACCACCGCCTACCTCATCACCTCGACCATCGCGACGCCGATCTACGGCAAGCTCGGCGACCTGTACGGCCGCAAGAAGCTGTTCCTGTTCGCCATCACCGTGTTCGTGATCGGCTCGTTCGCCTGCGCGTTCGCCACCTCGATGACCATGCTCGCCGTCTTCCGTGCGGTGCAGGGCATCGGCGCCGGTGGCCTGTTCACGCTGGCCCTCGCGATCATCGGCGACATCGTGCCGCCGCGTGAGCGCGCGAAGTACACCGGCTACTTCATGGCCACCTTCGCCACCAGCTCGGTGCTCGGCCCGGTCATCGGCGGCCTGTTCGCCGAGACCAGCTCGATCGTCGGCATCACCGGTTGGCGCTGGGTGTTCCTGGTCAACGTGCCGCTCGGCATCGCCGCGATGTTCGTCGTCAGCCGCACTCTCCACCTGCACCACGTGCGCCGCGAGGCCCGCATCGACTGGTGGGGCGCCGCCGCACTCGTCGTCGCGCTGGTTCCGCTGCTCACCGTTGCCGAGCAGGGCCGCACCTGGGGTTGGGGTTCGACCAACGCGATCATCGCCTACGTCATCGGTGCGATCGGTGTCATCGCGTTCTACCTCGCCGAACGGGCGATGGGCGACGACGCGCTGATCCCGCTGCGCATCTTCCGCATCCGCGCGGTGAGCGTCACGATCGTGGCCTCGATCATCGTCGGCCTCGGCATGTTCGGCGCGATGATGGTGCTGCCGCTCTACATGCAGATCGTGCACGGCGCGTCCCCGATGATGTCGGGTCTGATGATGCTGCCGATGGTGGTCGGCATGATGAGCATGGCGATGACGTCCGGTTTCATCACCGCCAAGACCGGCATCATCCGTCCGTTCCCGATCATCGGCACCGCGATCGCGGTCATCGCGATGGCGCTGCTGTGGACGGTGGACGCCGACACCAACCTGGCTGTCGTCATGGCCTACATGCTGGTGCTCGGTGTGGGTATCGGTAACTGCATGCAGCCGCTGACGCTCATCGTGCAGAACGCCGTGCCGCCGCAGGAGATCGGTGTGGCCACCTCGGCCGCCACGTTCTTCCGTCAGCTCGGTGGCACGCTCGGTGTCGCGGTCTTCCTGTCGATCCTGTTCAGCACTGTCGGCGACAAGATCTCGTCCGCCTTCAAGACGGCGATGCCGGGCATCCAGGCGGCCGTCGCGAAGGACCCGTCGCTGCTGCAGAACCCGTACAACGCGGGCGTGCTCAAGGGCGACACGAAGATCATGGCGCAGGTGCAGGACGACTCGTCGATCATCAGCAAGATGTCCGACGTGGTCGGCCACCCGTTCAAGGTCGGCTTCGCCGACTCGATCTCGCAGATCTTCATCGCGGCAGCCGCCGTTATGTTCGTCGGCTTCCTGGTGACCCTGCTCATGCCGAAGGTCGAGCTGCGCTCGCAGTCGGCGGGAGCGGCGATGCGCCAGCAGGCTGCCGAAGGCGGCTCCTCGGCCGACGAGGCGGGCGACAACTTCGCCGGTCTCGAGCCGGGCACCGCGCCGGCGGGCACGGCTCCGGCCGTCAACGCTGCGGCCTGTGACATCGACGCCACCGACAGCACGATCGACGACGATGCCGACACGGCGGCCAAGCACGCCGCGTCCGGCGACGTCGAGGTCGAAGCGCCGAGCCACACCACCCCGAAGCACCTGGCCGACTGAGCCATCCTTCGCACCACAACCGGGCCTCTCCCCACCGCGGGGAGGGGCCCGGTTCGTCGTGCCCGCTCCTACGATCGAGGGGTGTTGCACCCCCACCGAGCAGGAGTGGGCGCCGAGGTGACAGATCTCGCCGGTCAGGTAGCGCCCGGTGGTTGAGCCGGATTCGTCGCGAACACAGCGGCCTCAGGATCCGCGTCGAAACCGAAACCCTCCCAGGTCGATGTCGGCGATCGCACCTAAAGTCGACCCGTGGTCATCACCTGGGGCATCTCGCTCGTCGCGTGCTGCGTGCTGCTGCTGGCGATCCCCGTGCTCCTGGAATGGCGGGCCGGCACCGGGCTCGCCCCCTCGATCGCGATCGCCGGGCTGCGCTCCATCGTCCAGTTGGTCGTGGTTGCGCTGCTCATCGTGTTCGCGATCTCGCACCTGTGGGCAACGCTGCTGGTCACCGTGGCGATGTTCACGATGGCGGTGCTGACCAGTGTCGGGCGCGTCGGCGTCAGTCGCCGCCAGGCGCCGATGGCCGCGCTCGCGATGGGCGCCGGGCTGCTGCCGGTGCTCGCGGTGACGGTGTTCTCCGGCACCATCCCGTTCAAGGGGGTCGCGCTCATCCCGATCGCCGGCGTCGTGATGAACAACATCATGTCGGTGCACACCCTCGGCGGCCGCAACTCCTTCCGCGCACTCGAGGAGCAGCACGAGATCTTCGAGGGCTACCTTGCCCTCGGCCTGCCCGCGCAGACCGCGGCCGCGCAGGTGCTCCACCCGCGGATCAAGGAGTCGCTGATCCCCGGCATCGACAGCGTGAAGACCGCCGGCATCGTCACCCTGCCCGGAGCGTTCCTGGGCGTGATGCTCGGCGGCGGGTCGCCGATGGACGCCACGATGGCGCAGGTGGTCGTGCTGCTCGGGGTGCTGTGTGCGCAGAGCTGCACGGCGCTCGCGCAGTACGAACTCATCATCCGCGGCCGGCTCCTGCGCGACGATCTGCGTTCGTTGTTCCGACCGTCCCCCGCGGTGGCGTCGGGTCACGCACCCGGGTAACCCCCGCGGCACCGTCCGCGCACCAAGTCGCGTCAGGCGCGAGTTACTCGGGCGTATTCGCCGATACCGCTGAGTAAGTCGCGTCGGGCGCGAGTTCGTGTGAACCCGCGCCCGACCTGACCAGCGACAAGCAAGCATTCGCGCGCTGCCCTGCCGCGAAAGTTTGCGCGACTCGCGACGCAAGCGCGCGATCGCGCAAACTTTCGCCAGGGGGTCAGCCCCAGACGAGGGTCTTAGCGGGGTCTTCCATGAGGGCCGCGACATCGGCCAGGAAGCGCGAGCCGAGGTCGCCGTCGACCAGCCGGTGGTCGAACGACAGCGACAACTGCGTGACCTGGCGCGGCACGATCGTGTCGTTGCCCGCCGTGTCGGTCACCACCCACGGCATCTTGCGGACGGCGCCGAAGCACAGGATCGCGGCCTCGCCCGGGTTGATGATCGGGGTGCCGTTGTCGACACCGAAGACACCGACGTTGGTGATCGTGATCGAGCCGCCCGCCATGTCGGACGGCGGGGTCTTGCCGTCGCGGGCGGTCTCGACCAGCGAGCCCATCGCATCGGCCAGCTCGCGCATGGTCATGCGGTCGGCGTCCTTGATGTTCGGCACGATGAGGCCACGCGGCGTCGACGCGGCGATGCCGAGGTTGACGTAGTGCTTGACCACGATCTCCTGCGCGGCTTCGTCCCACGTCGCGTTGATCTGCGGATTGCGCTTCACCGCGACGAGCAACGCCTTGGCGAGCACCAACAACGGAGTCACCTTGACGCCCTTGAACTCGCGATCGGCCTTGAGCCGGTCGACGAGTTCCATCGCGCGGGTCATGTCGACGGTGATGAACTCCGTGACATGCGGCGCGGTGAACGCCGACCCGACCATCGCCTGCGCGGTCATCTTGCGCACGCCCTTGACCGGGGTGCGCGTCTCGCGGGCGGTTTCGACTCGCGCTGCTGCGTCGCCCGGCTCGACCACCGGCGAGATTCCGGACGGCGCACCGGCGAGGTGCGCCTCCACCTCGGCGCGGGTGATGACCCCGTCGGCACGCGCCGGGGTGATCGCGGACAGGTCGACTCCGTTGTCCTTGGCGAACTTTCGCACCGGCGGCTTGGCGAGCACCTTGCCGGACGGCGCGGACGGGGCCGCCAGCGCGGACGGCGCAGCGGGAGCCGGGGCGGCCGGGGCCGGAACAGCCGGCGCAGCGGCAGCCGCCGGACTCGGAGCGGAGGCAGCCGGAGCCGGAGCCACAGCAGGCGCACCACGACGCGCACGCCGCGTGGTCGCACCGGCAACAGCGCCGTACCCCACGAGGTTCGCGACCCGCTCCTCACCGGCGTCCGGAGCGGACGACCCAGCCGCCGGAGCGGCAGCCGGCTCAGCCGGAGCAGCCGGCGCGTCGGACTCCTCCCCGGCCACCTCGATGGACACGATCGCCTTGCCCACATCGACCGTGTCGCCCTCGGCGACGAGCAGCTCGACGACGACGCCGGCCCACGGAATCGGCAACTCCACCAACGATTTTGCGGTCTCGATCTCGACGACGACGTCGTTGACCTTCACCTCGTCGCCCGGCTTGATCTTCCAGGTGACGATGTCGGCCTCGACGAGCCCCTCGCCCGGGTCGGGCAGGTTGAACAGCTTCACACCCATGTCGTCTCCCCTCAGAACGCCAGCGACTTGTCGACCGAGTCGAGGATGCGGTCGAGGTCGGGCAGGAAGTGCTCCTCGAAGCGGCTCGGCGGGTAGGGCAGGTTGTATCCGCCGACCCGCAGCACCGGTGCCTCGAGGTTGTAGAAGCACTCGGCCTGGATCAAAGCGGCGAGTTCGGCACCCATGCCGAGGAAGGTGCTGGCCTCGTGCACCACGACGACGCGTCCGGTCTTCTTGGCCGAGGCGAAAATGGTCTCGCGGTCCAGCGGCGACAGCGAGCGCAGGTCGATCACCTCGAGCGAACGTCCTTCTGCCGCAGCGGCTTCGGCCGCCTGGGTGCAGGTCTTGACCATCGGGCCGTACGTCACGAGCGTCAGGTCGGTGCCCTCGCGCACCACGCGCGCCTGGTGCAGGCCGAGCGGCGCACCCGCGGCGTCGTCGATGTCTACCTCGGCGCGCTCGTGGTAGCGGCGCTTGGGTTCGTAGAAGAGCACCGGGTCGTCGGTCTCGATCGCCTGCTGGATCATCCAGTAGGCGTCGCTCGGGTCGGAGCAGCTCACCACCCGCAGGCCGGCAGTGTGGGCGAAGTAGGCCTCGTTCGACTCGGAGTGGTGCTCGACGGCACCGATGCCGCCGCCGAACGGCACCCGGATCACCATCGGCAGCTTCAGGTGGCCGAGCGAGCGGTAGTGCATCTTGGCGACCTGGCTGATGATCTGGTCGAACGCCGGGTAGATGAACCCGTCGAACTGGATCTCCGCCACCGGGCGGTAGCCGCGCATCGCGAGGCCGACCGCGGTGCCGACGATGCCCGACTCGGCGAGCGGGGTGTCGATGACCCGGTCTTCGCCGAAGTCCTTCTGCAGGCCCTCGGTGATGCGGAAGACACCGCCGAGCTTGCCGACGTCCTCACCCATGAGCACGACCTTCGGGTCGTTCTCCATCGCTTTGCGCAGGCCGGTGTTGAGGCCCTTGGCGAGCGTCATCTTCTGGCTTGCCATGTCAGTTCGCACCTTCCTCGACGAAGGAAGCTTGGTAGGCGATGAACTCCTCGCGCTCGGCCGCGACGACCGGGTGGTCGCCGGCGTAGACGTTGTCGAACATGGTCAGCGGCGCCGGGTCGGGCATCTGCTGGCACTCGCGCCGGATGCGGGCGGCGAGTTCGTCGGCCTCGGCGTCGACCTGCGCGAAGAACTCCGGGTCGGCGTGACCATTGGCCTCCATGAACCCGCGCATCCGCTTGATCGGGTCTTTCTCCCGCCAGATGTCGACCTCGGAGGCGATGCGGTACTTCGTCGGGTCGTCGGACGTCGTGTGCGCACCCATCCGGTAGGTGAACGCCTCGATGAGCGTGGGGCCCTGACCGGCGCGCGCGGCGTCGAGCGCCGCCTTCGTCACCGCGTACACCGCGAGCACGTCGTTGCCGTCGACCCGCACGCCGGGGAAGCCGAAACCGCGAGCGCGCTGGTAGGGCGGGATGCGGAACTGCTTGTAGTTGGGCTCGGAGATCGCCCACTGGTTGTTCTGCACGAAGAAGACCAGCGGCGCGTTCGCGACACTCGCGAAGACCATCGCCTCGTTGTAGTCACCCTGCGCGGTGCCGCCATCGCCGGTGAACGCCATCACCGCGGCGTCCTTCTCGGGATCGCCTGTGCCGACGACGCCGTCGCGCTGCATGCCCATCGCATAACCGGTGGCGTGCAGCATCTGGTTGCCGATGACGATCGTGTAGAGGTGGAAGTTGTTCTCGTTGGAGTTCCACCCGCCGTGGTTGACGCCACGGAACATGCCGAGCAGGTTCACCGGGTCGACCCCGCGGCACCACGCGACACCGTGCTCGCGATAGCCGGGGAACGCGTAGTCCTGCGGCTTGAGCGCGCGCCCCGCGCCGACCTGGGCGGCCTCCTGGCCGAGCAGCGAGGGCCAGAGCCCGAGCTCGCCCTGGCGCTGCAGGGCGTGACCCTCGGCGTCCATCCGGCGCACCAGCACGAGGTCGCGGTACATCGACTGCGCATCCTCGGAGGTCATCTCCTCGACGATGCGGGCGTACGGCGCGTTGGCCTCGTTGGTCTCCAGCCGGTTGCCGTCACCGTCGACGAACTGGACCATCTCGGGTCCGCCGTCGGTGATGTCGTGTTCCATGCTGGGCTGCACCGAAGTCTCGTGGTGCATCGTGTGCCGCAGGTCGGAGGGCATACCGCCCTGGCGCACCTCGGATGGGTCGGACATGCCACTCCTCGTGGGTCTCACTGTCGGCGTACGGGGGTAACCGCTCTGCCGGCATCGGACGTTTTCGGCTATGACTCAGGTCACATCACAAGCCACTCCCGAGGCTACTGCCCGGGCCGGGTGGGGCGCGAATCAGCCCGGGCGCGCGGGTGGGTCGGGGCGCCGGCCCGCGGCTGGGTCGGGGCGCCGCCCCGCGGGTGGGTCGGGGCACCGCCCCGCGGGTGGGTCGGGGCACCGCCCCGCAGGTCGGCGAGCAGCGATGGGACACAGAGCAACAGGGTGAGCAACGCGCCCGGCACCAAGCGCACCGGGCGGACGACGGAACTCACCCGCTCATGCCCCCAGGGCGACCACGGCAGACGCGCGAGGTATCGAGATCCGCGCGGGTCATGACGCGAGCGGATCTCGACAACCCGCGCAGCTGTGGCGCCTCAGCGGGTGCGGAACTCCCGGCACACCTCGATCAGCCGGTCGTTGGCCTCGACCTCACCGATCGAGCAGCGCACGCCGTCGCCGTCGAACGGCCGCACCACCAGACCCTCCTGGTCGGCGGCGGCCGCGAACGCGAGCGCGTCGTCGCCGAGCGGCAGCCAGACGAAGTTGGCCTGGCTCTCCGGGATCTCCCACCCCTGCTCGGCGAGCGCGTCGGCGACACGCGACCGCTCGGTCATCAGCGCGTCGACCCGCTCCTGCAGTTCGTCGTAGGCCTCAAGGCTGGCCACCGCCGCGAGCTGCGCGAGGTCGGAGACACCGAAGGGCAAGGCCGCCTTGCGCAGCGCCTCGGCCACCGGCTCGTGTGCGATGCAGTAGCCGACGCGCAGTCCGGCGAGGCCGTACGCCTTGGAGAAGGTGCGTAGCACGCACACGTTCGGGTGGTCGCGGTAGATCGCGAGCGCGTCGAGTTGCTTGTCGGGTTCGACGAACTCCAGGTAGGCCTCGTCGATGACGACCAGCACGTCGGAGGGCACCTTCGCCAGGAAGGCGCGCAGTTCGTCGTCGCCGAGGCTCGGCCCGGTGGGGTTGTTCGGGGTGCAGACGATCACGAGTCGGGTGCGGTCGGTGATTGCCGCCGCCATCGCGTCGAGGTCGTGCTTTGCTTGCGAATCCAGCGGCACCTGAACCGATTTCGCGTCGGCCAACGCGGCGACGATCGGGTAGGCCTCGAACGACCGCCACGCGTAGACGATCTCGTCGCCGGGGTCGCAGGTGATCTGCACCAGCGTGCCGAGCACGCCCACGCTGCCGGTGCCGGTCGTCACCTCGTCCGGCGTGACACCCCAGCGGTCGGCGAGCGCCTCGGTCAACGCCCGGACCGCGGGGTCGGGGTACCGGTTCATCCGTGCGGCCGCGTCGGCCACCACCTGCACCACCGACGGCAGCGGCGGGTAGGGGTTCTCGTTCGAGGAGATCTTGTAGGTGACGAGGTCTTCGCGCGGGGCGGCCGGCTTGCCTGCCTTGTACGCGGGAACGGAGGCGAGGGTTTCACGCAGGCGGACGGTGGGCTGGGTGTCGCTCATATCAGCAATCTACAGAGCGCGAAAGTTTGCGCCACCGGGCGCTTCTGTGGCGTGTTATGTCGCAGGACATCGGTGACAGTTCTGCATCAGGACATCGGTGACAGTTTGTAGGGTTTTGGTGGTGACACTTCGCCCCTTTGGTGATCGGTGTGGGTGGTGGGCCGCTGTGCTTGACCGCTGTGCTTGCCCGATGGCGAAGAATGACCCAGTTGATCCCCGTGTCCGCCTCGCGATCACGCAGTGGCCGCCGGACGCGCCTCGTGGGTCGGTGACCACGTTTTGTGCCGAGCACGACATCAGCCGCAAGACGTTCTACGCGATCCGGGCCCGCGCCCGGGACGAGGGCCAGGCCGCGGCTTTGGAGCCACGCTCACGGCGACCCCGGACCTCACCGACGAGGATCACCGACATGAATCGCCCCGGCATGTCCGGAGACTCCAGTTGTTGGGAAGGTTGGAGTCATGGCAGGCACTGGTACGAAGAGGTATCCCGCGGAGCTCAAGGAGCGCGCGGTGCGGATGGTGACCGAGCGGCCCTCGGACGAGAGTGAGTGGCCGGCGATCCAGCGGGTCGCTCCTTTGTTGGGGATCGGGTCGGCCGAGACGCTTCGGAAGTGGGTGCGTCAGGCAGAGGCTGACGCCGGCGCTGCTGGCGGTGTCGGCGGGGTCGGGACGGCCGAGTCGGAGGAACTGCGCAGGCTGCGGCGCGAGGTCGCCGAGTTGAAGCGAGCGAACTCGATCCTGAAGGCAGCCTCGGCTTTCTTCGCAGCCGAGCTCGACCGGCCACGCGGCTGATCGTGGACTTCATCAGGGTGCACGCCGATCGGCGTGAACCTGGTGGTCTGCGGTGGGGTGTCGAGCCGATCTGTTCCGTGCTGACCGAGCACGGGATCACGATCGCCCCATCGACCTATTACGAACTCGTGGATCGCCCGATGACCACCTCGGACTGGCGAGAAGCGTTGCTGACCAGAGAGATTCACCGTGTCTACACCGAGAACTACAGCGTGTACGGGGCTCGGAAGGTGTGGTTGCAACTCAACCGCGAAGGCCACCGGGTTGCCCGGTGCACGGTGGAGCGGATCATGCGTGAACGCGGGTGGCGGGGCGCGATCCGCGGCACGGTCAAGCGGACCACGACGCCCGACGCGTCGGCCGCTGATCGGCGTCCGGATGATCTGGTGTGTCGCCGGTTCGCGCCGTTGGCGCCGGACCGGCTGTGGGTCGCCGACTTCACCTATGTCAGCACGTGGTCGGGGTGGGTGTACGTCGCGTTCGTCGTCGACGCCTACGCGCGGCGGATCTTGGGGTGGTCGGTGTCGACGTCGATGACGACGGACTTCGTGTTGCATGCGTTCGAGCAGGCTGTCTGGACCCGGAACCGTTACGGGACAGCTGATTTCAGCGCGTTGGTGCATCACCACGATCGGGGGTCTCAGTACACCTCGATCCGGTTCGGTCAAGCCCTGGCCGAGGCCGGTGTCGTGGATTCCATTTGGTAGTACTGGGGATTCGTACGACAACGCGTTAGCGGAGTCGATCAACGGGTTGTACAAGACCGAGTTGATCAAGCGAGCCAAGCCCTGGAAGGGCGCCGATGACGTCGAGATCGCGACCGCCGAATGGGTCGACTGGTTCAACCATCGGCGCCTGTACGAGTACTGCGGCGACATCCCACCCGTCGAGCTTGAGGAGGCGTACTACGCTCGCAAAACAGCCCAGCAAACCGCTGCGCTGACCGTTTGAGAAAGTCTCCGGACACTCCGGGGCGATTCAAGGCGGGACGCCCTTGGACGTGTCCCGAACCTCTGGTTCGACGACCTCGCCGACGACAACGCCTCGGGTCAACGCTTCCACATCGAGGTGTACATCGCCGCCGAAGTAGCCGAAGAACGGATCGCCGCCGTCGTCGCCGCCGGCGGGACGGTCGTCGACGACAGCGACTACCCCGCACTCACGGTGATCGCCGATCAAGACGGAAACCGCGGTGTCCTGTGCGTCGCGGCCAAGCCCAAGAGCACGGACTGAGGGAATGGTGAGCACCGAACCCACTTACACGATCGCGTCCCTTACGCCGCAGACGTGGCCTGCGTTCGAGGCACTCGTGCAGCGGCACAACGGCATCTTCGGGGGTTGCTGGTGCACGTGGTTCCACGAGGGGCATCCGAACTGCGAAGGACGCGGCGAAACCGCCGAAGGCAACCAGGCGATCAAGAAGCGACTGGTCGACGACGGGGTCGCGCACGCCGCACTGGTGATGGACGGCGACGAGGCGGTTGCGTGGGCCGAGTACGGCACCCCGGAAGAATTGCCGACCCTGCACCACGGCAAGCAGTACCACGCTACGAAAGCAGCCGATCCGGATTACCGCATCACCTGCGTCTTCGTCGACAAGCGACACCGGCGCCGCGGTGTCACCGAACTGGCGATCAGCGGCGCACTCGATCTCATAGCCCAGGCCGGCGGCGGACGCGTGGAGAGCTATCCGCACGACCTCACGGATCAGACCAAGAAGATGTCGTCGTCATTCCTCTACAACGGCACCCGGCGCCTGTATGAGCGGCTCGGGTTCGACTACGACAGACCCAAGGGTCTTGAGAACTGTGTGATGGTCAAGACCGTCGACCCGTCCTGACGCCATGCGGATGGTTGCCGACGGGTCTGCCGACGGACGCACCCAACACCAAGTCATGGCCGACCTCGTCTTCGAACGCCTCACCGGTGTGTCCGCGGCCGCCGGCCCCGGAGTCGAAGTCCAGCTCGTCATGCCGGCGGCTCAACTGTTCGGCCAGAAGCCAGGTGGAGGAACGTCCGGTCAACTCGTCGAGGTGCCGCCCGGAGTCCACGCCCCGCACCGCGGCCACGGCGGCGAATCCGCCGCACCGGAATGAGTCGGCGAGCAGAGAGGTCTGGATACCGTCGATGGATGAAGAGCTACGACTTGGTGATCATCGGTAGCGGGCCCGCCGGGACGAGCGCCGCTACGTCCTACGTCGAGTCGGGAGGAACAGGCCGCGTCCTGCTGGTCTCAGCCGATCGACTGCCTCCGTACCAGCGCCCGCCCTTGACGAAGGATGTGCTCGCCGGCCGAAGCGATGTCGAGGCCACCCCGATCGAGGGAAGTGAGCTTCCCGACCAGGTGGAGATCAAACTCGGGACGACCGTGAGCGCTATCGACCTGGCGGCGCGCGCTATTCGAGTCGGCGACGAACCGGTCGCGTTCGACCGGCTCATCGTCGCCGTCGGTGCTCAACCGATCCCGTTCCCCGCCAGCGACGCTGACGCCGAGGTCCTGGTCCTGCGGTCGTTCGACGACGCCGAGCGCCTGGTCGCGTCGGCACAACGGGCGAGGTCGGCCGTCGTCATCGGTTCCGGTTTCATCGGTTGCGAGGCAGCAGCCTCGCTCGCAATTCGCGGGGTCGACACCACGCTCGTGACGCCGGAGCAGGCACCACAGATCGACCGGCTCGGCGAGTTCGCCGCCAGCCGTATCCACGAATGGCTCACCGGGCTCGGTGTCGAACTGCGTACGGGCGTTCAGGTGACCAAGGTGGCCGCGCCGTCGACCGTCCACCTGGACGACGGACACACCCTCTCGCCCGACCTGGTGCTCGCGGCCGTCGGAGTGACACCGGGCGGGGAACAGTTCGCCGACTCGGGTCTGCAACTGCACGAAGGCCGCATCGTTGCCGATGACCACCTGCAGGTGGCGCCGGACGTCTGGGCGGCCGGCGACGTCGCACGCGCCCACCATCCGATCGCGGCCCGCCCGGTCCCGGTCGAACACTGGGGTGACGCCCTGGCGATGGGTGAGCTCGCCGGACGCAATGCGGCATCGGACGACGACGATCAGCAGCAATGGCGCGATGTGCCTGGATTCTGGAGCACGATCGGTGACCACACCCTGAAGTACGCAGCGTGGGGCGACGGGCACGAGCGTGTCGAGGTCGTCGAATCCGCGGGCGCCTACACCGTCTGGTACGCCGACGCCGAGGACACCGTCGTCGGAGTGCTCACCTACAACAATGACGACGACTACGAGCGCGGTCAGATCGCCATCGAAGCAGCCGAATCACTGGATCAGGTGCTCGACGGGGCCGTGCCCGCCACGGACGAACAAGAGTCGCCAAGGGACGCGGACGGGTGATCGACGCTCGACTGCACATGACGCCGTGCCGATCCCACCCTTTCGGTACGCCCCTGCGGTATCCGCACAGGATTACCGTGACAATCTCCCCTGCCTGGAAGGTGCGCCGATGCCGTCTGCACAGCACGTCTCCGTCCGACTCACCGTCGACGGTCAGGACCACGAACTCGAGCTCGACCCGCGCGTGAGTGTGCTGGACGCACTGCGCGACCGGCTCGGCATCACCTCGGTGAAGAAGGGGTGCGACCATGGCCAGTGCGGCGCCTGCACTGTCCTGGTCGATGGACGCCGCATCGTCAGCTGCCTGACCCTTGCCGCGTCCTACGACGGTGCGGACGTCACCACGGCCGCCGGCCTCGGCACCGCCGACAACCTCGGCGACCTGCAGGCGGCCTTCGTCGATCGGGACGCCCTGCAGTGCGGGTATTGCACGCCGGGTCAGATCTGTTCTGCTGCAGGCATGTTCGCCGAAGCCGAGGCGGGGATGCCGTCCCATGTCACGGAGGATGTGAGCGACCTCGGCCAGGTACGGCTGACTCCCGAAGAGATCGCCGAGCGGATGAGCGGCAACCTGTGCCGTTGCGGTGCGTACTGCCACATCCGTGAGGCCATCACGGACGTCGCGAAGGAACGGGGCCAGGCATGAATGAGTTCGAGTACGTCCGCGCCGCAACGGTTTCCGATGCACTCTCGATGACCGGTATCGGCGACACCGCCTACCTCGCGGGCGGCACGAACCTCGTCGATCACCTGCGGCTCGGCATCAAGCGTCCGGATCGGATCGTCGACATCAGCCGTCTCGACCTCGGTGGTGTCGAGGAGACCGCAGACGACGGCCTGCGCATCGGCGCGAACGTTCGAAATGCCGACCTTGCAGCGGATCCTCTTGTGCGGCAGCGTTATCCGTTCGTGAGCGAGGCTCTTCTCGCGGGTGCTTCCGGCCAGATCCGAGCGATGGCTTCGACCGCCGGCAATCTGCTGCAGCGCACCCGTTGCGTGTACTTCCAGGACACCACCACCCCGTGCAACAAGCGCGCACCCGGTACGGGCTGCTCGGCGATCGACGGATTCGGCAAGTACAACGCGATCATCGGTCAGTCCGACCAGTGCGTCGCGGTGCACCCTTCCGACCTGTGTCTCCCCCTCGCCGCCCTCGAAGCAGTCGTGCACGTGACAGGCCCGGACGGCGACCGCAAGATCCCGTTCGCCGATTTCCACCGGCTACCCGGCGACGACCCCTCTCGCGACACCAACCTCGTTTCGGGAGAACTCATCACCGGCATCGAGATCCCGCCGCTGCCTTGGGCAGTTCGCTCTCATTACCGGAAGGTGCGCGACCGGGCGTCGTACGCCTTCGCGCTGGTCTCCGTCGCCGCCGCGATCGACGTCTCCGGCGGTCAGGTGAACGATGTGCGTCTCGCACTCGGAGGCGTCGCCCACAAGCCCCACCGAGCGCGCACCGCAGAGGATCAGCTGCGTGGTGGGCCGGTGACCGCTGAGGCGTTCGAGGCGGCCATCGACGCCGAACTCGCTGCTGCACAAGTCGGTTCGGAGAACGCCTACAAGATTCCGATGCTCCAGCGCACTGTCGTCGCGGTGTTGCAGGAACTGGTTGAAGGAGCAAACCGATGAGCATCTCGATGAGCACCGACGCACCGGCCCGCCCGCAGACCCGTCCGGACGAGACCGAGACTCCGGAGCGGACGAACGAGGCACCCGCCGGTCGCGAGAAGAGCGTCGGCACCCCGGTACGACGGGTCGACGGCCCGTTGAAGGTCACCGGCACGGCGCCGTATGCGTACGAGCATGACGTCGAGAATCCTTGTTACCTGTGGCCGGTGCCCGCGCCGATCACGAAGGGCAGGATCGTCCGCATCGACACAGAAGCGGCGCGAGCCGTCCCCGGGGTACTGCACATCCTCACCCACGAGGACTCTCCTCGGCTCGCGGTGAAGTCCGACCCGGCACTGTGGATCCTGCAGGGACCCCAGATCGCCCATCGGGGACAGATCGTCGGTGGCGTCATCGCCGAGACTCCCGAGGCAGCCCGCGAGGCGGCCGAGTTGGTGGAGGTCATCTGCGAGGAGGAGGCGGCGAAGGTCGAGTTCGACCCGCACGACCCGGAGGCTGAGAGCCCGCGCATCGTCCTGATGAAGCGCGGCACGGAGAGCAAGGGTGACCTGGACGAAGGGTGGCGCGAAGCCGTCCACCGGATCGATCAGGAGTACGCGAACCCCACGCACTTCCATGCCCAGATGGAGCCGCACGCGGTGATCGCCATCTGGCACGACGTCGATGGCTTCGACCCGCGAGCCACTCGCCTGACTCTGTTCGACACCAACCAGGGCCCGATCATCCACCGCACCCTGCTGCCGCCGTTGCTGGGCCTGCTTCCGAATCAGCTCGAGGTCATCTCGCCGTACGTCGGCGGCGGGTTCGGCGGCAAGGCGTTCCCGCACCCGCACATCGCCCTCGCCGCGATGGCCGCGAAAGTGATCAGCCCGCGCCCGGTGAAGCTCGCGCTCACCCGCCAGCAGATGTTCCAGAGCGTCGGCCACCGCCCCGAAGCCAGCCAGCGCATCCGCCTCGGCGCAGACCGCAACGGACGGCTCACCGCGATCGAACACATCAGCACCCAGGCGGCGTCCCGCCTGAAGCGCAACGTCGACCAGTCGTGTTTCGCCACCCGGATGATGTACGCCACACCCAACCGCCGTACCGAGCACCGCGCGGTGATGCTGGACCTGCCGCCGGAGACGTGGATGCGCGCGCCGGGCGACTTCAACGGCATGTTCGCCCTCGAGACCGCGATGGACGAACTGGCACATCAGCTGGGCGTCGACCCGATCGAACTGCGGCTGAGGAACGAACCGGACGTGGACCCGGAGACCGAGAAGCCGTGGAGCACAAGAGCATTGGTCCCCGCACTCAAGCGCGGATCGGAACTTTTCGACTGGGGACGCCGCCAGGACCCGGGCACTCTGCGCGAAGGTGAGTGGCTGATCGGTATCGGGGTGGCGTCGACCTGCTTCCCGAACCAGCACGTCGCGAGCCTCTTCGCCCGGATCACCCACACCGGCGGCAAGTACGTGGTGCAGATGCAGGCGTCGGACATCGGCACCGGCGCACATACGGTGCTGCGCCAGATCGCGGCAGATGCCCTCGACGTACCCGTCGAACAGGTGGAGACCGACATCGGTCGCACCGGCACCCCGATGGCGATCATGGCCGGCGGTAGCCAGGGCACTTACGAGTGGGGAAACGCGATCGTCGCCGCCTGCGAGAAGTTGCGTCGCAAGCACGGCGACAACCCACCGGACGGCGCCTCCGCTCGCGCCCAGGGACGCCCGCCGCGGGGCGCGAGCAAGTACTCCCGGCACGCGTTCGGAGCCCAGTTCGCCGAGGTGGCCGTCAGTTCCGTCACCTCGGAGGTACGCGTGCGCCGACTGCTCGGCGTCTACGGAGCCGGCACGATCATCAATCCGCTGACCGCACGCAGCCAGATGGTCGGCGGCATGACGATGGCGCTCTCGGCGGCATTGTTCGAGGAGTCGTACCACGATCCCCGATTCGGCAAGGTGATGAATCACGACCTGGCGAGCTACCACATCGCGGCCCACGCCGACATCGGCGAACTCGAGGTCGAGTTCCTGCCCGAGTACGACAAGTGGTTCGGCGCCAAGGGCTCGAAGGGTATCGGTGAGATGGCGATGGTCGGCACACCCGCCGCGATCGGCAACGCGATCTTCAACGCAACCGGAATCCGCCTGCGGGACACGCCTTTCACTCCGGCTTCGCTCATCGAGGCGACCAGTTGAAGTCGCGCCACAGGTCACCGTGGTGATAGCTGCGATCGTGCTCGCCGCCGGTCGTGGCGAACGGATGGGAATGCCGAAGGCTCTGGTCCACGACGCCGACGGGTCGTGGCTGCAGCGCACGGTGGATGCGGTTCGAGCAGGTGGCTGCGACGACGTGGTCGCGGTCCTTGGTGCCGGAGCGGACGAGGCAGCCGCGCTGATACCCGAGGTGGATGTAGTGGTGGCTCAGCACTGGCAGGAAGGCATGGGCGCGTCGCTGCGTACAGGCCTGGACGCGTGCTCGACCCGAGATGTCGACGCTGCACTGATCACGCTCGTCGATCTGCCGGACGTCGACGCCCGCGTCGTCGCTCGGGTGCTGACCGCGGCCGCGACAGACCCACGCGATGTGCTTGTCCGGGCCACCTATGACGGCGTTCCGGGCCATCCCGTCATCATCGGACGGACCCACTGGGCGGCAGCCGCCGACGTGGCGACCGGTGATCAGGGTGCACGCGCGCTCTTCGTGTCCACCCCGCACAACCTGGTCGAGTGCGGCCACCTGGCGACCGGCCGGGACGTCGACACACCCGTCGACTCACCCCAGGAGTTCGACCGTGCGTGACGTCCTGCCCGATTTGTTGCGGCGCTGGACCGCAGGTGAATCGGTTGCTGTCGCAACGGTGGTCGCAACCTGGCAGTCCGCCCCCAGACCGGCCGGTGCCACGATGCTCGTCGCGTCTGACGACCAGGTCACCGGCTCTGTGTCGGGTGGTTGCGTGGAGGGCGCGCTCTACGAACTCAGCCGCGAAGTACTCGAGTCGGGAACGCCGGTGCTGCAGCGGTACGGGGTCAGTGACGACGACGCGTTCGCTGCGGGACTGACCTGTGGGGGTATCCTCGACGTTTTCGTCGAACGGCTCTCCCCCGCCTCCTTCCCCGAACTGGCAGAGGTCTCAGGCGACATCGAGGCACAGCGCCCGGTCGCCACCGCGACGATCGTCGAACACGACGACCCCGATCGCGTCGGGCGACGCGTCATCCTGCGTCCGGCGGACGACGGATCCGCTTCTCACACAGGAACCCTCGGCTCGGACCGGGCCGACTCAGCGGTCGTGGACGATGCCCTCGGCATGCTGGCCGGCGGACGTTCCGACACCCTTGCCTACGGTCCCGACGGACAACGCCGCGGCGAAGGAATGCGGGTGTTCGTTCAGTCCTTCGCCCCGAAGCCGCGCATGCTGGTTTTCGGCGCCATCGACTTCGCGGCAGCGGTCGCGCGAATGGGCAGTTTCCTGGGCTACCGGGTGACGGTCTGCGACGCACGCCCGGTCTTCGCCACGTCCGCCAGGTTCCCCGACGCGGACGAAGTGGTCGTCGACTGGCCGCATCGCTACCTCACAGACCAGGCAGAGTCCGGAGCCGTCGATGAGCAGACGGTGATCGCCGTGCTCACACACGACCCGAAGTTCGATGTGCCTGTGCTGTCGGTCGCGCTCCGATTGCCGTCGGTCGCCTACATCGGGGCCATGGGTTCGCGCAGAACTCACGACGACCGGCTCGAGCGGCTACGCGAGGAAGGACTGTCCGATCAGGAACTGGCCCGCATGTCGAGCCCGATCGGCCTCGACCTCGGTGCGCGCACTCCGCAGGAGACTGCCGTGTCGATCGCGGCCGAGATCATCTCGCTGCGATGGGGTGGCGCCGGCGGACGGTTGTCCGAGCGGGGCGGGCCGATCCACCATGACCGGCACTGACCGCGCCCCGATGAGTCAGCGGATCGTCGCCAGCATCGCGCCGACCCCGACGAAGAGACCGCCGAACAGCCGGTTCAACCGTCGCTGACCCCGAGCGCTGCGGGTGAGTCGTTGCAGGCCCCGCGCAGCAACGGCGAAGAAGAACCACATCACCAGCACGTCGATGACGACGACGGTCACGCCGAGCACCGTGTACTGGGGCAGCAGCGCGCTCTCCGGCCGGATGAACTGCGGCATGAGGTCACAGTGCTGAGACGACAGGCGAGAATGCACGGGTGTCGGAACTGCATGTATCCCCCGGACCGGGTATCCCGGGCGGGTTGATCGTACCGTCGGGCGAACTGCTCGAACGCTTCTCCCGCAGCTCAGGCCCGGGAGGTCAGGGCGTCAACACGACCGATTCTCGGGTGCAGCTGAGCTTGGACCTCGCAGCCAGCTCCGCCTTCAACGACCGGCAGCGCGAGCGCGTGCTGAGTCGTCTGTCGGAGCGACTCGTCGGCACGACAATCACCATCGACGCATCAGAACACCGTTCCCAGCGGCGCAACCGGACGGCGGCCAGAGAACGACTGGCCGAGATTCTGCGCGAGGCACTCGCACCTGCTCCCCCGCAGCGTCGAGCCACACGTCCGACCCGTGGATCGCAGCGGCGGCGCCTGGCTGCGAAGCGTCGACGTGGCGAGATCAAGAACGCCCGCGCCCGCCCCGCAGCGGACGACTGATTCAGTGGCCGGCGATGATGCGCACCCAGTTGGCGCCGCGTCCGATACCTACCCTCGCAAGAACGGTCAGCCGGCCGTCGTCCTCCACGCGGGACAGTGCGGCGTCGGTGGACTTCTCCCCCACCGCGATCACGAACTGCCCGTCGTCCGTGACGGCGAACCCACGCGGACGAGTCTCGGTGGGTGCGAAGTCCGCGACCTCGCCGAGGTGTCCAGCAGCATCCAGTGCGACCGTCGCGAGGGTGGACGCGCTGCGCTCGGAGCCGATGACCCAGCGACCGGCACGGTGCACGTCCGCTCCCCACACCAGACCCTCCTGCGTGGGATCGGCGCCGAATCGACTGTGTTTCAAGCCTGCTGACGGATCGACGATGCTCACCGACTCCGCCGGTGCGAGCGAGCCGTCGGCGCCGACGTCATGGCGGATGACCTCACCGGAGAACTCGGTGATCAGGTAGGCGTTCTCGTCGTGGATGATCAGATGGCGTGGTCCGCTGCCGTCCGGTTGGGCGATGGTCGCCGGGTCGATCGGGGTGAGCGTTCCGTCCTCACCCAGGTCGTACTGCGCGATCAGATCATCGCCCAGAGAGACGAAGTAGGCGTGTCCGCGATCGGGGACCACGCAGTGCAGGTTCGCAAACTCCACGTGTGCGGTGGCTTCTCCCAGATCACCCTCGTTCCCGACCGGCCACACCTCACCGAAGCCACCGCCGTAGGACGCACCGAGCAGGAATGAACGCGATGCGTCCAAGGCGAGGTAGGTCATCGACGCGTCGACGTCGCGGCGGGAGACCGGGTGCAACTCACCGGTCGTGCGGTCGAGCTTCAACGTGACGATCCCCGCCGGCTCGCCCTTGTACGCGGCGAAGACCAGATCGCGCTCGGCGTCGATCGCGAAGGTACTGCACCCCTGCCCGGCCACCGAGGTCGCGATCATTTCGAGCCGGGGTTCTTCGCGGCGCTCCATCCGCAGGGTCGAGATGGTGCCGTCGCCGGCGTTGGCGATCAGCACGAGATCATGGGCGAGGTCACTCATGTCTCAACCCTAAGCACGAGAGAGTGGCTGTATGCCTGGGGCCTGCGTCCGCGATGACTGGCCCCGCGGGTCCTGACAGGTCAGCAGGGCCGGTCGATGCGGTAGTCGATCGGGGTGCAGTTGCCGTTGTTCGACTTCTCCGCCGAGCATGCGGTCAGGCCCACCACGAGATCCATGTCGGCGCGCAGCGTCAGTCGGTCGCCCGCCGTCGTCGGCGGCGGGTCGATGTGCAGTTCGCCGTCGAGGTCGGTCCATACGTCCATGAACACGTTCAGCGTCGTGGAGATGCGATCGGACGAGATGTCGAACGCGTCGAACGCGCCGACGAGGTTCGCGAAGCAGCTCGGGTGTTCGGCACCCTCGAACTCCGGATAGAGCAGGTCGAACGTGTCCTGGCTGCACGGCGTGAGCGTCATGTCGTGCACACCGACAGTGTCCTCGACGATCGTCGCCATGACCCGAGATCGGTTGCTGTACAACCGATCTCCCGGACCGACGTAGATCGAGTTCTTGTAGTCGGTGGTACGGCCGGTGGAGAACCACTCGTCGTGGTCGTCTGCACCGAAGGCAAAGAAGTCACTCACCTGTTCCCCGCACGGGTCAACGATCGTGAGCATCTCCCCCGCTCGCAGGGCGAATCCGACACCTGTCTGTGGCGCGATGCGCTCGAAGCCGGGCGCCGGGGCGTCCGCCCCTCCGGCATACGAGACGTGCGCGTCAGGGCTCGGGGTGCGCGGGCGAACGTGCTGCGTCGTCATCGGGTCTCCTGGGGGACGAAGGGTGCGTGCCAGTCGGGTTCGACGGCGCGACCGGAGTACTGCCGTGCTTCGGAGGAGTCGCCATGGTCGACCGCCATCGGATTCACCGATCCTTGCAGGGCTCGATCGCGTGCCCTGATCAGGTCACGCATCCGTTCGAAGCCACCCTGCTCGCGAAGCAGCTCGAACTGCTCGTGCAGGTTGAACACCAGACAGGGTTTCGGCGCGCGACGCGCCACTCTCGAGGAGTTCGGGTGCAGTCCTACGACGAAGTACGCCACGCCGGCGTAGGAGAACGCGAAGTGAGCCGCATCCGGGTCGGCTCCGACGCCTCGCGCCCAGGGCAGGTCGTCCCCGTCGTGCAACTGCTGCAGCGTGCGCCAGAGCAGATCCTCGAAGGCACGTTCGTCGTCGATGACCGGTCCGTCGAACGTGGCGATGAAGGACTGGAACGGACCGGTCGGATCCGCCGACCGCCCGTAGACGGCAAGCGCCTTTCCGAGGTCCCGCGCACTGGTGGGGTCTCCCAGTTCGCCGAGGTCGATGCTGGTGACGTTGTCGCGACGGAAGACCGATCTCGCTCCCAGACAGGGATATTCGGGTTGGGCGACCATGTCGGCGAGATCTGACAATCGATCTGATTCGTGGGTCGTGGACATCGTGTGCACCTTCGAATTAACGGGTCGGGCGCACTCGCCCGATCGGTCCGCCAGTCTGTCCCGCGCCACTGGTGTTACGGCCACTTGCATCCACCCTCCGTTGGGGTGAAATTCGCCCGATCGCCGCCTTCCGACAAGCGCCAGCCCGTTTCAACCGCGCTGAGCGCCATACCGTCGAAGACGTTCCGGGTCATGCGTGCGGTCGAGCCTTCCGCACCTCGCTGACACGTCACGGCGAACGCTGCCGTGCGTTCAGGACCCACACTCCTCACAGTCAGGACGAGGTATGTCAGACCACGAACTGCCGGGAAACCCCCAGCACGACATCAAATACACGGAGGGCCGAGCCGATCTCGACCAGCCCAACCCCACCAAGGACGTCGCCTCCGGTGAGGCCAAGTCCGTCGCGCAGGACGCCAAGTCGTCCGCGTCCGATGTTGCAGGCACCGCCCAGCAGCAGGCAGGTGAGGTCCTGCACGAGGCCACCGACCAGTTGAAGACGCTGATCGATCAATTGAAGAGCGAGTTCGGCGGTCAGAGCTCCGGGCAGCAGCAGCGCCTGGCGAGCGGACTCACCTCTCTCGCAGACGAACTCGACGAAATGTCCAAGGGCGGCGAGCAGTCCGGCGTCGCGTCCGACCTGGCCCGTCAGGCGTCGACCCGGGCCCGGGACGCGGCCATCTGGATGGAGAACCGTGAGCCGGGCGACGTCGTCGAGGAGGTCAAGCGCTTCGCTCGTCAGCGTCCGGGCACCTTCCTGGCCGCAGCCGCACTCGTGGGCTTGGTGGCCGGTCGGATGACCCGCGGCATCGCCGATGAGGCGCGCGACGACTCCGGTGACTCCTACGGCCAGGGCGGTCCGGGTCAGAACCGGCATGTCGCCGGTCGCCCGCAGTCGCACCAGCCCACCGGCTACGCACCGCCCGCAGGCCAGTACGGCATCGGCGAGCAGTACGCCGAAAATGTGCAGGACGTCCCGCAGTACGCCGAGTACGTCGAAGGTGTCCCCGGCTACCAGCCGGAGCAGTACGTCGACGGTGTTCGGGTCGAGCCCGGCCAGCAGTTCGGCAATGGCACGCCGCGTCGTCCGGAAGACCTGCGCTGATGTCAGTCGGTCCTGACAACGGCACCGGATCGCACGCCGCCGGCCAGGGTGCCGGCGGGTACGGGAGCGGATACGGAAACGGTCCTGCCGACTCCAACCGTCAGTACGAGAACGTGACTGACGCAATCCCGCCGGCCGAGCCGCTGCGTAGTGCACACGGCACGCATGAGAAAGGCGAGGTCTCCTCGATCGGCGCCATCATCGGCGAGATCACCGAGGATATGTCCACGCTCATGCGGCAGGAGGTCGCGCTCGCCAAGGCCGAAGTCCAGCAGTCCGCGTCTCAGGCCGGCAAGGGCGCGGGAATGCTCGCGGGTGCCGGCGCCGCCGTGCACTACGCGTTGTTCTTCCTGTCGATCGCCCTGTGGTGGGCGCTCGGAGATCTCATGGACAACCTCGGTTGGTCCGCGGTGATCGTCGCCCTCATCTGGGGTGTCATCGCCGCCATCCTCGCCTCGATGGGCAAGGGACAGCTCAAGAACGTCAAAGGAATGCCGCGCACCGTCGACACCGCCAAGCGGGTCCCCGATGCGCTCCAGGGAAATGAGGGGAACAACCGATGAGCAACAACGACCCGGAGCAGCTGCGTCAGGAAATCCAGCAGACGCGCTCCAACCTCAGTCAGAACGTCAACGCCCTTGGTGAGGCCGTGACGCCGGGCAACATCGCCCGCCGCCAGGTCGACAAGGTGACGGGCACCGCCGCCGGATTGAAGGACAAGGTCATGGGCACTGCAGAGGACTTCCGCGACGAGCACACCGGTAACGGTCCGGGCGTGGGCGATCGTGTCTCGAATGTCGGCGACCGCGCCGGTGAGCTGCCCCAGCAGGCAAAGCGCAAGGCCCAGGGCAACCCCCTGGCCGCTGGGCTCATCGCGTTGGGCGCAGGCTGGCTCGTCGGCTCGCTGATGCCGGCGTCGCAGAAGGAACGCGACCTGGCACAGCAGGCCAAGGACAAGGCGCAGCCCGTCGTGTCCGAAGCGCAGTCACTCGCGAAGGAGTCGGCTCAGAACCTCAAAGAGCCGGCGCAGGACGCAGTCGAAAGCGTCAAGCAGACCGCCCAGGACTCTGCCCAGACAGTGAAGTCCGAAGGCCAGCAGGCCGCTACGGACGTCAAAGACAGCGCCCAGGAGTCGAAGGACAACGTTCAACAGCACCAGCAGCGTGACGACACGTCGCTGACCTGATCGAACTCAGCCGAGACCGAGGGCCCGTCACCGCGAGGTGGTGGGCCCTCGGTGTCGTCAGGGCTGCCGTCATGGGCGACGCAGGGCAGCACGTCCGAGCACGCCTCCGGCCAGCACCAGGGCGCCGAGTGCGACCGCTTGCCAGGGCAGCGTGGCAACCAGCACGGCGCAGCCCGCCATGCCGAGGATGTTGAATGCACGCGGCCAACGCCGTTGCTTGCAAGGCTGACGAAAAGCGGATGCGTTGGTCACGAAGTAGTAGGTGAGCACCCCGAACGACGAGAAGCCGATGGCTCCCCGCAGGTCGGCGAGCAGCACCAGCAGCACCACGACGACCCCCACCGCGATCTCCGCGGCGGCAGGGACCTGGTGCCGCTCGTCGACCGTGGCGAAAGGACTCGGAAGATCACGCTCGCGCGCCATCGCAAGCATCGTCCGGGAAACCCCTGCGATCAGCGCGAGAAGCGCTCCCAGGCTGGCGGCAACGGCACCGCACCGCACGATCGGGCCGGCCCACGAGGCGCCGACGGCGTCCACCGCGCTCATCAGCGGAGCATCCGCCGCAGCAAGGGATGACCCGAGCACCTTCACCGACACCACGCCGATCACCGCGTACAACGTGACCGCCACTGAGAGGGCGATGAGGATGGCGCGACCGATCATCTCCGGGCGGCGTACCTCCTCGGCGAGAGTCGCGATCCGCGCGTACCCGGCGAACGCGAAGAACAGCAGACCCGCTGCCTGGAGCACTCCGTAGGGCTCGGCGGACGCAAGGGCGGCGTTCGGCACGACGCTCTCACGGGTACCCACCAGCACCACGAAGAACACAAGCACCAGGACGGTGATGGTCACCAGCACCTTCGCGGCGACCGCAGTCCGGGTGATGCCCCGCAGGTTCAGAGCGGTGAGGGCCACTACGGCTACAGCGGCTGAAAGTCGTTGCAGCACTGAGGTGTCGGGGAAGAGGTAGTACGCGAACGTCATCGCCATCGCGGCACAGGACGCGGTCTTCCCGATGACGAAACCCCACCCTGCGACGAACCCCCACCAAGCCCCCAACACCTCGCGTCCGAACAGGTAGGTGCCGCCCGACGAGGGATACACCGCGGCGAGCTGCGCCGACGCGACGGCGTTGCAGAAGGCGACGAAGGCCGCGATCGCGAGAGCGACCAACAGCAGCGAACCTGCGGACGCGGCCGCGGGCGCGTACGCGGAGAACACACCGGCGCCGAGCATGGCCGACAGTCCGACGACCACCGCATCTGCCGTGCCCAAGCGCCGGGCAAGCGGTGCGGATGCCGTCATCGCACGCCTTCGACGCGATTGGTCCAAGGGACACTCACGGGACGAGGATGACAGAACCCGCGCCGTGGGGCCGCGGAATCACTCCTTGGGACGTGCCCGCTCGACGTCCGGGGTGCCGGCACCCTCGTCGTCCTTGAGCGCGTCGATGTCCTGCGCCACGCGCTTCTTCTCGGCCGAGTCGAGTTCGACACCGGCCTGGTCCAGGCCCTCGTCCAGCTTGTGTTCGATGCGGTCCTTATCGCCGCTGTATTCGTATGACGTCACGTCGTCGACCACGTTCTGCGCTGCATCGGTCGCAGCGTCCTGCTCGGAGTCGTTCGGCTTGCCGGTCTGGTCGGTCATGAGAACCTCCTCGGTAAGGGCGAACGGGAGTCCGCCCGGGTGCGGCCACGTTTGCACGTGGATGGTCACCGCACCACCCCCGATCAGGTGGCTTCCGTGACAGACTCAGGATGATGCCGATCCCATTACCCACCAGGCGAATCCGTGACGACGGGCTGACTCGGCGGCGTGAACCGGTGAATGGCGTCATGACCGCCTGGGTGGAGCGATCCGGTCGACCCCACACGCGTCCGCTGGTATTGATCCCCGGCCTGTCGATGTCGTGGCACGCCTTCCGCTGGTTCCTCGACCGGCACCCACTCGATCGACCGATTCTGGTGATCGATCCGCCCGGTTGCGGACGAAGCGCGCGATTGCCGCACCGGATGGACGCCGACGCGCAGGCTCAGCATGTGGCGGCCTGGCTCGACCACCTCGAGCGCGGTCCGGTCGACGTCGTGGGCCATTCCCTCGGGGCCATCACCGCGGCCCGCCTCGCGGCGCAGCGCGCCGACCTCGTCACTTCGATCATCCTGGTCTCCCCCTCGCCGGATGATCGGTGGCCCAGGATGCGCAACCATGTCGGCGCGTTGGTGAAGGGCGTTCCGGCCGAGGCACCGCGGGTCTTCGCTCAGGCCGCGTTCGACTACCTCCGCTCGAACCCTCGGGTGCTCGCCGGATTCAACACCGAAGCCGGACGCCCGGCGTCCGACGTCATGAACGACGTCCACACACGAGTGCTCGTCGTGCGTGGTTCCGCCGACCGGGTCTCCAGTCGCAGATGGTGCGACGAACTGGCCGCGGCAGCGAACGGCGACGTCGTCACCGTGCCTGACGGCGCGCACGGCCTTCCGCAACAGATGCCAGGCGACCTGGTCGCGATCATCGCCGCGTTCACCGCTCGCCGCGGGCACCTGTGAGAGGCTGGACCGCACACCCAACCGACTCAGGGGGCTTCGGCCATGGGCTCCCCGCCTACTTCTCCTTGTCCTTGGCCGCAGATGCCTTCTTCGGCGAACGCTTCCGGCGCAGTTCGGGCAATACATCGGTGCCGTACGCCTTGATCATCTCTCGATAGTCCGGCCCCATGTTCGCGACGTAGATGTCGTCGAAGCCGGCGTCGACGAACGGCTCGAACGCCTCGACGTGCTCGCGGGCATCGGGACCGAACGCGCCGTTCTCGGCGAACGTCTCCCGAGTCACCAACTCCGCAGCCTGCTCGAAGTGCTTCGGACTCGGCAGCACCTGGGACAACTCCCCCGGCACTGCCGCGTTAGGCCAGATCCCGAAGGCGGCATCGATCGCGGCGTCCCGGTTCTTGCCCCACGCCACCTTGAAGCCCGCCTGCGTCGGCGCCTTCGCGCCCTTTGCCTTCCGGAACTTCTTCACGCTTTCCGCATCGGGCTGCGTGGTGATGAATCCGTCGCCGATGCGGCTCGCGAGCTCGAGCGCCTTCGGACCGAACGCACTCACGTAGATCGGCGGCGGGCTGTCCGGCACGGAATAGATGCGGGCGGTGTCGACCGTGTAGTACGGCCCCTCGTGTGACACCACCTCGCCGGTCCACAACTCGCGGATAAGGCCCACAGCCTCCTCCAGCATGTCCAGCCGGACGTCGGCGTGCGGCCAGACGTCGCCCAGGATGTGCTCGTTGAGCGCCTCGCCACTGCCCACACCGAGGGTGAAGCGCCCGCCGGTGAGCAGGGCACTGGTGGCTGCTGCCTGGGCGATGATCGCGGGATGGATCCGAACCGTCGGGCAGGTGACTGCCGTCGTGATCGGTAGATCACAGACCTGGCTGATGGCACCGATCATCGACCACACGAACGGCGACTCGCCCTGCGCATCGGTCCACGGGTGGAAGTGATCGCTGATCCACAGCGCGTCGAACCCGGCCTCCTGCGCCAGACGCGCCTGCTCGACCAACTGCTCGGGCGAATACTCCTCGCACGAAAGGAAATAGCCGATGCGCTTCATTGCAGATGCCTCCGTCGGTCGTGGTTCGGTGTGAACAGACTGGCACCGCACGGACGTCGGGTGACGGTTTCGTGACCGCCGAGCTTCGCAAGTGGCCAGACTGACGACATGGCCAAGAGCGAACAGACCGCGATCGAGGTCGGCGGTCACGAGATCAAGGTGACCAACCTCGACAAGGTGATGTACCCCGAGACCGGCACGACCAAGGGCGACGTCATCGACTACTACCGCCAGGTGGCCCCGTGGTTCGTCGCGCATGCGTCGCGCCGACCGGCGACACGCAAGCGCTGGGTCGACGGTGTGGGTACAGCTGACGAGCCGAAGGACGCGTTCTTCCACAAGAACCTCGACCCCGCGTCGACGCCGGACTGGGTCGCCACGGTGTCCTTGGAGCATCGCCATCGCGCGTCGACCTACCCACTTGTCGACGACGAAGCCACCTTGGTCTGGCTGGCCCAGCTGGCGAGTCTGGAGATCCACGTCCCGCAGTGGAAGGTCGGTCCGCGCGGCGGGCATCAGAACCCTGACCGGATGATTCTCGACCTCGACCCGGGCGAGGGTGCCGGCATCGCAGAGTGCATCGAGGTCGCCCACCTCTGCAAGGAACTGCTGGACGGAATGAAGCTGACGTCGGTGCCGGTCACCAGCGGCAGCAAGGGTATTCACCTGTACGCCGGATTGGACGGCAAGCACACGGCAGCACAGGTCACCGAGGCGGCCAAGGCGCTCGCCGAGGCTCTGGAGAAAGATCACCCGGATCTGGTGGTCAGCAACATGCGCAAGGACGTTCGCGGCGGCCGGGTGCTCATCGACTGGAGCGAGAACAACGGCAACAAGACAGCTGTCGCGCCGTACTCCTTGCGCGGACGGGATCACCCGTATGTCGCTGTCCCTCGCGAGTGGAACGAACTCACCGCCTCCCTGGAGCAACTCACGCCGACGCAGGTACTGGAGCGTCTTGCCTCCATCGGCGATCCGATGCAAGTGCTGCTGGACAAGGACGAACGCGTCTCGCGCACCGCGAAGGATCGGCTGACGAAGTACCGGAGCATGCGGGATCAGTCCAAGACACCGGAACCGGTGCCCGAGGCGTCCCCCGTTGCCGGCGAAGGACATTCGTTCGTCATCCAGGAGCATCACGCCAGCCGCCTGCACTACGACTTCCGGCTCGAACGGGACGGCGTGCTGGTGTCGTGGGCGGTGCCCAAGGGGCCACCGGACGACCCGAAGGAGAACCACCTCGCGGTCATGACCGAGGACCATCCGCTGGAGTACGGCAGCTTCGAGGGCACGATCCCGCAGGGTCAGTACGGCGGCGGTGAGGTGAAGATCTGGGACGCCGGCACCTACGAGTGCGAGAAGTGGCGCGATGACAAGGAGGTGATCGCTGTCCTGCACGGGCGTCCCGACGGAGGCCTGGGCGGAGAGCCGGCGAAGTTCGCGATCATCCATACCAAGATGGGCGGCGACGACAAGAACTGGCTGATGCACCGCATGGAGCCAGAATCAGCCGACAGCCAGGCCGCGACCGGCACCTCCGATTCCACGACCGACCAGAAGTTGCCGCGCTTCGAGGCGATGCTCGCGAGTGTCGGTTCAGTCGACGACCTCGGCACACGTGACTGGGTGTTCGAGACGAAATGGGACGGCTACCGCGCGATCGCCGAGGTCACCGGCGGTGAGGCGTCGCTGCGCAGCCGCAACGGCAAGGATTTCACCCGTACTTATCCCGAACTCGCCGAACTGGGTTCGCTCCTCGATGGCCACACCGCGGTGCTCGACGGCGAGATCGTCGCGCTCGACGAGGACGGCAGGTCAAATTTCGGCAGCCTGCAGAATCACGGTGCGGGTGGATCGAAGGCGCACTACATGGTGTTCGATCTGCTGTACCTCGACGGCGAATCCCTGCTCCGGACGCCGTACTCGGAGCGTCGAAGGACACTGGAAGCACTCGCGCTGGACGGCGAATACATCCACGTGCCAGTGACTTTGGGTTCGGACGCAGAGGCAGCGTTGAAGGTCAGCAAGGACCTGAAACTCGAAGGGGTGATCGCCAAGACCATCGACGGCGTTTATCAGCAGGGCAAGCGCGCGGGGACGTGGTTGAAGATCAAGAACCAGCGAATGCAGGAGGTGATCGTCGTCGGTTGGAAACCCGGTGCGGGCAGTCGTGCGAACACGATCGGCTCGTTGCTCTTGGCCGTCAACGGGGACGACGGACTCACCTACGTCGGACGTGTCGGCACCGGGTTCGACGCCAAGCAGCTGGCCGAGATCAAGAAGCGCCTGGAGCGACTGGAACGCAAGACTCCCGCGCTCGACGACGTGCCTCGCGCCGACGCCAAGGATGCCAAGTGGGTGCGACCCAGCGAGGTCGGTGAGGTGACTTTCGGCGAGTGGACAGCCACCGACCGGCTGCGCCACCCCGCCTGGCGCGGCTGGCGTCCGGACAAGAACCCGCAGGACGTGGTCAGGGAAGATGGCTGAACTGCACGCAAGCCCGGGCATCAGGTACAGGCCCGAGAGGTCGGTTTCGCGAAGGGGGACGCACCGCAATGGCCGGCCTACGAACCGGACACTCGCAGCGTCATGCGTTTTGTGGACGACTCCGCTGTCGTCCACGACCCCCGATCGGAGGATCGCCGCAGCTGGATGCGACGGGGCTGAACCGCTACCTCTCGTCGTGCCGGACGGCGTGCTGGGCCTTCGCGTTGAGCACCTCGGTGCGGATGGCAGCCATGATCAGGTCGGTCGCTTCACGCGCCGCGTGGTCGTCGGTCCGTCCGGCGAACGCGCTCAGGTCGATCCTCGGCCCGACACTGAAGTGGGCCGAGTGGCGGTGCCAGAGGTGCTCGGTCCCCTGCTTCGGGCCCCAGAGCCCGACCGGGAAGACCGGCGCTTCGGGATGCTTCAATGCGAGCCGCGCAGCGCCTGTTCGGGCCGGGCCCGGCATCCGATCGGGTTCGGTGGTGAGCCGTCCCTCGGGGTAGAGCACCACGACCTGCCCGAGGTCGAGACGGCGCCCGGCCTCGTCTAGAGCTGCGGCGGCGTTCGCGGATCCGCGTGCGGCGGGAATCTGACCGGTCGCCCGGGCGAGCCACCCGACCACCGGCCAGGAGAACACCTCACGCATCGCGAGGAAGTGCGGAAAACGCCTGTGCCCGATCACCATTCCAGCAACGGCGAGTGGCTCACTCATCGTCATGTGGTTCGCGACGATGATCACCGGGCCCTCGCCCGGGATGTCGTCGGACCGGGTGTACCGCACGCGGTGGGCCACTTTCGCGAGCGACCAGACCAGCGCGAACCCCGCCGCGTCCTTGGCGCGCAGCAGCAGCGGCTTCTTCTGTCGCATCACGCCCTCCCAGCCTCATTCATTGCCGAAGAACACCACGACGGCTCGGGTGAACACCGACAGTCCGACGATCAGTAGAACGACACCCGAGACCAACCATGGCGAGAACTTTCTTTCTGGCGTAAGCCCCGCTCCCGCGCCCGCCCGCGAGAACGTGAGGAGAAACACTCCATGGAACACGTTGCCACGCTATCGACGATGGACTTGAGTCGGGACTGTCCGCCAAACGGTGTTTCTGGCCTGACACGCCGGCTCAGCTGGCGGGGAAGGTCATGTGATGACCGAGAAGATCACGAGCGTGAGCTCGATGCCGAAGAAGGTGAAGAAGACGACCTCGCGCAGCGAGGTCGAGCAGGCTGCGGTCCGGGAGCTGGTCAAAGCCGCCCGGGCCCGTGGTGAGGACCTGACCGGCCCGGACGGGCTGCTCAAATCAATCACCGCCACCGTCCTGGAGACAGCGTTGGAAGAGGAGCTGACCGAGCACCTCGGCCACGAGAAGCACCAGGTACCCACCGCGGAGAACGGCAACATCCGCAACGGCACCCGACCCAAGACGGTGCTGACCGACGCCGCCGGAGAGGTGACGATCGCGGTCCCCCGGGACCGGGCCGGCACGTTCGAGCCGGTGATCGTCAAGAAGCGACAGCGGCGCCTCTCGGACGTGGACGCGGTCGCGATCAGCCTGTTCGCCAAGGGCCTGACGACCGGTGAGATCAGCGCGCACTTCCACGAGGTGTACGGCGCCTCCATCAGCAAGGACACGGTCTCGAGGATCACGGACAAGGTGCTCGAGGAGATGGCCGCCTGGTCCTCCCGGCCGCTGCAACCGGTGTACGCGGCCATCTTCATCGACGCGATCTACGTCAAGGTTCGCGACGGGCAGGTCGGCAACCAACCCTTCTACGCCGCGATCGGCGTCGACCTGAACGGCCGGCGAGACGTCCTGGGCCTGTGGGCCGGGCAGGGAGGTGGTGAGTCGGCGAAGTTCTGGATGAACGTGCTGGCGGACCTGAAGAACCGCGGCGTGCGCGACGTGTTCTTCATCGTCTGCGACGGCCTCAAAGGACTGCCCGACAGCGTGAACGCCGTCTTCCCCCAGGCGATCGTGCGGGCCTGCGTGATCCACCTCATCCGGGCGACGCTGCGCTACGCCTCGCGGAAATACTGGGACCAGCTGGCCAAGGACCTGCGCCGCATCTACACCGCACCCTCGGTCGAGGCAGCATGGGCGGCGTTCGAGGAGCTGGAGGAGAAATGGGGCAAGCCCTACCCGGCCATCCCCAAGATGTGGACAGCGGCGTGGGAGGAGTTCATCCCCTTCCTGGCCTACGACGTGGAGATCCGCCGGGTGCTGTTCTCCACCAACGCCATCGAGTCCCTGCACGCCAGGTACCGGCGCGCGGTCACCGTGCGCGGGCACTTTCCGACCGAGCAGGCCGCCCTCAAGTGCCTGTACCTGGTCACCAGGGGCCTGGACCCCAAGGGCACCGGCCAGGCACGATGGACCATGCGGTGGAAGCCCGCGCTCAACGCTTTCGCCGTCACCTTCGCCGACCGCATGCCGGCCGCGGAGAACCTCTGAGATGAACGCCGGAAACACCGTTCATCGGACAGACCCTGTCCTGAGACACCAACTGTTACCGATGTCCTGATGCAGAACTGTCACCGATGTCCTGAGACATCACAGGCGCTTCTGTGGCGTGCTGCGCACACTTTCGCAGACACTGGAGGCATGACGAACTTCCTCATCCGCCTCGTCGTCAACGCCCTCGGTCTGTGGGCCGCGGCCGCCCTCATCGACGGCATCCGCCTCGCCGACGACTCCGCCGACACCAGCACCCGCGTCAAGACGGTGCTGCTGACCGCACTGATCTTCGGCATCATCAACGCGATCCTCAAGCCGATCGCGACCTTCTTGTCGTTCCCGTTGATCATCGTGACGCTCGGACTGTTCATCATCATCGTCAACGCGCTGATGCTGCAGTTCACCTCGTGGTCGGCCGACCAGTTCGGCCTCGCGTTCCACGTCGACCACTTCTTCTGGGACGCCGTGCTCGGTGCGTGTGTGATCGCGGTGGTCGGCATGCTCGCCAACTTCGTGCTGCCGGAGAAGCACGAGGTCTGAGCGGCGCCGCCGCCTGCCCCGCACGCCCAGCGCACGAAGTCGCGTCAGGCGCGAGTTACTCGGCGGTTCCGACGAATACGCCCGAGTAGGTCGCGTCTGACGCGACTTGGTGCGACACGATCCCGGCGCGCGCCGCTCACGCCCGAGGGCGGCCGTCCTCGAGGTAGACCGGCACGTCGGAGGCGAGCGCCTGCTCCACCACGCGGACGGTGTACTCGGCGACGTACTCGCCCAACTCTTCGGGGGCGAGCCAGTGCACCGCGCGAATCTCCCTGGGCTGCAAGGTGTGTGGCGGGCGGTCGAGTTCGACGTCGAAGACGAACAGCGTCGCGTCGTCCCAACCGCGCCACGGTTTCAACCAACTGACCGCCGCCAGGCCACGGACGCGGGCATCGACGTCCAGCTCTTCCTTCAGTTCGCGCACCACGGCGTCGGCGGGAGATTCGTACGGGTCGACGACCCCACCCGGGAGGTCCCAGAACCGCTTGTAGACCAGTTCGCAGACGAGGATGCGCCCCTGGTCATCACGCACGATGGCCTGCGCGATGCATCTCTTGGTCGGCAGGCCGGCGTTGAGCACCGCTGTGAAGGTGGCACGGTCGGTCAGCGGCGGGTCGGTGGCCACCCGGGCCACCTGGATCTCGTCGGCCCCGTGGCCCGCTCCCCCGCGGACGACGCCCTCCCGGCGCAGACCGGCGCGCGAGGCGATGCGCTGGTTGTGTTTGTCGTCGGCGCCGAGGCGGGCCTGCACCCGGTGCAGCCCGAGCTCACCGAACGCGAACTCGATCAACGCGTCGACCCCGAGCACCGCGAGTCGTTCGTCGATGTCGGCGAACTCCCACTGCAGCACCCCGACGTCGTCGACCGAGGCCGAACCGACGACCTGCCCGCCGGACACGATCGCGTACGCGCGCTCGGGCAGGCCGGCGGGCGCGTCCACCGCCGTCCAGGGCTCGATGCTGACCTCGCTCACAGCCCAAACGCTAACGAACCCCTTTCGGTTGGGGTGGGTGCGGGGATGGGTTGGGTGCCGATCAGACGTGCCGGCGCGCGGTGATCACCCGGAAGCGTCCGGCGACGAACGCGCTGTCGGAGTAGGCGGAGTTCGCGGCGGGGTTGGCGCCGGTGCCGTGGTAGTCGCTGAACGCCGCGGTCTGGTTGACGAAGACCTGACCGAGCAAGTTCTCCGACAACGCCACACCCGCGTCGACCGCGGCGTCACGGGCGGCGTCGAGCACGCCCTCGTCCGTGGAGTAGACGGACGCGGTCATCGCACCGTGGCGGCGCACCGTCTCGGCGAAGGTGTCGAGCGACTGCTGCGTGGAGTCGGTGCCGATCAGGAAGGTGACCGGCCCGAACTGCTCGGTGGTGTAGGCGTCGCGCGCGGCGACGTCGACCCCCACCAGACCCGGGGTGCGGACGACCGCGTCGGGGTACTTCGGGTGCGTCACCTCACGCGAGTCGGCGACCACCGAACCGCCTGCATCGGCAGCGATCGACGCCAGCGACCCGGCCCGCGAGCGGACGTCGTCATTAACCGTGGCGCCGAGGATCTCGACGGCCTTCTCGTCGTCGCCGGTGAGGCGACCGATCGCGCCGCCGAGCTTCTGCCCGAACTCCTCGAACGACACGTGCCCTTCGTCGGTGTCGATGCCGCCCTTGGGCAGATAGATGTTCTGCGGGGTGGTGCACATCTGCCCGGTGTAGAGGCTGAGCGAGAAGGCGAGGTTGCCGAGCATCGCCTTGAGGTTGTCGGTGGAGTCGACGACGACGGTGTTGACGCCGGCCTTCTCGGTGTAGACCTGCTGCCCGCGCGCGGCGCCCTCACGCTCGAGCCAGCCACCGAAACCGGGGCCGCCGGTGTAGTCGATGATCTTCACCTCGTCGCGCTCGGCGAGCGTCTTCGCGAGACCTTCGCCGTCGGCCTCCGGCGCGAGCTGCACCAGCTGCGGGTCGAAACCGTTGTCCTGCAACGTCTTCTGCAACGTCTCGACGGTCATCGCCAGCGGCAGGATCGCGCGCGGGTGCGGCTTGACGACCACCGCGTTGCCGGTGGCCAGCGAGGCAAAGATGCCCGGGTAGGCGTTCCAGGTGGGGAAGGTGTTGCAGCCGACGACCAGCGCGACGCCGCGCGGCACGATCCGGTAGTCCTTGCGCATCCGCAGCGGCTCGCCCTTGCCGGGCTTCTCCCAGGTGACGCTCTCGGGCACGCGTGCCTGCTCGGCGTAGGCCGCGGCGACGGCTTCGAGACCGCGGTCCTGTGCCTGCGGGGCACCGGCCTGGAAGGCCATCACGAACGGCTGGCCCGAGGTGTGGTGCACCGCGTTACCGATCTCGAACGACCGCTCGTTCAGCGCATCGAGCGCCTCGACCAGCACAGTCGCCCGCTTGCGAGCACCGGCATCGCGCCAGGCCGGGATCGCTGTCGACGCCGCCTGCATCGCGGCGTCGACGTCGAGGTGGGGGTAGGCAACGCCGAGCGTCGGACCGTACGGCGACACCTCGTCACCGACGGACGAACCGTCGAAGGCACCGGCCAGACCCTCGAACGGCTTGCCGAGGTGGGCTTCGTACGCCGAAAGACCTTCGGGCGCAGCGTTTTCCCCGTACACCCGCGGCGACGGCGACTCGGGATACCGCGAAAAGTAGGAGCGCTCGGCCAGCGCCTTGAGCGCGTCGTCGAGCACCTGGTCAGGGGTCTGGGCGGTCTGGTCCGTGGCAGTCACGTCTCTCATCGTAGACGCCGACGTGTTACAAATCACGTGCAGATATGCAAGGCTCTGTCACATGACTTCGGGTGACCTGGATCATGTCCACGCCATGTGGCGCGACGACCGCGCCTCCGCCGGCATCGGCATCGAACTCGTCGACGTCGGGGTGCGCGACGGGCTCGGCTTCGCCGAAACCACGATGACCGTCTCGCAGAGCCAGGTCAACGGTCACGACATCGCCCACGGCGGCTACCTGTTCACCTTCGCCGACTCCACCTTCGCGCTCGCGTGCAATGCGACCGGGCAGTTCACCGTCGCTTCGGGCGGCGACATCACGTTCGTCACCAGTGCTCGTCTCGGCGACGAACTTCGTTGTGTCGCAACCGAACGCGCGAAGTTCGGTCGCAGCGGCATCACCGACGTGACCGTCACCCGAGTGAGCGACGGCGCCCTCATCGCGGAGTTCCGCGGGCGGTCCCGCTCGATCCCACAACGCGCCAAGGAGAGCGAAAAGTGAGTCTTCCCCGCATCGACGACGACACCTACCTCTGGGACGGCGGGGAGCGCCTCTCGCTCGACGAGCTTCGGGCGCTGCAGCTCACCCGGCTGCAGAACACCGTCCGCCACGCGTACACCAACGTCGACCACTACCGGAAAGCGTTGGATGACAAGGGGGTTCACCCCGACGACATCAAGACCCTCGACGACATCCGACTGCTGCCGTTCACCACGAAGGCCGACCTGCGGGCCAACTACCCGTTCGGGATGTTCGTGGTGCCGCGCGAGCAGGTGGTGCGGGTGCACGCGTCCAGCGGCACCACCGGCAAGCCGACCGTCGTCGGCTACACCGCCCAGGACATCGCGACGTGGTCCGACCTGGTGGCCCGCTCGCTGCGCGCGGCCGGCGTGCGTCCGGGCGACGTGGTGCAGGTGGCCTACGGCTACGGCCTGTTCACCGGCGGACTCGGAGCCCACTACGGCGCAGAACGCTTGGGCTGCACCGTTGTTCCGATCTCGGGCGGGCAGACCGAGAAGCAGATCCAGTTGCTCCAGGACTTCGGCGCGCGGGCGATCATGGTGACCCCGTCGTACTTCCTGTCGGTGCTCGACGAACTCGACAAGCGCGGCGTCGACCCGGCGTCACTGCCGTTGGAGGTCGGGGTCTTCGGGGCCGAGCCGTGGACCAACGCGATGCGCGAGGAGATCGAGCGCCGCGGCGCGATGCACGCCACCGACATCTACGGGCTGTCAGAGGTGATGGGCCCCGGTGTCGCCCAGGAGTCGGTCGAGACCAAGGACGGCCTGAACATCTGGGAAGACCACTTCTACCCCGAGATCGTCAACCCCCTCACCGACGAACCGGTGCCCGACGGTCAGGTCGGCGAACTCGTCTTCACCTCGCTGACCAAGCAGGCCATGCCGATCCTGCGCTACCGCACCCGCGACCTCACCCGGCTGTTGCCCGGCACCGCCCGCCCGGCGATGCGCCGGATGGAGAAGGTCACCGGCCGCACCGACGACCTGATGATCGTGCGCGGCGTCAACGTCTTCCCCACCCAGATCGAGGAGATCCTGCTGGAGGTGCCCGGCCTCACGCCGTACTTCCAGTGCGTGCTGACCCGCCCCGGGCGGATGGACGAGTTGGCGATCAACGTCGAGGGCGAACCCGACCTGTCCGACGACGACCGCCGGACGCTGGCCGCCCAGGTCGCGCACACCGTCAAGGCCCGCATCGGCACCACGGTGACCGTCAACGTCGTCGGTCACGAAGGCATCGAGCGCTCGGTCGGCAAGGCTCGGCGCATCATCGATCAACGCGAGCGCTAACGCAGGATCGGACGCAGCCGCTTCAGGTCGTCGAGGAACTTGTCGACCGCGAGCGCCTCGTACCCCGTGCGGCCGACGCGCGGTGGGAAGAACCGCACGGTGTCGATGTCGGGCAGTTCCTCACCCTTGGTCATCGCGATGAGCACGGTGTCGAGGAAGCTGTCGACCTCGTCCTCGGCGTAGCCGCGCTTGCCCCGGGCGGGGCGGAAGTTCGACTCGCGCACCCAATCCAGTTGTTGCGGAGTCCAGTACATCCGCTTCGGCGCGAGCACCCCGGTCGTCGTCGCCTGGCTGCCGGTGTCTGCGAGCAGGTCGGCCTGCCAGCCGGCGATGTGCGAGAACAGTGCTTCGACGGCGTCCGTCGAGTAGCCCTCACGCCAGGTCGAGCGGCGCAGACCGGTGACGGGGGCGGCCGGCACCTCGCGCCCGGCCCGCATCAGGGCGACGGCGTGCTCCAGATAGCGGTCGACGTCGTCGCACTGGTAGCCGCCACGCTGCTTCGACAACCGCGCCTTGCGCACGGTCGTGACATGGTCCTGGGTCCACGGCACCGAAATCACCCGGCCATCTTGTCACCGTAGGGTGGCCCACATGCATGTCCTCGTCGCCGGTGGTGCCGGCTTCATCGGTTCGCACACGGTCGTCCAGCTGAAGAACGCCGGGCACGACGTCACGATCGTCGACGATTTCGACAACAGCAAGGCCACGGCGGTCGCGCGGGTCGAGGCGTTGACCGACTCGCACATCCCGCTGCACGTGTTCGATCTGTGTGATCCCGACAAGACCGAGGCGCTCTTCGCCGCCGAGCGGTTCGACGCCGTCATCCACTTCGCCGGCCACAAGGCGGTCGGCGAGAGCGTGCAGGAACCGCTGAAGTACTACAAGAACAACCTCGACAGCACGTTCAGCCTGCTGCGCGCGATGGCGACGCACGGCGTCCACCGGTTGGTGTTCTCCTCCTCGGCGACCGTGTACGGCGACGAGTCGCCGCAGCCCTCCCAGGAGACCTACCGTCCGCTGCAGTCGTCGAACCCGTACGGCTGGACGAAGGTGATGAACGAGCAGATCATCGGCGACGTCGCTCGCGCGGACGGTTTCAAGGTGGCACTGCTGCGCTATTTCAACCCGGTGGGGGCGCACGCTTCGGGCACCATCGGCGAAGACCCGCAGGGCATCCCGAACAACCTCATGCCGTTCATCTCCCAGGTGGCCGTCGGACGCCGCGACAAGCTGACCGTGTTCGGCGACGACTACGACACCGCCGACGGCACCTGCGAGCGCGACTACATCCACGTCGAAGACCTGGCCGCCGGCCACCTCGCGGCGCTGGAGCACATCGACGAGATGGTCGAACCGGTGCGCGCGTTCAACCTCGGCACCGGCGTGCCGACCTCCGTGCTCGGCATGATCAAGGCCTTCGAGACGGCGACGGGCGTGCCGATCCCCTACGAGGTCGGCCCGCGTCGAGCCGGTGACCTGCCCGTCACCTTCGCCGACCCGTCCCGCGCCCGCGACGAACTCGGTTGGCAGACAACGAAGTCGATCGAGGACATGTGCGCCGACACCTGGCGCTGGCAGTCGGCGAACCCGCAGGGTTACCCCGGCTGAGCCGTCCGAACCGGCGGCACTCAGGAACCATCCAGGTGTCCCGCGCCGTCTAGGCTCCCGAACAGACACGGCCAACAGGGAGCAGCAGACCATGTCGCAACACTGGGGAATTCGGGCGCTCTCGGCGACCACCGTCCTGTCGCTCGTCGCCACCTTGGCGGCATGCGACAACGAACCGAAGGTGGAGACGAACAACTCCACGTCGACGTCGGCCGCGGCCAACGGGCCGGACGGCAAGACCGGCACACCCGTCGGGCAGCTGGCTCCCGACGGCGTCGACCTGTCGAAGTTCACCGGGCAGCAGGTGCAGTGGAGCAAGGACACCTGCACCAGTGACGTGAAGGAACTGCGCTCGTTCAGCCTGCGCGACCTCGCCGCGATCAACGCTCGCACCGAGTGCGCGAAGGTCAAGGCGCCCAAGGACTATTCCGACCCGGGCAAGGGCGAGATCGACGTCATGGTCACCCGCACCGCCCCGTCCAAGACTCCCGCCGAACAGCGCGTGCTGATGACGAATCCCGGTGGCCCGGGTGCGCCGTCCGGTGCGTTCTCGGTGATCACCGTGGCGCTCTCCCCGCTCGGCACCAGCCACACCGTGATCGGCGTCGACCCGCGCGGCGTGGGCGGCGGCACCCGCGTGACCTGCAAGTCGTACGGCGTGCGCGGCGTCAACGACTACCGCGATCTGTCCGACAGCGACATCTCCAAGCTGCAGCGTGCGGCGAAGAAGACCGTCGACGACTGCGTCTCGGCCAACGGCGACCTGCTGCCCTACATCACCACCGCCAACACCGCGCGCGACCACGAGCTGGTGCGTCAGCTGGTCAAGACCGACAAGGTCGACTACTACGGCGTGAGCGCCGGCACCTGGCTCGGCGCTTACTACTCGACGCTCTTCCCCAACCACGTCGGCCGGTTCGTGCTCGACAGCAACACCGAGTTCACCGGGTCGTTCCAGGACAGCTTCGGCACCCAGCCGATGTCGTTCCAGCGCCGGTTCGCCGACCAGCTGCTGCCGTGGCTGGCCCGCCAGAACTCCACCTACGACCTGGGCACCACCAAGGACGACGTCGGCAAGACGTACGAGGACATCCGCAAGGCCGCCGGTGAGGGCAAGCTCGGTCAGTTCGAGCCGATCATCCTCGACAACATCGTCGCCCACACGCTCTACAGCGACCGCGGTTTCGAGAGCTCCGGCGCCCTGCTCGCGCTGCTGAAGCGGGCGATGAACGGCGACTCCCAGGCGCTCGCGACCGCCGAGGGCGCGGCCGGTGGCGGCGGGTCGCAGCAGGAGCTCGACGACTCCCGCAACCAGAACACCGTGTTCATGGCGATCCGCTGCAACGACACTTCGTGGGACAAGGACCCCAACTCCTACGTGAAGACCGTCAAGGAGAACGGCCCGAAGTACCCGCTGGTCGGCTACTACGACGTCGCGAACGAGTGCGCGTACTGGCCCTACAAGGCGCAGGACATGAAGGTCGACACCTCCAAGGCGCCGCAGATGCTGCTGGTGCAGACCGAGGACGACCCGGCCACCGCGTACGAGGGCGGGCTCAAGGCGCACAAGGCGTCGACCAACACCCGCTTCCTGTCGGTCGACGACCAGGGCAACCACGGCGCGGTGCTCGGCGGCGGCAACCTGTGCGTCGAGCAGCAGGCCTACGGATTCCTGCAGACCGGCAAGCTGATGGACAAGGACGCCGTCTGCCCGGGTGTGGCGCTGCCGAAGGACGGCCAGGTGCATTCCGTCGGGTTCACCCCCGAGGGCGACAAGCTCGCGATGCCGGTCGACCCGACGCCGCAGTGGAAGAAGGCGCTGCTCGCGGTGCTGGGCGCGATCCTCGACGAGTTGATGACGCCGAAGAACACCACGCCGCGCGACTGACACCGTCCGCCTCGGGTCGCTGAGGCAATCCGAAAGCACTGAGGGAACTCCATATCCGGAGTTCCCTCAGTGCTTTGGAGTTGTATCGGTCAACGTTCTGCGCTCAATCGCGACTGGACGCCGCCAAGTGGTCGGCGAGCCAACGCACCGCCCAGAGTGTCTTCGTCGGCAGGCTGATGCTGTGCGGCGATTGCAGAATGCGACGCAACCTGTTCAGCGTCTCGGGCCGCGCCGCCGGCGGCACGTGCAGGCCGGTCGCGGCGAAGTCCGCCTGACACAACTCCAGGTCTTCGAGGAAATCGAGGTAGCTCGCCGAAGCGCCGCCTGGGTCGGCCAGCGACGGCCGCACCGCACGCGCGTCCAGCCAGTGAAGGGCCTCGTCGGCTTCCGACGTCCGTCGCCGGAGGATCCTGCTCAACACGCTGCGCCTACGCCACGCACCCTCCACGACGGTGAGCGGTTGGGACGGCGCCTCAAGCTGTGCCAACACGCGATCGATCAGCGCCCCGTACTGAGCGGCCGAGAACATGTAATCCGGTACCAGTGGCAGTGACTCTGCCGTATTGGCAAAGTCCTCGAAGGCCCAATTACTCCACGTCACCGTGTCGCCGTCGGTCCCGAGCCGACAGGTGAAGGCGCCGCAGTACGGATCTCCGCATGGGCACATCAGCACCGGGATCCGCCCGATGCCCGGCCAGTGCTGCTCAGGGAAGTCGCCGAGCCGCATGACCTTCTCGGCATCGCTTGCCGGCCAGGTGTCGAACACCGATACGAGCTGGGGATGGTCGAGGTGCGGATCCAGCAGTCCGCGTAGCGGCACGTCATCGACCACGAACTCGGTCGTCGACCACACCGTCCGCACAACCTTGCCGAACGTCGTCTCGTGCGACGTTTGCCCGCGCTCGCACCCGAGGACGTTCATGACTACATCTGCTCGGGCGCCTCGATGCCCAGCAACGACAGCCCGCGGGTGAGCACCTCAAGCGTCAGCCGGCACAGCGCGAGACGCGAGTCGCGCACCGCGGGGTCGTCGGCCTTGAGCACCGGGCAGGCCTCGTAGAAGCTGGTGAACGCGGTGGCCAACTCGAAGAGGTACGCGGCGAGCTTGTGCGGCTCGAGGGTCTCGCCCACCTGGTTGACGACTGCGCCGAATTCGAGTGCCTTGAGCGCGAGTTCGCGCTCGGCCGGCTCGGTGAGCACGATCGGTCCGCGCGGGTCGGCGGCGTCGGCCTTGCCCAGGATCGACCGGATGCGGGCCGTCGCGTACTGCAGGTAGGGCCCGGTGTTGCCCTGGAAGGCGACCATCCGGTCGAGGTCGAAGGTGTAGCCGGAGTCGTGGCTGACCGACAGGTCGGCGTACTTGATCGCGGCGACCCCGACCTGGTGGGCGATGGTGGCGCGGGTCTGCTCGTCCAGCTCCGGACGCGACTCGGCAACCACTGTCGCCGCCCGCTCCAGCGCGGCGTCGACCAGCGACTGCAACGACACGAGGTCGCCCGAACGGGTCTTGAGGATCTTGCCGTCGGTGCCGACGACATTGCCGATCTGCACGTGGATCGGCTCGGTGCCCTTGATCCAGCCCGCCTTGTCGGCGGCGGCCCACACCATCCGGAAGTGGAGGTTCTGCGGGGCCCCGACGACGTAGAGCGCCCGGTCGGCGTGCATCTGCAGCGAGCGCCGTCGGATCGTGGCCAGGTCGGTGGTGGCGTAGCCGTAACCGCCGTCCGACTTGCGGATGATCAGCGGCACCGGCTTGTCGTCGCGTCCGGTGAACTCGTCCTGGAAGACGCACAGCGCACCGTCGCTCATCACCGCGAGGCCCTTTTCCTCCATGGTCTGGCACACCTCGGCGAGCTCGTCGTTGTACGACGACTCCCCGGCGATGTCGTCGTCGGTGAGCGTGATGTCGAGTTCGTCGTAGACGCGGCGCAGGTAGCCCTTGGTCAGCTCGAGGATCTCCCGCCACAGCCGCAGGCTCTCGGGGTCGCCGCCCTGCAGGGTCGCGACGCGGGCACGTGCCCGAGTGGCGAAATCGCTGTCGACCTCGCCCTTGTCGGACGCGTCGAACTTCGCCCGCGCGGCCCGGTAGAACGCGTTCGGGTCGGTGAGCAGCAGCTTCGCCTCGTCGCTGCCCTCGCCCACCTCGAGCAGGTGCTCGACGAGCATGCCGAACGCGGTGCCCCAGTCGCCCAGGTGGTTCTGCCGGATGACCTTGTGCCCGAGGAACTCCATCGTGCGGGCGAGGGAGTCGCCGACAACCGTGGTGCGCAGGTGGGCGACGTGCATCTCCTTCGCGGCGTTCGGCGAGGAGTAGTCGATGACGATCGTTTCCTGTTGCGGCGCAGTCATGCCCAACGACGGGTCGCCGATCATCGACGCCGCGGCGGCGGCGATCCACTGCGACTTCAGCGTCACGTTGAGGAAGCCCGGGCCGGCGATCTCGACCGACTCGACGAGGTCGGGCGCGTCGAGGTGGTCGACGATCGCCTGCGCCACCTCGCGCGGCTTGCGGCCGGCCTTCTTCGCCAGCGCCATCGCGGCGTTGACCTGAAGATCGGCGTCCGTCTGCTTCTTGTTGGCCGGACGGATCACCGGGTCTGCCTGCGCGAACTCGGCGCCCAGCCCGGCCGCCATGGCCTGCTGGACGTGTTCGGTCAATGCGACAACGGGATCCACCATGGGGTCAATCGTATGGAGCAGCGCAAATCGGACGAGAGGTGAACCGGGTTCAGCTCGTCCGACGAACCATATGTACAGGTATACCGAACGTATTCGCATCCGCTACCTTGGAGACATGGCCGCCACAACCACGATCAAGCTCAGCCCGAGCACCCGCGACCGCATCAACGCGCGGGCCCGCGAGCGTGGGATGACCCCGGGCGCCCTCGTCGAAGCGCTTCTCGACGCCGACGATCGGGAGCGCCGGTTCGAGACGGTGCGCTTGGCGTACAGCCAACTCGCCGCCGACGACCACGCGTCGCAGACGGCCGAATGGGACGCCACCAACCTCGACGGGCTGGACAATGCCTGACCTCGCATGTGGCGAGGTCGTGTGGGTGAATCTCAACCCGGTCGTCGGATCGGAGCAGGCCGGCCATCGACCGGCCCTGGTCATCGCGAGCGACGACTACCTGGCGAGCGTGCCCAACATCGTCGTGGTGCTGCCGGTCACGACCCGCGACCGAGCACTTCCCAACCACGTGCGACTCAGCGGCGACGTGGGCATTGAGCAGACGTCCTTCGCCATGACCGAGCAACCCCGCACGATCGACCGACGGCGCATCACCAAACGGGTCGGCACCGTCGACGACGCGACGATGATCGACGTGCGCCGCTGGCTGGCCGACTTCCTCGACATCGGCCACTGACCCACCGCCGGCCATCCAGACGTGCGACGCCCCCGGCATCGAGACGCCCGGCGCCAGACCCACGGTGGCATCGTGAGATCACGTTGCCAGCTGTTCATCTGCTTGCGAGACACTGTCCCTCGCATCCCAGCGGACGAAAGTGACAATCACCCGTGACCTTGCTGCGTGGCGACCTCGCACCGTCGCCCCGAACCCTCGTCGACATCCTCACCGAGACGGCGCAGGAGTGTCCGGACGCCGCGGCCATCGACAACGGCCGCGTGGTGCTGACCTACTCCGAGCTGCACGATCAGGTCACCGAGCTCGCCGAAACCCTCGCCGAGGCGGGCATCGGACGCGGCGACCGGGTGGGCGTGCGCATCAAGTCGGGCACCACCGACCTCTACGTCGCGATCCTCGGCATCATCTCGGCCGGCGCGGCCTACGTGCCGGTCGACGCCGACGACCCCGACGAGCGGGCGCGCACGGTGTTCGGCGAGGCCGACGTGGCGGGCGTCCTCGGTGATGACTTGGCGCTGGAACTGCTCGCGGCGCAAGGGCGTTCGCCGCGCGGGCTGGAAGAACCGACGGTCGACGACGACGCCTGGATCATCTTCACCTCGGGATCGACCGGTAAGCCGAAGGGCGTGGCGGTCACCCACCGCAACGCGGCCGCGTTCGTCGACGCCGAGTCGCGGATGTTCCTGCAGGGCGACCCGATCGGCCCCGACGACCGGGTGATGGCGGGCCTGTCTGTCGCGTTCGACGCGTCGTGCGAGGAGATGTGGCTGGCCTGGCGCTACGGCGCCTGCCTCGTGCCCGCGCCGCGTTCGCTGGTGAAGTCGGGCATGGACCTCGGCCCGTGGCTGGTCGCCAACGACATCACGGTCGTCTCGACCGTTCCGACGCTGCTGGCGCTGTGGCCGAGCGAGGCGTTGGCGAAGGTGCGCCTGCTGATCCTCGGCGGTGAGGCCTGCCCGCCCGAGCTCGGCACCCGGTATGCCACCGCCACCCGCGAGATCTGGAACACCTACGGCCCCACCGAGGCCACGGTTGTCGCGTGCGGCGCGCAGTTGACCGGCGAGGGACCGGTGCGCATCGGTCTGCCGCTCGACGGCTGGGACCTCGAGGTCGTCGACACCGACGCAAACCCGGTCGCCGAGGGCGAGACCGGCGAGCTGATCATCGGCGGCGTCGGCCTGGCCCGTTACCTCGACCCGGAGAAGGACGCCGAGAAGTACGCCCCGATGCCGACGCTCGGCTGGGAGCGCGCCTACCGCTCGGGCGACCACGTCGTGAAGGACTCCGCCGGCCTGCTGTTCGCCGGCCGGGCCGACGACCAGATCAAACTCGGCGGACGCCGCATCGAACTGGGCGAGATCGACGCCGCCCTGACGGCCCTGCCGGGCGTCGCCGGCGGAGCGTCCGCGATCAGGGCCACCAGCACCGGCAACAAGATCCTCGTCGGTTACCTGACCACCCAGCCCGACTTCGACCTGTCGACGGCGATGGAGCAACTGCGCGCCGAACTCCCGGCCACGATGGTGCCGCGCCTCGCCGAGGTCGACACGCTGCCCACCCGCACCAGCGGCAAGATCGACCGCGACGCACTCCCTTGGCCGGTGCCGACCCTGCGTCCGGCCGGCCAGCAGGCCGAGGAACTCGACGGCACCGTGAAACTCGTCGCGGATCTGTGGCTCGAAGTGATGGGTGTCGTCGTCGCCTCCCCGAAGGACGACTTCTTCGAGGCGGGCGGTGGCAGCCTCACCGCGGCCCAGCTCGTGTCGCGGCTGCGCGAGACCCACCCCGAGGTCACCGTCGCCGACATCTACGACTACCCGACGGTGGGCGCCCTTGCCGCGCAACTTGATTCGATGTCTGCGCCGGCGAACTTGCGGGAGCGCACCGTCCCACCCACGCCGCTCAAGGCCCAGCTCGGCCAGCACGTCGGACTGCTCGGCACCCGCGCCCTCGCCGGTCTGCGGTGGGTGGCCTGGCTGCTGCTCGGCACCAAGCTGACCGCGTCCGTCGTCGACCGCGACCTGCCCACCGCGCCGTGGTGGCTGATCATCGTCACCGGCCTCGTGATGCTCACGCCGCCCGGACGAATCCTGCTGGCAACAGGCCTGATTCGGCTCACGATGAGCGGCATCGGCCCGGGCAACTACCCGCGCGGCGGCAAGGTGCACATGCGGCTGTGGTTGGCCGAGAAGATCGCCGACGAGTCGGGCGCGACGCAGTTGTCGAGCGCGCCGTGGATGCGCACCTACGCCCGGTTGCTCGGCGCGAAGATCGGCAAGGACGCCGACATGCACACCATCCCGCCGGTCACCGGCCTGCTGCACGTGGGTGCGAACGCGTCGATCGAACCCGAGGTCGACCTCTCCGGTCACTGGCTCGACGGCGACCGACTGCACATCGGCGAGGTGCACATCATGCGCGGCGCCCGCGTCGGCACCCGCTCGACGCTGACGCCCGGCGCGATCGTCGGCCGCGGCAGCGAGGTCGCGCCCGGCTCCGGCGTGTTCGGTCGCATCCCCGACGACGAGTTCTGGAGCGGCGCGCCCGCCACCGAGGTCGCGAAGATCAAGACGCGCGAGATCGAGCGCCCGCCGCACCGTCCGGTCTTCACCTTCGCCTACGGCGCACTGGCGTGGCTCATCGCGGCCCTGCCCGTGATCGCCACTGCCGCAGCCGTTTACGTCGGCGCTCTGGTGCTCGGCGACCGGTCGGCGTGGGCCATGGCGGTGCCGATGGTCGTGGCCGGCGGCGTGGTCGGGATGCTCGTGCTCACCCTGCTCATCTGGCTGCTCGCGCGGATCCTGCAGGCCGGGCTGACCGAGGGCGAGCACCCCGTGCACAGCGGCCAGGCCCTGCGCGCGTGGGGCACGCTGCGACTGATGGACGAGGCCCGCGGCTGGCTCTTCCCGCTCTACTCCAGCGCGCTCACCCCCGCCTGGTTGCGGTCGCTCGGCGCGACGATCGGCAAGGACGTCGAGGCGTCGACCGTGCTGATGATCCCCAAGCTCGTCACCGTGGGAGAGGCGTCGTTCCTCGCCGACGACACCCTCGTCGGGCCCTACGAACTGCACGACGGACGCCTCGTCGTCGGCCGCACCAAGGTCGGCAAGCGCGCCTTCCTCGGCAACTCCGGCATGGCCGCCCCGGGCCGCAAGGTGCCCAAGCGCGGCCTCGTCGCCGTGCTCTCGGCGGCGCCGGCCAAGGCGATGAAGGCGAAATCGGGCACCTCCTGGCTGGGCAGCCCGCCGGTGAAGCTGCGCCGCGAGTCGAGCAAGACCGACGACAGCCGCACCTTCCGCCCGGCCCGCAAGCTGCGCGTCGCCCGCGCCCTGGTGGAGCTGTGTCGCGTCGTGCCGGTGCTGCTCGGCTTCGGGCTGTGCGTCGCGGTGGCGGCCCTGCTGCTGGAGATCCAACGCCGATGGGGCGTCTGGGCGATCTTCGTGCTCGTCGGGCCGGTACTCATGGTCGGCGGCGCGATCGCGTCGGGCCTGGCGACCGCGTCCAAGTGGTTGCTGGTCGGGCGCATCAAGCGCGGCGAGCACCCGCTGTGGAGCTCGTTCGTGTGGCGCAACGAGTTGGCCGACACCTTCGTCGAGATGCTGGCCGCACCCTGGTTGGCCCGCTCCGCGTCGGGCACCCAGGTGCTCAACCTGTGGCTGCGTTCGATGGGCGCCAAGATCGGGCGCGGCGTGTGGTGCGAGACCTACTGGCTGCCCGAGGCCGACCTCATCGACCTGCGCGACGGCGCCACGGTCGGCCGCGGGTGCGTGGTGCAGACCCACCTCTTCCACGACCGGGTGCTGTCGATGGACACCGTGACGCTCAAGGACGGCGCCACCCTCGGCCCACACAGCGTCATCCTGCCCGCCGCCAGCTTGGGTCGGTCGGCTACCGTCGGCCCGGTGTCATTGGTGATGAGAGGCGAATCGGTTCCGGACAAGACGCGCTGGTTGGGCAACCCGATCGGCCCGTGGGTGGAGGACTGACCCGGTGCACCGGTCGCTATTGCAACCACTTTCGTTAACTACGGGTGTAGGAGTTCGCGCGTGAGTACGAACGGCAAGAACGGTTCGAAGAACCTCACCGACCCCTACCTGCCCGGACACGGCGACAGCTCCTACGAGGTCACCCACTACGACCTCGACCTCGACTACGCGATCGAGAACAACAACCTCTCCGGCAAGGCGACCCTGCACGTCCGCGCGCTGAAGAAGACCGACGAACTCGTGGTCGACCTGCACGCACTGAAGGTCGTGAAGATCTCCGGCCTGAAGGTGTCGCGTTACACCCACCGCGACTCGCGGCTGCGGTTGAAGCTGGCCAAGGAGCTCGGCAAGGGCGACGAGGCGAAGCTGACGATCGCCTACCGCGGGGTGCCGACGACGGTGAAGGACAAGGTCGGAGACGCCGGCTGGGAGGAGCTCACCGACGGCGCGATCGTCGCGGCGCAGCCCGGCGGCGCCCCGAGCTGGTTCCCGTGCAACGACCGCGCCTCCAACAAGGCCACCTACACGATCAACGTCGCGACCCACCCCGACTACCTCGTGGTGTGCAACGGGGTGCGCACCGCCTCCCGCCGCCGCGCCGGACGCGTGGTGTGGACCTACCAGGTGTTCGAGCCGATGGCCCCTTACCTGGCCACCGTCCAGATCGGGCGGTACGTCGAGGTGCCGCTGGCCGCGAACGTCCCGATGAGTGCCGCGGTGCCGCCGGCCCGGCGGGCCGCCTTCGAGCGGGCGTTCGCCGACCAGCCGGCGATGTTCGACTTCTTCGTGCGCACCTTCGGGCCCTACCCCTTCCCGGTCTACCGGGTCGTGATCACCGACGATTCGCTGGAGATCCCGCTCGAGGCGCAGTCGCTGTCGATCTTCGGGTCGAACTTCCTCAACCGCGGCTGGGACGCGCAGCGCCTCATCGCCCACGAACTGTCGCACCAGTGGTTCGGCAACGCGGTCACGATGTCGACGCTGAAGGACATCTGGTTGCACGAGGGCTTCGCGTGCTACGCCGAGTGGCTGTGGTCGCAGGAGTCGGGCGGCCCCTCCACCGACGAGCGTGCCCGCGAGCACTACGACGGCCTCGCCCGCAAGCCGCAGGACCTCCTGCTCGGCGACCCCGGTCAGGACGACGTCTTCGACGACCGCGTCTACAAGCGCGGCGCGATGACCCTGCACGCGATCCGGCGGTACATCGGCGACGTGGAGTTCTTCAAGCTGCTGCCGGCCTGGGTGGCCGCCTACACGGGGCGCAACGTGACGACGGCCGACTTCGCGGCATTCGCCCTGCAGCAGACGGGGCACTCGATCGACGAGCTGTTGGACGCGTGGGTGTATGCGCCGCAGCTGCCCGCCTTCCCCGGCTGACCGCACGAGAAAGCCCCCGGACGCGGACGTCCGGGGGCTTCCCCGCGAGATCAGTCGCGAATCACTTCGCGGGAACCTCGAAGACCTGGCCGACGAAGATCAGGTTCGGGTTGTCGATCTTCGCGTGGTTCAGGTTGAACAGCGACTGCCAGCTGTCGAGACCGAGCTTCTGAGCGATCTTGCTGAGGGTGTCGCCCGACTTCACGGTGTAGGAGTCACCGGTCGACTGCACCTTCGGCGCGGCCTGGAAGCTCTCGTGCTTGTGCTGCGTGTACTTCTTCGGCTGAGCCTGCTGCTGCACCGGGGCCTGGGCCTTGTACTGCTTCTTCGGCGCGGCCTGCTGCTGAGCCGGAGCCTGGTACTGCTTCGGCGCGGCCTGGCGGGTGGTGCTGCGCGAGGTCTGCCGCTGCGGGGCAGCCTGCTGGGTGGTGGAGCCCGAAGAGGACGCGCCACCGTTCGAACGGGTCAGGCCCGCCTTCACGGAGCACACCGGCCACGCGCCGGGGCCCTGCACCGCGAGGGTGCGCTGCGCAACGCGGATCTGCTCCGCCTTGCTGGCGTTCTGCGGCGAGCCGGAGCCACCGAAGGCGCTCCAGGTCGACTGGGTGAACTGCAGGCCACCGTAGTAACCGTTGCCGGTGTTGATGCTCCAGTTACCGCCGGACTCACACTGTGCCACGCGGTCCCAAACGCTGGTGTCAGCGCTGGCGTTGCCTGCGGTGACCATCGTCATGGTGGCGGCCGCGGCGGCGCCGGTGGCCGCCATGGTGGTGATTCGGGTCTTGCGGTTGTTCAGCAAATTGCTTCCCTTTCATTGCTGCCTCGCCGGGCACACGCCAAGTCTCCGATCGGGCGACTTGCCGAATGTGTCGGCGCCTCGTCTGGCTCCGGAAGTTCCGGACGCGACGTTCACCTGGGAGGGACGGCGAGTGAACGTGCCAGCTCCCGACCTACCGATCTGGATCCGGTGGTCGGGCGTAACCATCTGGTTCGAGGGACACAACGCGACACCCCGGGTTTGCGTTACGGTTTCGTGATCAACTGTGACAAGCCTCACACCTGTGAAACAGCCCTGAACGACTCCATCAGTCGCTATGAATGCGCGCGATCGCGCGGGTTACAGGTGTTTCACCGCTGCACGACCCGTCTGCGGACGACGTTCCCCGAAATGGAACCGGCGGCCGTGCATCCCCCCGAGGGTGCACGGCCGCCGGCCGTCTTGCGCGAGTGCAGGTCAGGCGTCCTGCAGCTCCGGCTCCTTCTCCAGCTCCGGGTGCATCTCGGCGAGCTTCTCGCCCTCGACGTCGACCGACGGCAGGATCTTGTCGAGCCACTTCGGCAGCCACCAGGCCTTGTCGCCCATGAGGTACATCAGGGCCGGGATGAGCGTCATCCGCACTACGAACGCGTCGAAGAACACCGCGGCGGCGAGCGCGAAGCCCATCGACTGGATCAGCGAGTTGTTCTGCAACATGAACGCGGCGAACACCGAGATCATGATCGCGGCGGCGGCCGACACCACCCGGGCGCCGTGCCGGAAGCCGTCGACCACTGCCTCGCGGGCGGTCATGCCGTGCACGTACGCCTCACGCATCCGGGTGACCAGGAACACCTGGTAGTCCATCGCCAGACCGAACACGAGGCCGATGAGGATGATCGGCATGAAGCTGACCAGCGGGGCGCCCTCGACGAGGCCGAACGTGCCCTTCTGGAAGATCTCGACGGTCGCGCCGAGGGTGGCCAGCACCGACAGCAGGAAGCCGAGGGTCGCGGTCAGCGGCACCAGCAGCGACCGGAACACCAGCATCAACAGGATGAACGCGAGACCGACGACGACCGCGAGGTAGATCGGCAGGGCGCCGGTCAACCGCTCCGAGACGTCGGTCTGGATGGCCGTGATGCCGGTGATGCCCACCTCGGTCTTGGTGGCCGACTCGATGCCCGACTCGCCGTCGCGCAGCGCGCTCAGCAGGTTGTCGGTCGCGGTGTCATCGGCACCCGTGGTCGGGGTGATCAGCACCTGCGCACCGGAGGCGTCCTTGTTGACCGCGATCATCTGAGCGTTGGCGACGCCCTTCTGCTTGGCGGCCCACGCCACGACCTGGCCGTACGCGCCCATCCGCGCCTGCTGCGAACCCAATTGGGTGCCGTCGACGACCGCGATGAACGGCGCCTGACGGCCCTCCCCGAACGCACCGGCGACCAGGTCGGCGGCCTTGCGCTGGGTGGTGGTCTTCGCGGCGGTGGAGTCGCTCGGCAGCGCGAGGTGCATATCGGTCATCGGCACGGCCAGTGCACCGAGCAGCACGACGACGAGAGCGACGACCGCGGCCGGCTTCTTGCCCAGGAAGCGCGCCCAGCGCACCCCGTTGTTGAGCGGGTGACCGTCCTCGTCCAGTGGGTCCTTGTGCTTGCGGACGCGGCCACCGAAGGCCTTCGTCTTCAGCATGCCGAGGATCGCGGGCAGCAGGGTGAGGGCGACCAGCACGGCGAAGAACACGGTGCCGGCGGCGGCCATACCCATCGAGGTGAGGAAGGGGATGCCGACGACCATCAGCGCGGCGAGGGCGATGAGCACGGTCAGACCGGCGAACACCACGGCCGACCCGGCCTTGCCGACGGCGAGTCCGGCGGCGTGCGCGCGGTCGTCGGTGTGCCGCAGTTCGGCGCGGTAGCGGGCCAGGATGAACAGCGTGTAGTCGATGCCGACGGCCAGACCGATCATCGTGGCCAGCATCGGGGTGGTGGTGCCGATGGTGGTGAACGAGGTGGCCAGGTAGATGCCGATCATGCCCGAGCCGACGCCGAACAGCGCGGTGACCAGCGGCAGACCGGCCGCGATGAGCGAGCCGAAGGTGATGATGAGGACGACGGCGGCCACGGCCATACCGATGAGCTCGGCACTACCGCCGGTCTCGGGCATCTGCTGCATTCCCCGACCGTTGACCTCGATCTGCATGCCGCTGCTCTGCGCGTGCTTGTGCAGCATCGCGATCAGGTCGTCCTGGGTCGCCGGCTTCACGTCGGGCACCGACGGCACGTCGAACTCGAAGCTGATCGTGCCGACCCGGCCGTCCTGCGACAACGGCAGCAGAGCCTTCGCGTTCGCCTCGGCGACGGCCTTCGGGGCGCCGTTCTTCATGGCGCCGTCGACGGCCATCTTGTACTGCGCGTCGGACGCCTGCACCGGCGGCGCGATCGGCGTCTTCGGCATCTGCGGCAGGGTCGCGAGGTCCTTGACCAGCGCGCCGGCGGCCTGCTGGTACTTCGCCTCACGCAGGCTGTGACCCTGCGGTGCCGCCATCACGATGTTGACGGTGGCGGCGTTCTCGATGTCCTTCGCCTCGGGGAAGAGCTTCTTCTCCATCTCCTGCGCCTGCAGCGAGGGGATCCCCGGGATGCTGAAGGAGTCGGACATCGGCTTGGAGACGGCCCCGGCGAGGCCGCCGAGGGCGATGACGGCGATCAGCCAGGCGGCCAGGAACGCCCACCACTTGCGGTAGGCGGTACTGCCGAGGCGGTACAGAAGAGTTGCCATGATCTCTTTCTCGAATCTGGTGACAGGTCAGTGGTTTCGGGTGGCCAGGTCACGCAGGGCGCCCTGGTAGGAGTCGAAGATGTCGCCCATCGGACGGCGGTTGTCGGGGGCGATGAAGGTGCGCACCGTCGCCTCGAAGAGCGCGGCGATCGCGGTCAGCGTGATCACGACGCGCGGCGAGTCGGACGGCTCCTGCTCGCGTTCGGCGATCAGCACCAGCAGGTCTTCGCCGACCCCGCGGAAGGTGGTCGCCGTCGCGGCGAGCAGTTTCGGGTTGCGCTCCAGGGCGAGGTGCAAGGTGGCCAGGTCGTCGCGGGCCATCCCCTTCTCCTCGAGCAACTGGCGCCCCACGATGCAGGCGTCGTCGTAGAGGTCGCCCGTCGGTCCGCCGGCGCAGAACTCCTTCAGCAGGGGAAGCACGCCCGCGGGCGGCAGTCCGAGCACGGCTTCCATCTTGCCGTCGAAGTAGTTGAACAGCGTGCGGCGCGAGACCTCGGCGTCGGCAGCGAGGTCATCGAGGGTGAACTCGTCGAAACCCCGGGTCGCGCACAGTCGACGCGCCGCCCGGGTGATCCGCTTGGCGGTCTCGCGGCGCTTGTCGTTCCAGCCGGCGACGCGCGCAGCATCGGCGACGAAGCGAAGATCGGTGGAAGCTGTCACGCGGATAAGAATTGCCCTTTAGGCGGCAAAAGTGCAAATCTTTGAGTCGTGACACCGCTCACATACGCGTCGCCGGGCGGCGCGTCGCAGGCGGTCGCTCAGGTGAGCAGCAGCCTCGACAGCCGGCGGCGCACCAAAACGGTGCCGAGCGCGCCCATCGCGACCAGGTAGAGCACCGAGACGAGCGAGCCCCAGCCGATCGCGCCGGTGGCGAGTTCGCGGCACAGCACGACGCCGCGGTAGAGCGGGGTCGCCTCGACCACCCACTGCAGCCACTGCGGGTAGCGGGTGATCGGGAAGAAGGTGGCCGAGAAGAGAAACAACGGCATCAGGGCGAGCGTGATGTATTCGAAGTCCTGCCAGCTGCGGATCCAGGTGGTCAGCGACATCGCCACCGACGCGAACGCGTAGCCGATGAGCAGCGTGGCCGGCACGGTGAGCAGACCCCACCACGAATGCACCATGCCGAAGCCGGCCATCACCGCGAGGAAGGCCGTCGAGTAGATGCCGCCGCGGATCAGCGCCCAGCCGATCTCGCCGCGAGCCACGTCGCCGACGGTGCGCGGCGTCGCGAGGATCTGGTCGTACAACTTCGCGTACTTCAGCCGGAAGAACACGTTGAAGGTGGCGTCGAAGATCGCACCGTTCATCGCCGACGCGGCGAGCATGCCCGGCGCGACGTAGTCGGCGTACGGCACGTGCTGACCGTTGACCTCGAACCCCGGGATGAGGGTGCCCACGCCGATGCCGATCGACAGCAGGTAGAACACCGGCTCCAGAAAGCCCGTGACGAACACGACCCAGTCGCGCCGGTAGACCAGGTAGTTGCGATGGATGAGGGTTCCGGCGCCCTCCAACGCCGACAACCGGCGTCCCTCGACCTTGACCAATGGCGCACCGACGGAACTCACGGCACCAACTCCTTGCGCATGCCACGGACGGTGAGCAGGTAGCCGGCGCCGGCGAGCACCACCAGGTAGGCGATGTTGTAGAGCGCGACCGGCCAGTGCCATTGGCCGGTGGTGGCCATCCGGGCGAGGTTGACCCCCTGCCACAGCGGCGACACCCGGGCCGCCGCTTCGAGTGCCGACGGCAGCGATGCGATCGGGAAGAACGAGCCGCTGAACAGCGTGAGCGGGATCATCAGCAGCCGGAACACGACCGAGAAGCCCGACTCGCTCTCGGCACGCACCGCGTAGGCGTAGATCGGCAGCGCCGCCGCGAGACCGACGAGCACCTGCACCGCGACGACCACCGGCCCGCTCCACCACCGCTGGAAGATGTCAAAGAAGGACAGCACGACCGTGAAGACAACCGCGGTGGTGAGCACCCGGAACAGGATGAACACGACGTGCGCCTGCAGGATGTCGCTGACCCGCAACGGGGTGGCCAGTTGCGCTTCGTACGTCTTCTCCCACTTGCGCATGCCCATCACCGGGTAGGTGGTCTCGCCGAAACCGACCTGCATCGACTGCGCGCAGATCATGCCGGGCACCACGAACGCGAGGTAACTGGCCGATCCCTCCAGCGTCGCCGGGTCGGCCTGCACGAACCCGCCGAGCAGCACCCCCATCGCCACCACGTAGAACCACGGCGTGACGAACGAGGTGATGACGCTGCCGCGCCAGGTGCGTTTGTAGACCGTGAGCCAGTAGTCGAACAGGTGCATCGGGCTGGAACGGTTACCGGTGCGCACCGCCGTCGCCGCGGTGGCCGTCGCGCCGACCTCGCTCGTCGTCATCAGTCGACCAACGTTCGGCCGGTGAGCCGCAGGAAGACGTCCTCCAGGCTCGATCGACGCACCAGCGACGCGACCGGGTGGAGCCCCGCGCGGGCGACCTCGCCCAGGGTGTGTTCGCCGTTGTCGGTGTAGAGCAGCAGCCGGTCGGGCAGCACCTCGACCCGCTCGGCGATGCCCTCGACCCGGTGCGCCAGCGCCTCGTGCTCGCCGATGCCGAACCGCAGCTCGGCCACCTCGCGGGTGCAGTAGGTGGCGATGAGTTCGCGCGGTGCGCCCTCGGCAGCGATCTTGCCCTTGTCCATCACCACCAGGCGGTCGCACAGTTGCTCCGCCTCGTCCATGTAGTGGGTGGTCAACACCAGGGTGACGCCCTGCTGTTTGAGCCGGAACAGCTTGTCCCACAAGAGATGTCGCGCCTGCGGGTCGAGACCGGTGGTGGGTTCGTCGAGCAGCAGGAGCTCGGGGTCGTTGACCAGCGACCGGGCGATCGTGAGGCGGCGCTTCATGCCGCCCGACATCGCTTCGACGCGTCCGTCGGCCTTGTCGGTGAGCTGGGCGAACTCCAGCAGCTCCTCCGCCTTGGCGCGCACCTGCCGCCGCGGGATGCCGAAGTAGCGGCCGTAGACGATGAGGTTGTCGCGCGGGCTGAGTTCGTTGTCGAGGGTGTCGTCCTGCGGGCAGACGCCGATGCAGGCGCGGATGTCGGGACCGTGCGTCGCGGGATCCATGCCGAGGATCTGCAGGTCTCCCCCGCTGCGCGGCGAGACGGTGGCGATCATCCGCATCGTCGACGACTTGCCGGCGCCGTTGGGGCCGAGGAAGCCGAAGGCCTCGCCGCGGCGCACCTCGAGGTCGATGCCCTGCACCGCCTCGAAGTCGCCGAACGACTTGCGTAGGCCACTGGCCTGGATCATCGCTTTGTCCTCCACGGGAGTGGACGCTACCGCGACCCGGTGTCACCCCACGCACGCCCACGGCCGTCAGCCGACCCTCCGCGAGAGTTCGCACGACTCGGGAGCCAGGCTCGCGAATCTGCAAACTCTCGCGGAGGTGGGTGGTCACTTCATCGGCATCAGCACGGTGTCGACGATGTAGACGGTGGCGTTGGCCGTCTGCACGTTGCCGCAGAGCACCTTCGCGCCCGCCACGTCGAAGTCGGGCGTCGTGCCGGTCACCTTCACCGAGTCGGAGTTGAGGGTCGGGTGGGTGCCGGCCAGCGCGGCGGGTGCCAACCGGCTCGGCACCACGTGGTGGGTGAGCAGGTGGGTCAGCGTCGTCTTGTCGGCCAGCACCTTGTCGAGGTCGGCCTTCGGGATCTTGTCGAAAGCGGCGTTCGACGGCGCGAACACGGTGATGTTCTTGCTGTTGTTGAGCGTGTCGACCAGGCCGGCCTTCTTGACCGCGGTGACGAGGGTGCTCAGCAGTGGGTTGTTGCCGGCGGCGGTGGCGACCGGGTCTTTGGCCATGCCGGCGAACGACCCCTTGCCGTCTGCCGGGACGCTCGCGCAGCCCGGACCTAACCGGGCGTCGGTCATCGCGCCGGAGGATCCCATCGGGCTGCTCGACGACATCGAGTCGCTCGACGCCATCGAGTCGCTCGACGACATGGAGGACGACATCGAGTCGGTCATTGCCGACGAACCCGTCGATCCCGACGAACCCGAGCTGTCGTTGCCGCCGCAGGCAGCCAGGCCCAACGCGAGCGTGGCAGCGAGCGTGACGGTGGTGGTGATGCGCTTCATGAGAGATCTCCTGATCGATGTGCTCGTGGTGCACGGACGCAAGTGGTTCGTCGCGCACTACCGATCGGATGGGTCTGATCTCGATGAAATTCTTTGCAGCACAACGGTTTACCCGTTCAGCGCACGTTGACAACGACCTCGTGGTAGCCGGACGCGCCGTCAGGGAAGGGCTCGGCCCGCACGTCGGTCTGCAAGGTGCCGGACGCGTAGACGCAGCGGGCGCGGAGGCGGTGCTGGCCCGGCTGCGCACTCCACGGCAGCCACCACTGTCGCCAGTAGTCGATGCCGGCGTCGCCACCCATCCGGGCCTGCTGCCACGGGCCGTCGTCGATCTGCACCTGCACCGCGCGCACCCCGAGGTGCTGCGCCCACGCCGTGCCGCCGATGGCGATCGTGCCGGCCTTCAGCGACGCCAGGGGCTGGGGTGTGTCGATGCGGGCGCTCGGCTTGATCGGGCCGCGCTCGGCCCAACCGCGCACCGTCCAGTAGGCCTTGCGGCCGGCGTAGGTGGTGACGGTGAGGCGGGTGACCCACTTGGTGGCGCCGACGTATCCGTAGAGGCCGGGCGTCACGAGGCGGGCCGGGTAGCCGTGGTCGCGCGGCAGCAGTTCGCCGTTCATCCCGATCGCGAGCAGCGCGGCGCGCTGCGGATCGACGAGCGCGGCCAGCGGGGTCGATGAGGTGTAGCCGTCGGTCGAGGTCGACAACACCTGGTCGTTGCCCGGCTTCGGCTTCGCGCGGGCCAGGAGTTCGCGCACCGGCACGCCGGTCCAGCGGGCCCCGCCCGCGTATTCGCCGCCCACCTCGTTGCTGACGCAGCACAGCGTGACGTCGGCCTCCACCATCGGCATCGCGGTGATGTCGGCGTAACTGAACCGCTGCGGCTGCTCCACCTCCCCGTCGATCACCAGCTCCCACGACGACGCATCGACCCGCGGCACGATCAGCGCGGTGTCGACCCGGTAGAAGTCGGAGGCCGGGGTGCGCAGTGCGGTGATGCCCGGCACCGGCAACTCGGCCGGAAGGGCGGGCAACGGACGGGCCGGCTTCGGCAGCGCACCGGCCACCCTGTTGGCCACCGACCCGACCGAGCGGCCGACCGCGGCAGCCACCGCGCCAATGCCGAGGGCCGCCCCCGCGAGCATCACCCCGCGCCGGGACAAACCCTCGTCCGCCGACTCGCCGGCGCCCCGGTGCAGCGCGGTCATCGCGCCGAGTCCGACACCGGCGGTCACCAGCGACGGCACCACCGACAGCAAGTCGGCGCTCGGACGGGCGAGAGCGGCCCACCCGGCGATCGCGACCATTACGCCCAGCAACCCCAGGCCGTACGACAACCGGCGCCGAGCGAGCAGTCCTGCCACCGCCGCGAGCAGCAGCGTCACGATCACCACGCCGCTGAGCAGCACCAGCTTGTCCGCGCTGCCGAAGGTGCGGATCGCCCAGCTCTTCACCGGTTCGGGCGTGGCGTCGACGACCGCCGACCCGACGGCGTACGGCGGTGAGGCGTCGGCCCGCACGAGCACTGCGATGAGGTGGCCGGCTCCGGCGCCGGCGACGGTGGCCGCGATGCCGATGAGGGCGCTGCCCAGGTAGGCACGAGTCTTCATGCTCGGGGGTTCGGTGCCGCTGTAGGTTTCGGATGGCTCGGTCACGACAGCCTCAGAATCCGGCGACCGCCAGCGGCGCACTCGACGGTTTCGTCGACCCACCGGCCGGCTCCATCGTCAGGCCCACACCCACCGCGCGGGTGGCATCGCCGTGCAGCACCATCTGCACCACGCCGCTGGTCGGGCCGGGCAGCACACCCGCCGACACCATCGATCCGTCCGGCTGCTGCAGCCACACCTGGTAGGCGTGACCCGCCGGCGCGGCACCGAGGTCGGACGACCGGAAGACCGCCTTGCCCATCGCCATCGAACGCGTCACCGTGGCCGAGTGGCCGGGCATCGCCAGCTCGTAGGAGCGGGCGTCGGCCGCGGCGCTCACCTGCGCCACCACCGTCTGCTGCGACGGCGGTGCGATCTGCTGCTGGACGGCCACCGTGGTGACGCCGATGACGGCGGCTGCAGCGGCCGCGATGAACCAGGGCTTGCGACGGCGGGCGGCGAGTTCGTCGCGCGGTTGGTCGGTGTGCTTCTTCGCGGCATGCTCGTCCTCGAGCGACGCAGCGGTGGGCTCCTGCGGCGGCAGCGGACGGATCTGGTGGGCCTGTGCCAGCACCGAGTCGCGCAGGCTCGGCGGCGGCGCCACCTGCAGCTCGGCCGACAGTTCGACCACGGTGCGCTGCAGGCTGCGCAGCTCGGGGAGGTGCTCGGGGTGGGCGCGCAGGTAGCGCTCCACTTGCTCCCGCTCCTCGTCGGTGACCGCGTCGACCGCGTACGCGGCGAGCAGTTGGTAGGCGTCGTCGGTCATCGCTCGACTCCCATCGTGTCGCGCAACCGGATGAGTCCGTCCCGGATGCGGGTCTTGGCTGTTCCGAGCGGCAGGTCGAGCAGCCGGGCCACCTCGGCGTGGGTGTAACCACCGAAGTAGGCCAGCTCGACCGCCTCTCGCTGGGTGCTGGTCAGGTGTTGCAACGCACGGCGCACGCGTGCGCTCTCGATGCTCAGTTGGGCTTGCTCGGCGGTGACGTCGTAATCACGCGGACGCGTCTCCCGCTCGAACACCTCGTCGCGTCGCTGGGCCGCGTCGGCACTGCGCACCCGGTCGACGGCGCGCCGGTGCGCGATCGTCAGCAGCCACGACAGCGCATTGCCGCGGGCCGCATCGAATCGCGCACTGGTGCGCCACACCTCGAGGTAGATCTCCTGGGTCACTTCCTCTGCGTGCGCCGGGTTGCGCACCACGCGCAGGGCCAGGCCGTAGGTGCGATGACTGGTGAGGTCGTAGAGCCGCGCGAACGCCGCCTCGTCGCCGCGGGCGCACCGCCGCAGGAGGTCCTCCAACGACGCCGTCGCGGACGTCGTCCGCGTCGCCTGCCCGGGTGGAGGTTCGGCCATACCCGCCATCATCGCCCCACCGGCCCGATCTCGCCGCACGCTTGCATGTCGGTGATTCGGTGCCGGGCCCCGCGCGGATTGGACCGGATGCGCGCCTGTCCGGGCGCTACGGCAGGATCGGCCACTATGACGAGCACCACATCGCAGACCTCGATCCTCGACCGTGCCCGTGAGCGGGTGCTGGTGCACGGCGAGCCCCTCGCCTACGACGACCTCGTGGCGGTGCTGCGCACGCCCGACGAGCTGCTGCCCGACCTGTTGGCGCTGGCCCACGAGGTGCGCCTGAAGTTCAACGGTGAGGAGGTCGAGGTCGAGGGCATCGTGTCGCTCAAGACCGGCGGCTGCCCCGAGGACTGCCACTTCTGTTCGCAGTCGGGCCAGTTCACCTCGCCGGTGCGCAGCGTGTGGCTCAACATCCCCGAGCTGGTGAAGGCCGCCGAGCAGACCGCGGCCACCGGAGCCACCGAGTTCTGCATCGTCGCCGCGGTGCGCGGGCCCGACGAGCGGCTCATGACGCAGATGCGCGACGGCGTGAAGGCGATCAAGGACGCCGTCGACATCCAGGTGGCGGCCTCGCTCGGCATGCTGAGCCAGGAGCAGGTCGACCAGCTGGTCGACATGGGCGTGCACCGGTACAACCACAACCTCGAGGCGGCTCGCTCCTACTTCCCGCAGGTCGTCACCACCCACTCCTACGACGAGCGCTGGGACACCTGCACGATGGTGAAGGCGTCGGGCATGGAGCTGTGCTGCGGCGGCCTCGTCGGCATGGGAGAGACCATCGAGCAGCGCGCCGAACTCGCCTCGCAGCTGGCCGAACTCGAGCCGCACGAGGTGCCGCTCAACTTCCTCAACCCGCGCCCGGGCACCCCGTTCGGCGACATCGAGCCGATGGACGCCAAGGACGCGTTGCGCACCATCGCGGCGTTCCGGTTGGCGCTGCCGCGCACGATCCTGCGTTACGCCGGCGGCCGCCAACTCACCCTCGGCGACCTCGGCACCCGCGACGGACTGCTCGGCGGCATCAACGCCGTCATCGTCGGCAACTACCTGACCACCCTCGGCCGCGACCCGAAGCAGGACCTGCGCCTGCTCGAGGAGTTGCAGATGCCGATCAAGGCCCTCAACGCCAGCCTGTGAGCGCGGTCGACGGCGGGGCGCCGTACTGCGCCCGGTGCGGGGAGGCATCCGCCCAGGGCGGCCATGCGGTGTGCGCACGCTGGCTGGCCGCGGAGGAACCACCCCGCTTCTGTGTGCAGTGCCGCCGCCGGATGAAGGTGCAGGTGACACCCACCCGATGGACCGCCGTCTGCGTACAGCACGGTGAGCTGACGGGTGGGGAACCCACCTCGTGAGCGGTCGGGCCAAGTAGGTTGGTGCGCGAGCGGCCGACCTCGGCCGCACGAAATCAGGAGGAAGCAGATGTCACAGCCGACAGGCGGGTCCTGGAACAACGGACAGGGCGGCTCGCTCGGCCAGAACTGGGGCGGCTCGTCCGAGCAGGACGCACAGGGCCAGGGGTCCCTGGGCCAGAACTGGGGCAGCGGCTCCGAGCAGAGCTCGGGGGGCCAGGGTTCCCCCGGTCAGGGTTGGGACGCGTCGGGCTCGCAGGAGTCGAACGCACAGACCCAGCAGTGGGGCGGCGAGTCGTCCGGCTCGAACGCCGGGCAGCAGTCCGCGTACGGCCAGGGTTCCTACAACCAGGGCGACTACGGCCAGCAATCGCCGGGGCAGTCCGACTACGGTCAGCAGTCGTCGGGCCAGTCCGGCTACGGCGCAACGGCGCATCAGTCGCAGGGCGGCGGCTTCCAGACCCCGAAGGCGGCCGGTGAAGGCATCGGCGCGCTGTTCAGCGACCTGAAGTTCACCCGTTCGCTGACCGAGGGTCTTGCTCAGCTGACCTTCCTCGGTGTGGTGGTCTGGGCGGTGCTGAAGTTCCTGGCGAACACGATCCACAACTTCGGTAGCACCGACTACGGCGGCGCGGACGTCAAGAACATGGGCACCTTCGACGCCATCATGCATCTGTTCGCCGACCTCGTCTGGCTGGTGCTGGTCGTCGCGATCGTGCGCATCTTGTTGGAGCTGGCGATCAACGTCGCGAAGATCGCGAAGAACCGCGACTGACACGCGTACTACGAGGTAGGAGGGTCAGGGCGATGCCCGGGCCCTTCTGCTGTTGGATGGGGCCGTGCTGCCCATCGCCGATCTGCTCGCGTTCGACCGCGACCACCTGTGGCACCCGTACGCGTCGGCGCTGAGCCCCGCTCCCACTCACCTTGTCGAGTCGGCCTCCGGCGTGCGGCTACGCCTGCAGACGGCGGACGGTGACCGGCGCGAGGTGATCGACGGCATGGCCTCGTGGTGGTGCGCCATCCACGGTTACGCCGTGCCCGAGCTCGACGCGGCGGCCCGCAGCCAGCTCGACTCCATGTCGCACGTGATGTTCGGCGGACTCACCCACGAGCCAGCAATCACGTTGGCCGACAAGCTGATCCGCATCGCACCGGGCGACTCGTTGCAGCACGTCTTCTTCGCCGACAGCGGCTCGGTGTCGGTGGAGGTCGCTCTCAAGATGGCCTGGCAGGCGCACGCCGCCGCGGGCCGGCCGCGCACGAAGGCGTTCACGGTGCGCGGCGGATATCACGGCGACACCCTGTCACCGATGAGCGTGTGCGACCCGGTCAACGGCATGCACACGCTGTTCCGTGGGGTGCTGCCCGAGCAGGTCTTCGGACCGCGTCCGCCGGGTGGGCTCGACGCCGACATCAGCGCCTGGGAGGCGCAGACGCGCGGCCTGTTCGAGCAGCACGCGTCCGACATCGCCGCGGTGATCGTGGAGCCGGTGCTGCAGGGCGCCGGCGGAATGTGGATCTACCCGCCGCAGGTGGTGCGGGTGCTCGCGTCGCTGGCCCGCTCCAGCGGTGCGCTGCTGATCTTCGACGAGATCGCCACCGGGTTCGGGCGCACCGGCACGCTCTGGGCCGCCGACCGCTGCGAGGTGACCCCCGACATCCTGTGCGTGGGCAAGGCGCTGACCGGCGGATATCTTTCTCTCGCAGCGGTTTTGTGCACGGCCGACGTGGCAGCCGCGGTGTCGGCCGAGCCCGCCGGCGCCCTCATGCACGGCCCCACCTTCATGGCCAACCCGCTCGCCTGCGCCATCGCGTCGGCATCGATCGACCTGCTCGGCGACGACCTGCTCGACCGGGTGAATGCGCTCGGCGAGGTGCTGAGCGCGGCCATCGAGCCGGCCCGCGACCTGCCCGGCGTGGCCGACGTGCGCTCGGTCGGAGCCGTCGGGGTGATCCAGCTCGACTCGCCGCGTCCGCTCGCTGCAGCATCGGCCGCCGCACTCGACCACGGCGTATGGCTGCGCCCGTTCAACGACCTCGTCTACGCGATGCCGCCGTACGCGTGCACCCCCGACGAGGTGGCGCAGATCGGCGCCGCGATGGTCGCCGCCGCGCGAGCGGTCGCTCCATGAGCGCGTTCGCCGATCACCTCGCCGAGGCCGCCCGCCGCCGCGAGGCCGCCGGACTCACCCGCGTGCTCTCCTGCGACCACCCGCACGGCCTCATCGACCTCGCCGGCAACGACTACCTGTCGCTGCGGCACGACCCCGCGGTGCTCGAGTCGGCCACCCGGGCACTCCAGGCGTACGGCGCGGGAGCAGGCGCCTCACGGCTGGTCACCGGCACCTGGCCGGTGCACGACGAACTCGAGGCCGAGCTCGCGACGCTGACGAACATGCCTGCGGCACTGGTCTTCTCGACCGGCTACCACGTCAATCTGTCGGTGATCACCGCGCTCGCCGACACCGACACCCTCGTCGTGAGCGACGCCCACAACCATGCCTCGCTCATCGACGCCGCCCGCCTGGCCCGCGGACGGGTCGCGGTGGTGCCGCACCTCGACACCGCCGCCGTCGAGCAGGCGCTGCGCGAGCGCACCGAACCGCGCGCACTCGTCGTCGTGGAATCGGTGTTCTCGGTGCTCGGGGACGCCGCCGACCTGGTCGCGCTACATGCGCTGGCCGAGCGCTACGACGCCATGCTCGTGGTCGACGAGGCGCACGGCATCGGCGTGGTCGGCGGACGCGGCGAAGGACTCGCCGCAGCCACCGGACTCACGCCGTCCGAACGGCTCGTGATCACCACCTCGTTGTCGAAATCGCTTGCGACACAAGGCGGTGCGGCGATGTGCACTCCCTTGGTGCGCGAGCACCTGGTCAACACCGCTCGCCCGTTCATCTTCGACACCGGGCTCGCGCCGGCAGCCGCCGGAGCAGCACTCGGTGCGCTGCGCCGGTTCGTCGCCGACCCCGCGATGGTGGCGCGGGTGCGCGACGCCGCCGGGCGCATCGCCGACGCGCTCGGGGTGCAGCGGCCGGCCGGTGCGGTGCTGTCTGCGCCGATGCCCGGACCCAAACAGGCACTGGCCGCGGTGGCCCGCGCAGCGGGCGCCGGGGTGCGCATCGGGTGCTTCCGCCCACCGTCGACTCCCGATGGCGTCTCGCGGCTCCGGTTGACCGCACACGCGGGGCTGAGCGAGGCCGACCTCGAGCACGCCACCGCCGTGCTGCGCACGCTGCGCGCCTGAAATGCTGGCGCCATGAGCGCTCCAGTCCTGGTCATCACCGGCACCGACACCGAGGTCGGCAAGACGATCACCACCGCCGCGATCGCGGCCGCCCTGTCGGCGCGCGGCCAGCGCGTGCTGATGATCAAGCTCGCCCAGACCGGCGTGACCGACGACGAGCCGTGCGACGCGCAGACCGTCGAACGGCTCGCCGGGGTCGACGTCGCCGAGCACGTGCGGCTGCCCGACCCGCTGGCCCCCGACGTCGCGGCGGCGCTGGCCGACGAGACCATCCCGACGGTCGGTGACCACGCGGCGCAGGTGCTGGAGCAGGTCGAGTCTGGCCGTTACGACGTGGTGCTGGTGGAGGGTTCGGGCGGACTGCTGGTGCACCTCGACGCCATCGGATCGACCCTCGCCGACCTGGCAACTCCTCTGGAAGCCAAGGGAGTTCGCGTCGGGTTCGTCGTGGTCGCCCGCGCCGGTCTCGGCACCCTCAACCACACCGCACTCACCCTCGAGGCGCTGCGGGTGCGCGGCCTCGACCTCGTCGGGGTGGTCGTCGGCTCGCAGCCGGCGGAGCCCGGCCTCGCCGAGCGCACCAACGTCGACGAACTCCGCAAGCTCGCCGAGGGCCAGCTGCTCGGTGGCGTGCCCGCCGGAGCCGGCGACCTCGACCCTGAGCAGTTCCGCGCGGCTGCGGGCGACTGGCTCACCCTCTGACGCGTCCGGTTTCCCCGGCCGACCGCGCCGCGGAGTCGGTGCGCATTGGTTGCGTTTGCGGGAGTTGGTTGCGACAGCGGGAGATCCTCCTCCCGCAAGTCCATCCAACTCCCGTTCGCGCACCAACTCGCCGGCGACCCCGGATATCTGGATGCGCCGTCCGTCCGGCAGCCGCGAGGATGAGCCCATGACCGAGCAATCTCCCGAAAACCCCGCTGCGCTGCTGCGCGCGTACGACGAGCAACTGCGCCGCGACGCCGAGGTGGCGGGTGCCGATCAGGTGTCCGAGGACGGACCGCTGGTGCGAGGTGTCTTCAGCTGGGGCGGGTTCGTCAGCTACCGCGACCTGGACGGCGTCGGCGACCTCGACGCGCTCATCGCACGCACCGTCGCCTACTACCGCGACGAGACAGCGGTCGACCAATTCGAGTGGAAAACAAGGGGACACGACCTCCCCGTCGATCTCACCGAGCGCTTGCTCGCGCACGGCTTCGGCGCAGAGGAGATCGAGACGGTCATGGCCGGATCGGTCGAGCGCCTCGTCGCCGAGGTGCCGCTGCCGGACGGCGTCACCATCAAGCAGGCGACCGACCCCGCCGACATCACCCGCGCCGCAGTGCTGCAGTTCGACGTGTTCGGCGACGGCCCCACCCCCGAGCAGGCCGAGGAGCGGCTCGCCCGGTCGAAGGGCTACGGCAGCCTCTGGATGGCGGAATTCGACGGGCAGGCGATCAGCGCCGGACGCCTCGAGATCGTGCCGGGCACCGAGTTCGCCGGGCTGTGGGGCGGTGTCACACAAGCGGATTGGCGCGGCAAGGGCATCTACCGTGGGCTCACCGCGGCCCGCGCCCGGCACGCCCGCGAGCGCGGCGTGCGCTACCTGCACAGCGACAGCCTCGAGACCTCGCGCCCGATCCTCGAGCGGAGCGGCCTGGTGAAGATCACCACCACCACGCCGTACGTCTGGCACCGTCACGCAGAATCGAGGGCATGAGCAAGCCCTATCGCGTCCAGTTCGTCTGCACCGGGAACATCTGCCGCTCCCCCATGGGCGAGGTGATCCTGCGCGACCTTCTCGAGCGGGAAGGCTTGAGCGACAAGGTGATTGTCGACTCCGCCGGCACCGGCTCGTGGCACGTCGGCGAGCCGGCCGACCCGCGCACGGTGCAGGCGCTGCAGCGCGGCGGCTACGACGGACGTGCTCACCGGGCCAAGCAGCTCACCCCGCCCGACCTCGCCGAACGCGACGTGGTGCTGGTGGCCGACCGCGGTCACCTCGACGAGGTGGAGCGCATGGCCCAGCACGTCGAGGGTGCGGCCGAGGTGCGGTTGATGCGCGAGTTCGACCCGACGGCCGACAAGGACGAGGTCGACGACCCCTACTTCGGCGACGACGCGGGCTTCGACCGGTGCCGCGACGAGGTCGAGGCGGCATGCCGTGGCCTGCTCGCCGAACTGCCGAACCTGCTGTCGAATCGCCTTCAGTAGCCGTTCAATTCGTCGACCGGGTGGCCTTCGCCGCCGGCGACCACGCGGGTCACCCAACGCATCACCGCAAGGTCGTCGGCATACCCGTGCGGGCCGCCGTCCGGCACCAGGTCTTGCTCCATCACCAGGTAGTGCAGCCCCGACACGACGAGCCGCAGCCGGGCCTCCCGCGCCGGGTCGAGCGCCTCGAGGCTCTCCTCGCCTTCCAGGAACGCCTCGACCACTGCGGCCGCGATGTCGATGTGCACGGACATCGCTGTGCTGCGCAGAAATTCGGACTCGATCAGCTTCAGCTCGACCTCTGCCAGCAGGGTGCGTAGGTCTTCGGCGCTCGCCACCGTCACGTCAGCCGTTCGGCGACATCGACTGAACGGATCAGACGCGAGCAGGCGCCGGGTCGCGGCATCAGCAGGCATGCACTGAGAGTGACAGATCCGAGCCCCCGACGACGTCGGAACGGCCTAACGGGTTCGGTTGGCAGTGCAACGGATTAGGGTCGGAACAGACGACAAACGTTCGACGAAGGAGCCCACCATGACTGTGCACGACGGAGTGCTGCCCGACGGGTCGCCCTGCTGGGTGGAGTGCGCCTACGAGGAAGCGCACCGCGGGCTGCACCACGCCAAGGACTTCTACGGCCGACTGTTCGGGTGGCACATCGTCGATGCGCCCGCCGAGCAGGGTCACTACACGATCTGTCTCAAGGACGACCGTCCGGCGGCTGCGATCACGGTCGCCCAGGACAAGAACGCCCCGACGGTCTGGACGACCTACCTCGCGTCGTCCGACGTCGACGCCGCCGCGCAGCGGGTCACCGCGGCCGGCGGCACGGTGCTCATGGGTCCGCAGGACGTGCCCGGCGCGGGTCGAGCGGCCTTCTGCGCCGACCCCAGCGGCGGCACCTTCGGCATCTGGCAGGCCGGTGACTTCACCGGTTACGGCCGCTCGGGTGAGGCCGGCGCGATCGCCGCGCACACCCTGCTCACCCGCGACCTCGACGGCGCGAAGAAGTTCTACGCCGAGGTGTTCGGCTACCGCTACGTCGACGAGACCGAGTTCGGTGTGCGGGTCGACCTGCCCGAGGGTTCGATCCCGTGCAACATCCACGCCGCGTCCCAGCTGCCCGACGACGTCAACGCCTCCTGGTTGCCGCATTTCGGTGTGGCAGAACGTGATTCGTCGGCCCAGATGGCGGAGGAGCTCGACGGCTACATCCTGATGAGCTTCGAGACGCCCGCCGGCCGCGAGGCGATCGCCCAGGCCAAGCACGGTGAGCTGTTCGGGTTGCTCGAGGTCGACGACGCCTGACCTGACGCGGCGAGCGCGCCGGGCCGCTGGAAGAATGAGCCCATGCGCTCCCTCGCCGAAGCCCAGCCGCCCATCGCCCTTGGCGCCCTCGACGGTCGTTACCGCGCCGCGGTCGCGGCACTGGTCGACCACCTCTCCGAGGCCGCGCTCAACCGGCAGCGGGTCAACGTCGAGGTCGAGTGGCTGATCCACCTCACCTCCCAGGGTGCGGTGCCCGGCGTCCGCCCGCTCACCGAGGCCGAGCAGCACCAGTTGCGCGCGGTCGTCGAGGACTTCGACCTCGACGACGTCGCCGAGCTCGCCGAGATCGAGCGCGAGACCGTGCACGACGTGAAGGCGGTCGAGTACTACCTCAAGCGGCGCCTCACGGCCGTCGTCGGCGCGGACGACGCCAAGGGCCTGGCCGAGCTCATCCACTTCGCGTGCACCAGCGAAGACATCAACAACCTGTCCTACGCGCTGATGGTGCAGGGCGCCACGCAGCAGGTGTGGTTGCCGCGCGCGACGGCGCTGGTCGAGGCGATCGCCACCATGGCGCGCGACCTCAAGGACGTGCCGCTGCTCGCCCACACCCACGGTCAGCCGGCCACCCCCACCACCATGGGCAAGGAGCTCGCGGTGCTCGCCCACCGCCTCGGCCGCCAGGTGCGCCGCATCGAGCGCGCCGAGTATCTCGGCAAGATCAACGGCGCCACCGGCACGTACGGCGCGCACACCGCCGCCGTCCCCAGCACCGACTGGGTGGCGATCAGCCGCTCGTTCGTCGAGTCGCTCGGGCTCACCTGGAACCCGCTCACCACGCAGATCGAGAGCCACGACTGGCAGGCCGAGCTCTACGCCGACATCGCGCGGTTCAACCGCATCCTGCACAACCTGTGCACCGACGTCTGGACCTACATCTCGATGGGCTACTTCGCCCAGGTGCGCGGCCAGGGCACGGTCGGGTCGTCGACGATGCCGCACAAGGTCAACCCGATCCGTTTCGAGAACGCCGAGGCCAACCTCGAGGTGAGCAACGCGCTGCTCGACGTGCTGGCCTCGACGCTCGTGCAGTCGCGGTTGCAGCGTGACCTCACCGACTCCTCGATGCAGCGCAACATCGGCACGGCGTTCGGCCACTCGCTGCTCGCCATCGACAACGCCGGACGCGGGCTCGCCGGTCTCGACGCCGTGCCGGAGGCGATGGCCGCCGACCTCGACGCCAACTGGGAGGTGCTCGGCGAACCGATCCAGTCGGCGATGCGCGCGCTCGGCGCGCAGGGCGTGCCCGGCATGGAGCAGCCCTACGAGCGGCTCAAGGAACTCACCCGCGGCCGCCGCATCAACCAAGCCGACCTTCAGGAGTTCGTGCGCGGCCTCGGCTTGCCCGAAGAGGTGCAGGCGCGTTTCCTCGAACTCACTCCGGCAAGCTACGTCGGCCTCGCGCCGCAGCTCGTCGCCTACCTGGAGCAGCCGACGGCGCAGCCGTGACCACGCTGCTGTGGCTGCGCTCCGCCTCCGAATCGGCGTGAGTTTGTGGGGTTCGTGCCGCGTCCGAACCCCACAAACTCACGCCGATTCGGCGGCGGGACGGTAGCCCGCTCAGTGGTTGCGCCGAGCGATCTCCCCACTGAGTGCCGTGGCGAAGGTGCACCACGCGGCGTACGACCCGAGCGTCAGCTTGCGCAGAGTGCCCGGCGATGCGCCGGCGCGGCGAGCCAGATCGGCGCTACTGGCCGCCAGTGCACCGGCCACAACCGTGGCAGCGACGGGTCGGTGCGCCCGGAAGAACACGCCGCTCCACCCGGCGTTGAGCACCATGTTGGCCACGAGCGCCGTTTTGAACGAGTTCGCCTGCGGCTCAGGCAGTTCGGCGATGGCGGCTGCCGACGCCACTGTCGTACCTGCGTAGAGCGCGCTCCACACCACCGGGAAGGCCCAGGCCGGCGGCTGCCACGGCGGCAGGTCGAGGCTCTTGTACCAGCGGCTGTTCGGGTCGGTCAGCAACGAACCCACGAGGGCTGTTACCCCCACGATCGCCGCGGAGGTCTTGACCGAACGCGACCACGCGCGGGTGTCGACGTCCTTGGTCGCGCGGTGCACCGACTCCTCGAACCCGGCGAGGCCACCCTCGGGCGGTGACACGTACTCGTCGATGTCGTTCTCCGACGCAACTGCGTCATGCACCAGGCTCCCGGCCAACGGCTTGGCGACCCCTGCCGACACGGGGGTGACGAGCCCGACCCAATGACCGGCGAGGTTCGGCGTGAGCACCGGAACCGTCGCAATCCGCCTTTTTGGCAACCCGATTGCGGACGCATACCGGCGCATCATGTCGGCGTAGGTGAGCACGTCCGGGCCGGCGATGTCGAAGGCGCGGTTCACCTCCTGCGGCAAGTCAGCCGCGCCGACGAGGTAATGGATGACGTCGTCGTCGCAGATCGGCTGGATCTTGCTCTTCAGCCAGCGGGGAGCGATGACCAGCGGCAGTCGCTCGGACAGGTGACGCAGCATCTCGAAGGACGCCGATCCCTCGCCGATCACGGTGCCGGCCTGCAGCACGGCGGTCGGCACACCGGAGTCGAGCAGGATCTTGCCGACCTCCACCCGCGATGCGAGGTGCGGCGACAATTCGCCAGAAGGGTGCAGTCCGCTCAGGTAGACCATCCGGTCGACGCCGGACTTCTTTGCAGCAGAGGCGAATCTGGACGCCATTTCTCGGTCGCGTTCCTCGAAGTCACCCTCGCCGTCCATTGAGTGCAGCAGGTAGTACGCGACGTCGACGTCGGCGAGAGACTTCGCCAGGTCAGCAGGTTCGGAGGCGTCACCCTCGACTGCTTCCACGCGCTCGGCCCATGCCGACGCAAGTGAATCGGGGTGACGACTGAGCACCCGCACGCGGAAACCCGCGTCGAGCAGTGCCGGCACCAAACGGCCGCCGACGTGGCCGGTTGCTCCGGTGACCAGGGCAAGACGGGACGAGTTCATAAGCTTCCTCCGGGGGAATCGTGGTGAACGGACCGGCAGACGCCGGGAGGGTCTACTGACCGGCGGCGGGCCGGCGATATTGATCCCGGGACGTCAGCAGGAATTCGGCTGAGTCTCGGAGGTGTTCGGGCAAGCGGTCGGCACCGATCACGGCGGCGACCGAGGGCGTCGCGCCTCGTCCCCCGATGGCCATCGGCCAGCGTTGCGAGAGCCGACGCAGGGCTCCTGCACGGGCCTCGAAGACGGTGCGCCGGGTGCCCGACATGATGATGAGGTCGGGGTCGAGTCGTTCGCATGCTCCGTAGAGGTCCTTCAGCGGGGTGTTGCTGCCGAGGTAACGCACCCGCCATCCGGCATCGGACATCAGGACGCCGAGGGCGAGCAGCGGGATGTCGTGCAACTCCTTGGGCGGGCAGGCCAGCACCGCGATGGGAGCGTCCGCGTCGTCCACCAGCCTGGCCAGCGCGCCGACCCGTCGACGAACGATATGGCTGACGAAGTGTTCCTGCGCGACGCTGATCCGACCCGCTTCCCATTCCGTGCCCACCTGCTGCAGGTGCGGCATCAGAATGTCGTGAATGGTATCGGCGACACCGAACTCGTCGATAGCGCGGTCGAGCACCGACACGAACGTGAACTCGTCGAATTCACCTGCAGCAGCCTCGAGTTCCCGCCGCAGTTGCAACCCCTGTTCCGCGCTCGCCGAGCGGATCGGCCGGCCCTGGGTGACTGCGGAAACGGCGGCCGAAATCGGCACGCCTTTCTCCCGCAAGGCGAGCACCCGGCGCGCGAGGTCGAGGTCGGCCTCGGAGTACAGGCGGTATCCTCCGGGCGTGCGCTCGGGCTCGAACAGCCCGTACCGGCGCTCCCATACGCGAAGTACATCGCTCGAGACGCCGACGAGTTCGGCGAGGCGCCCGATGCGCATGCTAGGTTCAATAGCCACCGGCTCAATCTAACCTCTTGCGTGCGACAGCAGTGCGAAACCTTGGACAAAGCTTTGACATCTTTATCGCACGGCGGTCAGTCTGAGAAATCCACGACCAAGGAGACTCGATGGCCACTCAGACCGGTACTCGGCCGGCTGCTTGTCATTGGCGCGACACCGCGGCCGCCGACCGGGCCCTTTCGGCGATGCTCGGGGATGGGCGCAGCAGGGCCGCTTTGAGGAGCCCGGACCACACGCGTCTGTGGAATGCACTCGAGGACGCGAGCATCGGAGGAAAGCGATTCCGACCGGCTCTCGTCCGTGCCGCTCACGACACGTTCGACGGCACCGAGCACGAGGCTGTCGCACAGGTCGGTGCGGCGATCGAATTACTGCACACCGCCTTCGTCATCCAGGACGACGTCATCGACGGGGATGACATCCGTCGCGGGCGTCCGAACGTCAGTGGCACCTTCCGCACCTGGGCTCGAGAGCACGGCGCGGACGAGGACGCAGCCGCCGAACTCGCCTTCACCGCAGGTATTCTCGCCGGAGATCTGGCCATGGCCACCGCGTTGCGCGCGATCGCCACCTGCGGCGTCTCCCCCGCCGTCACGAACCGTCTGCTCGACCTGTTCGACACTGCGCTGCAGATCACGACCGCGGGTGAACTGGCCGACGTCCGCCTCTCGCTCGGACTGGAACCGGCATCCACCGACGCCAGCCTGGCGATGGCAGAACACAAGACGAGCGCCTACTCCTTCTCCCTTCCGTTGCAGGCGGGCGCGCTGCTGGCAGGTGCCGGAGCCGACATCGTGCAGGAGTGCGATGTCGTCGGGCGCCACCTCGGCGTCGCCTTCCAGCTCGCCGACGACCTGCTGGGTGTGTTCGGCAATCCGGATCTGACCCTTAAGAGCACGACCTGCGATCTGCGCACCCGCAAGCAGACCCCGCTGCTGAGCCACGCACGTTCCACCGACGAGTGGGACGAGATCGACAGTCATCTCGGACGCGACCTCGGCGACGCCGAGCTGGCAGAAGTGCGCCGACTGCTCACCCGAAACGGCTCACGAGAGTTCGTGACCGGCTTGATGCACGAGCACCTGCGCCTCGCGCACGCGCACATCACGGCGCTCGGCCTGCCCACGGAACTGCCGGCGATCATCACCGACAGCCTCACCCTGCTGCTCGACGACAGCGAAGCGGCATGAGGAGTGTTCACGGCACGAACGAGCTCTACGACTCGGTGGCCCGAGACTGTGCCGACCTGGTGATCCGCCGGTATTCCAGCTCGTTCGGGATGGCATCCCGGCTGCTGCGTGAGCCGGTGCGATGCCACGTCCGCAACGTGTACGCACTGGTCCGGATCGCCGACGAGATCGTCGACAACCCGGATGCGGGCCTGGGCAGCACCGAGCGCTCGGCCATGCTGGACGCGCTCCTCGCCGACGTCCGTCAGTCCCTGGTCACCGGCTACAGCGCAAACCTCATCGTGCACGCCTTCGCGCTGACCGCTCGGGCCTGCGACATCGGCGATGACCTCATCGACCCCTTCTTCGCATCGATGGCGCGTGACCTCGACCCCGCACCGCACACCCTCGAAAGCATCGACCGTTATGTCTACGGGTCGGCGGAGGTCGTCGGGCTGATGTGCCTACGGGTGTTCCTGGCAACCGAGGCGGACCGGTCCGCGCGGTACGACGAACTGGCGCCGGGGGCGCGACGGCTCGGCGCCGCGTTCCAGAACATCAACTTCCTGCGCGACCTTGCCCAGGACACCGATACGCTCGACCGTGGCTACTTCCCCGGGGTCGACCCCGACAACTTCACCGACGCCGATCGCGACCGCATCCTGAACGACATCGACGCCGACCTCGCGGCCGCCCAGAACGCCATCGACCACCTCCCCCCGTCCAGCCGACGAGCCGTCCAGGTCGCACACGACACGTTCGCCGAACTCGGCGTCCGTCTACGCGCCACGCCGGCCGAGCAGATCCGACGCGAACGGGTTCGTGTGCCCGGACACGTCAAGCTGCGCATCGCCGGCAATGCCGTTCGTCAGGACCTGCGATGACGGCGGGTACCGGTTCGCGACGGGTCGTGGTCATCGGTGGTGGGATCGCCGGTCTGGCCACTGCGGGTCTGCTCGCGGCCCAGGGCCACGACGTCGATCTGTTGGAGAAGAACGACGTACTGGGCGGCCGCGTCGGCAGCCTGGAGCGGGACGGTTTCCGGTTCGACACCGGCGCGTCCTGGTACCTGATGCCCGAAGTGTTCGAGCACTTCTTCGAGCTTCTCGGCACCACCGTCGAGAACGAACTCGACCTGGTCCGGCTCGACCCGAGCTATCGAGTGTTCTTCCAGGATCACCCCGGGTCCGTCGACGTCCGTCCGGACCGCGATGTCAACCGGGCCGTCTTCGAGTCGCTGGAGCCGGGCGCGGGCAAGAGCCTGGACGCTTACCTGTCGTCGGCGCAGGACACGTACGACACGGCGATGCGCCGCTTCCTCTACTCCAACTTCGATTCGACGGCGTCGTTCTTCGGCACCGACGTCATCCGGCGCAGTCCGAAACTGTCCCGGTTGCTGACCCAGTCGCTCCAAGGGTTCGTCGCGGATCGCTTCAGCGACAATCGAATTCGTCAGATCCTGGGATACCCGGCGGTCTTCCTCGGTTCTTCACCGGATCGCGCGCCGAGCATGTACCACCTGATGAGCCGGCTCGACATCGCCGGATCGGTGCTCTACCCACAGGGTGGTTTCACCGAACTCATCCGCGTGATCGCGGCGCTTGCCGAGAAGCACGGAGCCCGGTTGCACACAGGCTCGGCTGTCACCCGGATTCTGACCGACGGGTCCACCAAGCCCACCGTGACCGGCGTCGAGCACCTCAGCGCGGATGGCGCAGCGTCCGTGATCGAGGCCGACGTCGTCGTCGGTGCGACCGATCTGCACCACCTGGAGACCACCCTGCTCCCCGAGAAGCAGCAGACCCACCCGGAGAAGGCGTGGACCAAGCGCTCACCCGGGCCCGGTGCGGTGCTCGCCCTCCTCGGTGTGGAAGGTGAGATGCCGCAGCTGCCACATCACTCCTTGTTCTTCACCGCGGACTGGAAACAGAATTTCGGCGACATCTTCGGCAAAGCTGCGCGCGTCCCCGAACCCGCGTCCATTTATGTCTGCAAGCCGTCGGCGACCGACCTGAGCGTGGCCCCCGAGGGGCACGAGAACCTGTTCGTGCTGATTCCTGTCCCTGCCGACACCGAGATCGGCCACGGCGGCCCGGAAGGCACCGGCGACGAGCAGGTCGAGCGAGCCGTCGATGCGGCCCTCGACCAAATTACGCAGTGGGCGGACGTACCCGATCTGCGGGAACGAATCGTGGTGCGGCACACCATCGGTCCGGCCGACTTCGCCGACGACTACAACGCCTGGCGCGGCGGCGCGCTCGGTCTGGAGCACACGCTGCGCCAGAGCGCCTTCCTGCGCCCGTCGAACGTGTCGTCGAAAGTGGACGGGCTCTACTACGCGGGTGCCAGCACGGTGCCGGGCGTCGGACTACCGATGTGCCTGATCAGCGCCGAACTCGTGCTCAAGCGCCTCACCGGCGATCGGTCCAGTTCCCCGACCCTGGTGGACGGTCGATGAGTCTCGAACGCTTCGCCTACCTGGCGATGCTGGTCTTCTGCGTGGGCGCGACGCTGCCGTTGATCCCCGCGTTCGGGCTGGAGTTGGGCCGCAGGTGGCGCCGGCTGCTGCTCACCGTGGTCCTCGCCGGAACTCCTTTCCTGATCTGGGACGTGCTGGTGACCCACGCCGGACACTGGTGGTTCGACGCCGATCAGACCCTGCCCTGGTCTATCGGCGGTCTGCCACCGGAGGAGATCCTCTTCTTCGTCGTAATCCCCATCGTCAGCGTCATCACCTTCGAAGGGGTTCTAACAGTCCGGCGCCACGGCGGTATTCGCGCAACGGTCAGACGTGACCCGGTCGACGGACAGGAACGCTGATGTCGTACACCGTCCTGGCCGTCCTCGGTGTCGTGGCGAGCATCGCTCTCGACCGATGGGGTCTGCGCACCCGGCTGACCACGTCGCGCACGTGGTGGTTGTCGTACGCGATCATCGTGTTCTTCCAGATCCTGACCAACGGTTGGCTGACCGGCCGCCGCATCGTGCAGTACAACCCTGACGTCATCATCGGCGACTCCGAGGTCGTGGCGTTCGGACGTGGACGCCTTCTTTTCGCACCTGTCGAGGACCTCGCCTTCGGATTCGCGTTGGTGCTCACCAGTTGCGCGGTGTGGGTCTGGTCGGGACGCCGGGAGAAGGCGTCGGCATGAACCTCGCTGACCGGCTGCAAGCGCTGCAACCGGCCGATATCGGTGTGCCAGGGCCGAGTTCTGCCGACATGGCGCGCGCCTTCCGGTCCGTCCGTCGTGACCCGCTCACCTTCCTGACCGAGGTGACCGAACGTTTCGGCGACACCGTCGCCTTCCCCGTGCCCGGTGCACCGGCCGTGTTGCTGAACGACCCCGCTCACGTTCGCCAGGTGCTGCAGACCTCGGCTCGCAACTGGAGCAAGCAGACCGTGCAGTACGCCGCGCTGGCACGGGTGACCGGGCCCGGCCTGCTTGCTTGCGCCGAACCGAACTGGATCAAGCACCGACGCCTGGCCGCGCCGGTTTTCCACCGCCGGCGTCTGGAGGCAGTCGGCGAGCAGGTGCGTGACGCCGCCCGCACCGTCCTTGCCGATCACACCCCTGCTGCCCACTCGGGGTCCGTCGTCGACGTCAGTCCGCTGATGCATCGCATCGGCTTGGACGCAGTCGGCCGTGCTCTCTTCTCCAGCGACCTCACCGCCAGCACCGAACGCCTCCTCGGCGCATCCAGCGGTGCCGCCGAGTTCATCGTCCGCCTCGGTCGATCGGTGCTGCCGACCGCACAGTGGGCGCCGACCCGCACGAACCTCCGATTGCGTTCGGTGCGAAGGAAACTCGACGCGGTGGCTACCGACATCATCGCCGCTCGACGCCGGACCGCGGCGCCCTCGACGCCTGACTTTCACGGCGACGATCTGCTCGGTCTGCTCATCGACAGCGAGCTCACCGACGTCGAGATCAGGGACGAACTGATCACGATGGTGATCGCGGGTCACGAGACCGTCGCCGCCGCGCTCAGCTGGACGCTCATGTTGCTGGCCGAGCACACCGAGATTCAGGATCGGATGCGCGCCGAACTCGGCGCGCTCGGTTCGCCGGTTTCCATGTTGACCCCCCGCGAGCAACTGCCGATCACCCGTGCCGCCATCGACGAGGCTCTGCGCTTGTACCCGCCTGCCTGGGCGATCTCCCGGCGTTCACTCGCTGCCGAGCGGGTCGGTGACATCGAGCTCCCGGCAGGCACATTGGCGATCATCAGCCCGTGGCTGTTGCACCGACGAGGCGAATCCTGGCCCGAGCCAACGCAATTCCGGCCGGAGCGATTCATACAGGGCGTTCCGACATCGGGCTACATCCCGTTCGGACAGGGTCCGCGGCTGTGCATCGGACGTGACTTCGCGCTCGGCGAGATGCTCGTGGTGATCGGCGAACTGTTGTCGTCCTACCGGCTCGACACGCCTGCGGGCTGGACGCGGCCGGAGCCGGAGACGCTCGTTGCTGTGCATCCGCGCGGCGGAATGCCCCTGCGACTGACTCCTGCGGATCACCATGCTTGAGGTGCTGTACGCGGTGGTGCTCGTCGCCGCCGTACTCGCCGGCTACGTGCTGATGGTCCGGTTCCGCGTCGTCGCTGCGAGCGGAAGCGCCGCCGGTGACGTGTGCGCGATCGTCCCGGCTCGCAACGAGCAGGCATCCTTGCCGGCCTTACTCGAATCCTTGGACCGGTCGAGCGTCCCGGTGCGCGTGCTCGTCATCGACGACGCATCGACGGATGCGACGGCCGCGCTCGCCCGCGAGGCCGGCGTCGAGGTGATCTCGCCCGGCACCCCTGCGCCGGGGTGGACCGGCAAGGCGTGGGCCTGTCACGTCGGAGCCAACTCCACCGACGCGGAACTACTGCTGTTCCTGGACGCCGACACGGTGCTTGCGTCCGGCGCCCTCGGCGGCATCGTCGACCTGCATCGAAGGTTCGGCGGCCTGATCTCCGTGCAGCCGTATCACCGGGTGCAGCGCACTTATGAGCAACTGTCGGCATACTTCAACGCCGTCGCGGTGATGGCCAGCGGTGTGTTCGCGTCCGGAGTCGGACGACGTCCGATGGCCTTCGGCCCCTGTCTGCTCACCTCCCGAGACGACTACGAGCGCGCGGGCGGGCACGCAGCGGTGCGTGGGGAGATCCTGGACGACGTCGAACTGGCAGCCGCCTACGAAAAGGCCGGGCTGTCGGTGCACTGCGTTGCCGGTGGTTCGCAGATCCGAATGCGCAGCTATCCCAACGGGATCCGACAGCTGGTCGCCGGATGGACCAAGAACATGGCGTCCGGTGCAGCCGCCACTGATCCGCGGGCCGGCCTTGCCACCGGGCTGTGGATCTGCGCCCACCACCTCGTCGCCGTGAACACACTGCTCGCCATGTGGACGGCTGACGAGGCTCTTGACGCAGGCATATGGCTGCTCGCGTGGGTGGTGTTCGCGCTCCAACTCCGGGTCATTCTGCGCCGTGTCGGGTCCTTCCGCTGGTGGACCTGGGCACTGTTCCCGCTGCCCCTGCTGGCCTTCGACCTGTTGTTCGCAATCTCCACCGTGAACACCCTGCGTGGCTCGGTGCGCTGGCGCGGGCGGACCGTGCGGTTGGGGGCGTGATGCTCGACTACGTCATGCCGCAGGGCTGGACCGCGTTGGCCGACATCGCCGCCTGGGGTGTCATCCATGCGGCGACGGGATACGCAGCCCACCGACTCACCCCGCAGTGGCTCGCCCGAGATCACCGGCTGTTGCGCCCGCTCGCCTTCGAGCAGGGCGGACGCTGGTACCGCCGCCGGCTGCGGATCAACCGGTGGAAGGACGCTGTGCCGGAGGCCGGCGCACTGTTCGCCGGCGGGGTCAGCAAACGCCAGCTGCCCGCCCTCGACAAATCCGGTCTGGAACTGTTCGTCCGCGAGACCCGCCGCGCCGAACTCGGCCACTGGTGGGCAATGTTCGCCGGCCCGGTGTTCGTGCTGTGGAACCCGCCCGCGATCGCTGCCGTGCTCATCGGGTACGGAATCGCGATCAACCTGCCGTTCATAGCGATTCAGCGATACAACCGCTTCCGCACTGAGCCACTCCTGCGGCGGGCGCGATGACGAATCCAACCGTGATCCCGACGTCCGAGCCAGAGGTCGAACCAACGCGGCACGGGCCCATTGCCCAGTTGCTGATCGCGCTGTCGCCGCTGTCCCTCATCCTGATCGGGTACGCGCTCACCCACTGGATCACCGCGCCGCTGCTCGACGACCCGACCCACGCCACCAACCGCATCGGCATCGGACTGCAGGTTTCCGGCCCCGCGGACGTCGACCGCAGCTTTTTCGCAGCGGTGCCGACCGTCTGGCTGCAGCCGCACTTCGCGACAGCACCTGTGCCGAGCCCGGCACCGAACGCACTAGTACTCCGTATCCCGAGTTCAGGAGGCAGCAGATGACTGCACAGACCATTGAAGAAGTCGTCCTGCTGGACGAGCACGGCAACGCCGTCGGCACCTGCCCCAAGAGCGAGGTGCACCACCAATCGACACCCCTGCACCTTGCGTTCTCCTGCTACGTCATCGATGAGTCCGGACGCGTGCTGGTGACCAAACGGGCGCTGCGCAAGGAGACCTGGCCCGGTGCGTGGACGAACAGTTGCTGCGGCCACCCTGCTCCTGGCGAGTCGGTCGAGGACGCCGTCCGGCGCCGCACCCGCCAGGAACTCGGCATCGAACTCACCGATCTCCGCCCGGCTCTGCCGGATTTCCGGTATCGCGCGGTGATGGACAATGGAATCGTCGAGAACGAGGTCTGCCCGGTCTACGTCGCCGTTTGCACCGAGCCGGACGACCTGAGCCCCGACCCGGCTGAGGTCGCCGCCATCGAGTGGCACGACTGGGCCGCCTTCCGTTCACAGGTGCTCTCCGGCGAACGCGACGTGAGTCCGTGGTGCGCGTTGCAGGTGTCCGAACTTCCGGAAGAACTCGCTGACTGAGGCCCAGGTCGAGGTCGTGACTTGGTGGCCTACAGCGGAGTTGGTGGCCATGGGCGCAGGTCGAAGTCCGTCAAGGACCACCAACTCACCCGGCGGCCACCAACTCGAGCCGAGACCGTCGTTTGGGGTGTCTCTGGATGTGACTCCCGCTCCTTCCGGCGCCTGACGTGCAGCGCTCGGCAGGGCCGATCATCGACCCATGGCGTGGGAGTCAGGCGAGCTCAGGCCTCCCGGGACCAGGCGGCGTCCATCACGACGTAACCGTCGGGCAGGTCGGGCATCACGTTGTGCATGACCATGCGCAGCTCGTCGTCGCCGAGGCGCAGCGCGATGCGCCACGACCACCCGGGCGCGTAGTCCATCTCGACCGCGATGGTGCCGTCGACGAACCGGCCGAGGAGCACCCCGAGGGTCGGTTGCTGATGCCAGGAGTCGGTCCACGCGACGGTCACCTGCCCGTCGTCGCCTGCCGATCCGATGAGCAGAATGCCCGACTGTGTGCCATCGGCCGGGTGCACCCAGTCGTACTCCAGGGTCCAGCTCTTGCCGCCGGCGTGCAGCGTGCTGGTGGCGCTCGAGCGGCGTTCGGCGAGTTCGTCGTCGGGCATCAGGCGGAAGGCGTTGCTGCCCGACCATTGCGCGGCCGGCGGCGGGAGCGAGTTCACGGTGCCATTGTCCACCGTCCGATCCTCGCCGGATACGACGAAGCGGCCCCACATCGGGAGCAGCTTCGCACGTCGAATCAGATTTCGCCTCAGATTTCGACGGTGCCGTTCTGGGTCTGGAAGACCACCGACATCAGACCGGGCGTGCCGTTGGGGGCGATGAAATCGAAGTCGATCTGCGGCTCCCACTCCTCGCGGTCGACACCGGGCTCGCCGGTGAGACCGAGCCATTCGCGCACCCGCTCGGGCGAGCCGGCGATGCGCATCGCGGTGAGGTCGGCTTCGCTGTTGCCGATCTGCGAGGGGTGCGGCTGGTCGCCACTCCACTCGATGAAGAAGGGCACCTGGGCGTCGGCCATCAGGCCCTTGACGCCGAGCTGCTTCCAGGTGACCTCGGTGCCGTCGGGACGGTGCCGGTTGCCGGGTGCTGCCGGACGGCCGACGAGCTTCTCGGCGGCTGCCATGTCCTTGACCTCGACGACCCAACCGAGCCAGCCGCCGCCCTGCTCGGAGCGGGCGCGCACGGCCTGACCGAACGGCGCCTTGTCGGAGGCCGGGTGGTCGAGCACTTCGACGACCTCGACGAAGCGGTGGTTCGCCAACGGAAGAATCACGTTGCGCGTCCCGAACCTGGGATGAACCCCACTGTCACCGGGCTCGACACCCAGCGCTTCCCCCAGCCGCTTGGCCGTCGGCAGCAGGCCTTCGGCTTCAGCGGCGTACACCACATGGTCGACTCGCATGCCATAGATCGTGCCACTGGCCCACCACCGCGCTGTAATCGGGGTCATCCCCGGGGCGCACTCGCCCGGACGCACCACGCGAAGCCGCCGGAGGTCACCGGGTACCACGCTGGCGCACCGCCTCGTAGAGCACGATCGCGGCTGAGGTCGCGACGTTGAGCGAGTTCGCGCGGCCCACCATCGGGATGCGGATGCGCGAGTCGGCGGCGTCCATCAGCTCGTCGGTGAGGCCGTACTTCTCGGTGCCGACGGCGATCGCGACCGGGCCGGTGAGGTCGACGTCGGTGTGCAGCACGTCGGTGTCCGGCGTCGCCGCGAACAACCGAATTCCGTTGTCGCGCAAATACTTCAACGTGTCGACCGTGGACGCCGACGCGACCGGCACCGAGAAGACGGTGCCCTTCGACCCGCGCACGACGTTGGGGTTGCCCCAGTCGGTGACCGGGTCGGCGGCGAGCACGGCGTCGACACCGGCGGCGTCGGCCGTGCGCAACATCGCGCCGAGGTTGCCGGGCTTCTCGACGCCCTCCGCGACGAGCACGAGCGGGTTGTCCGGCAGCGCGAGATTGTCCAGGCCGTGCCGGACGGCGGGCGCCACCGCGAGGAACCCGTCGGCACCTTCTCGGTAGGCCACCTTCTCGAACGCCGCGCGCGACAGCCGTACGACCTCGACACCGTGAGCGCGCTCGTCGTCGACGAGTTGCTGCTGGTGCTCGGCGTCGAGCATGAGCTCGGGGCAGTGGTAGAGCGTGCGCAGCCGCACGCCGGCTTCGAGCGCGAGCGCGAGTTCGTCGTAGCCCTCGAGCAGCGTGACGCCCTGCTCCTCGCGCGTGCGTCGGCGCCGCAACGACACCAGCTGCTTCAAGCGCGGGTTCGCGGCCGACGTGATCAGCAGGTCGGCCATGCCGCCTCCGGCGTCCGCACCACCGCGAATCCGCGTGAGTTTGTGGGGTTCGCTCGCAGCACGAACCCCACAAACTCACGCGGATTCGAGGGGGCGGGGCGGTTCACAGCGACTCCAGCACCTGCGCCAGGCCGTCTTCTTCGACGGTGCCGGTGACCTCGTCGGCCACGGCCTTCACGTCGTCCGGGGCCTGGCCCATGGCGACGCCGCGGCCGGCCCACCCGAGCATCTCGATGTCGTTGCGGTGGTCGCCCACGGCGACGGTGTCGGCGGCGTCGACGGCGAAGTGCTCGCGCACCTTCTCCAGCGCCGACGCCTTGCTGACGCCCGCCGGGTTGATGTCGAGCCAGGCGCTGTAGCCGACGCCGTAGTTGACCCCGTGCAGGCCCAATCCGGCTGCCAACTCGACGAATTCGGCGGCGGTGCCGGTGGGCGAACGGAAGGTGATGCGGGTGGTCGGCTGGGCGAGTTCGTCCCAGGGCACCACGTGCACCTCACCGAGCAGCTCGCCTTCGGGGAAGTGATCGCTGACCAGGTAGCCCTCGCCGATCACCTCGATCGCGACGAGTCCGTCGGGCCACGCGCCCTTGAGCCGGTCGAGCACCGGACGCGGGTCGAACGTGATGCTGTCGAGCAGCCGGTAACCGTGCGGCTCGCTGCGGTCGATCTGCGCGGTGACGGCACCGTTGGAACACACCACATAGCCCTCGGTGAGCCCGAGCATCTCGATGATCGGCACGGTGCCGGTGATCGAGCGGCCGGTGGCGATCACGACGTGGTGACCCGCCTCCACCACCGCACCGATCGCCTTGCGCACGCGATCGGAGGCGTCACCGTTGTAATGAATGATGGTGCCGTCGACGTCGAGGCCGATCAGGAGTTTCGTCACGTTGCCACTGTACGAGCAGCGGGTTCGCGGGCATGCGAAGGGCGGGGCCACCGCATTGGTGACCCCGCCCGTTACGCGCCTGGAGTTGCGCTACTTCTTGATCGACGACACGACGCCGACCGCGATTGTCACGATGCCGAGGAGCAACGCCATCCAAAGACCCCAGCCGGTGCTGACGCTCGCGGAGCTTCCGGCCGGCAGGCCTGAGGTGTTCTTCAGCTCGTCGACCTTGTCCTGCACATCCGCGAAGTCGAGGATCGCGAGCAGCGTCGCGACCGCCGCAAGTCCGGCAGCGATCCAGCCTGCCCACCGCTTGCGCATTCCGCGCAGCACACCCATCGCCGCCACGCCGACGCCGAGGATCAGGATCGGCAAGCCGAACGGGTCACGACCGTCGCTGCTGCTGTCGTTGCTGTCGGGCTGATCGGCTCCCGGGGGCAGGCCCTCGTAGGAGGTGCCGCCGAACCCGTCGATCTTCATCGTCATGTCGAGGTTGTAAACCCCGCTCGAGATCTTGACGTTGGCATTGGCCCAGGTGCCGAAGCACACGAGCGCGAGCACGACACCGAGCGCCACGAGCACCCAACCGAGGGTCTTGCCGAGGCCGCTCGCCGGCGCGCCAGTGGCGGCACCCGCGTTCGCACCGGCGTACGCCGGCTGGCCGTAACCTGGCTGATTCCACTGATTCTGCTGCGGCTGCTGACCGTACTGACCGGGCTGGTTACCGTACTGCGGCTGACCGCCCTGGCCGTAGCCCTGGTTTCCCGGCTGCTGGCCGTACGGCTGTCCCCCCGGCTGGCCGTACTGACCCTGCTGACCCTGCTGGCCGCCGTACGGCTGGTGCTGCGGCTGGCCGTACTGGCCACCCTGCTGGTTCGGCTGCTGGTGCGACGGCTGGTGCGGCTGCCGGCCGTACTGCTGACCACCCTGGCTGGACTGGCCGTACTGCTGACCGCCGTACTGCTGGCCGCCGTACTGACCACCCTGCTGGTTCGGCTGCTGGTTCGGCTGCTGGTGCGGCTGCTGGCCCTGCTGACCCGGCTGCTGCTGGTTTGCTTGCTGCGCAGCCTGATCACCGACGTTGGGCATCGCGCGGGTGGGTTCGTCCCAGCCGCCTCCGTTGTCGCTCATGTCTGCTCCCTCCCGTGGACTTCCTTCTGCAGCGAGGTTAGTGGGTGGCCCCGACGGGCCGGGACATCCCGCGTCGCGCTTGCGTCGCTGCCGAACCACCTGGCCGGCCTGCCATGTGAAACGGCGCCCACGCTCGAACGTGGACGCCGCCTCCGTACTGAACCCAAGCGGGGGGCCTTGGTCGATCATCCGGATCGGCCCTCTCGCCAAGAACCATACGCCTAGACCACCTGCACGGCTCCGGTTTCCGTGTCGAACCGGTGGGTCGTGCGCCGGTCGACACCACCGGCGGACGCGGTGAACTCGACGACCACTTCGCCGCGCGCGATGTCGGCCGGGGTCACTTGGTACGACGCGTCGAGCACGAACTCCTGCCCCGGTTCGAGCTCGATCTCGGCGGGCACGTCGGGCCCGGTGAGTTCGACGACGAGGGGTTCGTCGCCGGTGTTGCGGACGCGTCCGGCGAAGGTGAGCAGGTCGCCCGCGCGGTAGCCCGGCCGCGGCGGGCCGTAGTTGAGGTCTTGCGCCTCACGCGTTCCGATCACCTGGCCCTCGGCGCCGTACGCCTGGCCGACCTCCTTCCACGCGCGCCGGTCGACGCCCTCGACCGCGGTCGGCACGACGTGGAACTCGCCGACGTGCTGCCAGGTGTCCGGGCGGCCCGGCGTGATCGAGCGCAGTACGAGGTCGAACGCGAAGGGCCGGCGGCCGTCGGCGGGCAGTTCGCCGGCGTCGATCAATTGCTGCGCATCGATCGAGGTGAAGACGATCTCGGTGTATCCCTGCCGTTCGTAGAGCACGCCGATGCGCCCGTCGGGCAGCCGCTGCACCGTGGAGTAGGCCGACGAGCCGGCACAGATCGACAGGGTGTGCGGCCAGGTGCGTCCTTCGTCGGTCGAGAGCCGCAGCACGGTGTTGCGGCGCAGCGCGGTGTCGTGGTTGTGGCTCGCGATGAGCCAGGTGTCGGTCTCGGGGCGGGCGAGATCGAGCTGCGGGAGTCCGTCGAACCGCGCCACCGATCCGTTGTCCGACGGGTCGGGCAGATCGCGGACGGGTGTGGGCGTCGACCAGGTCTCTCCGCCGTCCGTCGAAATAGCCTGCAGGCGAACGGGATACGCGCGGCTGTGCCAGAGCAGTCGCCCGTCGGCGAGGCAGACCACCTTGTTCTCGTTCGGGTCGACACCGTCTGCGCTCGGGCCGATGAGCGACCCGAGCCGCCAGGTGTCGCCGTGGTCGTCGCTCAGCCCGCTGACCGCGCGGATCTTGCCGTCGACCAGCACCACGAACTGCTGCACCAGGCGGCCGGCGAAGGGTCCGGTGTGGATCTGAATTCCCACACCCGATGCCGCGAAGATGCCCGCCATGTTCTCGCCGGTTGAGCCGGGCGTCGCGACCTTGCGAGCAGCCCGCGTCGAAACCCCTCCGGCAGACGAAGCGGCCGCCTTCAACTCCCCCGTGATCCGCCGGTGCTGCCACGTCTGCCCGTCATCGTCGCTCCACGACAGATCGACGTGCTGCGCCTCGTCCGCCGGCTCGACCCCGACGCCCGACTCGAAGAAGCCGGCCTTCGTGCCGGCCGCGTGGAACATGAAGATCCGACCGGTTTCGTTGTCCACCAACAGACTTGGATCGCCGAACCCCTCGAGCCCGACACCCGTCCGCACCACCTGCTGCGGCTGCCAGGTGCGTCCGCCGTCGAAGCTGCGGCGCAGCAACAGGTCGATGGGGTTCGGCAGGTCGTCGAGGTTGGGGCGGCCGTCGTACGCGGCGCTCAGCGTGCCGCGCGGACTCACCGCGAGCGCGGGGATGCGGTACTGCCGGTATCCGTCGTGGCCGCGGGCGGCGACGACTCGTTCGAAGGAGGTGGACCCACTCACCGCACCGACCGTACGCCGCGTCGAGTCGCTGCGCGGATCGGTCTCGGGCCGACCAATGCCGTGATGTGCTGATGCCATCACCGAAGCGCCCATCGATTCCTGGCCGATCGAAGCGCGTGGGCAACCTGCTCGATCACGGAGTCATCACTCATTCGAATGCTGCTCAACCCCGTCATCACGGGCAGCCAACGCGAAGCAGCGGAAGCGTTGGCGGTCATGCGCGGGATGCGCGCCGACTCCCGGTGGACCTTCCTTGTCGACGACACGACACTTACGCGACCGACGGTCGACACCGCGGTGATCATGGGTCATCGCCAGGTCACCGACCTCCATCTGGTCAATCTCGCAGCAGAGTCGGGCGCCGTCCTCGCCACGTTCGATGCCGAAATCGCGGCGTGGCTGAGCCCCCGCGATCGCCAGCACGTACTCCTCATTCCGGCGTAGGACGATCACTCTCACCACTGGTGGCCGGCTCCGGACATCGAGCGCAGGATGAACGAGCTGCGCGAATCACCGGACCGCATCTGACAAAGGTCGAGGACGATGTCAAGAACGGCGATCCGGCTCCGTCTCCACAGTGAGGCGGCCACTGCGGCCGTCCGAGGCTCAGAAGGAGAACGACCATGAAGTACCTGATGCTGAAGCACTACCGCGGCGCTCCGGCCGGCGTGAACGACCACCCGATGGACGAGTGGACGCAGGACGAGATCGACGCCCACATCGCGTACATGAACGACTTCGCGACGAAGCTCACCGGCACCGGCGAGTACGTCGACGGGCAGGCGCTGGCGCCGAAGGGCGCGTGGGTGCAGTACGACGGCGAGGGCAAACCGCCGGTGGTTGACGGGCCGTTCGCGGAGACCAAGGACCTGATCGCCGGTTGGATGATCATCGACGTCGACTCGTGGGACCGCGCGGTCGAGCTCGCCGGCGAACTGTCGGCGGCGCCGGGCAAGGGCGGGCGCCCGATCCACGAGAGGCTCGAGGTGCGGCCGTTCCTCACCTCGGCCCCCGACGACCCGCAGAACTGCCACGGCTGACGTCGATGGACGAGGCCCGGCTGCGGGAGATCGTGCCCGGCGTGATCGGCGTCCTCGAGCGGCGTGGAGTCGACTTCGCGACCGCCGAGGACGCCGTGCAGGACGCCTTGGTGAGCGCCCTGAGCAGTTGGCCGACTGATCCTCCCCGCGACGAATTCGCTTGGCTGGTAACGGCTTCCTGGCGAAAGGTGGTCGACGCGGCGCGGTCTGATCAGGCGCGACGGCGCCGGGAGGAGGCGGTGGAGCGGGAGCCGGCGCCCGAGCTCGTTCCCGATGAGGACGACACTCTGCAGCTGTACTTCCGGTGTGCGCATCCGGCGCTGTCGTCGTCGGCCGCGGTGGCGTTGACGTTGCGCGCGGTGGCCGGACTGACGACGGCGCAGATCGCGCGGGCTCATCTGGTGCCCGAGGCCACGATGGCGCAGCGGATCAGTCGGGCGAAGCGCACGCTGCGCGGCCACCGCCTCGACAGGCCGGGCGACCTCGCGACCGTGCTGCGGGTGCTCTACCTGATCTTCAACGAGGGCTACGGCGGCGACGTCGATCTTGCCGCCGAGGCGATCAGGGTGACGTGCCGACTCGCTTCTCTCACAGACGAACCCGAGGTCGCCGGCCTGCTCGCGTTGATGCTCATCCACGACGCTCGACGGGCCTCGCGCACCGACGCGCAGGGACGGTTGGTACCGCTCGGCGAGCAGGACCGCTCGCTCTGGAACACCTCGCAGATCGCCGAGGGTGTGGAGGCGTTGCAAGCCGCCCTGGCGCGTGATCGGCTCGGGGAGTATCAGGCGCAGGCCGCGATCGCCGCGCTGCACGCCGACGCCCGCACCGCCGACGAGACCGACTGGCCGCAGATCGTCGGTTGGTACGACGAGTTGGTGCGGCTCACCGCGGACAGCGCGGTGGTGCGGCTGAATCGTGCGGTCGCGGTCGGCGAGGCGGACGGTCCAGCACTCTGGTTGCGCGCGTTGTCGGAGGTGCCGGCAGACACGCCGCGATGGCTCGCGGTGTCGGCCTACCTGCACGAGCAGCGAGGCGAGTTCGCTGTGGCTGCAACCGAATACGCGGACGCCGCCGATGCCGCGACAAGCACCGCGGAACGCGACCATCTGCGGCGGTGTGCCGCGCGGGCCCGCGCGGCGAGCTCGCTCGGTGGTTGAGGAGCGCGACGAAGGAGCGCGTCTCGAAACCGCGAGAAATCGCTCAGCCCGCTGCAGCCTCCCCGTCTTCGCGCTCGTCCGGCCCGTGCGTCGACCACAACGCCCAGGCCACCAACAGCGGCTGGAAGGCGAGGCGCACGGCACGTGCGGCGTCGGAGTCGAGACCGAAAGCGTCCTTGTGTTCGAGGAACTGGCTGATGTTGCCGGGGAAGACGGCGACGAAGAACGCGGCGACGACCTTGCCGACCGTCCGCTGGTTCCATCCGCTCACCAAGGCCAAACCCTGGACGATCTCCACCACCCCGGACGCCAACACGACGACGTCCTTGTCGGCGGGGAACCAGTCGGGCACCTGCGCCTGGAACTCCTGGCGGGCGAAGGACAGGTGGCCGGTGCCGGCGAAGGTGAGGAAGGTGCCGAGTGCGACGCGAGCGAGGGTGCGAGTGCTGGGCATGAGCGGCTCCGATCGGCGAGTGACTGATCCATCGTACCTAGCGGTCGAGGAGCGCCGGCACCGCCGTCCCGTGAAGCCTCGACGACTGCGTCCACCATCGTCGCCGTCGAGGTGTGCGAAAGAACGAACGGAACGACCGTCGACGGACACCACCCCATCGGGCGAACCGCCGCGGCGCCGTGCGTGGCATCGTTGAGATGTCCCCGATCAAGGAGCAGCGATGCCTGAGAAGAAGCGCGAAGACCCGGGTCCGTCGGTCAAGGACCCCGAGCTCTACGAGAAGTTGCGCGACGAGGGCGACTCGAAGGAGAAGTCGGCCCGCATCGCCAACGCGGCGGCGAACACCTCACGGGAGGAGGTCGGCCGCAAGGGTGGCGAGTCGGGTTCGTACGACGACATGACCAAGGACGAACTCATGGACCGCGCCCGCAAGGTCGGCATCGACGGCCGGTCGGACATGAACAAGGACGAGTTGATCAAGGCCCTGCGGGACCACTGATCCCGCAGCCCGGCTCAGAGGTCGAGGCGGTGCGGGATCGCACCGTCCCCGTCCCGATACGGCACGAAGCCCATCGCCGCGTAGTAGGCCAGACCGGCCTCGTTGTCGGCGCCGATGGTCGCGTCGATGTGCTGCAGGCCGGCCGCTTTCGCCGCCGCCAGCGACTCGGCGAACAGCTTGCGGCCCAACCCGCCACGGCCGGCGTCGGGGTGGATGTGCGTGCCGATGATCCCCCACCCCTCGGCGACGTCGTAGGGGTTGTCCGGCCACGCCCGCTTGAGCGACTGGAAGCCGATGACCCGGCCGTCCTGCTCGGCCACCGGGCACGCGATCCCGTAGGTCTGGTCGAGGTAGCGCTCACGGATCTGCTCGACGTCGACCGGGGTCGACCGCAGGCCGGCCCGATAGATCGCGTTCTGCACCTCCGCCATGTCGTCGGCGTCGGTCGGTGCGGCGGGGCGGATCACAGTCATGGATCCATCCTGGCCGATCAGCCGCGTCCGGAGCCGTACTACCCGTCGAACCGGGTGACCGACTTGTTGGTGAAGAAGGTCGCGCCGGTCTGGTGGTTCGTGCAGGTGACGCCTTCGATCTGCGAGGTGCAGGTGAGGGTGCCGGTCTGGATCGCGTAGCCGTACGGCAGCACCGCCATGTTGTCCTGCATCGGGAAGCCACGGCCGCGCCACCAGTCCTGCTCCTCGATCTGGGCGACGCCGACGACGTCGCCGCGGCACACCCAGCGGGCGATGTGGTCGACCTGGACGGTGGTCACCGCCGCGCCGGTGTCCACGCCGCAGAACTTCTGCGAGAAGTCCCAGTTGGGCATCTTGCCGCCCTGGCACGCGGCGTACGGCTCGACGCCCTGCTCGGCCGGCTGGTCGGACATCGCGCACAGCAGGTTGCCGGTCGGGCTGACCAACGCGACGTCCATGCCGCGGGCGTTCTTCTTGCCGGTGAGGTCGATGATCTTGATGTCGTTCGGCGTCGTCGACGTCGTGGTGGCGGTCGACGTCGCGGGCGGCAGCGTGTCGTCGGCCGACTGGCAGCCGGTCAACGTCGCTGTCGTGATGAGTGCGGCGGCCGCGACGAGGGCGGTGCGAGTGCGGTTCATGATGGTCTCCTACCGTTCGGCCTCCCCGGTGGAGACTCCGCGGTTGCGATGCCGCCCGGACCCCGGTGGTTGCGCCGCCGGCATGGGCACACCTGCCCATCGTGGTCGCGTGGCCGTGAGCCGACGCCCCCAGGAATGCCGCGATCAGCGGGTCGAAACGGACCGACTCATGCCGGAACCGCGATCGCATCACCTGTGGGAGTCCTTAGCGCCGGTGGCTTGAGACCGCGAACGAAAAGCGTTGCCGCCAAACCGATTTCCCAGGCGAACAGCGGCACCGCGAGCGCCGGCACAGGCTTGATGAGCCCGAACATGACGGCGAGGTTCATCGCAGCGACCACCACCGCGCCGCCGAGGCCGAGCCACGGCACGATGCGTGGCACCAATCGACGGCGCAGCAGCAGTGTGGCTAGCAGCGCGGCGTTGATCGGATTCAGCAGACCGGGGCCGACCAGGAAGGTCCAGTCGTGCATCAGGTGCAGTGCCTGCACGAGGTGCGCATCGAGGCCCGGCGCTGCATCGGTGGCGGGGCGGGCGACGGCGGGCAGGATCGCGACGACGCCGCTGAGGATCACCGTGGCCTCGAGGGTTCGTAGGGCCAGGTAGCCGGCCGCCACACCTTGGCTGAAGGGTCGCAGCAGCGGGTACAACGCGATCGCGGTGCCGACGACTGCCGCCGCGAGCACCACCTCGAGCAGCGCCGCGGTGAGCACCGACGTCCGCCCGGCGAGGGGGGCGTCGGTGCCGAAGGCCGACCCCCCGTAGAGCGGTAGCGCGACGACCGAGGTCACCCAGGTGATCAGGAACAGGCCCGCGGCAGCGCGAGCGGTCGGGGTGGATCTGGACATGGTTCGTCCTCCGGGAACAGGAGGTATACGGCGTACACCTCGATGCCCACAACGGTAGGTGTACGCTGTATACCTGTCAATCCGGACAGCCCGAGGAGATCAGTGCCAGCCGCCACCACACCGTTGAACCGCGACCGCGTGCTGCGCAGCGGGGTGCGTCTCGCCGACGCGGAGGGGCTCGACGCGGTGACGATGCGCCGGCTCGCCGACGAGCTCGGCGTCACGCCGATGGCGCTCTACAAGCACGTGGCCGACAAGGACGACCTGCTGACCGGCATGGTCGACGTGGTCGTCGCCGACATGGCGAGCGATGCGCCGTCCGACCCGAGCGACTGGCAGGGCGGCGTCCGAGCGGCACTGCGCCAAGCCCGGACGGTGCTCGGCCGGCACCCGTGGGCGCGGCGCGCCATCGAGTCGCGCACCGAACGCACCGCAGCCGTGCTCGACCACATGGAACGGCTCAGCGCGGTGTTCATCGGCGCGGGGTTCACGCCCGACCTCACCCACCACGTGATGCACCTGCTCGGCAACCGCATCTGGGGGTTCAGCCCCGAGCTGTTCACCGACCACGACGGACGCAGCCCCTCCGACGCCCGCACACCTCCCGGACGCGGCCGCACCCCCGACCCGGCCGACTATCCCTCGATCCTCGCGATCTCGGCCGACGCCCAGGCGCGTCGACCCGGAGCGGACGGTTGCGACGAGGACTTCGAGATGGAGTTCGCGGTCGATGTGCTCGTCGGCGGGATCGAGCGGCTGAGGGCAGACGGCTGGCAGTCGCCGCGCGGGTGAGGAGGGACCATCCGGCAAGTCGGCCGCCTGGGGTCATCGACGCCGGAGCATCACCATGGCGAAGGCAAGGCCCATCATCAGTGAGGCAACGCTGGGCAACATGTGAAGGCCCAAAGCCAGGCCGCCGATCCGGGCCACTGGGCTGGCAATCAGTGCAGCACCGGCCCAGACCGGATACCTATCGCGCTGGCGAAGCATCGCGACGCCGAGCAGAAGCGGACCCAGCAGGCCACCGATGCCGAAGACGACATAGATCAGGAGCTGCACAGAGGTCGTGTGATTGTCCGCCGCGTCGATGTACGTAGCCGGGTCCCCGCCTGAGTCGACGACTGCCATCATGATCTGTCCCTCGATGACGAGCACCATGCAGGCCACGTAGCCCGAGGCTGCCAGCCAGCCCCCGAGGCCGGCAATGATCGGCGACCGCTCTCGGAGACGGTGGGCCACGGCCCAGATTCCCGGCACCAGCAGAATGACAGCCAGAAGCCCGAGCCCGTCGCTGACCAGCGCCACGGTGCGGTGCGCGTCGATGATCTTCAAGTAGTCGGCTGTCGTCTCGTACGTCTCCTGGGTCAGCATCCAGTTGGCGAGACCGTTGACGAGGGCAAGCACCACGGAACCGCCGACTGCGGCGAAGGTGGCGAACGGTACGGCGTCGCGGATCGGGGGGCGCGCCGGCGCTGAGGCCGGGATGGTCTCGGTTGTCACATCGGCTCCTTGGGCATCGACAGGTCGGACCAGCGACGCTATGAGAGCTCGAGGAGTCAGGCATCGGTGTTCTCGCCTATTCCGCTGGCCGCCTCCGGGCGCCACCATGGGGTGCATGTCATCGGGCTCAGTGCAGTCAAAGACGATGGCCGCGTGCGCCCTTGTCGGCTTCGTCGGGTTGAGCGCCTTCGTTGTGTCACTCACGCTTACGTGGCGGGAAGAGGACTATCACGTGGAAGCGGCGGTGCGCTGGACGATGGCTGCGGCGGGTGCGCTGATCCTGGCTGTCACATCGCGCACCGGGCACAGCGTGGCGTCCGGGTTGGCGTTGTTCGTCCTCGGTACGGGTGTGCTGGCGTACCCCACGCTGTTGGGCCTGGCCGCGGCCGACGTCGGCGGTCGGCCGGTGGCCGTCCTTGCCAGTGCCGGCCATGTGCTGCCGCTGACGATGGTCCAACTTGCGCCGGTGCTGGTCAGCGGGCACGTAACCGGTCGCTCGTGCCGTGGTTGGGCAGGCGTCGTGCTCGCTGTCGCGGCAGTCGGCGCTGTGCTGACCGGTCTGGGCCTATCGGTAGAGCCGTCCGGTGGGCCACTGCTCGCGGTGGCCGGCCTGTTGTGGTTCGGCTCCTTCGCCTTGGCGCCGGTGGCATGTTGGACCGCAGTGCGAGGCACGGCCGGGCATCGGCGTCGTCGCGGGATCATTGCGGGGCTGGCCTCGCTCGTACCCGTCCTGATCATCGTGTGGTGCATAACGCTGGGTGGCCTCGGCTCCGCACTCGCCCTGGGAGGGGACCCCACCATCGCGGCGTTGTTCCTTGGCTTCTCGGTCGCCACCACAGGGTGCGCCCTGCTGTCGGTCGCGGCTCTCAGTGACGACAGTTCGCCCCTTCTGCGCAGCACCGTTGTGGTCGGTCTGATGCGTGCGATGGTCCTCGCAGTCGTCGTCCTGGTCGCATCCGGGGTGGCGCTCGCCACCATCACGCTGCTGCCCACGCGCGAGGCCGCCGTACTCATTGCAGTGGCGTTGACGGTCGTGCTCGGGTGGAGCGCGACGCGAGTCCTGCAATGGGTCGCCGGTGTGGTGGACCCTGTCGCCGAGCTGCGCTTGGAGATTGAGCGGGCGACTGGCTTGCTGGCGGGCCGGCACCGCGGGGTCGCCGAGTCCGTGGTTCGCCGCCTGCTGGGAGACCAGGGTGCCGCGCTGGCGTTCAACGTCGAGGACGGGAGGTGGGTCGACGTAGAAGGCCAGGTCTTGGCCCTGACCCCGAGTGAGAACGTTGTGCTGGCTCGGGAGCAAGACGAGGATGTCGTTCTCCTCGTCTCCGGCGACACTCGGGCTCGGCGCGATGCCGCGGCGTGGGGCGACTGTGGACTTGTCCTGGCTCCGGCATTGATGGAGGCCCGTGAGGCATGGCAGTCGGGCCGGGCCTCGGTCGCCGCCCAGGTGGAGCGGGCACGGCTGCAGCAAGACCTCCATGACGGACTCCAGGGCCGACTGCTCGGCCTTGCCTTGAACCTACAGATGAGCCGTGACTACATTGACGACCCGGTCGCCCGGTTGGCGATCTCCGAGACCGTCAGCGAGCTGAGGGGGGCGGTGCAGGACGTCCGCGCGATGGCTGGCGGGCGGCTGCCGCAAATCCTGGTCGATGACGGGCTTGGGGCGGCCGTGCGCGCGTTCGTCCAGCCCGTACGAGCACGGATCGGAACCCTCGACCTGTCGCCCGACCTGGCCGGCCGGCGACCTTTGGCGTCGGTCGAGGCATGCGCCTACTTCGTCGTGGGGGAAGCCATCAACAACGCGATCAAGCACTCAGGGTGCGACCGCATCGATGTCACGATCGCCATCCACGACGACTCGGTTGTGGTCAGGGTGAGCGACGACGGCATTGGGGGCGCCGACGTGCGTCTCGGGTCCGGGCTGCGCGGCCTGACGGAGCGAGTCCATGCGCATGGCGGGCTCTTGATCGTGTCGGACCGTGAGGAGAACGGCACCTTGGTCGAGGCGGTGCTGCCGTGCGGACGGTGATCGCCGAGGACCAAGTGCTGTTGCGCGATGGTCTCGCGCGGCTGCTTCGCTCGGCCGGGCACGATGTAGTCGCGGAGGTCGGCGATGGCCGCAGCCTCGTGAGCGAGACTGTCCGTCTGCGGCCCGACCTCGTCGTCGCCGACATCCGGATGCCACCGTCGTACGCCGATGAGGGCAGCCGCGCGGTGGTCCTTCTGCGAGACCGGTTCCCCGGACTGGCCGTCATGCTTCTCTCGCAGGCCGTCGACCCGCGAGTGGTCTCCCGGGTGACCCGCGGACGCGCGGCCGGCTTCGGCTATCTGCTCAAAGACCGGGTACTGGATTCCGGCACGTTCCTGAGGCAGCTCGAAGCGGTCGTCTCCGGCGCGACCGTGATCGATCCTGGCGTTCTTCCTGACGCGATGCGCGCCAGTGGGCGACTCCAGTGCCTGACCGAGCGAGAGCGCGAGGTACTCGGCCTCGTCGCGACGGGACGCAGCAACCCTGGCATCGCCACCGACCTTGTCATCAGCCGGCGAACCGTAGACGCCCACCTGCGCTCGATCTTCACCAAGCTGGGGATCGAGTCCGACCCCGACGGCAACCAGCGGGTGTTGGCGGTGCTCAACTGGATTGCGGCGTCTGAGCCGCTCCGGTGAGACGTGATGCGCCTCCGCGAGTGCGTCTGTCGAAGGAGTTACCGACGGTTCCGGTCGAGTGCTTCGTCGCGCCGAGCTCGCCGATCAAGGAGAACGGCCTCCTCTGACCCACCACCCGGCAGCGGGCCCAAAGATCCGTCCGAGCAGGCGGACTGGCCGCACCCGGCGGCGTCCGCACGCCTCCCACTTGATGGACGCGTTGATCTCCGAAGCCGTGGCCCTGCTGGACGAGGGCGGCGAAAGCGCGCTCACCTATCCGTGCAGCAGTTCCATCCGCGCGCCCCGGTGTCCACCTATCTCTCCTCCACCTCACGAGAATCCGTCAGCGTCAACGCACCCCACCCGGTCACCAACCCCACCACCACCGCGAGCGCAGCGAACGTGACCCTCTCGCCGTGGAAGAACGACTGCACGAGGTCGTAGCTCCACGCCCCGTCGGGCAGCACGGCGGTGACGAGCACCGCGATGAGGGTGCCGACGACGGCGGTGCCGATGCTGGTGCCGACCTCCTGCGCGGTGTCGTTGAGGGCGGCGCCGATGGAGGTGCGATTGGCGGGCATGGCGCCGATGAGCGCGACGGCGCAGACGGTCATCACGGTGCGCAGGCCGATGGTCATGACGACCTTCGCGGCGGCAACCGCCCAGTAGCCGTGGTCGACGCCCCAGGCCATGGCGGCGAGGCCGCCGGTGAGCAGGACGGCGGTGGCGATGCGGTGGCCGAAGTGGCGGGCGAGCCCCTCGGACAGCGGGGTCGCCACGATCATCGTGAGGATCATCGGCAGGTTGGCGAGGCCGGCGCGCACCGGGCTCCAGCCGTAGGCGTACTGGAAGTGCAGGATCAACCCGAACATCACCGCGGCCATCGCGATCGAGGTGCCGACCTGGGCGATCGCGGCGCCGCGCACCGTGCCGTCGCGGAAGAGTCGAAGATCGAGCATCGGTGCGGCAGTGCGGTTCTCGTGGATCACGAAGGCGGTGGCCGCAAGCACCGCACCCACCGCGCAGGCAACGGTGACGAGCGCCGTCCAGCGGTGCTCGACGCCCCTGGTGAGGGCGTAGCAGGCGAGCCCGATGGTCGCGATGCTGAACAGCGCGCCGGGCAGGTCGAGGGTGTCGTCGGTGAGGTCTTCGGGACGGTCGGGCGCGACTCCGCGGCGTACGCCGAACCACGCGAGCAGCGCGATCGGTGCGTTGACCACCAGCAGCCATTCCCAGCTGACGTGGGCCAGCGCGGTGCCGCCGAGCAGCGGCCCGAGCACGAACCCGCTCATGCCGACCACGATCATCAGGGTCATCGCGCGCATCCGCAGGTGCTGTTCGTCGAACAGTCGGAAGACGAGCGAGTTCGTGATCGGCGCCATCGCGGCCGCCGCCACGCCGAGCGCGGCGCGCAGGGCGATGAGTTCGCCGGTGCTGTGCACCGCGACGACCGCGAGGCTGATGAGTCCGAAGGCGGCAAGGCCGACAAGCAGCACCCGACGGCGTCCGAACCGGTCGGCCAGTGAGCCGGCGGTGAGCAGCAGCCCACCGAAGGTGAGCGTGTAGGCGCCCGTGACCCATTGCAGCGCAGTCGTATTGCCGCCGAGGTCTCGGCCGATGGTGGGCAGGGCGATGGTCAACAGGGTGTTGTCGACCATCTCGACGAAGAAGGCGAGGCAGAGCGCGGCCAGTGGGATCCAGGAGGCGCGCAGCGAGCCGTAGGTGCGGCTGGTCGCCGCGTCGGCAGTGATGGCGGTCATGGCTCCTCCCTTTATCGAACGTTGTTCTATTCAGACGAGTGCGAGAATAGAACAGTGTTCGATGACGCGCAAGCCGCTGTGATGAAATGGGCGCCATGACCCCTCGCACCACCGGCTCCAGCCGCGCCACGCGCAACCGCGAGCGCCCGCGCGCCTCGCACTCGATGGACGCGGTGATCTCCGAAGCCGTCGCTCTCATGGACGAGGGTGGCGACAGCGCGTTGACCTTCCGGGCGCTCGGCGCACGGCTGGGTGGCGGGGCGACGAGCATCTACTGGTATGTGTCGAACAAGGACGAATTGCGCGACAAAGCAAGCGATTACGTCATCGGCGACGTGCTCGAGCAGACCGAGGAATTCATCGGCGACGCCGACCCGATCGACAACCTGCGCGCGATGGCACTCGTCGCGTTCGACGCGATCGCCGCGCGTCCGTGGCTGGCCGACTACTTCATGCGCAACACGATCAGCCAACCCAACAGCCTGCAGCTCTACGAACGCTTCGGCCAACAGGTGCTGCGCCTCGAGCTCACTCCCCTGCAGAGCTTCCACGCGGTGTCGGCGGTGCTCGGGTTCGTCGTCGGCAGCGCCGCCGACATCGGGCAGCAACCCCCGCAGGAGGTGCTCGACGGCACGATGAGCCGGCAGGAATACTTCGAGCACGCCGTCGCTCAGTGGCGGGCGCTCGACTCGGCCGAGTTCCCGTTCATGCACCACATCCTCGAGGAGTTCGCGGAGCACGAGGATCGCGACCAGTTCGCGGCCGGGCTCGATCTGCTGTTGGCCGGGTTGCGTTTGCAGGCAACGAGTTAGCCGAGATCTGTGACGCTCGGCGAGCCCTTTCTGCGGCTCAGCGACGTACTGTCAGTTGACCCCCTGGACAAGGACCGCCCGGACGCCGTCTACCCGGTCAAGCGCCGACGGCGCCGGCCGCGAGACATGGCTCGCGACCGACCAAGATCACAAGTCCGTCACGACATCACTTGTTGAGCGATCAAGGAGCTAGTCTCCGCTGGGGGCACAAGGGATGGGCCCCACCAAGGGAGAAAAAAAATGAAGCGCCTCAGCATCGTTGCTGCTCTTATTGCTGTGCCCCTTTTCGCGGGCTGCAACTCGACGACCAACGTGTCGTCGTCCTCGTCGACCAGCAGTTCTGCTGAGACCCAGACATCCGAATCCTCGTCGGCCGAGTCGTCGAGCACCGACGGGTCGGCGTCAAGTTCGGAGTCGCCGGCCGCGTCCGAGTCCAGTGAGACCTCGGCTGCGTCGGACGGATCGTCACTTACGAAGCCGTTCGGCTCGACGTTCACCTGGGACGACAAGCTCGCAGTGACGGTGTCGAAGCCCGTGCCGTTCACCCCGTCGGAATACGCGGTTACGGACAGCAAGTTCAAGAAGTTCGTGAAGCTGACCGTGGTCATCAAGAACGGTACCGACAAGGTGTACGAGTCGTTCAACTTCAACGAGAGTGCGACCTCCGGCGATCAGCAGACCGACAAGGTCTTCGACTCCGCCAAAGGCATCGAACTGCCGACGGCGAAGATCCTGCCCGGCAAGTCGCTCACGTACAACGTCGCCTATGGCTACACGCCCGGCCAGGACTTCACCCTGACCGTCAACTCGATGGACCGCTTCGACCGCGCAGACGGCATCTACAGCGGGAAGCTCTGACACCAGACATGTCCAGCCCGGGCTCCACGATCGTGGAGCCCGGGCTTTACATTTCAAAGAGACGCCAGGACCGCGCAAATACGGGTTGCGGGGCGCAGGCTTTGCGACGAGCGAGCTGCCTGGAACTCAAATGCGCCAACCGCGCAGCCGCGCCTATACGGCGCGTCCATAGCGGTGCTGGACGACCGCCGCATTCCCGGCACACGCACCAACATCGACCACCTTGTCGTGACGACTGGTGGGGTGTGGGTCATCGATGCCAAGCGGTACAAGGGGCGAGCCGAGCTGAGGGTCGAAGGCGGAATTCTGCGTCCCGCGTGGAGAGGCTCATCGTGGGACGGCGTGACTGCACCGCACTGGTGGACGGCGCACTCGATGAGGCCGCGGTAGTGAGAGATCTTGTCGGTGACCTGCGCGTGCTCGCCGCAGCTCTTCCTCCGGCGTAAGGAAGGTTAGGAACCGCCTACCGTCGGCGCCGGCTGTCCTTCTTCCTGAGCTCGGACAGCCGAGTACTTAGCGAATTCCGTTGAACCCTTATCGAGATTCAGTGGAGGGTCTATCAGCTCAAGCACCGCCGACTCCAACCCACCCAGTGTGTCCGCGTCATCGACCGGCAGTGTGAATCGCCCCGGCATGTCCGGAGACTCCAGTTGTTGGGAAGGTTGGAGTCATGGCAGGCACTGGTACGAAGAGGTATCCCGCGGAGCTCAAGGAGCGCGCGGTGCGGATGGTGACCGAGCGGCCCTCGGACGAGAGTGAGTGGCCGGCGATCCAGCGGGTCGCTCCTTTGTTGGGGATCGGGTCGGCCGAGACGCTTCGGAAGTGGGTGCGTCAGGCAGAGGCTGACGCCGGCGCTGCTGGCGGTGTCGGCGGGGTCGGGACGGCCGAGTCGGAGGAACTGCGCAGGCTGCGGCGCGAGGTCGCCGAGTTGAAGCGAGCGAACTCGATCCTGAAGGCAGCCTCGGCTTTCTTCGCAGCCGAGCTCGACCGGCCACGCGGCTGATCGTGGACTTCATCAGGGTGCACGCCGATCGGCGTGAACCTGGTGGTCTGCGGTGGGGTGTCGAGCCGATCTGTTCCGTGCTGACCGAGCACGGGATCACGATCGCCCCATCGACCTATTACGAACTCGTGGATCGCCCGATGACCACCTCGGACTGGCGAGAAGCGTTGCTGACCAGAGAGATTCACCGTGTCTACACCGAGAACTACAGCGTGTACGGGGCTCGGAAGGTGTGGTTGCAACTCAACCGCGAAGGCCACCGGGTTGCCCGGTGCACGGTGGAGCGGATCATGCGTGAACGCGGGTGGCGGGGCGCGATCCGCGGCACGGTCAAGCGGACCACGACGCCCGACGCGTCGGCCGCTGATCGGCGTCCGGATGATCTGGTGTGTCGCCGGTTCGCGCCGTTGGCGCCGGACCGGCTGTGGGTCGCCGACTTCACCTATGTCAGCACGTGGTCGGGGTGGGTGTACGTCGCGTTCGTCGTCGACGCCTACGCGCGGCGGATCTTGGGGTGGTCGGTGTCGACGTCGATGACGACGGACTTCGTGTTGCATGCGTTCGAGCAGGCTGTCTGGACCCGAAACCGTTACGGGACAGCCGATTTCAGCGCGTTGGTGCATCACCACGATCGGGGGTCTCAGTACACCTCGATCCGGTTCGGTCAAGCCCTGGCCGAGGCCGGTGTCGCGGATTCCATTGGTAGTACTGGGGATTCGTACGACAACGCGTTAGCGGAGTCGATCAACGGGTTGTACAAGACCGAGTTGATCAAGCGAGCCAAGCCCTGGAAGGGCGCCGATGACGTCGAGATCGCGACCACCGAATGGGTCGACTGGTTCAACCATCGGCGCCTGTACGAGTACTGCGGCGACATCCCACCCGTCGAGCTTGAGGAGGCGTACTACGCTCGCAAAACAGCCCAGCAAACCGCTGCGCTGACCGTTTGAGAAAGTCTCCGGACACTCCGGGGCGATTCAGTGTGATGACTCGCAGGTGATCGTGCATCCACGTGGTCAACGCGGGTCAGAAGTCGACAACGAATCCGACCGCAGACCCCGGCGACCTCTGAGGGCTGACATCCGCCAGTCCAAGCCACCATGAGACGACGTGGCTCAGATTTACGGTCATCGTCGGCATGTTCAATGCCGCACCTTGCAGCGGCATCACAGCGGCCGGCACCAGGTGCATGTGCCCCGGCGTCGGGGGGCAGTTGTCGATGTACTGGAGCATCGGCCGTGCGAGCTCTTCGGGTGCCGGCCCTCTTCGATTGAGCAGAGACTTCACCCCAGATGTCCTGAGAGCCTCGCGTACAGCGGCGCGTCGGGCCTCAAGGGCCCTGCTGCGGGAAGCGGGAATCCCTTGGACGAGACCGGCCGCTGTGAGCAGCGTGACGCGAGGGCACGGCTCACCCCGCTCCGCCTGCGCGATGAGCGTCGCGAGCTCTTGGTTGATGCCCGTGGCAGTGGACCCCGAGTACTCGTGCATGCGGTGATTGTCGCACCCACCGCCATGGTCTGTGCCGCTTTGCCTCCCATGGAGGATTGCGCGGCGACTGGGCTATGACGGGCTCAGCAGCGGCTCGCACCCCCTCAGCGTCAGGCACCGGGGCGTGACGGCAGCTCCTGCCGCCAAGTCCACTCGAACGCATCCACCTGCGGCAGTCCCCAATACCGAAGCAGCGCGTTCACCACGTCGAGCCGCGCCCGACCGTCCTCGACCGCAACGGCCTGCAGTGTCGGGGGCAGTTCGCCTGCGGCAAGGCGCTTTTCGAGCTCCGCAGCCGTCATGCAGGTGACGATGTGGTCGGGAATCGTCATCGGTGGAAGGAAGCCTCGCGGCGTGGGCCGGTCGCCGCGGAAGGCTGCCGCGAGCGAGTCGGCAACCAGTTGCGCACCCACACACTGGTCGCCGGGCAGGAAGATCAACTGGCCGACCGTGCCGCCGTCGCCGGGCACCATGTCGACGCAGTACATGCCGCGCTCGTCGGGATCGCCGACCGGAAGCCAGTGCTCGGACACAACCGCCGGCTGCACACCGACCGGGAAGTGACGCGTTTCGAGGTCGACTCTGGTGCGCCACCACCCAGCCCAGCGTTGCGGATCGCGGGTCTTCACGCTGAGCGGCCCCCACATCCCCGCCCCCACGAACTCCTGCACGAGCGGAGTGTGCGGCACCGCCGGATCGATGCTCGAGTGTCCCGCCGACACCGCCAAATAGGCCCGCGCCTGAGCGGGCAGCGGACCCGATCGGCGCTCCTGTTCCTCGATCGACGCACGCCTCCGTCCGACCTCCTCCGCGTCACCCGGACGGAACAACTTCCGCAGGTAACCGATGTCGCGATCTTCCGGCCCGACGTTCTGTGCGGCCGCGGACGCAACCCGCCCGGGGGGACGAGCGTCCGGGTCACGGACGATCTCCAGCGGTCCCGAGCCCAGGTATCCGAACACGTGCGGCGAGGGGTACTCGGGCACGAACCGCACCGACCCGTCCGCACGAATGGTGAGCTCAAACCCCTCTTTCCCTTCGAACAGCGGCCACACCGCAGGATGCTGCCGCATCGCGACACCGTCCACCCGGATCCGGCGCCGCCACCACCGCTGCGGGTTTCGACCGAGCGACACCCTCACCTGCGAGTGCGCAGGGTCGCTCAGCGCCCACACCTGGGGCACGAGCGCGTGGAGTTCGGTGAGGTCGAAGGGCACGAAATCATGAAAGCACCCACGTCCGATGCACGGGCGACTCCGCTTAACGTTCTGAAGCTGCCCTGGTAAACGAGATTCGCCCCTCGCTCCTCAACCGATTTGCTCGGAGTTACCGAACCATCGGCGGGCACCTCGTGTTTCCTGCCAACCGGATCGGCGGCAAGGTGACGATCAACGGCGCGAAGGGCTTCCACCCGCGCATCAAGGACCGCAGCGACCTGACGCTTGAGTGCATCCGCCGGACAGGCGTGCATGACTTTCGTTGAGGCACGTGGCAACCGGATCGCAGTGTGGGCGACGCAGCATGGCCTCGCCTGACCCTCCGCGGCTACTCCACGTCCTCCTCGATGTCGACCCCGTAGCCGACGGCAAGCCCAGCCAGGCGCCGTTGGTAGCCCTGACCGATCGCTCGGAACCGAAGCGCCCCGCTACGCCAATACACCTCAGCGAGAAGCATGCTCGTTTCGTCGGCGGCCGCATCGAGCGTCGCGCGCGCCAGCAACGAGCCCTCGCTCGATCGCACGCTCAGCTCAATAGCGCCGAGGTCTCCGAACGTGCCATCACCATCGATCGCGGCGGCAAGGGTGATTCGTGAATCGATCGGAAGTGTCCCTGCCCGAACGTCGACGGACGCCTGGTCGGGCGTTGCGAGGTCGAGGTCAACGAGGCCGGTCGGATGGGTCGGTTGGTTGTAGAAACAGAAGTCCTCGTCGCGCGCGACGCTGCCTGTCGGATCCGAGACGAATGCGACGACGTCGACTTCGCCGACCGCCTCGGCAGCGACCCAGGTGGCAATAACGGTGAAGTCGAGGTGCGCGATATCGGTGACGCCACCTCGCGGGAGCGACACCACATCCACCGAATCGAGTTGCTGCGCCTCGTCATTCGCGCTGGGCTGCGAGGCACCGACAGGCTCGAGTGTCACAGGGTCGAGCTCGGTCAGAGCTCGATCCTTGACCTTGGAGATGCGTGCGTCCTTCTCGGCGTCCGCCAGCGCGACAAAGTCCGTCACGGTGACGGTGAGGTTCACCGCGCAGGTGCCACCAACCTCCTGCACACGGGTTCGCACGTCGGCCGCCTCATCGTGCGAGCCGCCGAGGATGATCACGCGCCTGCGCGAGAACCGCCCGGGGGCAGCCACTTTGGCGCGCGGTCTCGGTGGGCTGAGCACGGGCACCGCGTCAGGCATCGTCTGCACGACAACCTGCGCCATCGTTCTCGGGTCACCGGGTTCGACGGAGTCGAGCAGCCCCATGAACTGCTCCTCGGTCATCAGGCTGGTGCCGTGCTTGAGCGCGAGATCCCCCTTGCGCGTGCCGAGTTCGCCGTTCGACACGAGGACGCTGGTGCGTGAACTCACCGAGTTCATCACGTCGAGACCGCACCGGGTTGCCGTCTCGATCAGCATCGCCCGGTCGCGGTGCGTCTGACCGGTGAACACCACCGTCATGCCTTGCCGCAGTGGTTGGCCAGGCACGTGCCGGCCGGGGTACCGCCACATGCAGGGCGTGCGCGGCGCAACCGGCGGGTAACCACCGAGGGGGCGTGGTCGCGCGTAGGGCAACGGCAGTCCCAACCGGTGCGCCAACGCGAGCGAATGACGGGTGAGTTCGACGAGAGCACGCACGTCGTCCTCGGCATCGTGGGCACGGTGTTGCTTGATGCCCCAGTAGTCGCACAGGCTCGCCAACCTGAAATCGGCCACGGGCAGGTCGAACCGCTGCGACAACTGGCAGGTGCACAGTCTGGTGTCGGCCGGAAAGCGGTGCCCGGCTCGGTGCGCTTCGTGGGCAAGGAAGTCCCAGTCGAACCGAGCGTTGTGCGCCACGACCACGCGCCGGCTGAGCATCTCGTGGATCCGCGGAGCGACATCGGCGTACCTGGGTGCCCCGCGCAACCTTGCTCGGGTGATGCCATGGATCTCGACCGGGCCGGGGTCACGCTCGGGATCGATCAGCGTTGACCACTGATCGGTCACGACACCGTTGGGCTCCATCTGGGCGATCGCGATCTGGACGACGCGGTCGCGACTCGCGGTCAGGCCGGTTGTCTCGACGTCAACAAGTGCGTACGGGCGGTCGTAGGTGTTCGCGACGCCGTTCGGCAGCATCACGAGGTCCGGCCCGTCGTCAGGTCGGTGCGCTGTGCGTGCGTTGTCGAGTAGCGAATCATGGTGCCCCTTGTCCCCGGTCGTTCAAAGCAGACGCTATCGGGCACCACTGACCCTTACCGGAGGCGAGGTCATCTCCGAGGAAGTCGTTTGTCATAGAGTTCCACCGTCAACGCGGATCGACGAGCTTCCTTGATGGACACGCTCCCCCGCACGCCTTTGTCGTGCTGCCCGGGAGCCAAGGATGTCGTCGCTGCTGCGCCAGTCTGCTGGCAGCTTCTCCGTCGCTGAGCAATACCTGGAGGAGCGCCTGGCCGAGCAGCTGGCGACGCGAACGGGTCAGTGGCCGTCGCCCGCCGAGCGCAGGTCGTGGAGCCGGAGCCTCCCCGCACTCGCGGCCGATCTCGTGAGCGCTGGTCGGCCTGATGTCGAGATGCTCATCGAGTACCAACTGCCGCTGACCAGCAAGCGGGCCGATGTGGTGCTAGCCGGCGTGGACTCGAACGGCGAACCGACCTACTTGGCGGTCGAACTGAAGCAGTGGACCGACGCCACGATGTTCGAGGACAGCGATGACCTCGTGAGCGTGCCCGGCTACGCCCGACCGGTGAGCCACCCGATCGATCAGGTG